>NZ_JBJMAV010000001.1:0-794658 GCF_046600715.1 Novilysobacter viscosus
TGGCGCGCGCGGTGGCGGTCGCGCGCGGCCAGCGCCGACAGGCGGTCGGCCCGCGCCGTCGCGACCAGTGTGCTGCAGGCGGCACTGCAACCCGTGCACGGCGGAAGGTCGGCCAGCAGCCCGGCCCGGATCGCCCTGTCGAGGTCATCGATACGCAGTGCCGCGACAATCACGTGCTGCACGGCGCCGCCGTCCAGCTGGCAACCGCAGTGGTTGCAGGGCGATCCGACAGTGGCCATGCGATTGGCCGTGCTCAGCTGCCGGTGAACGCGGGCTTGCGCCGCTCGAGGAAAGCGCCAGTCCCTTCGCGCATGTCGGTCGTGGAGAACATCAACCCGAACTGCGCCGTTTCGTAGGCCAGTCCTTCCTCGATCGAGCACTCGCCACCGAAGTTCACGCAATCCAGTACGCCACGCATCGCCAGGGGTGCCGATGCCGCCAACTGCTGGGCGAGTTTCATCGTTTCCGTTTCCAGTTCCGCGGCGGGCACCACGCGATTGACGATGCCCAGCTCGCGCGCGCGGTTCGCATCGATCGGCGCGCCGACCAGGCACAGCTCCAGGGTCGCGGCGCGGCCCGCCAGGCGCAGCAGGCGCTGGGTGCCACCGAACCCCGGGATCAGTCCCAGGTTGACCTCCGGCTGGCCGACCTTCGCGGTGTCGGCGGCCACGCGCAGGTGGCAGCACATCGCCAGCTCCAGCCCGCCGCCGAGCGCGAAGCCGTTGACCATTGCAACCACCGGCTTGGACAGGGTCTCCACCGCACGCATCATCCGCTGGCCGCGCTGCGAGAAATCGCGCCCCTGGACCGGGGTGAGGGTATTCATCTCGGCGATGTCGGCGCCGGCCACAAAGGCCTTGGCCCCGGCGCCGGTCAGCACCACGGCCCGGACCGCGTCGTCCCGCCCGGCCGCTTCGAATGCCTCGGCGAGCGCATCCAGGGTGGCCAGGTTCAGGGCGTTCAGCTTGTCGGGGCGGTTGACGGTGATGCGGCGCACGGCGCCGGTGTCTTCGATCAGCAGGGGCGATTCGGACATGGATGACCCGTTCATTGTGGAGGGGGTGGAGACCGGCCGGGCGTGGAACTCGAGCGCCGATGCGGTGTCAGAAGGTCGGCGTCAGTGGCAGTTAAGCCATGCCGCCGCTATCCTAGCCCGTCAAGTCGGGGTCCCATGACCCGGTTTGCGCATCCAATCCGGGCATGCATGTCCTGGACGAAACGGGATGGCCCAGCGCTGTCCCGCGCCATTATCGGAGGTTTTACCGAATGAAGTTGCGTTTGATCGCGGCCGCCGTCGCCGCAGTTGCCATGGCCGCCGGTAGCGCCGCCGCACAGGACATCTCCTCGGAGAAGGGCAAGTTGAGCTATGCGCTCGGGTACGACCTGGGTCGCAATGCCGCCGAGAGCGGTGAACAGGTCGACGTCAGCAGCATCATCAAGGGCCTGCAGGAGGGCTATGCGAAGAAGGAGCCGGCAGTGCCGGTCGACCAGCTTCGCAGCGCGGTGCAGAACATGCAGCAGCGCCAGCAGGCCAGGGCCAAGGCCGAGTGGGAGAAGGCCGCCGCCACCAACAAGACCAAGAGCGACGGTTTCCTCGCGCAGAACAAGGGCAAGTCCGGGGTCAAGTCGCTTGCCAGTGGCGTGCAGTACCGCGTGATCGAAGCCGGCAACGGCGCCAAGCCGACGCAGGCCAGCACGGTCGAACTGCAGATCGCCGGACCGTTCGCGTGGGGCGAACGCCCACCGCAGGCGCGGCCCGCGCAGTCGGTACCGGCCATGAAGATCAGCGAGATCGAAATGCCGGCGATGCGTGAGGTGCTGTTGCAGATGCCGGCCGGCGCCAAGTGGGAGGTCACCCTGCCGCCGGAGCGCGCGTACGGTGCCAACCCGAACACGCCGTTCCCGCCGAACGTGGCGGTGCAGTTCGAGATCAAGCTCGTCAGCGTCAAGTAACGCACCGGTCCGTCCGTCCGCGCGCAGCGCTGTCGGGCTTGCCGCTGCAGCGTCCCGCTGGTGCGGCGTCGCCGATCCAGCTTCAACGTTCAACCATTGCGCCGGCCCACGCCGGCGCAATGCATTTCAGGACCAGGATGAACGAGGCCACCTTCCGCGCCGTGCTCAGTCCGTGCATCGGCATCTGCACCCTCGACGCCGATGGCCTGTGCGAAGGCTGCCACCGCACCCTCGCGGAAATCGCGCAGTGGTCGCAGATGGGCGACGACGAACGTCTTCGGTGGATGGACACCGTGCTGCCCGCGCGCGAGGCCGGGCGACTGGGGTAGCCTCGGGGCATGGCCCGCCCGTGCACCCGGAACCCGTACCTGCCGCCCCGGGACTGCCCGCGCCTGGGCGAGGCACTCCATCCGCTCGATGCGCCACCCGGAGGCGCCGGCTGGAACCTCCCGGATCTCGATGACCTGATCCCCGACCCGGCAGTCCTGGTACAGGCCGCCGTCCTGGTCGGCCTGGTGCCACGCGATGAAGGCACGCAGGTGATCCTGACCCGCCGCACCGATGCCCTACGCCACCATGGCGGACAGGTGAGCTTCCCGGGCGGTCGGCTCGAACCGGAGGATGCCGATGCGGTGGCCGGGGCCGTGCGCGAGGCGGGAGAGGAAATTGGCCTGCATCCCACTCAGGTAGCTCCGCTGGGGTTCCTGGATCCCCTGGCCACGATCACCGGGTTCCGGATCACGCCGGTCGTGGCGCTTATCGACGTGGGCTACCAGCCGGTACCCGATCCGTCGGAAGTGGCCGATGTATTCGAGGTGCCGCTGGGGTTCCTGCTGGACCCGTGCAACCTTGCCTCGCAGCGGTTGGACTACCGCGGGCAACAGCGCGAGGTGCACGAGTTCCGCTATCCCGCCCAGCGCATCTGGGGTGCGACCGCCTCGATGCTGCTCAACCTTCGTGCGCGACTGGAGGCGATCCGATGACATCGAGCGACCGGACCGGCTGGACCACCCTGGTGGATCCCGATGCCCTGGCGGCGGCGCTGGTCGACGGCGAGGTCGTGGTGGTCGATGCGCGGTTTTCGCTGGCCGATCCCGGTGCCGGCGAGGATGCGTATCGCATGTCCCATGTGGCCGGGGCGCGGTATGCGCATCTGGATCGCGATCTTTCCGGTCCGCCGGGCAGCGGCGAGGGCCGGCACCCCTGGCCCGCCGCCGAAGCGTTTGGCCAGGTGCTTTCGGCATGGGGCGTGACCCCTGGTACGCAAGTGGTCGCCTACGACGACGCCGGTGGTGCGCTTGCCGCGGCTCGCCTGTGGTGCCTGATGCGCATGGCCGGTCATCAACGCGTCGCGGTTCTGGACGGGGGCTGGGCAGGGTGGCAGCAACGGGGCCTGCCGGTGGATTCGCACGTGCCTCCGCCCGGTCGGTCCGGCTATCGGGTGCAATTCGATGATGCGGCCCTGCTCGACAGCGCCCGATTGCAGCGGCACCTGGCCGCGGGCCGTGGCGTGGTCGACGCACGGGCGCCGGAGCGCTTCAGCGGCGACGTGGAACCCATCGACCGCGTGGCGGGGCATGTCCCGGGCGCGGTCAACCGGCCCTTTTCCGACAACCTGGACGACGGTCGCTTCAAGCCTCCAGCACGCCTCGCGGATGAGTTCGGAACGCTGTTGGCGGGCCGACCCGCCAGCGACTGGGTGGCCATGTGCGGTTCGGGCGTCACCGCCTGCCACCACCTGCTGGCGATGGCGCATGCGGGGCTGCCGGGCGCCGGGTTGGCGACGGGTTCGTGGAGCGGCTGGATCGAGGATCCGGCGCGCCCGGTCGCCCGGGGTCCGGCGTAGGAACGGTTCAGCCGTGATCCATCGCAGGTTGCCTGTTCGATCCGAGAGGGCAGGGGTCGAGCCAACGCGCGACGCGCCGCCCCATCATCGATCTAGGTTCGACGGCCAACAGGATCGCGGATCCATCGCTATTTACCCAGCCGCGCCATCAGCGCGTGCAGGGCGTTCTGGCAGTCCGGCCGGTACCAGGCGTCCATGAAGCGATCCAGCTGGATGTGTCGTGGCTGCAATGCCTCGACCAGGTCCGCGCGGGCCATCTCCCGGGTCGCGAGCATCGCTTCGCCCGGGAGTGCCAGCAGGTGCTCCAGCCAGACTACCGAGCGCTGCACGACGCTGTCGATGTCCACCACCTCGTCGACCAGGCCAATGCGAAGCGCGTTGGCGGCATCCATCATTTCGCCTGCCACCAGCATGCGCTCGGCCCGGTACGGGCCCACCACACGCCGAAGCAGGCGCTGGACGCCCTCTGGCGCTGCCAACCCCACCTGGGTCTCGTTGAGCCCGATGGAGCAGGGGCCCGACGCCATCACCCGGTAATCGCAGCACAGCGCGAGCACGCAACCGCCGGCGGGCGCATGGCCGGTGATGGCCGCCACCACGGGCACCGGACATGCCGCGAGCGCGCGGGCGGCGCCGAAGAACGACTCCCAGATCGCGGTGATCGCGGACCGGTCGCCGCCCAGGGACATCAGGTGGGGCACGTCCAGGCCAGCGGAAAACACCTTGGCGCTGCTGGACAGCACCAGGCCGCGGGCGCCCCCGGCGACGGCCGCCTTCACCGCATCGCGCAGGCCGTCGCAGAGCGAGGCCTCCAGCGCATTGACGGGGGGGCGCGCCAGGCGCAGTTCGACGATGTCGTGGGCGTGCGCAACCGTCTCGATGCCCGCAATGGCACTCACTGGATGACGTCCCGCGCCCAGCGGTAGCGCACCGTGTAGGTCAGCCGCGTCTCGCCGCCCGCCGGTACCGGGACTTCAAACACCGCATGCCGGGCATCCTGGCGTTCGGACGGCACGCTGCTCTCGACGATCTCCCAGTCGCTCCAGCGCGGCAGGGGCTCGACCACGCGGACGGTGGCATCGCCGGGCTTGGCGTTGCGCAGGGTCACCGCGAACGATTCGGTGATGGTGCGTCCGCTCCGGTCGACGTTGAAGGCGGTGTTCTCGCGTTCCGCCGAGAGGTCGAAGGCCTCGCCCACTTCCACCCGCACCTCGCCGCCCGCTGCGATGTGGTCAAGCCGGGACTCGCCCAGGAAGTCCGCACCGTCGAACACGCGCACGCGCCCGGCCGGCAACGGCTGGCCCAGGCCCGACTCCTTGCTGTTCTGCAGCGACACCGCAACCACCACCGGCAGCTTGCCGGTGCTGCCGCGATAGCCCGGGTCCAGCATCGGTTGCGGCGGCTGCCATTCCTGGCTGTCGGCTTCGACGACGTAGGCACGCTCGCAGGCGACCTTGGTGCGAGTGGGGAACAGCGCGATGCGCTCGGTGGCGCCCTGGGTGATGCGGACCGCGCGGGGCAGGTCGTAGGCGTGGTATTCGGCCGAGCGGCGTTGCGTGGGCATGTTGCCCGCGGCGGCGTCCATGGCCATCTGTTCCACGGCGGCACGCTCACGCATCTCCGGACGGTCCTGCCGGACGCGCTCGGGTTCCCCGGCCACCAGGGTGACGCGCGCGTCGGTAAAGGTGACGCCCGAACGGTTGGCGACCAGCGCCGCACCGTCAAGCGAGAGTGCGCAGCCGTCGCCCGGCGCAAGTGTCGCGGTGTATTCGGCACGCCACGCCATCCCCCCCATCGGGTAGTGCAGGGTGAACGCCGCGTCTCCCGCCGCGGCGGCGTCGACGGTCCACTGCAGCGAAGGCTGGCCCGGGAAGGTGGTGGTGCCGTCGATCACGCTGAAGCTGTCGTAGTCGCGGATCACCTTGATGCGCCCGTCGTTGAGCGCCAGCGCCAGGCTGGTGCCCGATGACGACACCAGGGTCCCGTTGTCGGTCTGCTTGGCGCCACCGGAGGTGTGCTCCACCGCGACCCGTTGCCCCACCGCCTGGCCCAGTACGTCGCCCCCGACCGACAGGCCTGCGAGGTAGCGCTGCGAAAGCACGCTGGTGCCGTCTCCCGCCGGGCGCAGTACCGCGGCTTCCACGTCCATCGCCGGCGGTACGCTGGCTGCCGAGACGGAGTTGGTGCCGCGCTTGAGCGCGTAGCTGAGCGGGCGTTCGACCAGCGCATAGCCGGGCATGCCGATGCCGGGCGTGGCGCTCTGGCCCAGCGCCTCGTAGTCGCCGCTGTAAATGGTCAGGCGGGTTTCGGGGATCGCGCCCGCAGGTGCGCTGCCGGCATCGGCCGGGTCGGTGGTCGGGGTGACCGCCGGTTGCACCACGGCCGTATCGTCACCGCGCTGGCCGTCCGGGGTACACGCCGCGAGGGCAAGTGCCGCTGCAAGAAGGGTAAGGGGACGGTGCATCGCGCGCTCCATTCATGGCCTCCCGGTATCATAGGCCGATGAAGATGACGCGTGTTTTGACGCTGGTGGGGGCGCTGCTCGCTGCCATGCCGCTCGTCTCCACGGCGGCACCGGCGGCACCGGCGGCGCCAGTCAAGGCCGCCCGTGGGTCCTGCGCACTGCAGGCGGCGGGGGCATGGGTGCGCCTGCCACCGGTCGCGATGCCGATGCTCGCCGGCTTCGTGCGCCTCCACAATCCATGCGCCTCGACCATCACCGTCTTGGGCGCGCGCAGTGATGCGTTCGGGGACGTCTCGCTCCATGAGTCCACCCGCGTCGACGGCATCAGTCGAATGCGGCCGGTCGCACGGCTGCCGGTGCCGCCAGGTGCCCAGGTCGAGCTGCAGCCCGGCGGACTGCACCTCATGCTGAGGCACCCGCGCGGGAAGCTGGAGCCGGATGGCAGCGTGGACGTGGTCCTGGAGCTGGAGGGTGGCGGCACGCGCGCGGTGCTGTTCGAGGTGCGCGCGGCCGGGAGTCGCTGAGCACGCACGGTGCCCAGGCCGTGCTGGCGTCGCCTGTTGCCGCAGGCAGGGTGACGACCATCCCGCCCGACCGCGATCGGGCGCGGGTCACCCCTGGCAGGCGTCCCGGACCCCGGCGGGAAGCGGCGCCGCCTGGCCGGTCTGGCGGTCGATCCACACCAGTACGACGTAGCCGTCGCAGTAGAGCGTGGATGCGTCTTCCGAATCGGTGATCCGGTGCGCAACGGTCAGGCTGGTGTTGCCCAGACGCTCGACCAGCAGCTCGATGCGGAGCTGCCGGGGCCATTCGATCGGGCGGCGGTAGTTGAGGTGGGCCGCCGCGACGACCGGCGCGACGTCCTCGTCCAGGCCCTGGCCGGGCACCCCCAGCATCCAGTGCAGCCGCGCTTCCTCCAGGTAGCTGAGGTACTTGGAGTTGTTGACGTGGTTGAACGCGTCCAGGTCACGCCAGCGCACCGGCATCGGCACCTCGATCAGCCGGCGCTGCACGGCATCGGCGACGGGAGCACTGGACGCAGGCGCATCGGCCTGCGGCGCAGCCGGTGGCTTGGTGCGCGCGGTGGGTTTGCGCGTGGACGGCTTGCGCTTGCGGGGCGCGGCCTTGCGGGCCTTGGCCTTGGCCGGGGAGGGGTCAGTGGGTGTCTGGTCGTCGCTCATGCGGCGGACTTCTTCTTGGTGGTCTTCTTGCGGGCCGGCGTGCCACCGGTGCGGGGGTTGGACTTTGGCTTCGCGCTGGACTTGCCGGCGGGCAGCAGCGGCGCGAGGAACCGGCCGGTGTGCGAATGCGGCAGCCCCGCGATCTGCTCGGGCGAGCCGGTGGCCAGGATGGTGCCGCCGCGGTGGCCGCCCTCCGGGCCGAGGTCGACGATCCAGTCGGCGGTCTTGATCACGTCCAGGTTGTGCTCGATCACCACCACCGTGTTGCCGTCATCGCGCAGGCGGTGCAACACCGCGAGCAGGTGCTCGATGTCGTGGAAATGCAGGCCGGTGGTGGGCTCGTCGAGGATGTACAGCGTGCGCCCGGTGTCGCGGCGCGAAAGTTCCTTCGACAGCTTCACCCGCTGCGCCTCGCCGCCCGAGAGCGTGGTCGCGCTCTGGCCCAGCTTGATGTAGCTCAGGCCGACATCGATCAGGGTTTCCAGCTTGCGCGAGATCGACGGGATGGCTTCGAACAGGTTCAGTGCATCCTCGACGGTCATCTCCAGCACGTCGTTGATGTTGTAGCCCTTGTAGAGGATCTCCAGCGTCTCGCGGTTGTAGCGCTTGCCGCCGCAGACATCGCAGGGCACGTAGACGTCGGGCAGGAAGTGCATCTCGACCTTGATCAGGCCATCGCCCTGGCAGGCCTCGCAGCGGCCGCCGCGCACGTTGAAGCTGAAGCGACCCGGTGCGTAGCCGCGGGCACGCGATTCGGGCACCTGCGCGAACAGCTCGCGCAGCGGCGTGAACAGGCCGGTGTAGGTCGCGGGATTGGAACGCGGCGTACGCCCGATTGGCGACTGGTCGATGTCCACGACCTTGTCGAACAGGTCGACGTTCTCGACCGACACGTACGGCGCCACCGTCTGCGACGCGCCGTTGAGCTCGTTGGCGGTGATCGGGTACAGCGTGTCGTTGATCAGCGTCGACTTGCCCGAGCCGGACACGCCGGTGACGCAGGTGAACAGCCCGGCGGGGATGTCCAGGTCGACGTTCTTGAGGTTGTTGCCGGTGGCGCCGCGCAGGTGCAGGGTCGCCTTCGGGTCCGGCGCGCGGCGCTTGCTGGGCACCTCGATCCGCCGCTTGCCGCTGAGGTACTGGCCGGTCAGCGAGCGCGGCGCCTTGAGTACGTCCTTGAACGAGCCCTGCGCCACCACCTCGCCACCGTGCACGCCCGCACCCGGGCCGATGTCGACGATATGGTCGGCCAGGCGGATGGCGTCCTCGTCGTGTTCGACCACGATCACCGTGTTGCCGATGTCGCGCAGGCGGGTGAGGGTGCCTAGCAGGCGCTCGTTGTCGCGCTGGTGCAGGCCGATGGACGGCTCGTCGAGCACGTACAGCACGCCCACCAGCCCGGCGCCGATCTGGCTTGCCAGGCGGATGCGTTGCGCTTCGCCGCCCGACAGCGAGTCGGCCTTGCGCTCCAGCGACAGGTAGTCCAGCCCGACATCGACCAGGAAGCGCAGGCGGTCGCCGATCTCCTTGACGATCTTGGCCGCGACCTCGCCGCGCCAGCCCGGGAGCTGCAGCCCCTTGAAGAAGGTCAGCGCCTCGTCGATCGGCAGGACCACGATGTCCGGCAGCGGCCGGTCGTCCACGAACACGTTGCGCGCGGCGCGGTTGAGGCGGGCGCCGCCGCACTCGGTGCAGGCGCGCTCGCTGATGTACTTGGTGAGCTCCTCGCGCACCGCCGCCGACTCGGTTTCGCGGTAGCGTCGCTCGAGGTTGGGCACGATGCCCTCGAAGCGGTGCCGGCGCGGGCTGCGGCCGCCCCCGTCGGTGAGGTAGGTGAAGGTGACCAGCTCGGTTCCGCTGCCGAACAGGACCGCATTGCGGATCGATTCGGGCAACGACTGCCAGGGTGCGTCGACGTCGAACTGGTAGTGCCGGGCCAGCGACTGGATCAGCTGGAAGTAGTAGGCATTGCGGCGGTCCCAGCCGCGCACGGCGCCGGCTGACAGGGCCAGCTCCGGGTGCACGACGACGCGGGCCGGGTCGAAGAACTGCGCTACGCCCAGGCCGTCGCAGGTGGGGCAGGCGCCGACCGGGGAATTGAACGAGAACAGCCGCGGCTCCAGCTCCGGCAGCGCGTAGTCGCATACCGGGCAGCTGTACTTGGAGGAGAACAGCAGGGGTTCCGCGGGACCCTCGTCCAGCGATACCACCGAGGCCATGCCATCGCCCAGCTTCAATGCGGTCTCGAAGGATTCGGCCAGCCGCTGCTTCATGTCCGCGCGCGGGCGGAACCGGTCGACCACCGCCTCGATGGTGTGCTTGACCCGCAGGGCCAGCGGCGGCACCGCGTCGATCTCGTGCAGCACGCCGTCCACGCGGACGCGGACGAAGCCCTGGGCGCGCAACTGCTCGAACACCTGGGCATGCTCGCCCTTCCGCTCCCTGACCACCGGCGCCAGCAGCATGTAGCGCTGCTCGGCGGTGCCGGGTTTGTCGGCCAGCGCGATGACCTGGTCGACCATCTGGCTGACCGTCTGGGCTTCCAGCGGGTAGTGGTGGTCCGGACAGCGCGGCGTGCCCACGCGCGCGTAGAGCAGGCGCAGGTAGTCGTAGATCTCGGTGATGGTGCCGACGGTGGAGCGCGGGTTGTGCGAGGTCGACTTCTGCTCGATCGAGATGGCCGGGCTCAGGCCTTCGATGTGGTCGACGTCTGGCTTCTCCATCACGCTCAGGAACTGGCGCGCATAGGCCGACAGCGACTCGACGTAGCGGCGCTGGCCTTCAGCATAGATGGTGTCGAACGCCAGCGAGGACTTGCCCGAGCCCGACAACCCGGTGATGACGATCAGCTTGTCCCGCGGCAGGTCGAGGTCGATGTTCTTGAGGTTGTGCGTGCGCGCGCCGCGGATGCGGATGGTATCCATGCGTCGGTGGGGGCCTTCGATGGGAGGCCGGCGGGCAACACGCCGGCGAACAGGGGAGCGTAGCGACTGGCCTGAATTGGGGCAAATGCGGGAAAGGGAAGACGCGGGCCGGTGACGCAGTTCAGGAAGGCGGCGGCTTGGCCGGGACGGGGCCACGCCTTGAACGCCGTCACGTCGGGCCGCCAGGGCCCGCTCGCCGCTGCAGGCGCTTCGACGGGCGGGGGATTGCCCCGGTTGCTCCAACTATCTGAATCCCCTACAATTCCGCTTCTGTCTGCCCGCCAAGGGTGGCCAGGACCAAAAAATAACTACAGAGGAATCCGGTCATGTACGCAGTTCTGGTCACCGGCGGTAAGCAATACCGCGTGATGAAGGGCGAGACGCTCCGCGTCGAAAAGCTCGAAGCGGAAGAAGGCAACGAGATCAAGTTCGACAACGTCCTGATGCTGGGTGACGGCGAAGGCGTGAAGCTCGGCGACGCGCTCAAGGGCGCCAGCGTCAGCGCCAAGGTCGTCGGCCACGGCCGCGCCGACAAGATCCGCATCGTCAAGTTCCGCCGCCGCAAGCACCATCGCAAGCAGATGGGCCACCGGCAGTACTACACCGAAATCGAGATCACCGGCATCGCCGGTGGCGACCAGAAGTAAGGAGAAGCCGCCATGGCACAGAAAAAAGGCGTAGGTTCCACCCGCAACGGCCGCGACTCCAACCCGAAGTACCTGGGCGTAAAGATCTACGGCGGCCAGGCCATCGAGGCCGGCAACATCATCGTGCGCCAGCGCGGCACCCAGTTCCATCCGGGCAGCGGCGTCGGCCTCGGCCGCGACCACACCCTGTTCGCGCTGGTTGACGGCAAGGTGCAGTTCGCGGTGAAGGGCGCCAAGAAGCGCCGCACGGTCAGCGTCGTCAGCGAGTAGTCGCCCGGCGCGGCAGTCGAAGACCCCGCTTCGGCGGGGTTTTTCGTTTCTGCGGCGGTCGGCCGGGCGCGGTCGAGGGCCGCTGGGTCGGGCTCAAAGGCGGACCACGAGATATCGCCTGGCGCCGCTGCTGCTGTTGCTAATGTCCCCGTTCCCCGTTCCATCCCCACTGCCTCTGGATCCAGACCGTGAAACTAGTAGACGAAGCCGAAATCCAGGTGGTCGCCGGCAATGGCGGCAATGGTTGCGTGGGCTTCCGCCGCGAGAAGTACATCCCGCTGGGCGGGCCCGACGGCGGCGATGGCGGCGATGGCGGCAGCGTGTGGCTGGTGGCCGACGAGAACTTCAACACCCTGGTGGATTTCCGCCACCAGAAGCAGTTCAAGGCGCAGCGTGGCGAGAACGGCATGGGCCGGCAGATGTATGGCAAGGCCGGCGAGGACCTGGTGATCCGGGTGCCGGTGGGCACCACCGTGACCAACATCGCGACCGACGAGGTGATCGGCGACCTGACCACCCACGGCGAGCGCCTGCTGGTGGCGCACGGCGGCAAGGGCGGGCTGGGCAACATGCACTTCAAGAGCTCGACCAACCGCACGCCGCGCAAGGCGCTGCCCGGCCTGCCGGGCGAGGAGCGTGAGCTCAGGATGGAGCTCAAGTTGCTGGCCGACGTCGGCCTGCTCGGCTTTCCCAATGCAGGCAAGAGCACGCTCATCCGTGCGGTGTCGGCGGCGACGCCCAAGGTGGCCGACTACCCCTTCACCACGCTGTATCCCAACCTGGGGGTGGTCAGCGTCGAGGCCTACCGCAGCTTCGTGATCGCCGACATCCCCGGACTGATCGAAGGTGCTGCCGATGGTGCCGGGCTGGGCGCGCAGTTCCTGCGCCACCTGCAGCGCACGCGCCTGCTGCTGCACCTGGTGGACATCGCGCCGATGGAGGGCGGGGTGGAGATCAGCCCGGCCGAGCAGGTGCGTGCAATCGAGCGCGAACTGGAGCGACACGATCCGGAGCTGCTGGCCAAGCCGCGGTGGCTCGTGCTCAACAAGGCCGACCTGCTGCCCGAGGACGAGCGCCAGGCGGCCGCACGGGCCGTCGTCGACGAACTCGGCTGGAGCGACCGATGGTTCCTGGTGTCGGCCATCGGCCGGGATGGCACGTGGCCGGTGATGCTGGAGGTCATGGCGTTCTTCGACCGCCAGCGCGAAGACGCGCTGGAGGCCGCGGCCAACGGCGGGGATGCCTGACGCCGTCCACCTTCGCGGCCAAGCCAGGCGTTAAAGGATGGGCCCTGCAGTGCGGGCGCCCGACACAACCGGAACAAACGAAAAAACCCGGCCGGGGCCGGGTTTTTCGGTGACTCGGCGACGCCGGATCAGGCAGCCTTGAGCGCCTTGATGCGGGCGTTCAGGCGGGCCTTGTGGCGCGCTGCCTTGTTCTTGTGGATCAGGCCACGGGCGCTGAATCGATCGAGGATCGGCTGCGCGGTGGCGAAAGCGGTCTCGGCGCCAGCGGCGTCGTTCTCGCCCAGCGCCTTGAGCACCTTCTTGACGGCGGTGCGCAGCATCGAACGCTGGCTGCCATTACGGGCGTTGCGAACGACGGCCTGCTTGGCGCGCTTCTTGGCGGACTTGATGTTTGCCACGGCGAATTCCTGAAAAATGGGTGGTACGGTAAAGAGGGGTTGGGTGTGCGCGAAGGCAGACAGGAAATTATGGGCGATTCAGTGGCTTGCGTCAACTTGACCCCCTCCCGGGGCCCCGCTTGACCGCTCCGGCCCCGGACCCGGCTGCGGCTACCCCGGAGCCCGGTCCCCGCAGCGGGGGCGGGATGCTTCGCTCCAGTGCCGTGTTCAGCGCGATGACCTTCATCTCGCGCATCGCCGGCTACGTGCGCGACGCGGTGCAGGCCCACCTGTTCGGGGCCGGTCCCGCGGTCAGTGCCTTCGTGGTGGCCTACCGCATTCCCAACTACCTGCGGCGGATCTTCGCCGAGGGATCGTTCGCCTCGGCGTTCGTACCCGTGCTGTCGGAGCTCAAGCAGCGTGGGGACCCCGAGGCCATGCAGGACTTCCTCGACCACGTCGCCGGCGCGCTGCTGGCGATCGTAATCCTGGTCAGCGGCCTGGGCATGCTGGCGGCCCCGTGGATCGCCGAGCTGTTCCTGCTTTTCGCCGCCCCCGACGCGCAGACGGTGCCCCTGGCCGCCGAAATGCTGCGGGTCACCTTCCCGTACCTGACCTTCATCTCGATGACGGCCCTGGCCGGCGCGGTACTCAACAGTTTCAAGCAGTTCGGCCTTCCGGCGCTGACCCCCGTGCTGCACAACCTGATGCTGATCGGCGCAATGCTGCTGCTGGCCGGTTACATGGACGTGCCCGAGAAGGCGCTCGCCTGGGGCGTGCTGGCAGCCGGCATCGCGCAGATGCTGGTGCTGTGGCCGGCGATGGGCCGGCTGGGCATCCGCCCGCGCTTCCGTTTCAACCTGCGCCACGAAGGCGTGCGCCGGGTCTGGCGGTTGATGTTGCCGACGATCTTCTCCTCCTCGGTCGCGCAGGTGAACCTGCTGGTGGGCACGGTATTCGCCTCCCTGCTGGTGCCGGCCGCGCAGTCGTGGCTTTACTACTCCGACCGCCTCACCGAGTTGCCGCTCGGCCTGTTCGGCGTGGCGATCGGCACGGTGATCCTTCCGCAGTTGTCGCGCCACCACGCCGACGACGATGCCGACGGGTACTCGCGGTCTTTGGACTGGGGCCTGCGCACCGTGTTGCTGGTGGGCATGCCGGCCGCGTTGGGGCTGGCGCTGCTGGCCGAGCCATTGACCGCTTCGCTGTTCCGCCGCGGTGCCTTCACCGACCAGGACACGCGGATGGTGGGATACGCGCTGATGGCGATGAGCGTGGGAATCCCCACGTTCATGCTCAGCAAGGTGTTGCTGCCGGCGTTCTATGCGCGGCAGGACACCCGCACCCCGATGCGGGCGGCGGTCATCACGGTGGTGGCGAACGTGGTCCTGACCGTCGCATTCGTCACGCCCCTGTGGATGGCCGGGTTCGAGGCCGCGCACGTGGGCATCGCCGGTGCCACCGCGCTGGCCGGAGTGCTGAACGCGGCACTGTTGTGGCGCTACCTTCGCCGCGACGGGATATACCGTGCCGCGCCGGGCTGGGCGAGCTGGCTGCTGCGGATCCTGGCGGGCCTCGCGGCGATGACCGCAGCGGTGCTTGCGGTGCGTACGCACGTCGGCGACTGGACCGACCTGGCCATGGCCTGGCGGTGGCTCTGGTTGCTGGCGGCGATTGCCGCCGGCGCTGCGGCGTATGCCGTGGTGCTGGTCGCTCTGGGCCTGCGACCTCGCCACATGAGGCATTGAGAGTCGCTCCTGCAGTTGCACGGATCGCCCGCGCCCGCGCGACACCGGCCAAACCCCCACCCCGGCTATACTTCGGCCGATGAGCAGGCTGTTCCGAGACGTCGACGGCGGGCCCCGATGCCCGCACGGCAGTGTGGTCTGCATCGGCGCCTTCGACGGCCTGCACCTGGGGCATCGGGCACTGGTGCGCCACGCGGTGGACCGCGCGCGGGCGCTGGGCGTCCCCGCGGTGGCACTGACGTTCGAGCCATTGCCCCGTGAGTTCTTCGCCGCCGACGCCCCGCCGCCGCGCCTGCTGTCCGCCCGCGCCAAGGCGCAGGGCCTGGTGGACCTGGGCGTGGACCAGGTCGGGCTGCTCAGGTTCGATGCGCGCATGGCCGGGATGTCCGCCGAGGCTTTCTGCCGCGACGTGCTGGCCCGGCGACTGGGTGCGCGCGAGGTCTGGGTGGGCCCGGGCTTCCATTTCGGCAAGGGACGCCAGGGTGACCTCGCAACGCTCCGGGCCCAGGGCCGGGAGCTGGGTTTCGACGCGGGGGAGATCGCGCCGGTGCTGCTGGACGGCGAACGCGTGTCCAGCACCCGGATCCGCGCGGCGTTGGCCGAGGGCGACTTCGCGCTGGCCGAGCGTCTGCTGGGGCGTCCCTACGCCATCAGTGGCCGCGTCCGGCGCGGCCGCCAGCTGGGCCGCAAACTCGGCTATCCGACCGCCAACCTGCATTTCGATGGGGACACTCCCGCGCTGTCGGGCATCCACGCCACGCGTGTCCACGGACCGGGCCTGGACGCGTGGCCTTCGGTGTCCAGCCTGGGCACCCGGCCGACGGTTGATGGCGGCGAGCCGGTGCTGGAAGCCCACCTGTTCGACTTCGAAGGCGACCTCTACGGCAGCCGGATCGAGGTCGAGTTCGTCGCCCGCCTGCGCGACGAGGAAAAGTTCGACAACCTGGCCGACTTGACCGCCCAGATGCACCGTGACGCCGAGCAGGCGCGCGCCCTCCTGCACCACGACCGAAGAGCGACTGCGTGAGCGCAAAGAACGACGACGCCAATCCCTACAAGGCGACCCTGCACCTGCCCGCGACCGATTTCCCGATGCGTGGCGACCTGCCCAGGCGCGAGCCGAAGATGCTCGCCAACTGGGAGGAGCAGGGCCTTTACCAGCGCATCCGCGAGCGCGTGGGCGGCCGCGAGCGCAGCTTCGTGCTGCACGACGGCCCGCCGTATGCCAACGGCGCGATCCACATCGGACATGCGGTCAACAAGGTGCTCAAGGACGTGGTGGTGAAGTCGCGCCTGCTGTCGGGGTTCGACGCGCCCTATGTGCCGGGCTGGGATTGCCACGGCTTGCCGATCGAGCTGGCGGTGGAGAAAAAGCACGGCAAGGTCGGCGACAAGCTCGATGCCGCCGCTTTCCGCCAGAAGTGCCGCGAGTACGCGGCCGAGCAGATCGACATCCAGCGCCGCGATTTCAAGCGCCTGGGCGTGCTCGGCGACTGGGACAACCCGTACCGCACGATGGACTTCCGCTACGAGGCGGACATGCTGCGTGCGCTGGCCCGGATCGTGGAACGCGGCCACCTGCAGCGCGGCGCCAAGCCGGTGCACTGGTGCTTCGATTGCGGCTCGGCGCTGGCCGAGGCGGAGATCGAATACGCGGACAAGCAGTCCCCCGCGGTCGACGTGGCCTATTCCGCGCGCCAGCCGGCCAAGCTCGCCGCGGCCTTCGGCGTGGCGGTGGATGCCGGCGACGACGTCGCCATGCCGATCTGGACCACCACCCCGTGGACGTTGCCGGCCAGCCTGGCGGTGTCGGTCGGTGCCCGGCTGGAATACGTTCTGGTCCAGGGCCCTGCCGCGCCCTCTGGCGGACGTCGCCTGCTGGTGCTGGCTGCGGCGCTGGTCGAACGCGCGCTTGCACGCTATGGCGTGGATGCGGTGGTCGAGCTCGGCCGCACGACCGGCGCCGAGTTGGAAGGCCTGCGCCTGCAGCACCCGTTCTATGCCGACCGCGAGATCCAGGTACTGCTGGGCGAGCACGTCTCCGACGAGGACGGCACCGGCGCGGTCCATACCGCGCCCGGCCATGGCCAGGAGGACTTCGCGGTGTCCCAGCAGTACGGCCTGGTCGAAGGGCTGGACGCGGCGACGCTCAATCCGGTCGACGCGCGTGGTGTGTACCTGCCCTCGACCCCGCCTGCCGACGGCGTGGCGCTGGCCGGCCAGCACATCTGGAAGGCCAACGACGCCATCGTCGAAGTGTTGCGCGGAAACGGCACGTTGCTCGCGTTCGAGCGCCTCAACCACAGTTATCCGCATTGCTGGCGCCACAAGACGCCGGTGGCGTTCCGTGCCACCCCGCAGTGGTTCATTTCCATGGAGCAGGCGGGCCTGCGGCGCGACGCGCTGGCGCAGATCGGGCAGGTCAAGTGGGTGCCCGAGTGGGGCGAGGCGCGCATCGCCGGCATGGTCGAGGGCCGTCCGGACTGGACCATTTCCCGCCAGCGCTACTGGGGCGTGCCGATCGCGCTGTTCATCGACCGACTGACCAAGGAGCCGCACCCGCGCGCAGCCGAGCTGATGCGGCAGGCGGCGGACCGGGTGGAGCAAGGCGGGGTGGACGCGTGGCATGCGCTGGACCCTGCCGACCTGCTGGGTGACGAGGCGGAGGGCTACGAGAAGGTCACCGACATCCTGGACGTCTGGTTCGATTCGGGCGTCACCCATGAGTGCGTACTCGCGCAGCGTGCCGGTGACGGGCTGCGCAAGCCCGCCGACCTGTACCTGGAGGGGTCGGACCAGCATCGCGGCTGGTTCCAGAGTTCGCTGCTGACCGGCGTGGCCATCGATGGCGTGGCGCCGTACCGGCAGGTGCTCACGCACGGCTTCACCGTCGATGCGCAGGGCAAGAAGATGTCCAAGTCGCTGGGCAACGTGGTCGAGCCGCAGAAGGTCATCGACGCGATGGGCGCGGACGTGCTGCGGCTGTGGATCGCATCGGCGGATTACCGCAACGAGATGTCGGTCTCCGATGACATCCTCAAGCGCAGCGCCGACGCGTACCGCCGTATCCGCAACACCGCGCGCTTCCTGCTGGGCAACCTGCACGGCTTCGAGCCGGCCCGGCACCTGCGCGCCATGGACGACATGGTCGCGCTGGACGCGTGGATCGTGCACCGGGCCCACGAGCTGCAGGGCCGCATCACCGATGCGTACGAGCGCTACGACTTCGCCGAGGTCGTGCAGATCCTGTCCAACTTCTGCAGTGTCGACCTCGGCTCGCTGTACCTGGATGTCACCAAGGACCGGCTGTACACCATGCCGGAGGACTCGCGGGGCCGGCGCTCGGCGCAGAGCGCGATGTACCACGTCGCCGAAGCGTTCGTGCGTTGGATCGCGCCGATCCTGAGCTTCACCGCCGAGGAGATGTGGGGCCACCTGCCGGCTCCGGCGGCCGGGGAACGCGACGGCCACGTCCTGTTCACCACCTGGTACGACGGAGTGGCGCCGATGCCGGCCGAGGCGGCGCTGACCGCGGCGGACTTCAAGCGGCTGCTGGCGCTGCGCGAATCGGTGAGCCGGACACTGGAGCCGATGCGCGCCGCGGGCGAGATCGGCGCGGCGCTGGAAGCGGAAATCTCGCTCGCGTGCGGGGTGTCGGAGCAGAACTGGCTCTCCCCGTTCGTGGAGGAGCTGCGTTTCCTGTTCATTACCGGCGATGTTTCGCTGGCCGCGGACGATGGCGCGAAGGAAATCGTCGTCTCGGCCTCGGCCAGTGAGAAGTCCAAGTGCGGCCGCTGTTGGCACTACCAGGCCGACGTCGGACAGCATGCGGCGCATCCCACCCTGTGTGGCCGGTGCGTGGACAATGTCGACGGCCAGGGCGAAGACCGCCGCTGGTTCTGAGCCTCTTCCCCGCATTCTTCCTGCGGTACCGGTGCCCACGGCCTCAGCGGATTCTCATTGCTCCGGGCGTGTGATGGGCTGGCCCACGAGATGCCGACCCGGCTGATCCCGGCCCGCCCGGTAGCCTGACCGCAGTCACTACTCCAACGCACCTCTTCGGACCTCCATGCAACCGACCCGCCGCAACGCACTGCCCTGGCTCGCCGTTTCAGCCCTTGTCCTTGCCCTGGACCAGCTGACCAAGTACTGGGTGCTTACCTCGCTGCCCGAGTACACCGCCGTGCCGGTGATCGAGGGCATATGGAACTGGTACCGCACCTACAACACCGGCGCGGCCTTCAGTTTCCTGGCCGATGCCGGGGGTTGGCAGAAGTACTTCTTCCTTGTCCTGGCGGTGGCGATCTCCGGCCTGCTGGCGTTCTGGCTTTCGCGCACCCCGCGCGGCGAGTGGAAGACGGCGCTGCCGTACGCGCTGGTCATCGGCGGGGCGATCGGCAACGTCATCGACCGGATGGTGCATGGCCACGTCGTCGACTTCATCCAGTGGCACTGGCAGGACTGGTACTGGCCGGCCTTCAATATCGCCGACATGGCGATCGTGGGTGGCGCGATCGGCATCGCGGTGGCCGGGCTGTTCAGCAGCGCGCCCGCCGAGCGCCCGGGCAAGGCGTAAAATCGCCGGGATGGACATCCTGCTCGCCAACCCCCGCGGCTTCTGCGCCGGCGTCGACCGTGCGATCGAGATCGTCAACCGCGCGCTGGAGTCGCTGGGCGCGCCGATCTACGTGCGCCATGAGGTGGTCCACAACCGCTTCGTGGTGGACGACCTCAAGAAGCGCGGCGCGGTGTTCGTTGAGGAACTGCACGAGGTACCCGACGGTGCCACGGTGATCTTCAGCGCGCACGGTGTGTCCAGGGCCGTGCGGCAGGAGGCGGACCGCCGCGGGTTGAAGGTGTTCGATGCCACCTGTCCGTTGGTGACCAAGGTGCACCTGGAAGTAGCGCGCCAGTGCCGCGCCGGCCGGGACATGGTGCTGATCGGCCATGCCGGCCATCCGGAAGTGGAGGGCACCATGGGCCAATGGAGCGTGCAGGCCGGTGCCGGCCGGATCCACCTGGTCGAAGACCTTGCAGGCGCTGCGACGCTCCAGCTCGACCAGCCGGACAACTGCGCGTACACCACCCAGACAACCCTCTCGGTGGACGACACGCTGGGCATCATCGCCGCACTGCGTGCGCGGTTCCCGGCGATCCAGGGACCCAAGAACGACGACATCTGCTACGCCACCCAGAACCGCCAGGACGCCGTGCGCAACCTCTCGGAGGAGTGCGACCTCGTACTGGTGGTCGGCTCGGTCAACAGCTCCAATTCCAACCGCCTGCGGGAACTGGCCGAGCGCCAGGGCGTTGAGGCCCACCTGATAGACGGGGCCGACGAAATCGACCCTGCATGGGTCGCCGGACGCCGCCGCATCGGCATCACTGCGGGTGCTTCCGCGCCGGAGGTGCTGGTGCAGGGCGTGATCGACCGCCTCCGCGCCCTTGGGGCGGGCGGAATGGCCGAGCTGGAGGGTGAGCCCGAGAACATGGTTTTCGCGCTGCCCAGGGAGTTGCGCCTGCAGCTGGTCGACTAGCGGGCCCCGTGCCGGCGCCGCGCCGGAGCGCTCGATTGACCCTGCCGCGCGGCGGCGCCTACAATCCGCCCCCTTGCGGCCCCGCCGCCGGCCGCGCGCCGGCTCGCAACATCCGCCGGAATAGCTCAGTTGGTAGAGCGGCGCATTCGTAATGTCCCCAGCGTCGGCTTGAGCGGCCCGCAGAACCTTGTGCAGCGCACCGGTTCGATATCTTCTCCCAGCACTACTTCGGCTAACCAGCCGCACCTGGCTTTGCATTGGGCGGTTTGACGCTGCCTCGCTACACGCCCCAGGACACGGATGATCCGCGTGGACAGGCATTTCTAGCCCGTCTTAGTCTGCACTTGCGGCCACTTTCCGAAGCAGACAGGCAATGCCGACCGCTCTCACCAAAGGCCTCGTCGCCACCGCTGTTTCGCAGGATCGCCCCTACGAGCTCCGGGACCTAGCCATGAAAGGATTGATCCTCCGCCCCAGCTCTCCGGCTACAAAGCGTGGATCGTCGAGTGGGCCCGTGGGAAGCGTCGTACGCTCGGCCGCCGGGCACTTAACCTTGGACGAGGCACGCGAGCGCGAGGGCGCGGCCGCCTGGCTGATCGACTGCGCAGACGAGATCGACCCCGCCTGGATCGCCGGCCGCCGCCGCGTGGGTGTCACTGCCGGCGCATCCGCCCCTGACGTCCTGGTCCGCAGCATGCTGGAGCGCCTGCAGGAACTCGGCGCTGCCAGCGTCAGCGAGTTGCACGGTGAGCCGGAGCACATGGTGTTCGCCCTGCCCATGGAGCTGCGACTGCGGCTGGTGGGCTGAGGTAACGTACGCGCTTGGGAAATCACGGTCCGGAGCGGTTGCATCAGGACCTGCTCGAGGGGAGTCAGCCTCCATCCCGGTCTTTGGCGGCACTCGCGATGTTGTTGGCGAGGGTCCCTAGTGAGTACGAACCTGCCCGGCGCTCGGGGTCGGAGGCGAGGCAGACGGGGGCACACCCTCAGGTACAGCGCTCTCAAATGCCGTCCGTCCCCACGCTTCGACCGCTTGCCGGCGCGGCCCCTTCGTTGCCATCGACACCAGGTGTTCGAAAGTGCTACGCGCTTGTTCGGGGTCTCCGCTGGCAAGTGCGGCGCGGGCAGCGCCGAACAAACTGTTGAAGCGCTCGGGGTAACGCTGCAGGGCGCGGCTGTAGGCGGCAAGCGCGTCGGCGTGTTGACCCTGTTGCATCAGCAGATCGCCCAGCTGCTCCTCGGCGGGTAACGTGGGCCCAGGCGTGACTGCGTGCTTGGGCGTGGAGGCTTCCAACGCCGCTGCCCGGGAAAGCAGGTCGCGCGCGCGATCGGCGTGGCCTTGTCCCTGTGCATGCCAGCCTTCCACCGCAAGCCGCAGCACGCGGATGCTTCGCGCGAACAGGTCTTCGCCTGCGTCGGTCGCGGCTGCTTCAAGCTGCAACATCCGGGAGATCGCACTCGCCGATCCCTCGGCATCGCCGCCCCTGGCCATGCCGATCCCACGGGCAAACCAGGTGACGGCTTCTGGCCATGGAAACTTGTCCCACGCCAGCGACGCCGGCATCCGGACGGGCAGGGCCGCAGCCGCCTTCCAGTCGCCTCGCTCCAGCGCGTAGCGCGCTGCCGTGGATGAGAGGTGGAACGCAGTCTTGAAACTCGGCTCCAGGTTCGGCTGCATCTGTAGGCGGCGCAGGTGTGCGAGCGCCGCTGCGTCGCCTCCTTGCTGCAATTCCGCGTAAACCAGGTATTCGATGGCATGGGCGAACTCGTCCCACGTGTACTCGCCGCTCTCACCGGCGGGGTGCGCGAGGGCCGCCTGGGCCGCGCGCAGGTTGCCCCGAATCACCGAAGGCCACTCGCCAAGCCGGGTGTAGATGTGGGTGGGCATGTGCAGGGCATGGGGGTTGTCGGGTGCAACGGACTCGTACTTGCGCACGAGGTGCAGCAACTCGCGCTCGCGTCCCGGCGTGTCGTTGGCGTGCACCAGGTAATGCATGGCGCCCGGGTGCAGGGGGTTGCGCTCAAGAACGGGCAGGAGCAGCGTGGCGGCACGATCGGCATTGGCACGCGACTGTTGGTTCGCGGGCGCCACGGCCAGGTGGGACAGGGCGTAGAAGGCGGTGGTTTCGTCATCCTCGGGGAAGGCCTCGTGCGCGCGATACATGGCGGCCTCCCAGCGGCCGATGCGGTCCCAGTAGGGGGGCGAGCCCTGGTTGTCGAAGAACGCAGCAGCGGCGTTGATGAGGTGTTTCTCGCGGTCGCGTGGCGGCGGCGCTGCGCGTGCGGCTTCGATGGCGTCCCCGCCGCGCTCCAGATCGGCGGGCGTCGGTCGTGTCGGCCACAGTGGCTGGAACAGCGTCATCGCCACGCCCCAGTGGGCCATTGCGCAATCGGGTTCTCGCCGGGTAAGCGCCACGAAGGCCGAACGTGCCTGCGGATAGGTCATGTGGTGCAGCAGCGCCAACGCACGGTCGAATTCACGCTGCGCCGGTGCGCTGCACGAAACCGGGAAATGCACGGAGCCGAGTGCATGCCCGGCGTGTGCCTGGTTCGGTTCCTGCGCCTGAGCGGGGAAGATCCACGCGGCGGTGACGACGACGACGGCGATGCAGCAGCGAGCGGCAGTTTTGGGCTGGCGTGGGATCACAAGCATGGAGGCATCCGAAGCGGACTCCTCCATTGAAACGGCAATGGCCCCTCAGCCAGGCCACGGAACGACCGCGTCACAGTAGTGCTGTCGGAGCACCATGGCGGCGGCATGTTCGGGTCGGAGAGTCGCTGGTGGCTTTCTGTGGTTGGCGTGGCATTGGTGAGACAACTGGGATGCTCCTTGAATGGGCAGGTCCATTCCGGTCTGCCACGCCTCCGGAAAGCTCGGCACAACCACCTCCGGGAGCTGCTCGGGGCGCCGAAGGACATCGTGTTCGCCCTGCCCTAGGAGCCGCGGCTGCGCTGGTGGATTGACCCGGCAACCGCTAGAATCGCTCCCCACGCCGGAATAGCTCAGTTGGTAGAGCGGCGCATTCGTAATGCGTAGGTCGTAGGTTCGATTCCTATTTCCGGCACCATCCAATTGCCCCGTGCGCTGCGCGGGGGTTCCAGAGGACCCGCCCAGGCGGGTCTTCTGCGTTTTCCCGGCCGCTTTGTCTCGCGCTGCGCGAATGCGTGCCGCTAAAGTGCGCCTTCCCGCCGTTCGCCAGCCCTCCATGTCCAAGCCCGCCACCAAGCCCGGCGCCGCCAAGGCGCGTACCGCGTACGTCTGCTCCGAATGCGGGGCCGACCACAACAAATGGCAGGGCCAGTGCGCCGAATGCGCGGCGTGGAATTCGCTCAGCGAATTCGTCGTGGCGCCGGCATCCGCGGCCAAGGGCGTGGCATCTTCCCGTCGGGCGAGTTGGGCGGGCAAGGTCGACGCCCCCGCGGTGACGCCGCTCAAGGACGTCCGCCACTCCGAGGAATCCCGCGTGAGCACGGGGATCGGCGAGTTCGACCGCGTGCTGGGCGGAGGCCTGGTGCCCGGAGCGGTGGTGCTGGTGGGCGGTGACCCCGGCATCGGCAAGTCAACGCTGCTGCTGCAAGCGGTGTCGCACATGGCCGCGATGCTCCCGGGCCTGTACGTGACCGGCGAGGAGTCACTCTCGCAGGTGGCCGGACGCGGCGCGCGGCTGGGGCTCCCGCTTGATGGCGTGCATGCGCTGGCGGAGACCGGGATAGAGCGCATCCTCGAGCACGCCGCCCGGATGCGACCGGGGCTGATCGTCGCCGATTCGGTGCAGACCCTGTGGACCGAAGAGCTGGGCGCGGCGCCCGGTTCGGTCAGCCAGGTGCGCGAGAGCGCGGCGCGACTGGTGCGCTTCGCCAAGGAAACCGGCACGTCGGTATTCCTGGTCGGCCACGTGACCAAGGAGGGCGGCATTGCCGGCCCCCGCGTGCTGGAACACATGGTCGACGCAGTGCTGTATTTCGAAGGCGAGAGCGGCAGCCGGTTCCGGGTGTTGCGCGCGTTCAAGAACCGCTTCGGCGCGGTCAACGAACTGGGCGTGTTCGCGATGGGCGACAAGGGCCTGAAGGAAGTGCCCAACCCGTCGGCGATCTTCCTTTCCGGGGGCAGCACGCGCCAGCCCGGCAGCTGCGTGATGGTGACGCGTGAAGGCACCCGGCCCCTGCTGGTGGAGGTGCAGGCGCTGGTGGACGCATCCCCGCTGTCAAATCCACGGCGGGTGGCGGTCGGCATGGACGGCAATCGCATGGCCATGCTGTTGGCCGTGTTGCATCGGCACGGCGGCGTCGGGGTCGGCGACCAGGACGTGTTCGTGAACGTCGTGGGCGGTATCCGCGTGCAGGAGACCGCGGCGGACCTGCCGGTGCTGCTGGCGGTGCTGTCCTCGCTGCGCGATGCACCGCTGGCGGAAGGAACGATCGCGTTTGGCGAGGTTGGCCTGTCCGGCGAGATCCGCCCCGTGCCCAATGGCGAAGACCGCCTGAAGGAAGCCGCCACCCACGGCTTCAAGCGCGCGATCGTGGCCAAGGGCAATGCGCCCCGGTCCGGTCGGATCGGCGACATGCAGGTGGTGGGCGTAGAGCGATTGTCGGACGCGTTGTCGGAAGCAGGATGATGCTGTGTCCGCCGCAGCGGGAACCGGCTGACCGCCGCCGCTCGCCCGCGCGGCGCGATGGTCGCGGCAGCCGCGCTGGCATGCGTTGCGCGAGGTGATCGGCGGATCCCTGCTCGGTGCGGCGGCCGGGTCCGTGAAGGGGTGCCCTTGGGTCCTGACCTCGGCTTGTGAGCCGGGTCCCAATGCGGCGAGGCGTGGGCGCGGGCGGCGACGAAGTTGCACTTTGGCTTGGGTCCGCGCGGGAGCCTTCCTCCACCATTGACGGGCCTCGTGCCATGCTGGGTAGGGACGCGGCCATGCATCGACGAGGGCAGGTGAGGATGCGGGATGAAGTACATGCCGGGGTGACGCGCGAGCGGCTGGGTCAACCCGACGCCACGCCGGTGCGGGCGGTCGACGCCGACGGCCACCTGCAAGCGGCCCAGCCGACCGGTTCCGTCAGCGACCTCCCGCCAGTGCTGCAGGAACTGGCGCCGCCCGTTCTCGCCCGCCTGCGCGCGGCCCTTCAGTCCTTGCCTGCGCGCGAACTGCGATTCGAGTTGGCCGGCGAGGGCGCTGATGGCCTCTCGCTGCGACTCCTGAAGTCCGACGGCGCGGGCGGCGACTACCGGCTGGAATGGCGGGGCGCCGGTGAACAGGACCATTACCGCCAGCGACTGGAGCAGCGGCTGGCGTTCGAGCGACTCATCGCCGCGCTTTCCACCGAACTGATCCACTCACCCGACGAACAACTGGATGCGCTCATTGAACAGGCGCTGGGTCAGATCGGGCAGTTGTTCGACGTGGATCGCGCGTACGTGTTCCGTTTCAACGGCGCACGTACCGCGCAGAGCAATACGCACGAGTGGGTCGCCTCGGACGTGTCGCGCGAGGCCGCGCACCTGCAGGACGTGCCGATCGACCACTTCCCCTGGCTGCTGGCGCAGTTGCGCGCGGGCAGTGAGGTCCACGTGCCCGTGGTCGCCGAGCTTGGCGACGAAGCCCGCACGGAGCGCGAGGAGTTCGAGCGCGAGGGCATCCGCTCCCTGGTCCTGGTTCCCTTTGGCGAGACCGGGGACCCGGAGGGCTTCATCGGGTTCGACTCGGTCCACAGCGAACGCAACTGGCCAGTGGACATCCTGGTCGGCCTGCGCCTGGTCAGCCAGATGTTCCTCAACGCCTTCCGCGCGAAGCAGATGCGGGAGCGCCTGAGCGCGATGGCGTTCCACGACCCGCTGACCGGGATGGGCAACCGCCGCTACCTCAACGACCGGCTGGTTCGCGCGATCGACCGCGCCGATCGGGACGGCGACACGCTTGCAGTGGTGCTGATCGACCTGGACGACTTCAAGCTGGTCAACGACAGCTATGGCCACTCGCTGGGGGACGAGGTGTTGCGGAGCGTGGGCACACGGCTGGCGACTGCCGTGCGCGCCTCGGACGTGGTGGCGCGGCTGGGTGGCGACGAGTTCGTGGTGGTGGCGTCGACCTCCGGCGTGGAGTCATTGGCTCAGCTGGTGGACCGGTTGTTCGATGCCATGCGCGACCCGGTGGTGTTGCGCGGCGTTTCGTTCTCGCCGCGGATGTCGGTGGGGATCGCACTGTTTCCCGATGACGGTCGCGACGCGGAGGCCCTGCTGCGGCAGGCCGACGCAGCGATGTACGCGGCAAAGGGCGAGGGCAAGCACCGGTTCGCCTTCTTTACGCCACGGATGACCCAGGACAGCCGCAACGCCCTGCGCCTGCGCCATGACCTGGGTCTGGCGGTGGCGCGCGGCGAGATCCGTCCGCATTACCAGCCGCGGGTGGCCCTGCCATCGGGGAAGGTGCTCGGCTTCGAGGCCCTGGCCCGCTGGCACCATCCCGATGACGGCGTGCTCATGCCCGGCTCCTTCCTGGGCCTGGCGCGCCAGGCCGGCCTGCTGGGCCGGATCGACCGTGACATGCTGGCCCACGCGCTTGACGACCTGGCCGGCTGGCGCACGCTGGATCCCACCTGCCGCATGTCGGTCAACCTCGACGCGGCCGACCTTCACGACGATGCGTTGCTGCGCGGGCTGCAGGAGCAACTGGAGGCGGCGGGGGAAATCGCCGGCATGGTGGAGCTGGAGGTCACGGAAAGCAGCCTGATGCAGGACATCGAGCGGGCGGCCGGGGCGCTCGGCCGCCTGCGTCGCGCCATTCCCCACCTGCGCCTTGCGATCGACGACTTCGGGTCGGGGTATTCGTCATTGGCCTACCTGGGCCAGCTGCCGGTCACCACGCTGAAGATCGATCGCGGATTCACCGCCGGCCTGCTCGGGGCCGATCCCCGGGGTGCGCGCGCGATCATGCGGTCGATCATCCAGCTGGGCGGGGAGCTTGGGTTGCATGTCGTCGCAGAGGGGGTCGAAACGAGGCAGCAGGCGGACATCCTGATCGAGTTGGGGTGCCAGGAGGCGCAGGGCTTCCTGTATTCGGCCGCGGTCGACTCCGCAGCGGCCACCGCCATGCTCGAGCGCAACCGCCGGCGGTGACCCGGGCCGCTCCGGCGTGGGAGGCGCGGCCTATTGGGTGCGCAACACCAGTTCGAGCACGAACTTGCTGCCGAAGTAGCCCAGCACCAGTAGCGCCATCGCGACCAGCGTCCAGCCGACGGCGGTGGTGCCGCGCCAGCCACGGCGCCAGCGGCCCACCAACAAACCGCCGAAGACCAGCCACGACACCACGCTCAACGCGGTCTTGTGCACCAGGTGCTGGGCCAGCAGGTCCTGCACGAACAGCACCCCGGTGAGCAGCGTGGCCGACAGCAGCACGAACCCCACCGCGACGGTGCGGAACAGCAGCGCTTCCAGTTCGACGAGGGGGGGCAGGGCGCGCAGCCAGCGATGGAAATCGCGCCGCCGCAGCGCGCGTTCCTGCAGCCATAGCATCACCGCCAGCAGCGCGGCGACCGCCAGCGTCGCGTACGCAAGCAGTGCGAGCCACGCGTGCAGCTGCAGTCGCCAGTCGAGCTGTTCACTCGACTCGGCCCCTTGCAACCCGTAGCCCAGCAGCACTGCGGCCGCCAGCGGGAACACCACGACCCCCAACGCCGCCATGCGTCCGTTGGCGCCATAGAGGCCGGTCAGCGCCGCCATGCCCAGGCCCACCAGCGACAGGGCCGCAAAGAAGTGCAGGTCCGCGCCGCCAGGCCCCCGCCACCCGAGAGCATGCTCCAGCGCGTGCAGGGCAATGGCCCCCGCAGCCGGCCCAAGCCAGTGCCGACCGACGGCGTCCTCGCCCTTGGACACGCTGGTAGCCAGAAGACCGGCAGCTGTGAGGTAGAGCGCCGTGGCAATGAGAACGATTGTCATCGCGGGAGTCTCGCACAGGCCGGGGCCCACTTGTTGCCGCCCGCATTGATGAACGGGTGCATCCGCGGATCACCGAGTGCCGTAACTGTGCCTGAAGAGCTGATTCCTCTTCACGCGCCTGACCCCAGGCACCCATTGCAGCGAGTAAGGAGTCCAACGATGAGAACCAAGAGGAAATGGTTGTGCGCAGCCGCCGTGGCTGTCCTGGCCGGAAGCGCGGCCCAGGCATCCAGTCACCGGGAGGCTCCATTGTTGACGGGGAGTCCAAAGGTCGACGCGACTGACTTCTACATGTTCCGGAGCTACGAATCCAACCGACAAGGATTCGTCACTTTCCTGGCAAATTATCAGCCCCTGCAGGACCCTTATGGAGGGCCGAACTACTTCCTGATGGATCCACGTGCTGTGTATGCCATCCATGTCGACAGCGATGGTGACGCGCTTCCCAACCATTCGTTCTATTTCCGCTTCTACAACAAATTCAAGAACCTGACCGTGCCGGTGGATGGGCGCGACGTGGCGGTCCCGCTCAGCAACATCGGGTCTTTCGGTGACAGCGGCGCTCAGGATGCCGTTCTGAATGTCGACCAGAGCTATGTCGTGGTTTCACGCATGGATCAGGGTGAACCGCGCGTCGCGACCAACATGAGCCTGCGTACCCCGGGCCCCATGTTCCTGAAGCCGTTCGACAATATCGGTGCGAAGTCGATCCCCAACTACGGCTCGTATGCGGATCGGCACGTATCGAGAATCGCCATCGACGGCTGCGCCTTCGAGGGCCGGGTGTTCGTGGGACAACGCCGCGAGGGGTTTGCGGTGAACCTGGGTGAAGTGTTCGACCTGGTGAACACCAACCCGGTGGGCGAGCGCGATGCCGAGACCAATGTGCTGGCCGACAAGAACGTGACGAGCATTGCCCTGGAATTCCCCATTTCATGCCTGACACGCGGTGACCCCGTCATCGGTGCGTGGACCAATGCATACCTTCCCGATGCCAGCGGACGTCAGCGGCCTGTATCGCGACTGGGAATGCCGCTCGTGAACGAGCTGGTGATCGGACTGCCGGACAAGGACAAGTTCAACGCCTCGCAGCCCTACTTCGACAGTCAGTTCGTCGACTACGTCACCCGGCCGACACTGCCCATCCTGCTGCAAGTCCTCTTCGGGGTGGAGGCGCCATCCGTATATCCCCGTTCCGATCTGGTGGCGGCCTTCCTCACGGGCCTGGAGGGGTTGAACAAACCCACCCCTTACGTGCGACCGGCGGAGATGCTGCGCCTGAACACGTCGATCAATCCCAAGCCGGCGGGCAGCCAGCAGGATCTGGGTGCCCTGGCGGGCGACACGGCAGGCTTCCCCAACGGGCGGCGGCCGGGTGACGATGTTGTTGACATCGAGTTGCGCGTCGCAATGGGCGCCTTGTTGAACGCCGCGCAAGCGCCAGATGGCCAGCTGCCATACACCGATGGCGTAAGGCTGGATGCAACGCAGTTCAGGTCGTCATTCCCCTACTTGAATACGCCACTGCAGGGTTCGCCTGCCAACTAGACCCCTGGTGTAGAACAGCAGTAACTGAGAACGCGGCCGGCTGAACCGGCCGCGTTCTTGTATTCGGCGGGCGAATTGCTGCGCCCGATCCCCTGGCCTCGGACGGTGACCGGCTCGCCAGGAAATTCTCACGGTGTCTGTTGATCCGGCGGGCGCTCCCTGGCAGCGGTGCTCCGGATTCCGTATTGCTGTTGCAGCCGTTGACGCGCTGCCGGTTTGCCGGCCTGCACTCACGCCGGCAGCCGATGATCTGTGTTTCGTAACGGCGCTTTCTCCGGTCCAGTTTGCACGCGAGTGATTTGCCACTGCGCCCCCTGTCGTCGCCGGCTGTCAATGCAGGTAGGCGTGCTGCACCGGCCGGAAGCGCAAAGGCACCCGGGCTATACTTCGCACCCCGTTTCAGCTCCCCCGCAGGTCGTCCGACGATGTTCGAATCCCTCACCCAGCGCCTGTCCGGAACCATTGAACGCCTGAAGGGGCGCGGCCGGCTGACCGAGGAGAACATCCGCGAGGCCACCCGCGAGGTCCGTATCGCGCTGCTGGAGGCCGACGTCGCGCTGCCGGTGGTGCAGGCGCTGATCGAGCGCATCAAGGTGCGTGCGGTCGGCCAGGAAGTACTCAAGTCGCTGACCCCGGGGCAGGCGCTGATCAAGGTCGTGCGCGACGAGCTGACCGCGGTGATGGGCTCGCAGGCCAGCGACCTCAACCTCAACGTGCCGGCGCCGGCGGTCATCCTGATGGCCGGCCTTCAGGGCGCGGGCAAGACCACCACGGTAGGCAAGCTCGCCAAGCACCTGAAGGAAAAGCGCAAGAAGAAGGTCATGGTGGTGTCGGCCGACGTCTACCGGCCCGCAGCCATCGAGCAGCTCAGGACGCTGGCGCAGCAGGTGGACGTGCTGTTCTTCCCCTCCAGCGCCGACCAGCAGCCCGAAGCCATCGTGCGCGCCGCCATCGACGATGCCCGGAAGTCCTTTGCCGACGTGCTGATCGTCGATACCGCCGGTCGCCTTGCCATCGACGAAGCGATGATGGCCGAGATCAAGGCGCTGCACAGCGCGGTCAATCCGACCGAGACCCTGTTCGTGGTCGACGCCATGACCGGCCAGGACGCGGCGGTCACCGCCAAGGCCTTCGGCGAGGCGCTGCCGCTCACCGGCGTGGTGTTGACCAAGACCGACGGCGATGCGCGCGGTGGCGCGGCGCTCAGCGTGCGCTACATCACCGGCAAGCCGATCAAGTTCATCGGCGTGGGTGAAAAGCCCGACGGGCTGGACGTGTTCCACCCCGACCGCGTCGCCAGCCGCATCCTGGACATGGGCGACGTGCTCAGCCTGGTCGAGCAGGTCGAGCACCAGGTCGACAAGGACAAGGCCGCCAAGCTGGCCGAGAAGGTCGCCAAGGGCAAGAAGTTCGACCTCAACGACATGAAGGACCAGCTCGAGCAGATGCAGAACATGGGTGGCCTGGGCGGGCTGATGGACAAGCTGCCCGGCATCGGCCAGATCCCCGACTCGGTCAAGGCCCAGGTCACCGGCAAGGAGGTGCCGCGCCTGGTGGCCATCATCAATTCCATGACCCGCAAGGAGCGCCGCAACCCGGCGTTGCTGAACGGATCGCGCCGCAAGCGCATCGCTTCCGGCGCGGGCGTGACGCCGGCCGATGTGAACAAGCTGATGAAGCAGTACCAGCAGATGGAAAAGATGATGGGCAAGCTGGGCCGCGGCGGCATGAAGGGCATGATGCGCGGTATGCGCGGGATGATGGGTGGCCGCGGCGGCATGCCGTTCTGAGGACCCCTTCAGGCCTCGGACGGGCCCTGTAGGAGCGGCTTCAGCCGCGATGCTCTTGTAGGAGCGACGTGAGTCGCGACCGCGAATCGCCAAGGGGGGGGGTGGATCTCGACCGAGATCAGGCCTGTACGAGGGCCTCGGCGGCTCGCATCGCGGCTGAAGCGGCTCCTACAACACCTGCGGAAAATCCCCTATAATTGCCGGCTTACCCCGTCATCCCGACGGCTGGGCAACACAGGAACCATCCCACCATGGTCAAGATCCGACTGACCCGCGGCGGCGCCAAGAAGCGTCCGTTCTACCACATCATCGTCACCGACAGCCGCAGCGCCCGCGACGGCCGCAACATCGAGCGCGTCGGTTACTACAACCCGGTTGCGACCGGCGGCGAGAAGCGCGTCGAGCTGGACACCGGCCGCGTGCAGCACTGGCTGGGCAACGGCGCGCAGCTGACCGACAAGGTCGCCGTGCTCTACAAGGAAGCGCTCAAGTCGGCCGACACGGCCGCTGCAGCCTGATCCTTCGGCCGCGTAACGCGCGCGGCCGGCATTGGACACGATGGACACCGAAGGGCGCCGCATCCTCGTAGGCAGGGTGACCGGCGCCTTCGGCTTGCGTGGCGAAGTGAAGCTCGAGTCATGGACCGAGCCGCGCGAGGCGATCTTCCGCTACCAGCCGTGGATCCTGCGGGACGCGCGTGGCGTGGAGCGGCAGGTGCAAGGCGTGCGCGGCCGCGACGACGGAAAGCGGGTCACGGCCTGGTTCCCGGAGGTCGCCGACCGTGACGCCGCCGAGGCGATGCGCGGACTGGAGATCCTCGTGCCGCGCTCCGCCTTCCCGCCTCCCGCGCCGGGCGAGTTCTACTGGGTCGACCTGGAAGGGCTGCGCGTGGTGAACGTGGACGGCGTGTCGTTCGGCACTGTTTCCCACCTGTTCGCCACCGGCGCCAACGACGTCCTGGTGGCCCGCGAAGGCGGCCGCGAGCGGATGATCCCGTTCGTGCGGCCGCAGTACGTGACCGACATCGATTTCGACTCCGGCGTGGTGACGGTGGACTGGGACCCGGAGTTCTGAGGGCCGCCATGCGCATCGACATCGTCAGCCTGTTCCCCGAGTTCGTCGCCCAGTGCGCCGCGTTCGGCGTGGTCGGCCGCGCGGCGGAGCGCGGGCTGCTGTCGCTGCACGGCTGGAACCCACGCGATTACGCCGAGGGCAACTACCGCCGCGTCGACGACCGGCCTTTCGGTGGCGGCCCGGGCATGGTGATGCTGGTCGATCCGCTGCGGGCCAGCCTGGACGCGGCCCGCGCGGCCGATCCGCGGCCGGTGTGCGTCGTCTACCTCACCCCGCAGGGCGTGCCGCTGACCCAGGCCAAGGTGCGTGAGCTGGCGGCGCGGGAGCGGATGGTGCTGCTGTGCGGGCGCTACGAAGGCGTCGACGAGCGGCTGCTGGCCACGCAGGTCGACGAGGAAATCTCGATCGGCGACTACGTACTGTCCGGCGGTGAACTGGCCGCGGCCGTGGTGGTCGATGCGGTGGCGCGCCTGCAGGCAGGGGTACTGAACGATGCCGACTCCGCCGAGCAGGACAGTTTCGAACCGGTCGACCCGGCGGGCGATCCGGGCCAGCTGCTGCTGGACTGCCCCCACTACACCCGCCCGGTCTCACACGAACTGGGCGATGTGCCGCCGGTGCTGATGTCCGGCAACCACGCCGAGATCGCGCGCTGGCGCCGCCAGCAGGCGCTGGGCCGGACCTGGCAGCGGCGCCCCGACCTGCTGGACGAGGCCGGCCTGTCCAAACCGGACCGGGCCCTGCTGTCGTCGTACCGCGCGTCGCTGGGTACGGTAGGCGACGACAGCGACGGCTGACTGCCGCGGCAGGCACCCCGCCCGGGGCGCCGTGAGGACGTAACCCCTAGCCACGCAAGGAAAAGGCCCGCTATAATGCGCGGCTTGACCGCCAGTTGGTGGTCTGTCTGCTTTACCAGCGGCACCCATAGAAAGCCAGACGCGGGTCCACGTGCACTCGCGCTACAACGATTCCAACAGGCAGGCCACCCAGTGGCCACCCACCAGGTCAAAGTCATGAACAAGCCTTCGCTCAGCACGCTCCTCCAGGAATTCGAGTCCCAGCAGATCCAGCGCGAACTGCCCAACTTCAGCCCGGGCGACACCGTTGTCGTCAACGTCAAGGTGAAGGAAGGCAACCGCGAGCGCCTCCAGGCCTACGAAGGCGTGGTCATCGCGATGAAGAACGCGGGCCTGAATTCGTCGTTCACCGTCCGCAAGATCTCCCACGGTTTCGGCGTGGAGCGCGTGTTCCAGAACCACAGCGCCACCATCGACTCGGTCGACGTGAAGCGCCGCGGCAAGGTCCGCGCCGGCAAGCTGTACTACCTGCGTGGCCTGGAAGGCAAGAAGGCCCGCATCAAGGAAGACCTGGCCGCCTATGCGAAGGCCAAGGCCGCCGCTGCCGCCACCAAGTAAATCGCTGCCGTCGATTGCACGAGAGACCGGAACGGTCGCCGAAAGGCGGCCGTTCTGCGTTGTGGGGTCCGCGCTTGGCGGAACCCGCGTGTCCGATGGCGACGCCCCCTGCATCGCCATCTCTGAACACCACGCGGGGCCAGGGATTGGACCCGGCGACGCCGTCCCCATCTAGCCCGCATGCCCGACCTGCCCGCCGTCAATCCCGTTCGCCTGGACCTCTGGCTCTGGGCCGCCCGGTTCTTCAAGACCCGGAGCCTGGCACGCCAGGCGATCGAGACCGGCAAGGTCGAGGTCGCCGGCCAGCGTGCCAAGGCCTCGCGCACCGTTCGCGTGGGCGAGCGCATGCAGGTCGAGCGGGCGGGCGAGGTCTTCCACTTCGAGGTGCGGGGCCTGTCCGACACCCGTGGCCCGGCGCCGGTCGCGCAGGCGCTCTACCTGGAAGACGAGGCATCGCGCGCTGCACGGGCCGAGGTGCGAGCGCTGCGCGCCGCCGAAAGGACGGGCTACCGCGCCCCGGAGGGAAAACCGGACAAGCGCGCGCGGCGCCTGATCCGTGCGCTGGGGGATATCGACGCGCTGTAGCCGGGCAGCGATCAGGCGAGGGCGTGGCGCCGGACGGGCAGGCGGTCGTGCACAAGGTCCGCGGACACCGGCCGCAGCCGGGCCGCCATAACCCGGTATCGCCGGGGGCGCGCTCGGGTCGGCGATGCGAAATCGCGGAAGAACCCGCAGTTGAAGCCGGGGGCGCGGGCGCTGTCGCGACAGGCCACCACCCCGGGCGGATCCCGCCAACTCAAGCGCCAGCAGGTTCACAGTCAAGGGCCCGCTCGCGCGGGGCCTTGCATGCGTGGCCGTCGGCGGTACTCAGGCCTTCAGGTCGAAGCGGTCGGCCTCCATCACCTTGACCCATGCCCTGATGAAGTCGTTGACGAAGTCGGTCTCGCCGTCGTCGGACGCGTACACCTCGGCCAGCGCGCGCAACTGGGAGTTTGATCCGAACACGAGGTCGGCGACCGTGGCCGTCCATTTGATGGTCCCGCTGGCCCGGTCCACACCTTCGAATACGTGCGGGTCGGCCTCTGACTTGCGCCACTTGGTGCACATGTCGAGCAGGTTGTCGAAGAAGTCGGTGCTGAGGGTGCCCGGGCGCGAAGTGAACACGCCGTGCCGCGCGCCCTCGTAGGTGGCGCCGATCGCACGCAGGCCACCGATCAGCGCGGTCATCTGCGGTGCGGTGAGCTGCAACAACGCGGCGCGATCCACCAGCGCCTCGGCGGTCTGCTCCTCATCACCCTTGCGGACGTAGTTGCGGAACGCATCGATCGCCGGTTCCAGCACCTCGAAGGAGTTGGCGTCCGTCTGCTCGTCGGTAGCGTCGGTGCGGCCGGGGGTGAACGGCACGGTGGCCTCATGCCCGCCCTTCCGCGCGGCGGCCTCGATGCCGGCACTGCCGCCGAGCACGATCAGGTCGGCGAGTGACACTTGCTTACCGCCGCTGGCGCCGCCGTTGAAGTCCGAGCGCACCTTGTCCAGCACGCCGAGCACGCGCTGCAGTTCGGCCGGTTCGTTGACCTCCCAGTCCTTCTGGGGAGCCAGCCGGATGCGCGCCCCGTTGGCACCGCCGCGCAGGTCGCTGCCGCGGAACGTGGAGGCCGACGCCCATGCGGTCTTGACCAGGTCCTGCACCGACAGGCCCGAGTCCAGCAGCGCCTTCTTGAGCGCGGCGATGTCGCCCTCGTCCACCAGCGGGTGGTCGACCGGCGGTACCGGGTCCTGCCACACGAGGTCCTCGGCGGGGACCAGCTTGCCCAGGTAGCGCACCTTGGGGCCCATGTCGCGGTGGGTCAGCTTGAACCAGGCACGCGCGAAGGCGTCGGCGAACCGGGCCGGGTTGGCCATGAAGCCGCGCGAGATCTTTTCGTAGACGGGGTCGAAGCGCATCGCCAGGTCGGCGGTCGTCATCATCGGCTGGTGGAGCTTGCCGGGGATGTGCGCATCGGGGACGTTCCTGCCGGCGTCGCCCCTGGGCTTCCACTGCTGGGCGCCGGCCGGGCTCCTGGTCAGTTCCCACTCGTGCCCGAACAGGGTCTCGAAGTAGGACATGTCCCACGTGGTGGGCGTCGGCGTCCACGCGCCTTCCAGGCCGCTGGTAATGGTGTGCGCGCCGCAGCCGCTGTCGAGCGTATTGGTCCAGCCCAGACCCAGCTCCTCGATGTTGGCCGCCTCGGGCTCGCGGCCGACGGTGTCGACCGGGCCCGCGCCGTGGCATTTGCCGAACGTATGGCCGCCGGCGACCAGCGCCACCGTCTCCTCGTCGTCCATCGCCATGCGCGCGAACGTGTCACGGATATCGCGCCCCGACCCGAGTGGATCGGGGTTGCCGTTGGGGCCTTCGGGGTTCACGTAGATCAGGCCCATCTGCACCGCGGCCAGCGGGTTGGCCAGTTCGCGTTCGCCGCTGTAGCGCTCGTCGCCGAGCCAGGTGGACTCCGGACCCCAGTCGATCGGCATCGGTTCCCATACGTCCTCGCGGCCGCCGCCAAAACCGAAGGTCCTGAAGCCCATCGACTCCAGCGACACGTTGCCGGCCAGCACGAACAGGTCGGCCCACGACAGCTTGCGGCCGTACTTCTTCTTGATCGGCCACAGCAGCCGCCGGGCCTTGTCCAGGTTGCCGTTGTCGGGCCAGCTGTTGAGCGGTGCGAAGCGCTGCTCGCCCGAGCGTGCGCCGCCTCGGCCGTCGAAGATGCGGTAGGTCCCGGCGGCGTGCCATGCCATGCGGATGAAGAACGGGCCGTAGTGGCCGTAGTCGGCGGGCCACCACGACTGCGAGTCGGTCATCAGCCCGTGCAGGTCCCGGATGACGGCGTCCAGGTCGAGGGTCTTGAACTCGGCGGCGTAGTCGTAGTCCTCCATCCTCGGGTCTGCCAGGTCCGACTTCTGGTGCAGCACCGCGACATCGAGCTGCTCCGGCCACCAGTCACCGCTGCGGCGGGGACGGGGACGCGTGTGGCCTGCGACGGGGCATTGGGATTCAGCATTCATGGTCCGGTCCTGTGGTGGGTGATGGCACCCGGGGGCGGCGCCAGGGCGTCGTCGGGTACCGATGGGGAGGTGATTCCAGCGGGCACAGGCGCCAGGTCGTTGCCCAGGAAGCTTTCAGTGTCCGCGGCCGATCCACTGCGCGCCGTCCCGGGTACCTCCCACGTGGCAAACGTACGCGGGCGGGTGCATCAATGAAAATCGATTTTTTTGACTGTATTGATAGTTATCGACTATCGGGCCAGCCAGCCCGGGGCGACCGGTACCGACAAAGCCCGGTAGCCGCGGAATACAACTCAAGCCGAATCCGGGTCGCCCACGATCAGCCCAGCGTCTTCAACCGGTACAGCGCTTCCAGTGCCTGCTTGGGCGTCAGTTCGTCCGGGTCGATGGCCGCCAAAGCGTCCAGGGCGGCCGACGACGGGGCGAACAGCCCGATCTGCTGCGGGGCATCCAGGGCGGTGGCGGCGAACGACGGTGACGGGGTGGCCCGGCCCTGCTGCTCCAGTTCGGCCAAACGCCCCCGTGCCTGCGCCACGACGCTGCGCGGCAGGCCGGCCAGGGCGGCGACCTGCAGGCCGAAGCTGCGGTCGGCCGGCCCGTCCTTGACCGCGTGCATGAACACCAACCGCTCGTTGCCGGCCTGGTCGCGGTGTTCGACCGCGTCCAGGTGCACGTTGGCGATGCCGCTGCCGGGCTGCGCGAGCGTGGTGAGTTCGAAGTAATGGGTGGCGAACAGCGTGTAGCTGCGGTTGGATCCCGCAAGGTGCCGCGCGCAGGCCTCGGCCAGCGCCAGGCCGTCGTAGGTGGAGGTCCCACGCCCGATCTCGTCCATCAGCACCAGCGAGGCGTCGGTGGCGTGGTGGAGGATGTAGCTGGTCTCGCTCATCTCGACCATGAAGGTCGACTGCCCGCGGGCCAGGTCGTCGCCGGCGCCGATCCGGGTCAGGATGCGGTCGATCGGGCCGATCACCGCACGCGCGGCGGGAACGAAACTGCCGATGTGCGCCAGCAGCACGATCAGCGCGTTCTGGCGCATGTAGGTGCTCTTGCCGCCCATGTTCGGGCCGGTGATCACCAGCATCCTGCGGTCGCCCAGCTCCTCGGTGTCGCCCAGGCGCAGGTCGTTGGGCTCGAACGGCTCGTCACGCACCGCCTCCACGACCGGGTGGCGGCCGCGCTCGATGCACAGGCCCGCGTGGTCGGACAGCTCGGGACGCGACCAGTCCAGTGCCTGCGCGCGGTCGGCGAAAGCGGCGAGCACGTCCAGTTCGGCCAGCGCCCCGGCGCAGCGCTTTAGCGGTTCCAGCTGCACGTTGAGTTCATCCAGCAGCTGCTCGTACAGCAACCGCTCGCGGGCCAGGCTGCGCTCGCGCGCGGACAGCACCTTGTCCTCGAACGCCTTCAGCTCCTCGGTGATGTATCGCTCGGCGTTGGCCAGGGTCTGGCGGCGGGTGTAGTGCGTGGGTGCCTTGCCCGCCTGGGCCTTGCTGACCTCCAGGTAGTAGCCGTGCACGCGGTTGTAGCCGACCTTGAGCGTGGGGATGCCGCTGGCCTCGCGCTCGCGTGCTTCCAGGTCGACCAGGAACCGGTCGGCGGTGGTCGAGAGCGTGCGCAACTCGTCGAGTTCGGCGTCGTACCCGTCGGCGAAGACGCCGCCGTCGCGTGCCAGCACCGGCGGCTGTTCGACCAGCGCGGACCGCAGCAAGTTCGCCTGCGCATCGTGTTCGCCCAGTTCGGCGGACAACGCGTGCAGGCGCGGCGCGTCCAGTCGCGCGAGTACGTCCCGGACCGCGGGTAACAGGCCGAGCCCGTCGCGCAGGGTGGACAGGTCGCGTGGCCGCGCGCTGCGCAGGGCGATGCGCGAGAGGATGCGCTCCAGGTCGCCGACGGCGCGGAAGTGCTCGCGCAGATCGGCGTCGGTCCCGGAGTCGATCAGCGTAGCCACGGCCTGGTGCCGGCGGCGCAGGGTGGGGTGGTCGCGCAGCGGTCGGTGCAGCCAGCGGCGCAGCAGGCGCCCGCCCATGGGCGTGATGCTGGCATCCAGTACCCCCAGCAGCGTGTGGCGGGCGTCGCCGTCGACACGGCTGTCCAGTTCAAGGTGGCGACGGGTGGCGGCATTCATGGCGATGGCGCCGTCGCCCGATTCCACCGCAATCGAGGTCAGGTGTGGCAGGCGCTGCTTCTGGGTCTCCTCGACATAGCCCAGCAGGGCGGCGGCGGCGGCAACGGCCTGCGGCCGGTCGTCGATCCCGAAGCCGGAGAGGTCATGGAGGTTGAAGAACCTGAGCAGCTGGCGGCGGCCGCCGTCGGCGTCGAACAGCCAGGGCGCACGGCGACGCATGCCGGTGCGTGCGGTGAGAAAGGCCGGCCAGCCGTCCTCGTCCGGCACAAGCGTTTCGGCCGGTTCCAGCCGGGCCAGCTCGGCTTCCAGCGCGTCCTCGCTCGCGACCTCGTTGACCAGGAAGCGACCCCCGGCGAGGTCGGCCCACGCGATGCCGTAGCCCGCCTTTCCGCGCGCGACCGCCAGCAGCAGGGTGTCGCGCCGCTCGTGGAGCAGGGCTTCATCGGTGACGGTGCCCGGCGTGACGATGCGCACCACCTTGCGCTCGACCAGGCCCTTGCTCGCGGCCGGGTCGCCGATCTGCTCGCAGATCGCCACCGACTCGCCCAGCGCGACCAGCCGCGCCAGATAGCCCTCCGCGGCGTGGTGCGGGACCCCGGCCATCGGGATCGGCGCGCCCGCCGAACTCCCGCGCTGGGTCAGGGTGATGTCCAGCAGCCGCGCGGCCTTGCGCGCGTCGTCGAAGAAGAGCTCGTAGAAGTCACCCATCCGGAAGAACAGCAGCACGTCCGGGTGCTCCGCCTTGGCGGCGAAGAACTGCTTCATGAGCGGGGTGTGTTCGGGCGTCTTCTCGGCGCTCTTGTCGGGCATGGACTGGCTGTCGGTTGCGGTCGTCGCGGCGGCGCCGGGCGGCCGACGATTGTAGCGGCCGCGCCCGACCTCCCCGACGTCCGGGGCCCGCACGCACCGGGGGCGCCGACTTCAATTTGAAACAATGGTTCCAGTATGATCGAATCATGGAGACCCGACACGCGCTCGATGCACTCACCGGCCTGGCCCAGAAGAGCCGCCTGGCGCTGTTTCGCGAACTGGTCCAGCGGGGCCCCGCCGGCGCCACGCCGGGCGAGCTTGCCGAGACCGTGGGAATCGCACCCACCACGCTTTCGTTCCACCTGAAGACGCTGCTGCAGGCCGGTCTGGTCCATGCCGAGCAGCAGGGCCGCAGCATCACCTATCGCGCCGACTTCAAGGCCATGCAGGGCCTGGTCGAGTACCTGACCGACAACTGCTGCGCCGGTGATGCCAGCCAGTGCGCGCCGGTGCGCGCGCCCGCAAGCACCCCAGTCCGCCCGGCAGTCCGCAAGCGCGCCTGATCCGCTATCCAGTTACGGAGCCCCGCATGACCCTCAAGATCGGTATCAACGGTTTCGGACGCATGGGCCGGCTGGCGCTGCGGGCGGCGTTGCAGCGCGACGACCTGTCCGCGCTCGAGTTCCTCCAGGTCAACGACCCCGCCGGCGATGCGGCGACGTTCGCCCACCTGCTGAACTTCGATTCGGTGCACGGCCGTTCCGGCCTGGGTGCGCGCGCCGACGGCGACGCGCTGGTGGTCGGGCCGCGCCGCATTGCGATGACCCGCAACACTGCGATTGCCGACACCGACTGGTCGGGCTGCGACGTGGTGATCGAAGCATCCGGCCTCTATCGCACCAAGGACGCACTGCAGTCGTATCTGGACCAGGGCGTCGGCCGCGTGGTGGTCACCGCGCCGGTCAAGCAGGCCGGCGTTCTTGACGTGGTGGTGGGCGTCAACGACGACCGCTTCGACCCGGCCGTGCACCGGATCGTCACCGCCGCCTCGTGCACCACCAATTGCCTGGCGCCGCTGGTCAAGGTGCTGCATGAGGGCCTGGGCATCCGCCACGGCAGCCTGACCACGATCCACTCGCTGACCAATACCCAGACCATCATCGATGCGGCTCACAAAGACCTGCGACGCGCGCGCGCCTGCGCTGAGAGCCTGATCCCGACGTCCACGGGCTCGGCCACGGCCATCGCCGAGATCTTCCCCGGCCTGCGCGGGCGGCTGGACGGCATCGCGGTGCGCGTGCCGCTTGCGAATGCATCGCTGACCGATGCGGTGTTCGAGGTCGAGCGTGCCACCACCGTCGAAGAGGTCAACGCGCTGTTCAAGGCCGCATCGGCGGGTGCACTTGCCGGCATTCTCGGCTACGAGGAGCGGCCGCTGGTGTCGGTCGACTACCGCACCGACCCGCGCTCGGCGGTCGTCGATGCCGGCTGCACGCGCGTCATCAACGGCACCCAGGTCAAGGTCTTCGCCTGGTACGACAACGAGTGGGGCTACGTGAACCGCACCGTAGAGCTGGCCTTGAAGGTCGGCTCCGCTCCGCGGCACTGATGGCCTGGGACCGGCCCGCATGAGCAATCACGCCGCGTGGCGCCAGTACGCCATCGTCACCGGCAACTACTGGGCGTTCACCCTGACCGACGGGGCGCTGCGGATGCTGGTGGTGCTGCATTTCCACCAGTTGGGCTACGGCGCGCTGCAGATCGCGCTGCTGTTCCTGTTCTACGAGGTGTTCGGCGTTGTCACCAACCTGGTCGGCGGCTGGCTGGGCGCGCGCATCGGCCTGAATCGCACCATGAACATCGGGCTCGCCTTGCAGGTGGTGGCGCTGGCCATGCTGGCCGTGCCCGCCGCGTGGCTGGTGGTGCCATGGGTGATGGCGGCGCAGGCGTTGTCGGGCATCGCCAAGGACCTCAACAAGATGAGTGCCAAGAGCACCATCAAGCTGCTGGTGTCCGACGGGGGGCAGGGCAGGCTCTACCGCTGGATTGCGGCATTGACCGGCTCGAAGAACGCACTCAAGGGCGTGGGCTTCTTCCTGGGCGGCGCGCTGCTGGCGCTGCTCGGCTTCCGTGGGTCGGTAGTGGTCCTGGCCGGGGCGCTGGCGCTGGTGTGGCTGGGCAGCCTGGCCTGGTTGCACCGGGGCCTCGGGCGCGCCAGTGGCAAGCCCCGGTTCCGCGAGGTTTTGTCGAGCAGTCGCGCCATCAACGTGCTGTCGGCCGCCCGGCTGTTCCTGTTCGGCGCGCGCGACGTGTGGTTCGTGGTCGCGTTGCCGGTGTTCCTGTCCAGCGTGCTGGGCTGGGACCACTGGCGCGTCGGCGGATTCCTCGCCGCGTGGGTGATCGGCTATGGCGTGGTGCAGGCGCTGGCCCCGGGCTTCGTACGCGGAGCGCGGGGCCGGCAACCTGGGCGTGGAGTCGCGTTCGCGTGGGCGGCAGCGCTGTCGGTGGTGCCGGCGCTCATTGCCCTGGGCCTGTCGGCCGGAATGCAGGCGCAGGCCGTGCTGCTACTCGGCCTGGGGGTGTTCGGCGTGCTGTTTGCGGCGAACTCGGCCCTGCACAGTTACCTGATCGTCAGCCATGCCCGCGAGGACGGGGTATCGCTCGATGTCGGGTTCTACTACATGGCCAACGCAATGGGGCGGTTGGTGGGCACCCTGCTGTCGGGCTGGGTGTACCAGCGCAGTGGCCTGGTGGCGTGCCTGTGGGTGTCCGGAGCGTTCGTGGCGGTTGCAGCCCTGCTCGCCCTGTGGCTCCCCGCCGCCCACGAGGGCCCCGCCCCCGACGCGCCCCCACGCTGAAGCGCTGCCGCGTTTCGAGCCCCTGCAGGGACACGCGCGTGGCCCTGCTGCGATGCGTCATGACTGCGTGCGGCAACGTGCTAGCGTCAGCGCGCCCGTCCCTGATGGACGTGCGCCGACGACAGCCTTCCGTGGCTGGCGGCTTGGCGTGATCGGGAACGGGCTTGGGGTACGTCGGCGTCGGATTCGCCGGAAATCTAGCGGCCACCCGCAATGGGAGCCGCATCAGCCAGGGGAGAGTCAAGATGGGTCTGGGCAAGCCGCACCGCCGCATGCTGGTCGTAGCCGTCGCCGCCGCGTTGGGCACGATGATCGCGGCACCGTTGTACGCACAGGAGGCGGCCAACGCCGCGGCCCCGGCCAGCCCGGAGGACGAGGAAGCCACCACCCTGGATCGCATCACCGTCACCGCGCAGAAGCGCGAGGAAGCGTTGCAGGACGTGCCGATCTCGATCACCGCGCTGCCCGAGCAGCTGCTGCTCGATACCGGTGTCCGCGACGTCAAGGACCTGCAGGTGCTGGTGCCGGGCCTCACCGTGACCAGCACCCAGAGCGAGGCCCAGACCACGGCACGCATCCGTGGCGTCGGCACCGTGGGTGACAACGCGGGCCTGGAGTCCTCGGTGGGCGTGGTGATTGACGGCGTGTACCGGCCCCGCAACGGCGTGGGCTTCGGCGACCTGGGCGAGATCGAGCGGATCGAGGTGCTCAAGGGTCCGCAGGGCACCGTGTTCGGCAAGAACACCTCGGCCGGCGTGATCAACGTGATCACCAAGCGGCCCGACTACACCACCCGAGTGGAGGGTGAGCTCACCGTCGGCAACTACAACGCCCTGGGCGTGGCCGGCTCGCTCAACGCTCCCATCGGTGACAACGCGGCGTTCCGCCTCTACGCCGCCAAGCGCAAGCGTGACGGGTTCATGGACGTGCGCACCGGTGGCGGCCCTCGCCGCGAGGACGAGGACTACGACCAGAACTTCCATTCTCTGCGCGGCCAGTTGCTGCTGGAGCCCACCGACACCCTGGACATCAACTTCATCGCCGATTACACCAGCCGCGAGGAGAACTGCTGCACTGGCGTCACCGTGGTGCGCGGTGGCACGGCGGCGATCATCGATGCGCTGTCGCCGGACGAGGGCGTCGCCCCGGTCGCCGATCCCTTTGCCCGGGTGGCCTGGAGCAACCGGAGCACCGCCCAGGACATCAAGGACAAGGGCATCTCGATGGAGACCAACTGGATCTCGCCGTGGTTCGGCGATGCGGTCCTGACCTCGGTTTCCGCCTATCGCGAGTGGGAGTCGATCAACGGCCTGGACTTCGACTTCAGCAGCGCCGACCTGTTGTTCCGCAACGGCGAGCGCGACGAGTCATTGACCGCGTTCGAAACCACCACCCAGGAGTTCCGCCTGACGGGCGCGACCGACACCATCGACTGGATGGTGGGCGCGTTCTATTCCGACGAGGACCTCAACCGCAACGAGACCTACCGCATCGGCGGGGCGTACGAACCATATCTCTCGATCGCGCTGCTGTCGCTGGTCAACCCCGCGCTGGGGCAGCGACCCGACGCGCCGCTGTTCCTCGCCGACGCGACCGGACGGGCGCCCGGCACCGTGTTCGCCGGCTTTGCCGCAGACGACACCTACCGGCAGAACGCCAAGAGCCTGGCGTTCTTCACCAACAACACCTGGCATGCCACCGACGCGCTCGACCTGACCCTCGGCCTGCGCTACACCAGCGAGGACAAGTCGCTCGACTCGGCCTACACCAACCCCAATGGGAGCCCGGGCTGCGCGGCGATGCTGTCGCCCGCCGGCCAGGCCCGCATCGCGCAGGCGCTGATCTCCCGCGGGGTTCCGGTGCAGGCGCTGCCGAGCGTGATCCCGCAGGTCATCGGCTTCGGCTGCCTGCCCTGGGCCAACCCGCTGCACAACGGCCGCGCCACCCGCCAGGAGCGCGATGAGAAGGAGTGGTCCGGCACGGTCAAGGCGGCCTACCGCTGGAACGACACCTGGATGACCTATGCCTCCGCCGCCCGCGGCTACAAGGCCGGCGGTTTCAACCTGGACCGCGTGCAGTCAAACACCGGCCTGTCCAGCGGTACCGCCGGCATCGTGCCGGTCGCCGACACCTCCTTCCCGGGCGAGTTCGTCAACAGCTTCGAACTGGGTGCCAAGACCACGTGGGCCGGCGGTAACCTGCTCGTCAACGCCACCCTTTTCCACCAGACCTACGAGGACTTCCAGCTCAACAGCTTCCTGGGCACCAGCTTCGTGGTGCGGTCCATCCCGGAAGTGGTCTCGCAGGGCGTCGATGCCGAGGTGATGTGGAGCACCGGTTTCGACGGCCTCTCGTTCCAGGGTGGCGTGACCTATGCCGACACCCGCTACGGCGACGAGATACCGGGCGCGGACTTCGTCGCCCCCGCCGGTGCGCTCTACAAGCTGCCGGGTAGCCGGGTGAGCTTCGCGCCGCTCTGGTCGACCTCAGGTGCGCTGACCTACGAGTGGCGCTTCGGCAATGACCTTGTCGGGCGCTTCAACCTTGGCGCCAAGTACATGTCCGAGTTCAACACCGGTTCGGACCTGGACGTGGAGAAGGTCCAGGAGGCGTACACGGTGGTCAACGCGCGGCTCGGCTTTGGTGCCCGCGACCGCAGCTGGATGGTCGAGCTGTGGGGGCAGAACATCACCGACGAGGAATACTTCCAGGTCGGTTTCGACGCCCCGCTGCAGAACGTCTCGCCCGTCCCCGGCCACCCGTTCAACTCCTACAACGCCTTCCCGGGGGCGCCCGCCACCTACGGCGTGACGTTGCGCGTGGCGTACTGAGCAGGCCGGGGCAGGCCGGGTAAGCCCGGCCCGGGTCCGACCTCCGCCGGGAAGGCTCCCGAACCGAGGTGGGCTCGCTCCAGGGCTGGACCATGGCAAGCGCCCGACCGGAAACGGCCGGGCGCTTCGCTATAGTGCGGTGCATGAGCAACGACGTATCCGACAGCGCGCTGCAGGCGCAGGCCGAGCGTGTCGCCACGGCGGCCCTCCAGCACCACCAGCGGCTGGTCACCGCCGAGAGCTGCACGGCCGGCTGGATCGCCAAGACCCTGACCGACGTGGCCGGCTCCTCGGGCTGGTTCGATTGCGGCATGGCGGCCTACAGCTACGAGGCCAAGCAGGCCATGCTGGGGGTCAGTCCGCACACCCTCGAGGAGCATGGTGCGGTCAGCCGTGAAACCGCGATCGAGATGGTGTCCGGGGCGCTGGTGCACTCGGGCGCGACGATCGCCGTGGCCGTCACCGGCATCGCGGGGCCGGGCGGCGGGACCGACGACAAGCCGGTCGGGACTGTCTGGATCGCGTGGAAGCGCCGCGGCGGATATCCCACGGCCCTCGTGTTCCATTTCGACGGGGACCGCGAGGCGATCCGACGCCAGACCGTCGCTGCCGCGCTGCACGGGCTCGTCGAGCTGATGGGCTGACACGCCCTGGGAAGGCGCGGTATCGGGGTTGCAATCCGTGGCGGGCTGTTAGTAGTATTGCTACCAATGGACCTGACAGACACCCAGCGCAACATCCTAGGGCTGATCGCCGAGCGCATCGAGTCCGAGGGCGTGCCGCCTTCGCAGACCGAGATCGCCCGCGCGATGGGTTTCAACAGCGTCCGCGCGGCGCAGTACCACCTTGAAGCCCTTGAGCGGGCCGGGGCGATTGAACGCCGGCCCGGTCGTGCCCGCGGCATCCGGTTGCTGGTGGACGCGTCCTCTTCCGCCGGGCTGCCCGCCCAGGCGCCCGTCGACGGCGATGCCCTGCGGCTGCCGGTGCTCGGTCGCGTGGCCGCGGGCGCCCCGATCGGGGCGGATATCGGCTCTGACGATTACGTGCTGCTGGACCGGGTGTTCTTTTCGCCTGCACCGGACTACCTGTTGAAGGTGCAGGGCGATTCGATGCGTGACGAGGGCATTTTCGATGGCGACCTGATCGGCGTGCACCGTACACGCGATGCGCGCTCGGGCCAGATCGTGGTGGCCCGGATCGATGACGAGATCACCGTCAAGCTGCTCAAGATTGGCGCCGAGCGAATCCGCCTGCTGCCGCGCAATCCCGACTACGCGCCCATCGACGTGCTGCCGGACCAGGACTTCGCCATCGAAGGGCTGTACTGCGGACTGGTGAGGCCCAACCGTTGAGCCGGGCGCGCTTGCCCGCACCCACCGTCATCCCGGTGCGGGGTTTTCCGACGCCAGTCCCCGAATCTTTCCACTGCCGGGCCCTGCGATCGCGAGCTACGGTGCCGTCGCGGGTCGCAGCCCGTGCGACCACATCCACCTAGAGTGCCCCCAATCCCCATGCCACCCAAGGAATCCAAGATGGACGAGAACAAGAAGCGCGCACTTTCCGCCGCACTGGGCCAGATCGAGAAGCAGTTCGGCAAGGGCTCGGTGATGCGCATGGGCGACCGCGTGGTGGAGGCAGCCGAGGTGATCGGTACCGGTTCCCTGATGCTGGACATCGCGTTGGGGATCGGCGGCCTGCCAAAGGGCCGCGTGGTCGAGATCTACGGCCCGGAGTCCTCGGGCAAGACCACCCTTACGCTGCAGGCCATCGCCGAGTGCCAGAAGACGGGCGGCACCGCGGCCTTCATCGATGCCGAGCATGCGCTGGATCCCATCTACGCGGGCAAGCTGGGGGTCAACGTCGATGACCTGCTGCTGTCGCAGCCCGACACCGGCGAGCAGGCGCTGGAGATCGCCGACATGCTGGTGCGATCCAACGCGGTCGACATGGTGGTGATCGACTCGGTCGCCGCGCTGACCCCCCGCGCCGAAATCGAGGGCGAGATGGGCGACCAGTTGCCGGGCCTGCAGGCGCGCCTGATGAGCCAGGCGCTGCGCAAGCTGACGGGCAACATCAAGCGATCCAACTGCCTGGTGATCTTCATCAACCAGTTGCGCCACAAGATCGGCATCATGATGCCGGGCCAGAGTCCCGAGACCACCACGGGTGGCAATGCGCTGAAGTTCTATGCCTCGGTTCGCCTGGACATCCGCCGCATCGGTGCGATCAAGAAGGGCGAGGAGATCATTGGCAACCAGACCAAGATCAAGGTCGTCAAGAACAAGATGGCCCCCCCCTTCAAGCAGGTCATCACCGAGATCCTTTACGGCCAGGGCATCTCGCGCGAGGGTGAACTGATCGAAATGGGCGTGGAGGCCAAGCTGGTGCAGAAGGCTGGCGCCTGGTACAGCATCGGCGAGGAGCGCATCGGACAGGGCAAGGAGAACGCCCGCCAGTACCTCCGCGAGAATCCCCAGGTGACCCAGCGGCTGGAGGCTGCGCTGCGCGAGCAGTTCGTTCCCGCAGAAGCCAGCCGCGAGGAAGCCGACGGCGACGACGCGGAGGAGTGAGCTTCCGGGCCCGGTGACCGATGACACGAAGCCATTCGTCAATCCCCGGGGCGCAATGCGCCCCGGGTGGTGACCGCGGGACGAGCGAGTCGCCGTCGATCGATGTGGATGCCGGTCACGCGAACGGCCCCACTGGAGTCCCCCAAGGCGTCGCCGATGCCGATGGGGAATCTGCCGGGTTGTTCCCGGACGGTGGCACGGCTGCTCCCGGGCCCGCTGGGCGCCCGCGGCGCGGCCACCGCCCAGCGGCCACCACGACCCAGCGTGCGTTGGCCCTGCTGGTGAGGCGCGAACACTCGGCCCGCGAGCTGACTCGCAAACTGCTGGCGCGTGGATTGGACCCCGTCGAGGTCCGCGATGCGGTCGATCGACTTGCAGAGGCCGGCTGGCAGGATGACGCCCGATTCGCCGAGAGCGTGGTGCGAAGCCGGGCGGCGAATGGATACGGGCCGATCCACGTGCGCGCCGAACTCGGCACCCACGGACTGGGCGGTGAGGCCGTCGAGACGGCGATGGCGACGTTCGACGGCAACTGGGCCGAGCAGGCCCGTGACCTGGCCCGCCGTCGCTGCGGACCTCCCCGTGACGACCTGGCATGGCGCCGCAAGGTGGCCGACCTGCTGGCCCGTCGCGGGTTCCCTGGCGACATCATCCGTAGCGTCAGCAGGTTCGATCCGGACGACGTCGCCTAGCTGTCCCCGCCTCTGGAACGAACGGGCTCCGGAAAGCCGCGACGCTCGGGGTTCAGGTCAGTCACGGCCGGGCGTACGGCCTGTTAGGCTTGCCGGCTTCCCGGTTGACGCTGCCGCCCGGGGGCCCCACGTTGGGAGTCCCGGCGGGCGTCGATCTGCCCCGTCCCCCGATCTGCGTACCCGGCATGAAAACGACCAACGACGTCCGTCGCGACTTCATCGAGTTCTTCCGCGACAAGTCCCACACCATCGTGCCCTCGGCACCCCTCGTGCCGGCCAACGACCCGACCCTGCTGTTCACCAACTCGGGGATGGTGCAGTTCAAGAACGTGTTCCTGGGCAGCGAGAAGCCCGGATACGTGCGCGCAGCGGACGTACAGCGCTGCCTGCGCGCGGGAGGCAAGCACAACGACCTCGACCAGGTTGGCTACACCGCGCGCCACCACACGTTTTTCGAGATGCTGGGCAACTGGTCCTTCGGGGACTACTTCAAGGAAGACGCCATCAAGTGGGCGTGGCAGCTGCTGACCGAAGTCTGGAAGCTGCCGCCGGAGCGCCTGACGGTGACCGTCTACCAGACCGACGACGAGGCCCATCGCATCTGGCGCGACCAGGTGGGGGTGCCGGAGTCGCGCATCATCCGGATCGGCGACAACAAGGGCGCCCCTTACGCGTCGGACAACTTCTGGCAGATGGCCGACACCGGCCCTTGCGGCCCCTGCACGGAAATTTTCTACGACCACGGCGAGCACATCGCTGGGGGGCCCCCGGGCTCGCCGGACGAGGATGGTGACCGGTTCATCGAGATATGGAACCTGGTGTTCATGCAGTTCGACCGCCAGCCCGACGGCACGCTCGCGCCGTTGCCGGCGCCGTGCGTGGACACCGGCATGGGCCTGGAGCGGATCGCCGCCGTCCTGCAGGGCGTGCACGGCAACTACGAGATCGACCTGTTCCAACGCCTGATCGCTGCGGCGGCCGATGCCACCGGTACCGCGGACCGGGGCAACAAGTCCCTGCGGGTCATCGCCGACCACATCCGCGCCTGCGCATTCCTGATCGTGGACGGCGTGCTGCCCTCCAACGAGGGTCGTGGCTACGTCCTGCGGCGGATCATCCGACGCGCCCTCCGGCACGGCTGGATGCTGGGCCAAAAGGAGCCGTTCTTCCACCGGCTGGTGCCGGTGCTGGTAGAGGTGATGGGCCAGGCGTATCCGGAGCTGGCTGCCAAGCAGGAGTTCGTGGAACGCGCCCTCCGGGCCGAAGAAGAACGTTTCGCCGAGACGCTCGACTCGGGCATGCGGATCTTCGACGAGGTCGCGGCGCGGATCCAGGGGACCATCCCCGGCGACGAGGCGTTCCGGCTCTACGACACCTACGGATTCCCGGTCGACCTGACGGCAGACATCGCGCGGGAGCGGGGGCTGACGGTCGACATGGCCGGCTTCGACGCGGCGATGGCGCGGCAGCGTGAAGCCGCGCGTGCAGCCGGCAAGTTCGGAAACACCGCCACCCTCCCGGCCGAGCTGGCGGCACACCTGCCGCCCACGCAGTTCCTGGGCTACGAACGCCTCAGCGAGGGTGGGCTTGAAGTCGTTGCACTGCTGCGCGATGGCCGCCCGGTCGAGCTGCTGGAGGCGGGCGACGTGGGCTTGGTGATCCTCGACCGCACCCCGTTCTATGCCGAGAGTGGCGGCCAGGTAGGCGATTCCGGCGAACTCGACCAGGCCGGCATGCGCTTCCAGGTCAGCGACACGGTCAAGGTCGCCGGCCAGTTCCACGGCCACCTGGGGACGGTATCGGCGGGTACGCTGCGTCGTGGCGACCGGGTGCTGGGTGACGTCGACGAGGCGCGCCGGGCCTGCACGGTACTCAACCACTCGGGCACCCACCTGCTGCATTCCGCCCTGCGTGAAGTACTGGGTGAGCACGTGGTGCAGAAGGGCTCGTTGGTGGCGCCCGAGCGGCTGCGTTTCGACTTCTCCCATTTCCAGCCCGTCACGGCCGCGGAGCTCGCCGAGATCGAACACCGCGTCAACGCCGAGATCCGCGGCAACCACGCCGCGGAAATCCACAACATGGGCATGCAGGAAGCGCTGGATTTCGGCGCCCTGGCCCTGTTTGGCGAGAAGTACGGCGACCAGGTGCGGGTGCTGCGCATGGGCGGCACGTCGACAGAACTCTGCGGCGGCACACACGTCACCCGGACGGGCGACATCGGCGTTTTCAAGATCGTGTCCGAAAGCGGTGTCTCGGCAGGGGTCCGCCGGATCGAGGCGCTGACCGGGCAGGGCGCGCTGGCCTACATCGCCCAGCAGGAGCGACAGCTGGGCGAAGCCGCCCAGCTCCTGGGCGCACCTTCGGCCGAGGTCGTAGACAAACTGCGTACCGTGCTGGAGCGCCAGAAGAAGCTGGAGCGCGAGCTGGAGTCACTGAAGGCCAGGGCCGCCAGTGGCGCGACCGCCGACCTCGGGGCCGCGGCGAAGGAGGTGGCGGGGATCAAGGTGCTGGCGAGCCGACTGGAAGGGTTCGACGCCAAGGCACTGCGCGATGCGGTGGACCGCCTCAAGCAGCAGCTGGGCGACACGGTGATCATCCTGGCCGGGGTGGAGGGCGGGAAGGCCGCGCTGGTGGCTGGGGTCAGTGGCGCGGCCTCCGGCAAGGTCAAGGCCGGGGACCTACTGGGGCACGTTGCGGCCCAGATCAACGGCAGGGGCGGCGGACGCCCGGACATGGCGCAGGGAGGCGGCGAGGACGGCCCGGCCCTTCGCGAGGCCCTCGCGGGCGTGGCTTCGTGGGTTGAACATCGCCTGACCTGACACGCTGCATTCCATGGGGCGCGCCGCTTGTGGCCCGTTCACTGGCGTACAATAATAGCCGTTTGCTCAATCACTGGAAGCGCCTTCGTGCCGGGGCGCAATCGTCGGCCCACGAGCGGCCGACCGAGGAGAACTACCCATGCTTATCCTGACGCGACGCGTCGGTGAGACCCTGATGATCGGCGACTCGGTGACCGTCACCGTGCTCGGCGTCAAGGGCAACCAGGTCCGTATCGGCATCACCGCGCCCAAGGACGTGGCCGTGCACCGTGAAGAAATCTACCAGCGCATCCAGCGCGGCGACGCGCAGGGCGGCGACGCTCAGGCCGAAGACAGCAAGGATGCCGCGGGCTGAGGAAAGGTTTGCCGCGCGTGGGGTGAGCCGGTATGCTTCCCGCCCGCACGAAGTTGGATGTGCCGCGGAGAGTTGCCCGAGTGGCTGAAGGGGCTCCCCTGCTAAGGGAGTATAGGGTTTATAGCTCTATCGAGGGTTCGAATCCCTCACTCTCCGCCAGTTACAGCGCCGCGCTGCAGCGGCATGAAACCGGCCTTTCGGAACACGTTGCAAGGCACGGTGGACGAGTCGGAACTTGGAGGAAAATGTTTGACGGCATCACGTCCCGTCGCCATAATTCTCCGACTACGCGCCCGTAGCTCAGCTGGATAGAGCACCAGGCTACGAACTTGGGGGTCGGAGGTTCGAATCCTTCCGGGCGCGCCATTTGCAAAGAAGAAAGCCGGCGAGCATATCGCCGGCTTTTTTCTTGCCCGCGTTGCGAGCTGCGGCACGCCGCTGCGCCGGGGAGGTCCATCTTTCCCGCTGTGCTGCGTCTCAGCGGCCCGGCGTCGTAGAGGGAGTAGCGGCGTCCTCGCCGGTTTCGGCGCACAGCCACTTCGCCACCGCCTCGGGCGAACGCATCCAGGCGAAGTGATCGGCCCGCGCCTCGACGTGCCCGGCGTCCATCGAACGTGCCTGCACCAGTGCCTTGGGCAGCTTCGCGAGCAGGAAGTCCAGCGATGATCGCGGCGCGAGCCAGTCGTCCTCCAGCACCACGGCGCGCACGCTCGGTGCGGCGTCCGCCATGGCCTGTTCCAGGTCGGCGTCGATACCAGGTGCCACGTACGTTCCACTGAGCGCAGTGGCCGCCCAGTCGGCCATGACCCCCGGAGCCTCCTGCCCGCCAAACCCGATGCGGCGTCCAGGCAGGGCGCCGAAACGCCGGGCCAGCCAGGGCAACAGGCGATAGGCGAGGGGCAGGCCATGCCGGATCGGCGCGGGGAATGCCCGCCAGTACGGTGCCCCGCTGGCTACGAGCCAGAGCCGGTCGGCGGCGTCGGGCGAGAGGCCCAGGTGGCAGCACGCCAGTTGCCCACCCAGGCTGTGGCCGCCCACGATGCGTTGCAGGCCGGGTAGTCGCCGCCTGAGCGCGGCTTCGCTCGCGGGAAGGTCTTCGGCCAGCAGTTCCCGGTACCCCCAGTCGCAACCCTTGCCCGCACGAATCGAGCTGGTGCCGTGGCCCCGCCACTCGTGCAGGAACGTCGCGACCCCGTGCCGCGCCAATGCACCGGCAAAAGGCTGGTAGTGGCGCGCGGCGACACCCAGTGCAGGCAGCCACAGGACCGCGGCAGTCGGCGCGCGGGGCAGGGTGGCCAGTAGTGAAAAGCGGTGCCCGCTACCGGTTTCCAGGGCGATCTGTTCGGTGTCGATGCTCACGGTCGCGCCGCTCCGAAGTGATCCAGCACGACCACCTGCGAACGCCCGGGGCGGTAGCCCAGTGCGAGCGCGCGGGCGACAAAGCCGGTCGCCTCCTGGCAGGCCTCGCGCAAGCCGATTCCCCTGCACAGGTTGGCTGCGATTGCCGATGCCAGTGTGCAGCCGGTGCCATGGCCGTCCAGCGCCAGGCGCTCATGCATGAAGTCGGCCTCGCCCGTCTCGTCGAGCAGTCGATCGATGACCGACGCGCCTTCGTCGAGGTGTCCGCCCTTCAGCAGCACCGAGCGTGCACCGTTGTCGCGGAGCTCGTGCAACGCGCGTCGGGCGGCGGCCCCGTCCGCGATGCCGTGGCCCAGGAGCAGTTCGGCCTCGGGGATGTTGGGGGTGAGGACTGTCGCGATGGGCAGCAACCGGCTGCGCAGGGCATCCAGTGCGTCGGGCTCCAGCAGGCGCGCACCGGAGGTAGCGACCATCACCGGATCCAGCACGACGTGGTCCGGGCGGTGCCGGTCCAGTGCATCGGCCACGGCATGGATCGTTTCGGCGTTGGCCAGCATGCCCAGCTTGACCGTGCCGATGCGGAAGTCCTCGAAGCACGCTTCGATCTGCGCGCGCAGCATCTCCACGGGCGGGACATGGACAGCGGTGACGCCGCGCGTGTGCTGCGCTGTCAGCGCGGCGACCGCAGACAGGCCGTGTACGCCGTGGGCGGCGAAAGTCTTCAGGTCGGCCTGGATGCCGGCGCCACCGCCGGAGTCCGAGCCGGCGATCGTGAGGGCGCAGCGGGTTCGGGTATCGGGCGGTGTCATGGCGGCATTGTCCCGCGTTTCCACACTGCCCGCCCTGCGCGTGCAACGCCTCTCGGAGTGGCTCCAGTCGCAATCGGCACCAAGACGATTACCGTCCGTCCGATTGCGGCTGAAGCCGCTCCTGTCGGCCCGAAGGTCAGAGCACCTCGGACGCGTAATCGGCCAGGCGCGAGCGCTCGCCCCGGCGCAGGGTGACGTGGGCGCTGTGCGGCCAGTGCTTGAAGCGGTCCACCGCGTAGGTCAGTCCCGACGTGGTCTCGGTGAGGTAGGGCGTGTCGATCTGCTCCACGTTGCCCAGGCAGATGATCTTGGTGCCCGGCCCGGCGCGGGTCACCAATGTCTTCATCTGCTTGGGCGACAGGTTCTGGGCTTCGTCCAGGATCAGGTAGCGGCTCAGGAACGTGCGCCCGCGCATGAAGTTCATCGAGCGGATCTTGATGCGCGAGGCAAGCAGGTCGTTGGTGGCCGCGCGCCCCCAGCTCCCGCCTTCCTGGTTGTGCGTCAACACCTCCAGGTTGTCGGTGAGCGCACCCATCCACGGCGTCATCTTTTCCTCCTCGGTGCCGGGCAGGAAGCCGATGTCCTCGCCGACGCTGACCGTGGCACGGGTCATGATGATTTCGCGGTAGCGCTGCTGGTCCATGGTCTGGGCCAGGCCCGCGGCCAGGGCGAGCAGCGTCTTGCCGGTACCCGCAGTGCCCAGCAGGGTGACGAAGTCGATCTCCGGATCCATCAGCGCATTGAGCGCGAAGTTCTGTTCGCGGTTGCGGGCGTTGATGCCCCAAACCGCATGCTGGCTGTGGTGGTAGTCGTCGACGATCTGCAGGGTGACCTTGTCGTCACCCACCCGCGCGACCTTCAATTGCGACTCGTCGTCGCCCGGCAGGTACAGGAACTGGTTCGGGTACCAGTCGTCCTCGCCATCGCCACGGCCGATCTCGTAGAAGGTGCGGCCCTTGTCGGTCCACGACTTGAGGTCCTTGCCGTGTCGCTGCCAGAAGTCCTCCGGCAGGGCCGTGGCCCCGGTGTAGAGCAGGCTGAAATCGTCCAGCGCCCGGTCGTTCTCGTAGTCCTCCGACTCGATGCCGGCGATCGACGCCTTGATCCTCAGGTTGATGTCCTTGGACACCAGCACCACCGGGGCGCCAGGCTCGGACTCCTTCAATGCCAGCACCGCGCCCAGGATGTGGTTGTCGGGTACCGCCGCCCCGAAGTGCCGCCCGGCGTCGAAGTCACCGGTCTGGAACCGCAGCTTGCCGATGCTCTGTACGCCCCGCAGCTGCAGGCCCTGCGGCCGGCTAAGGGTGATGCCATCGCGGATGCTGCCGGTGCCCTGGTCCTCGATCAGCTCGTTGAGGAAGCGGCTGACCTGGCGTGCATTTCGACTGGCCTCTGACGTGCCCTTCTTGCCGTTGTCCAGCTCTTCGATCACCTGCATCGGCAGGTAGACATCATGTTCCTCGAACTTGAACAGCGCGGTCGGGTCGTGCATGAGGACGTTGGTGTCCAGCACGTAGAGGCGCTTGCCTTTGGTCATCGAGAGCTCCGGTCGGGAATGGGTATGGCGGCGGGGAGTAACGGTTGCGCACGGCAAAGCGTCGCCACTGTCCCGGAGGCCGGGGTGGCGACGCATGCGTGCGAGGGGCGTATCACTGGGTGGCGGCGGCCTTGAGTTCGTCCAGCACGGCCTGGGCATGGCCGGGGACCTTCACCGGCCGCCATGTCCGGGTGATGACACCGTCCGGGCTGATCAGGAAGGTGCTGCGCTCGATGCCCATGACCTTGCGGCCGTACATGTTCTTTTCCTTGATCACGCCGAAGGCGTTGCAGACCGCTTCGCTCCTGTCGCTGACCAGGTCGAACTCGAAGGCCTGCTTCTCACGGAAGTTCTGGTGGGACTTCACCGAGTCGCGTGAAACGCCAAGCACTGCCGCGCCGAGCTTGCGGAACTTCGGCAGCAACGCATTGAAATCGTTGCCCTCGGTGGTGCAACCCGGCGTGCTGTCCTTGGGGTAGAAGTAGAGCACCAGCCACTGGCCGGCATAGTCGCCCAGCGTGGCGGTGTTGCCGCTGGAGAGCTCCAGCGCGAGATCGGCAGGTACGGTGTCGCCGGTATCGGGCATGCAGTGCGTCCTCAGAACTTCATCGGGTCCATGATGGCATCGAGGTTCAGGTGGTCGCAGAACTCCAGGAAGTCGTCGCGAAGCGCGGCGATGTGCATGTTCGCCGGCACTCCGATGGTGACCTGCGCGGAGAACATGTCCGCGCCCGTCTGCATCGCGCGGTATCGGGAGCAGTGGAGGCTTTCGATGGTGATGCCCTGGCGGTCGAAGAAATCCGCCAGCTGGAAAAGGATGCCGGGCTTGTCGCTGGCCACCACTTCGACGATGTAGGGGAGCAGGTTGGACTGCACCTGCTTGGCGCCGGTGCGGTACCAGATCAGCTTCAGGCCTTCCTCGCGCTCCAGCCGGGTCAGCATGGCCTCGAGCTTGGCGACCGCGTCCCACGAGCCCACTGCCAGCGCCGTTACTGACACGTCGCGGCCCACCGTGGACAGGCGCGCGTCGGCCAGGTTGCAGCCGCTGTCGCTGATGCGCCGGGTCACCGACAGCAGCGGGGATTCCGGATGCGTCGTGTACGCATTGATCAGCAGGTGGTTTTCGTTCGGCGACGGCCGGGAAGCGGAATCGGTCAAGGCGGCGCCTGCGGTGGGTGCGGAACAACCGAAGCCGGGACCGGCTCCGGGAATGAACGGCCCCGTGAAGGGGTTGCCGTGCATGGCCAGCATACTTGCCGCCGCTTTCACGCCGCAAGTAACATCGGGCCCCGCACCCTGGCCCTGCGCGACGTCCGCGTCGCTGTCCCCGCGGGGCCGGTTTCCGCCCCCGCCCCCCTCCCACGCTCCACGCAGAGGCCCGCTCTTGCGAATTTCCGGCAGCATTACCGCCCTGGCGACCCCGTTCAACGTGGCCGGCGAGCTCGATATCGACGCCTGGCGCCGGCTGTTGGCCGCGCAACTGGACGCCGGAACGCAGGCGGTGGTGGTTGCCGGCTCCACCGGCGAAGCGGCGGCGCTCTACGACATCGAGTTCGACACCCTGCTGCGCACCGCAGTGGAGTACGTGGCCGGCCGCGTGCCGGTGCTTGTCGGCACGGGCATGTCCAACACCGCTAAAACCATCGAGCAGACCCGCCGCGCGGCCGCCCTGGGCGCCGACGTGGCGTTGGTCGTGACGCCACCCTACGTGCGCCCCACCCAGGCCGGGCTGGTGGCGCATTACCGCGCCGTCGCAGACGACGGTGCCCTGCCGGTGATGCTCTACAACGTGCCCGGCCGGACCGGCGTCGACCTTGTCCCCGAGACGGTGGCCGAGCTGGCAGGTCACGGACGCATCGTCGGGCTGAAGGAAGCCGTGTCGGAGCCGGAGCGCATGGAGGCGCTGCTGTGCCTGCGCGATGCCGGCTTCGTGCTGCTGAGCGGCGACGACCCGACCGCGTGCCGGGCGATGCTCGCTGGCGCCGATGGCGTGATCTCGGTGGCTTCCAACGTCCTGCCGGCCTCTTTCCGACGCCTGTGCAACCTGGCGCTTGCGGGCAAGGCGGATGCGGCCGGGGCGCTCGACGCCCGCCTGCGACCCGTCGCAGACTTCCTCGGCGTGGAACCCAATCCCATCCCGGTCAAGGCGCTGCTTGCGCTCCAGGGCATCGGCCATGGCCTGCGCCGGCCGCTGACGCCGCTCAGCCCCGTCCACCAGGCCGCGGCCGCGGCAACGCTGGCCCTGATCGGTACCCTCGAACACGAATCCCGCGGCGAACTCGCGGCTTGAACCCAGGAGATCCCATGTCCCCCACGCCACATCGCTCCCGCCGTCTCAACTTCGCCGTTGCAGCGGCCCTCGCCGCAACCCTGGTGGCGACCTCCGGGTGCAGCTGGTTCCGCAAGACAGACGAGCTGTACGCCCAGTCGGCGCAGTCGCGCCCGCTGGAAGTCCCGCCCGACCTTGACCTGCCGCGTACCACCGGTGCCGGGTCGACCCAGGGATCGGTCACCGCATCGGGCCAGGCGATCGCCACCCAGGCGCCGACCGCAACGTCCGCGTCCGCGTCGCAGGCACAGGGCTTCACGACGTCGGGCACGCGCGACGCCGTCTACGCACGCGTGGGGGAACTGTTGGTCGGGATAGAAGGCGTCGAGATCGCCAGTCGCGCTGAATTGCTGGGCGCCTATGACGTCAATTACGAGGGGTCGAACTTCCTGGTGCGCGTCAGCGAAGTCCAGGCGGGCGCCTACGTATCCGCGGTCGATCCGCGCGGCATGCCCGCAACCGGCGGCGCGCCGGCCAGGTTGATCGAGGCACTGCGGGCAGCGATCGGCGGCAACTGACCGCGATCGCCGCATCCCAACGGGAAACGGGCGCCGAGGGCGCCCGTTTTCTTTCCTGCTTCCCCGTCATCGACCGCTCGGCCGCGACGTGACTGCATCAGCGCTCCAGCAACTTGAGCTTGTCGGGCTTGCCTTCCCACTCCTTGGCGTCGGGCAGCCCGTCCTTGCGCGCGGTGATCACCGGCCACTGCGGGGCCAGCTCGGCATTGAGCGCCACGAACACTTCCTGCCCCGCCGGGACGTCGTCCTCGGGATAGATCGCATTGATCGGGCATTCGGGCTCGCAGAGCGTGCAGTCGATGCACTCGTCCGGATCGATCACCAGGAAGTTCGGGCCCTCGTGGAAGCAGTCGACCGGGCACACCTCGACGCAGTCGGTGTACTTGCACTTGATGCAGTTCTCGGTGACGACGAAGGGCATGGAATTCGATCCCGGGGACGAGCGCGTTAGTTTAGCGAGTCGGCGCGGGTAGTCCCAAGGCCGCACCCGCATCGGGCGCGCGCCCCGACCCTCAGGCAGCCATTGGCCGGCGCCGAAAAGCAGAAAGCCCGCGCATTGCTGCGCGGGCTTTCGAATTGGCGCTCCCTACGAGATTCGAACTCGTGTTTTAGCCTTGAGAGGGCCACGTCCTAGGCCTCTAGACGAAGGGAGCAATGTTCCGCAACGGCGTCCAGCACGGCGCGGCCTGCTAGTATAGGGGGCTCCGTTGTCGCCGGCAACGGCTTTTTCTACTACTCATTCAAGGGTGCGGCCAGGCCGCCAGATGCGATCCGAAAACGCCTCCATTCCAGTGCCCGAGCTTCGGGTCATCCCTCGCGACGCCCACGCCGTTTCCCGCAAGGACATCAGCTCCAGCGCGCTGCGGGTGTTGTACCGCCTGCGTGATTCGGGCTTTGCGGCTTACCTGGTCGGAGGTGCGGTCCGCGACCTGATCGTCGGCGGGCATCCCAAGGATTTCGACCTGGCCACCGACGCCACGCCCGACCAGGTGCGGCAGCTGTTCCGGAACTGCCGCCTGATCGGTCGGCGTTTCCGCCTGGCGCATGTCGTGTTCGGCCGCGAGATCATCGAGGTCGCCACCTTCCGCGCCAATGTCGACGACGGCAGCGGTGACCGCGAGGTCCACGACGGGGGCCGGTTGCTGCGCGACAACGTGTACGGCTCGATCGAGGACGACGCGATCCGCCGCGATTTCACCGTCAACGCGCTGTACTACGCGATCGAGGATTTCTCGGTGCGCGACTACGTGGGCGGGTTCGAAGACGCGCAGAACCGGCTGATGCGCCTGATCGGAGACCCCGAAACCCGCTATCGCGAGGACCCGGTGCGGATGTTGCGCGCGGTGCGCCTGGCCGCGAAGCTGGATTTCGAGATCGAGGCCGCGACGGCCGAGCCGCTCCCGCGCCTGGCCGGGCTGTTGCGCGAGGCCGCGCCGGCACGGCTGTTCGAGGAGTGCCTCAAGCTGTTCCTGTCCGGCCATGCGCAGGAGAGTTTCCTGCGGCTCGAGCGCCACCGCCTGCTGGAGGTGCTGTTTCCCGAATCCGCCCAGGCCATGGCGGCCAACCGGAGCGGCGCGTTGCGCACGATGGTGCTTGAAGGACTGCGCGGCACCGACGAGCGCGTTGCCAACGACGAGCCGGTATCGCCCGCGTTCCTGTTCGCGCTGCTGCTGTGGCCGGCGTACTGCCGGGCGCTGGCGACGCTGCAGGCCCAAGGCATGCACGCGGTCGAAGCACAGCGTCGGTCCGCTGACCGCGTGACCGTGCACCAGTTGCAAACGATCGCGCTGCCGCGACGGTTCTCCCTGCCCATGCAGGAAATCTGGCTGCTGCAGACGCGCTTCTCGCTGCGCCAACCCAAGCGAGTATCGCGGCTGCTGTCGCACCCGCGTTTCCGGGCGGCATTCGATTTCCTGTCGCTGCGTGAAGCCGCGTCGCCGGACCATGCCGAGGACATCGCGTTCTGGCGCGAGGCGCAGCTGCAACCGGGTGCCGCAACCAGCGCGCTGCCCGGCAGCGATGCCGGTGGGGGTGAAGACGAAGAGCTCGATCCGGATGGGGCGCCCCGTCGCCGCCGCCGCCGCCGTCGCAACAGGGCCGGCTGACGGCCGATGTCCAGGGGCTCGACGCCGGATCGGATGGCGTGCGTCGTGGGATTGGGCGGGAACGTGGGCGACCCTGCGGCCGCGATACGCCATGCCTTCCTCGCGCTCGATGAGCTGCCGGGCACGCGGCTGGTCAGCGCGTCAACCCTGTACCGGACCGCGGCCTGGGGCGTCACGGCGCAAGCCGATTTCGTGAATGCCGCGGCACTCCTGGAGACATCGCTGTCGGCCGAGGCGTTGCTGGCCGGTCTGCTGGAGATCGAACGCGCCTTCGGCCGCGACCGCGACGCCGTCGATGCGGAGCGCTGGGGTCCCCGGACCCTGGACCTGGACCTGCTTCTGTATGGCGCTGAGCGGATCGACTGCCCGGGCCTGACCGTGCCGCACCCGCTCCTGCACCGGCGGGCGTTCGCCCTGGTGCCCTTGCTGGAGGTTGCGCCCGGCGCGGATATCCCCGGCATCGGGCCTGCGGCCGATGCGCTGGCAGCGATAGCCAGCGACGACATCCGGGCGCTAGGCTAGGGCGATGTACACCACCACGCCCGGCGACACCCCCTGGACCGTCCCGGCGCTGGCGCAGGCCCGGCGCGACGGCCGCAAGCTGGTGATGCTGACCTGCTATGACGCCGGCTTTGCCCGCACGGTCGATGCCGCGGGCATCGACCTGGTGCTGGTCGGTGACTCCCTCGGCATGGTGGTACAGGGGCACCACAGCACGCTCCCGGTGACTGTCGCGGACATGGCCTACCACACGCGCTGCGTGGCACGCGGCCTGTCGCGGGCGTTGCTGGTGGCCGACCTGCCGTACCAGGCCGATGCAACGCCCCAGGCCGCGCTGGCGGCGTCGATCGAGTTGCTGCAGGCCGGGGCGGCGATGGTCAAGCTCGAGGGCGCCTCCGCGCACAAGCTCGACGCGATCCGCCACCTGTCCAGTCGCGAGGTGCCGGTGTGCGCGCACCTCGGGCTGACCCCGCAGTCGGTGCTGCGGCTGGGCGGCTACAAGGTGCAGGGACGGGAGGCCGACGCCGCCCGCCGCCTGAAGGACGACGCACTGGCCGTGGCCGACGCCGGGGCCGACCTGCTGGTGCTGGAGTGCGTGCCCTCGGACCTGGCGGCCTCGATCACGCGTGACAGCCCGGTCCCGACCATCGGCATCGGGGCCGGTCCCGGGTGCGACGGCCAGGTGCTGGTCCTGCATGACATGCTGGGCCTGCGCAGCGGGCACCGGCGGCCGAAGTTCGTCAAGGATTTCCTCGCCGACGGCGGCTCCGTGCAAGGGGCGATGGAGGCCTACGCCGACGCCGTGCGCAGCGGCCATTTCCCGGACGCAGCGCACTCCTACGCCTGACCGGCCTGGCGGCCGCGTGCGAGACCCGCCCCCATGATTGAAACCCTCACCCGTCTGGACGACCTGCGCACGCGCGTGGCCAGTTGGAAGCGCGAAGGCCTGCGGGTCGGCTTCGTCCCGACCATGGGCAACCTGCACGCCGGTCATTTCTCCTTGGTCGAGCTCGCCCGCCGGCTCGCGCAGCGGGTAGTCGTGAGTGTGTTCGTGAACCCCACCCAGTTCGGCCCGGGCGAGGATTTCGACCGCTACCCGCGGACCCCCGAGGCCGACGCCGCGGGGTTGGCTGCCGCTGGCGCCGATGCGGTGTGGATGCCGGCGCTCGACACCATGTATCCGCACGGCGCGTCCGCTGCGGTGCAGGTGCGGGTGCCGGGTATCACCGGGGTGCTGGAGGGCGAACACCGGCCGGGCCACTTCGACGGCGTCGCCACGGTAGTCGCGCGGCTGCTCAACCAGGTCCAACCCGACGTGGCGGTGTTCGGGCGCAAGGATTACCAGCAGCTGGCGGTCATCCGGTACCTGGTGCGTGACCTGGCGATGCCGGTACGGATCGAGGCCGGGGCGACCCTGCGCGAGGCCGACGGCCTGGCAATGAGTTCCCGCAACCAGTACCTGACGCCAGACCAGAGACCGGTCGCGGCCGAGATCCACCGGACCCTTGCGTGGATGCGCCAGGCGACGCAGGCCGGGACCCCGACAGCCGACGTGGAGGCCGATGCCCGCCGGCAGCTGCACGACGCCGGTTTCGACGTGGACTACGCGGTCCTGCGGACCCCCCAGCTGGAGGTCCCCGGCGATGCCGCGGGTCCCCGCGTGGCCCTCATCGCGGCCCGCCTGGGGGCGACCCGGCTGATCGACAACCTGGAGTTCGACGTCCAAAGCGCCCAAGCGGTGCCGGGTCCGCGCAGGGCAGGCGCGGGCCCTTAGGGACCGCGCCTGGCGGAGGTCATGTTGCGCTGCGCCATGCGCTGATAGACTTGCCCATTCCCGTACCGACGCCCGTGCCCGCGCACCGGAGCCAGACATGCAATTGAACCTGCTCAAGGCCAAGATCCACCGTGCCACCGTGACCCACGCGGAGCTCCATTACGAGGGCTCGTGCGCGATCGACGGCCGCCTGCTCGATATTTCGGGTATCCGCGAGTACGAACAGGTGCACATCTACAACATCAACAACGGCCACCGGTTCGTGACCTATGCCATCCGTGGCGAGGAAGGCAGTGGCGTGATCTCGGTGAACGGCGCGGCGGCGCACTGCGCGCAGCCGGGCGACCTGGTGATCATCTGCGCCTACGGTGCCTGCGAGGAAGCCGAGGCCGCCAGGTTCAAGCCGACCCTGGTGTACGTCGATCGCGACAACCGGCTGACCCACACCAACCATTCGATCCCCGCGCAGGCCGCCTGACGCCGCGATGGCGGGCGTCGGTTTGAAGGACGCGGTGGCCGCCCACGCGCGGCGACTGGACGGCACCCGCATCACCGGGCTCGTTTCAGGCGACCCCGACCGCATTGCCGATTTCAGCCTGCAGGCCGGGCCGTTGCACGCGTGTTTCGCACGCGAGCGGATCGACCGTGATGCACTGGAAGCCATGTTCACCGCGCTGGACGCGGCGAACGCACGGCAGTCAATCAAGGCGCTGTTCGACGGCGAGGTGGTCAACCCGACCGAGGCACGTCCGGCGCTGCACACGGCGCTGCGCAGCGACCTGTCGGATGCCGCCACCGCACGTGATGCGGCCGGGCAGGCGCGCCAGGCACGCTCTCTCATGGCCGCGCTGGTTGATCGCATCCGCGCGGCGCACATCACCGACGTGGTCAGCGTCGGCATCGGCGGTTCCGACCTGGGGCCGCGGCTGGTGGTCGATGCACTGGCGGGCGACGCCTCCGCGACCGGCATCCGGGTCCACTTCCTGTCCAATGTCGATGGCAGTGCCGCGCAGCGCGTGCTGGCCGGGCTCGATCCCGCGCACACGGCGGCAGTGCTGATCTCCAAGAGTTTCGGCACGCAGGAGACGCTGCTCAACGGGGCGATCCTGCGCGACTGGCTGGGTGACGACGCCCGCCTGTTCGCGGTGACGGCGAACGGACAGCGTGCACGGGACGCCTTCGACATTCCCGAAGACCGGATCCTGCCCATGTGGGACTGGGTCGGCGGGCGTTACTCGCTGTGGTCGGCGGTGGGGCTGCCGATCGCGCTGGCGGTGGGAATGCCGGCATTCGAAGCGCTGCTGGCCGGCGCGGCCGAACTCGACGCGCACGTGCTGGGTACGCCGGTGCGCGGCAACATCGCCGCATGGCACGCGGCGCTGGCGGTCTGGAACCGCAACGGACTGGGGCTGGGCAGCCACGCGGTGGTGCCGTACGACGAGCGCCTGAGGCTGCTGCCGGCCTACCTGCAGCAACTGGTGATGGAAAGCCTGGGCAAGTCGGCCGCGCTCGGGGGCGGTGCCGTCGCCCTTGAAACCGTACCGGTCTGGTGGGGCGGGGTGGGTACCGACACCCAGCACAGCTTCTTCCAGGCGCTGCACCAGGGCACGCAGGTGGTGCCGATCGACTTCATCGGCATCGCCCGATCGACCAGCCCCTACCCGGAAAACCAGCGCGTGCTGCTGGCCCATCTGCTGGCCCAGTCGGAGGCCCTGGCCAACGGCCAGGACGCCGACGACCCGCACCGGGCATATCCCGGCAACCGTCCCAACACCGTGTGGCTGCTCGACTCGCTGACCCCGCGTGCACTGGGCGCGCTGCTGGCCATGTTCGAGCACAGCGTCTACCTGCAGGCGCTGCTCTGGGACGTCAATCCCTTCGACCAGTTCGGCGTGGAGCTGGGCAAGCAGGTCGCCGGCCGACTTCTGCCGGCACTGGAAGGCAAGGGCGAAGCGGATGACCCGGTGACGCGCGCGCTGGTGGGGCGGCTGCGGGGTTGAGTCCCGAAACGCTGCCTCTGTAGGAGCGGCTTCAGCCGCGAACCTGGGCAGCCTTCAGCCAAATCCGATCTCATCTTCCCCTAGTAGGAGCGACGTAAGTCGCGACCAATCTTTACCGGCGAGTGCGCGATCGCGACTTGCGTCGCTCCTACAATGGGTTCGCGTTACGCATGGCGGTCCGGTGAGATAGCCAACACTCCTTCGCGGCTGAAGCCGCTCCTACAGGGACGTGACTCCGTGGCGCGCCAAGGCCCACTCCACGTGCTCGCGTACGACCGCGTCCTCGAGTCCACGACGCGACTGCAGTGCCGCCACCACTTCCGGTGATGTCGGCGCATTGCCCAGCGCCACCGCGATGTTGCGCAGCCAGCGTGCATGCCCGCTGCGGCGGATCGCCGAGCCTTCCGTGCGTTGCATGAACTCGTCCTCGCTCCACGCGAACAGTTCGGCGAGGCTTGCGCGGTCCAGGTCGTTGCGTGCACGGAAGTCCGGCTCGTCGGTGCGGCGGGCGAACTTGTTCCATGGACAGACCAGTTGGCAGTCGTCGCAGCCGAAAATGCGGTTTCCGATAGGTGCGCGCAGTTCCAGCGGGATCGGGCCGTCGTGCTCGATGGTCAGGTACGAAATGCAGCGGCGTGCGTCGAGACGGTGCGGCGCGGTGATCGCGCCGGTCGGGCAGATGTCGATGCAGCGGGTGCAACTACCGCAGTGCGCGCTGGCAGGGGCGTCGACCGGCAGCGGGATGTCGACGTAGATCTCGCCCAGGAAGAACCAGGAACCTCCGTCCTTGTCGATCAGGCAGGTGTGCTTTCCGATCCAGCCCAGCCCCGCGTTACGCGCCAGAGCCCGCTCCAGCACCGGCGCCGAGTCGACGAAGACGCGGTAGCCGAATGGCCCGGTCTCCGCCGCGATGCGGTCGGCCAGCTGTTGCAGGCGAAGGCGCATCAGCTTGTGGTAATCGCGGCCGAGTGCGTAGCGGGCGACGTAGGCGCGTGAGCCGTCTGCCAGCGTGGCCCAGGCCGCGTCGTCGTCCTGGCCGTAGTCGAGCCCGACCGACACCACCCGGACGGTGCCGGGCGTGAGTGTCGCCGGTCTCGCACGCAGGTCGCCGTGCCGCGCCATCCAGTACATGGTCCCGTACAGGCCCTGGGCCAGCCAGTCGCGCAAGTGGTCGGCGTCCTCGTCCAAGGCGATGTCGCTGATGCCACAGCGCTGGAATCCCATTTCCATTGCCAGTGCACGGATGCGCGCGGCAAGTGCGGCAAGGTCGACGTCGGAAGGCGTTGGGGGCGGCAGGGTCACGGCGGGCCAAGTATAGAATCGCTCGATGCCCAACGCTGCCGACCGCTTCGATGTCCAGGCACTGCGCGCGATCGAAGCGCGGGCGACACATCGGCTGGGTGATGGTTTCGAGCTCATGCAGCGTGCCGGCCAGTCGGCCTGGCAGGAACTGCTGAAGCGGTGGCCCGATGCGATGCCGATCACGGTGGTATGCGGCCCGGGCAACAACGGCGGCGACGGCTACGAACTGGCGCGGCTTGCACGGCAGTCCGGGCGCGAAGTGCGCGTTGTGCGTGCGATCGGCCATGACCCCATCGCTGAGCAGGCCCGCCGCGCCGAACACGGCTACCGGGAAGCGGGTGGGGCAATCATCGGGTTTGCGGGCGAGCTGGAAGGTCCCGGGGTCATCGTGGACGCGATACTGGGCATCGGGCTGTCGCGCGCCCCGGATGCCCTCGTCACCGCCCTGGTCGATGCGGTCAACCGTGCGGGCCGCCCGGTGCTGGCCCTGGATGTACCGACTGGCGTGGACGCCGACACCGGTGCCACGCCGGGCGTCGCGGTCCGCGCCGATGCCTGCCTTGAGTTCATTGCGCCCAAGGCCGGGTTACGGACCGGCGCCAGCGTGGACTGCGTTGGCGCACTTTCGATCGCAAGTCTTGGCGTGGCTGCCGCGGATTTCGAGGGCGTCGACCCCGTCGCCATCGCCCTGTGCGCCGACGTGCTGCATGCCGCATGGCCGCCACGCAGCCGCAGTTCGCACAAGGGCGTGCACGGTCGCGTGGCCTGCATCGGCGGCGATCACGGACACGGCGGCGCGATCATGCTGGCGGCCGAGGCCGCGCTGCGCTGCGGCGCGGGGCTGGTCGACGTGGTGACACGTCCCGCGCACGTGGCAGCGCTCCTGGCGCGGTGCCCCGAGGCGATGGTGCGCGGTGCGGACGCGGTGTCGGACGGCGAGCCTCGTTTGATCGAGCGTGCCGGGGCCATCGCGTTGGGCCCGGGCCTGGGACAGGACGAATGGGGTCGTTCGTGGTTCGGATGCGTGATCGATTCGGATCGGCCATGCGTCATCGATGCCGACGCCTTGAAGTTGCTTGCATTGACCGGTGCGCCAGCGCCCGCGGGCTCCGTGCTGACCCCGCACCCTGGCGAGGCCGCGACCCTGCTGGACAGCACCACCGCCGACATCCAGCGCGACAGGCTGGGCGCGGCGCGGGCGCTGGCCACCCGTTACCAGGCCGCGGTGGTGCTCAAGGGCGCTGGCACCGTGGTCGCTGCGCCAGGGCACACGCCGCGCCTGCTGGAAGCGGGTAACCCGGGCATGGCGGTCGGCGGCATGGGCGACCTGCTGACCGGCGCGATCGCCTCGCTTCGGGCACAGGGCCTGGATGCGTTCGAAGCCGCCTCCACCGGCGCGCTGCTGCACGCACTCGCAGGGGACAGCGCAGCCGCCGACGGCGGCCCGCGCGGCTTGCTCCCCAGCGACCTGCTGCCGTGGATGCGCAGGCTGGCAAACGAGGGCAATGGCGTATGGAGCTGACCATCGACTTGCCCGACCCCCAGGCGACCGACCGCCTCGGATGGCACCTGGCGGCGACCCGGCCCGCCAGCGCGGTCGTCCACCTGCACGGCGACCTGGGCGCCGGCAAGTCGACGTTGGCGCGCGCGCTGCTGCGGGCGCTGGGGGTGACCGGCACCGTCCGCAGCCCGACCTACACGCTGATGGAGCGCTACCCGCTGGACGGGGGCGGCGAGGCCTGGCACCTGGATCTCTACCGGATCGCGGATGCCAGCGAGCTGGACTTCCTCGGCCTCGATGAGGGTGCGGCCACGCTGTGGCTGGTGGAATGGCCCTCTCGGGGCGTGGGGCACCTGCCGTGCGCGGACGTCGAAGTTCATCTGCAGGAGTCGGATGAGGGTCGAATTGCCCGCCTCGAGGCCGGGTCGCCCACGGGCGCGACCTGGCTCGGCAGCCTTTTGAGGAGATTGCCCGGGGAGAGTAGTTTGCGGCTCATTTCTGAATGATCCTGCAGGAAAGTCCGGCATGCTCCGGATTCATAAGGAAAAAACTGCTTGCATTCTCCCATTTGCAGTGCTTGACTACGGTCCATGCGATCCAAGGCGACCTCCCTCCGACCCGTATTCCCCGCCATAGCGCTGTTCATGGCGCTGGCCTGGGCTCCGGCGAATGCGGGCGAGATCAAGGATCTGCAGCTGAGTTCCGGCGCCACGGGCACCCGCGCGGAGATCGCGCTGGATTCGACAACCGAGTTTCGCGTCATCAGCCTCAAGGGTCCGGACCGGCTCGCGATCGACCTTGACGGTTCGCGCCTGGCCCCGGGCGTCGCGCTTCCGCGCGGACACGGCGTGGTGACGTCCGTCCGTGCCGGACAGCCGGTCGCCGGCACCGTGCGCATCGTGTTCGACCTCAACCAGGCGGTCACGGCGATTGCGCCGCGTATCGAGCCGGGGGCCGCGGGGCCCAAGCTGGTGGTGGAATGGCCGCACGACGGGCCCGCTTCGTCGCCTGTCCACCAGGCCGTCGTCGCGCCGGTCGCCGTGGCTGTTCCTGCCACGCCGTCGCCCCCCGCGAAAACCGATGCCGAGCGCGCCGCCGAGTCCGCCGCCGCGACCACGCGTCTGATCTCGCAACTGGCCGCAACCCATTCCGGCCCCGTCGCCGCCGACCGGGTTGCGCCGTCCCCGACCGTGCCGACCACCGTCGCCACCGGCGTGCCGACCCGCATCGCCACCGGTCAGCCAGCCACCGTGCCGCGCGCCGCGTCCCAACCGGCCCACGGCAAGACGCTGCAACAGGTCATGCAGGGCGCCGCCATCCGCCCGCTGGTGGTGGCGATCGATGCAGGCCACGGCGGACAGGATCCGGGTGCGATCGGGCTGGCCGGCAAGCGCGAGAAGGACATCACCCTGTCGATCGCCCGCGAACTCGCACGCCAGGTCAACGCCACCCCGGGCCTGAAGGCGTACCTGACCCGCGACACCGACGTCTTCCTGCCGCTTCCCAAGCGCACCCAGCTGGCACGCGCCAATCGGGCCGACATCTTCGTGTCGATCCACGCCGACGCGGCGGAAAACCGCAATGCCAAGGGCTCGTCGGTGTACGTGCTCTCGCTGCGCGGCGCCTCCTCGCAGCGCGCACGGTGGCTGGCCGACAAGGAGAATTCGGCCGATCTGATCGGTGGCGCGCGGTTCCCGACCTCCGACAACACCCTGACCTCGGTGTTGCTGGACTTGACCCAGAGCGGCCACATGCGTGCCTCCGAGGATGCCGCAGGCCACGTGCTGACCGGTCTCAAGAAGGTGGGGCACAACCACAAGCCACAGGTCGAGCGCGCCAACTTCGCGGTGCTGCGCACCTCCGACATGCCCGCGATGCTGGTGGAAACGGCGTTCCTCTCCAATCCCGAGGAGGAAAAGCGCCTGAGCGACCCGGCGCAACAGCGCGTCATCGCCCGCGCGGTGCTTGACGGCATCAACGCCTATTTCACCCGCCAGCCGCCGCCGGGGACCATGTTCGCGGCGCGTGCCGAGGCGCGGTACGCGCTGCCGGGTGGAGCGGGCGGCAGCCCCTGATTACCGCTTGCGCGAGCCTCTGGCGCGTGCCGCAGTCCCACACTGAATCCGAGAGTGCGCCCAGCCGGAAGCCGCGCGTGGCGCGCGGGCGTGCGCCGGTATGATGGCCGGCCCGCTGCAACCGGCCGAAACCTACGGTGCCCATTCGCGCGCTGCCCGACATCCTGATCAACCAGATCGCTGCCGGCGAAGTGGTGGAGCGGCCTGCTTCCGTGGTCAAGGAGCTGGTGGAGAACGCGATCGACGCCGGTGCCCGTCGGGTCGACATCGACCTTGAGGAAGGCGGCGCGCGGCTGATCAGGATCCGCGACGACGGCGGCGGTATTGCGGCCGCGGAGCTCCCGCTGGCGGTTGCGCGCCATGCCACCAGCAAGATCGCATCGCTCGACGACCTGGAAGGCGTGTCGACCCTGGGCTTCCGAGGCGAGGCGCTGCCGTCGATCGCATCGGTCAGCCGTTTCACCCTGGTATCGCGCCCGGCCGGTGCCGAGCACGCCATGGCACTGGAAGTGGAGGGCGGCCGCTTGTCGGCGCCTGCGCCGCGACCGCATCCGCATGGCACCACGGTCGAAGTGCGTGACCTGTTCTTCAACGTGCCCGCGCGGCGCAAGTTCCTCAAGGCCGAGAGAACCGAGCTTGGCCACATCGAGGAGTGGTTGCGGCAGCTTGCGTTGGCCCGTCCCGACGTGGAGCTGCGCGTCTCCCACAACGGCAAGCCCTCGCGACGCTGGAAGGGCGAGGCCGGCATCCTGGAGCAGGCCGGGCTGTCGGATGCGCGGCTGCACGAGACCCTCGGCGAGGGTTTTGCATCGCAGGCATTGCGGGTCGAGCACGAAGCGGCGGGGCTGCGCCTGCACGGCTGGATTGCCAAGCCGACCTATTCGCGTGCCAGCGCCGACCAGCAATACCTCTACGTCAATGGCCGCGCCATCCGCGACCGCAGCGTCGCGCACGCTGTCAAGCAGGCCTACGCCGATGTGCTGTTCCATGGCCGGCAGCCGGCCTACGTGCTGTTCCTGTCGGTCGATCCCCGACGGGTGGACGTCAACGTCCACCCCGCCAAGCACGAGGTGCGGTTCCGCGACGGCCGGCTCATCCACGATTTCGTCTACCGCACGCTGCACCAGGCCCTGGCGGAGACGCGTGCGGGGGGCGAGGCCTCCACCATGGGTATGCATCAGGTGGCGAGCGCGTTGCCGGACGGGCAGCAGGCCCCGGCGGCGCATTGGGGGCGCTCGCAGTCACCGCTCGGCCTGCGGCAGGGCGTGCCTGGCGGTGATTGGGCGCGGGATGCACAGGCCGGCTACGCAGGGCTGTACGGAGCAGGCCCGGGGGCAGGGGAGTCGCCGCCAGCCGCGCCCTTGGCTTCAGCCGCCTTGCCCGAGAGCAACGAGCCCACACTGCCACCACTGGGCTACGCGCTGGCGCAGCTGCACGGCATCTACATCCTGGCTGAAAGCACGCAGGGGCTGGTCGTGGTGGACATGCACGCCGCGCACGAGCGTATCGGTTACGAGAAGCTCAAGCGTGCACACGATGGCGAAGGCCTGCGGACCCAGCCGCTGCTGGTTGCAACGGCAATCGCCGTTTCCGAGCGCGAGGCCGACGTTGCCGAACGTGAATCGGCCACGCTGGCCGAACTCGGCTTCGAGGTTACCCGCGGCGGGCCACAGACGCTGACGCTGCGGGCCGTGCCCGCGCTGCTGGCGCAGGGCGACGTCGAGGCCCTGTTGCGCGACGTGCTGGCCGACCTGCGCGAACACGGGCAGTCGCGCCGGGTCGCCGAGGCACGCGACGAACTGCTGTCGACGATGGCCTGCCACGGCGCCGTTCGCGCGAACCGTCGCCTGACCCTGCCGGAAATGAACGCGCTGCTGCGGGAGATGGAGGCAACCGAGCGCTCAGGACAGTGCAACCACGGGCGGCCCACGTGGGCCCATTTCTCACTGGCGGAGATCGACCGCTGGTTCCTGCGGGGGCGCTGAAGATGGGGTGGAACATCCGCGCGATACCGGCATTGCTGGCAATCGGGTTGCTGCCCTTCGCCACCCTGTCGGGTTGCGACAGTGGACGGACACCCGAATCTTTGGCCCGGGACGCAGCGCCCCCGGCCGAGTTCGTCGAAGCGCAGGCCGCGTGGCGGCGCGCGCGCGCCGAGGCGTTGACGGCCCCGGATGGCTGGGCCGGCCTCGTCGGACTGCACTGGATCGGGCCGGGGCCGCATTACGTGGGCAGCGGCGCGGGCAATGGCGTTCGCCTGGCGGTCGGTCCCTCCGAGTTGGGGATGGTCGACGTGCGCGGGGACGGCATCCGCCTGGTTCCCGAGCCGGGCGTCGCGCTGACGCTTGACGGTGAGCCGCTCAACGGAACCGCACGCCTGGGGCTGGACAGCGCGACCGGTGGGCCGACAGTGGTCGGCTTCGACGCTGGCAAGGGGCGGCTGGTGGTCATCAGGCGCGGCAAGCGCCATGCGATCCGCGTGTGGCACGAAGCCGCCTTGGCCCGCACCGCGTTTCGCGGCATCGAATACTGGCCGGGCGGCCCGGACTGGGTCGTCGCGGGGCAATATACCCGGCATCCGGAGCGCCGGCTGGTGCAAGTGGCCGACATCGTGGGCACGATCGAACAGGTCGCCAACCCGGGGGTGATCGAATTCGAACACGACGGACGGACCCACCGCATCGAGGTGCTTGCGCCCGGACCCGAGGGCGGCGCCATCGCGTTCGTTGACGCCACCAGCGGCCATGGCAGCTACGGAATCGGGCGCTACCTGGACGTCGACCTGCCCGCCGCCGAGGGCCCGGTGCGGTTGGACTTCAACCGCGCCTACAATCCCCCCTGCGCGTTCTCCGCCTATTCCACCTGCCGCCTGACCCCGGACGCGAACCGGCTCGACCTTCGTATCGAGGCTGGCGAAAAGGCCTACGTTGCTCCCCCCACCCCCTGACTGGACCCCCATGCGCCGCCTCAGCCGCCTTGCACTTGCCGCATCCCTCGCCCTGGCCCTTCTGGCGCCGGCCTCCGCGCGTCCGGATTCGGAAACCGCACCGGTGGCATCCGCCAGCGCCACGGTGGGCGAGCACGTGCACACGGCGCCCGTCCCGCTGCTTTGGAAGCTGTCGGACGCCGACAACAGCGTGTACCTGCTGGGCTCCTTCCACCTGCTCAAGCCCGACGACTACCCCGTGTCGACCGACGTGGATGCGGCATTCAATGCCGCGGATCGGCTGGTGTTCGAGGTCGCGCCCGAGGACCTGCACGACCCGTCCACCGCGCTCAAGTTCCTGCAGGCCGCCGGCTACGGCGATGGCGGCAGCCTCAGCGAGGTCCTGCCGCAGGACATGCGCGAGAAGTTCGATCGCATCCTTGCCGGCAATGGCGCGTCCATCGCGCAGTTCGAGGCCTACGAACCCTGGTTCGTGAACCTGTCACTGACCCTCGGGCTGTCGCAGTCGATGGGCTTCAGCGGCGAGCACGGCCTTGACCAGTACCTGATGCGCGCCGCCGCCGATGCCGGCAAGCCGACCGCGGGGCTGGAGTCCATCGACGACCAGCTGGGAGCGCTCGACAACACGCCGATGGACGAGCAGGTCGCGTCCCTTTCCGATTTCATCGAACGGCCGGAGGCGATGCCCGGCATGCTGGCCGACCTGCACACGGCCTGGCGCAACGGCGATATCCCCGAGCTGGACCGCATGACCCGCGAGGAGATGCAGGCGCAGACCCCCGAGACCTACCGGCTGGTCAACGTGGCGCGCAACCAGGCATGGCTGCCCCGCATCCGTGCACTGCTGGACGACAGCGCCAGCGAAGACGTGCTGGTGGTGGTCGGTGCGCTGCACCTGCTGGGCGAGGATGGGCTGGTCGAGCAGCTGGCCGACGAGGGCTACGTGATGGAGCGCGTCTGCAGCGCCTGCGCGGCGGGGGATTCCATGCAGACAGCGGAGCGGTAGCCGCCCGGGCGGGTGTAGCACTTCACTGGGCGGGAAGCAGCACGATGCAGTCCACCGGGCAGGCGGGCACGCACAGCTCGCATCCGGTGCAAAGCGGCTCGATCACCACGTGCATGTGCTTGCTGCCGCCGATGATCGCGTCCACCGGGCAGGCCTGGATGCACTTGGTGCAGCCGATGCAGTCGACCTCCACCACGCGCGCTACCTGCGGTGGCAGGTGCTGGCCGCGGGAGCGGTCATACGGCGCTGACGGTACTTCGAGCAGGTGCGCCAGTGCCCGCGCCCCGCGATCGCCACCGGGTGGGCACCGCTCCGGGCCTGCCGTTCCGCCCGCCATCGCCTCTGCGTAGGGGCGGCAGCCGGGAAAGCCACACTGCCCGCACTGGGTTTGCGGGAGCAGGCGATCCAGGCGTTCGGTGAGCTCGGCGCGGTCGGTCATCTCGTTCGTTTTCATGCCGCAGGCTGCAACTGCGCTGCTTGCCGACTTCGCGCGAACGGAGCCATCCATCGCCCCGTACCGGACCGCGCGGACCGATCAGCGGACCGGCATGCCCGGCTGCGCGCCCTCGTGCGCGTCCAGCAGGAACAGCCCGCCGCCATCGAAGCCGGCCGACAGGATCATTCCCTCGCTGAGGCCGAAGCGCATCTTGCGCGGCGCGAGGTTGGCGACGAACACCACGTTCCGGCCCACCAGGGATGCCGGCTCGCCATACGAGGCGCGGATGCCCGAGAAAATCTGCCGCCTGCCCAGCTCGCCCGCGTCAAGCTCGAACCGCAGCAGCTTGTCTGAGCCTTCGACGAACTCGCATGCGAGGACGCGGCCGACGCGCAGGTCGAGCCGGGCGAAATCATCGATCCCGATGGTGCCGGTGGCCGTTGCCTCGACCATCCCCGGGGCCGCCTTGGGCGCCGTCGCGGCCGCTGGAGTCGTGGTGGCGGGCTTGGCGGGCTGGAGGGAGTCCTTGCTGGCTTCGGTCATGGCGTCCAGGAGCTTGGGGTCGATGCGGGTGAACAGCGGGGTGTACGCGCCGATGCGGTGGCCGAGCAGGGGCGACTCGACCTCGTCCCAGCTGGCCACGGGGGCCTGCAGGAAGCGTTCGGCCTGCGCCGTGGTGCGGGGCAGTACGGGCTTGAGCGCAGTGTTGAGCACCCGGAACAGGTTGAGCGCCTGGGTGCAGACCGCATGCAGGTGGTCGTCGGCCCCCTCCTGCTTGGCCAGGACCCATGGCTTGTGCTCATCGATATACCGGTTGGCCTCGTCGGCCAGGGCCATCGTCATGCGCAATGCGCCGGCCGCCTCGTTGCGCTGGTACGCGGCGCTGATCGGCGCCAGCTGCTCGACGAATCGCGAGTACATGGGGGCATCGGGCAGGGCGGCGGCGAGTTGGCCATCGAAGCGCTTGCTGACAAAGCCCGCGCAGCGACTGGCGAGATTGACGAACTTGCCCACCAGGTCGGCGTTGACGCGTGCGGTGAAGTCGGCCAGGTTCAGGTCCAGGTCGTCCACGCCACCGCTGGTCTTGGTGGCGAAGTAGTAGCGCAGCGCCTCCGGATCCAACCCGGTGTCGAGGTAGGTGCGGGCCATCACGAAGGTGCCGCGCGACTTGGACATCTTCGCGCCGTCCACGGTCAGGTAGCCGTTGACGTGCAGCCGGGTGGGCGCCCGGAACCCGGCGCCATGCAGCACTGCCGGCCAGAACAGGCCGTGGAAGTTGACGATGTCCTTGCCGATGAAGTGGTGGAGCTCGGCGGCGGAGTCGCGCGCCAGGTAGCCGAAGAAGTCCAGTCCCTCGCGTTCGCACAGCGCCTGGAAGCTCGAAAGGTAGCCGATGGGAGCGTCGATCCAGACATAGAGGTACTTGCCCGGGTGCCCGGGAATCTCGAAACCGAAGTAGGGCGCGTCGCGGGAGATGTCCCATGCGCGCAATCCGCCTTCGGCATCCAGCCACTCCTGCAGCTTGGCCTTGACGCCGGCCGGGGCCACATCGCCCGCCAGCCACTCGCGCAGGAAAGCCTGGAACCCCCCGACCTCGAAGAAGAAGTGCTCGGACTGGCGCAGCTCCGGGATCGCGCCCGACAGCACGGAGCGGGGCTCCTTCAGCTCCGTGGGCGCGTATGTCGCGCCGCATTGTTCGCAGTTGTCCCCGTACTGGTCGGCGGCGCCACAGTTGGGGCACGCACCCTTGACGTAGCGGTCGGGCAGGAACATGCCCTTGGCCGGGTCGTACAGTTGCTCGACCGAACGACGGCTGATGTGGCCACTGTTGTTGAGCTTGGTGTAGATCGCTTCGGTCAGCGCCCGGTTTCGCGACGAGTGCGTCGAGTCGTAGTGGTCGAAGGCGACGCCGAAGTCGGCGAAATCATGCTCATGGCTGGCCTGGATCCCCGCTATGAAGGCCTCGGGTGTCGTTCCCGCCTTCTGGGCGGCCAGCATGATCGGCGTGCCGTGGGTGTCATCGGCGCACACGAAGTGGGCCGTGTGAGCGGCCATGCGGTGCGCGCGGGTGAAGATGTCGCCCTGGATGTAGCCCACCAGGTGGCCCAGGTGCAGCGGGCCGTTGGCATAGGGCAGGGCACAGGTGACGACGAGCTCGCGGGACATGGGCGTGGCATCGGGTGGGCGCGGTACGGGCGCGGATTATCGCACGTAGCCCCACTACAGCATTGCGCAAGCACGCACCTGCGGACACGCGAACGGCCCGCAGGGCGGGCCGTTCGGGATGCGCGAGGAAACGGCGCGACTACTAGTGGCGGACGACTACTGCCGGACCCAGGTCTGGGTGCGGCCCAACAGCGAGAAGCCCATGAAGCCACGGACCTCCAGCTTGGTCCCGCCGTCGGTGGGGGTGACCTTGACCGAATAGACCTTGCCGGTGGCCGGGTCCAGGATCTTGCCGCCTTCCCAGACATCGCCCTTCTGCTTGATTCCCCAGAGGATCACCATGCCCTTGACGGGCTTGTCCTTGTTGGCGCCGCTGCATTTGTCGCAGACCGGGTCCGGGCCGCGCGCGGACTGCAGGATCTGGTCGACGCGACCGGCCAGGCTGCCGTCGCGGGTCTCGTAGATTTCGACGACGGACTTGGGCGCGCCGGTCTTGTCATCGATGGTCGTCCAGGAACCGACCGGTGTGTTCTGCGCCATCGCCAGGGCCGAAACGGCCATCAGCGGCAGCGCCAGCAGGGCGAGCAGTGTCTTGCGCATGGATTGGTCCCCTCCGAGGGATTGCGGCAATCCCGCGATGCGTCGCGGGAGGCTGCATTTATAACGCATCCGGGCCTGCCGCCGCCGGGTGCGGCTGAACGAATGCTTCCGAGCCACCGATGCCGGGCCTCCGGCGGCCCGGCTTGGGCCGGATGCACGGCCGCCAAGCGCCCGTCGCTGTCTGGTACGTCGCGGCTCGCGGGCAAAAAAAAAGCAGGGGCGACGCAAGCGTCGCCCCTGCCAGGGCACATCAGGTTACGGGCTTCAGAACTTGTAGCGGAACTGCACGAAGCCGGTACGGCCCAGCCAGTCGTACTGGGTGGCGAACGCCGGGACGTTGCCGTAGCGCGACGCCACGCCGCTGGACACGAACGGCGGAGCCTCGTCCAGCAGGTTGCGCACGCCCACCAGCACCGACCAGTCGGGCTGGTCGTACAGCACCGAAGCACCGTGGTAGACAGCACGATCGGCAACGATGTCACGCCGTGCATCGGTGATCCCGTTGTAGCTGGTGATCGGCGACAGGTCCAGCGCACGGGTCTCGTGGACGTAGTCCACGAACCAGGACAGCGTCCAGTCGTTGCGCTGGAATGCCGTGCGCAGGTTGCCCACCACCTTCGGCCGGCCAATAGAGCCGTTGAAGTCGTTGGTATCGAATCCGCTGGCCTGCTGCGAGTCGAACAACTGTTCGAAGTCCTCCATCACGTAGGTGAAGCTGCCCTCGACGTCGAGGTTGCCGGACGCGATCTCCTTCTCGTAGCGGAACAGCAGGTCGTAACCGCGCGTCTTCAGCTTGTTCACATTGAGGTACGAATCGCGCACCTCGGTGATCGCGAACGGTGCCGTGGGGTGGTCGCCCGGGTTGCGGTCGAACAGGTTGCAGTAGCCGTTCGGATACACCGGGGCCCCATAGCAGCCCCCCAGGATCGCGCCACCACCCAGCTGCGAGATCGTGTCGCGGATGTCGAATGACCAGTAGTCCAGCGCGATGCTGAAGTCCGCGAACTCGGGCGTGAACACGATACCGACGGTCTGGGCCAAGGACGTCTCGGGCTTGAGAAGGCCAGCTCCGCCCCCCGTCACGACCGTCGCCGAGGAAGATCCGCCTGCATAGTCGGACGGGATGCCTTCGGCGGCACAATTGGCGCGCAGGAACTCGTTGGTCTTCGGGCCCCAGTCGATGCAGGGATCGATCGCGAGCTGGCTCAGGAAGGCGGTCTGGTTGCCCAGGTACAGCTCATACAGCCCCGGGGCGCGGAACGACGTGCCGCGGGTGGCGCGCATGCGGAACGACGGGGTCATCTGCCAGCTGAAGCCGACCTTCCAGATGTGGTCGGAGTCCTCGATCGAGTCGTACTTGAACATGCGGCCCGACACGTTGGCCTTGAGCTCCTCGAAGCCCGGGACACCGCTGATCAGCGGCACCTCGATTTCGGCGAGGATCTCCCGGACCGCATCGCTGCCCTTGGTCTGCTGGGCGGACGACTGGCCCCACAGGTCGCCGTTGGCCGACAGGTCGCTGGGCTGGTCGTCGATGCTGTACTCGCGGTACTCGGCACCGAAAGCGGCAGCGACCGCGCCCGCCGGCAGGTCGAACAGCTCACCGGTGGCGATGGCGCGGAATACCATCTGGTCGTAGACCGTATTGCCGGTGTGCCACTCGCCGATGGCCGACTCGAGCTCGTCCATGCGGTCGCCATTGAGCACCGCCGGATTGAAGTAGTCCACGACCGGTGCGTCGTCGTCGAAGCGCACGTCGCCCGAGCGCGAGGCAACGATGCCCAGGCTGGAGTAGTCGCCGTCCGAACGCGAGTAGCTGCCGTCCACTTCCCAGGCCCAGGTGTCGGCCCAGGAGAACAGGCCATCCACGCCGGTGCCGACGTAATAGTAGTCGACACTCTCGCGGCCGTTGGAGCGGAAGGGGATGACGGGCTGGGCCAGGCCGGAGGGTACCGGGGCGATGTAGGTGGGGTCGTTGGCGTAGCTGAAGCTCGGAATGAGCGAGGTCGCACCGCCTACCAGCGGGAAGAACTGGCGGAAGCGATTCGACGAGTTCTCGCGGCGGTTCAGCAGGATCTCGGCATTCCAGTTGAAATTGTCGAAGACAAAGTCCATGCCGCTGTAGACGCTGAAACGCTCCAGGTCATTGCTGATGTACTGGTCTTTGAAGAAGTCGAAGTTCAGCACGTCCTCGTAGTAGGCCTGCCCACCCGGGCTGTCGTACCTCTGATTGTTGCGCGGACGGTAGCCCGGGATCAGGCCGACCGTCGTGCCGTCCGGGGACGGGATGTAGCGGTCGCCGAACAGGGCGTCGATCACCGTGTTGGCGTAGAGGTTGTTGCAGCCCGCCAGGTCGGTGCCGGCCAGGATCGAACGGTCCTCGCGGTCGATGCGGTTGCCCTCGGCGTCCCAGAACAGGTCCTCGGAGCATTCGAAGAAGTCGCGGTCGCCCACCTTCAGGGCCTCGCGCTTGAACCATTCGGCCGCCAGGGTGATGCCGCCGCGGTCGAAGTTCCAACCGGTCGCGCCCGAGACGGTGAACGTCTCGCCGCCGCCTTCGAACGGCGCGCGGACATTGACGGTGATCTCGGGGCGGTCGATGTTGCGGCGGGTGATGATGTTGGCCACGCCGGCGACGGCGTCGGAGCCGTAGATCGACGAACCGCCGTCCTTCAGCAGTTCGACACGCTGGATGATGGAGGTCGGGATGACGTTGAGGTCGAAGGAGCCGACCTGTCCACGCGTGCCGGCCGGGCCGGGACGCTGGCCATTGAGCAGCACCAGCGAACGCTGGGCACCGAGGCCACGCAGCGACACGGTCTGGACGCCGGAGCCGCCCTCGATCACGAACCCGCTGAACTGGTTGTTGATCTGGGTCGAGCCCGCAGCGATGCTCGAGGTCTGCAGGAACTCGGCAGCTTCGACCTGGCCGAGGGTGACGTTGGTGTCGGCCGTGATCACCTGGACCGGCGATACGGAATCGTATTCAACGCGACGGATGAGCGAGCCGGTGACCGTCAGGCGGTCGAGTTCAACTACCTCATCCTGAGTCTGCTCCTCCTGGGCCTCGGTATCCTGGTCGTCGACCTCGCTTTGCGCGTAGGCGGTGGCGCTGCCCAGGCAGGCCAGCACGGCGACGGTCAGTGGCAGGAGCCGGAGCTCCCGCTTCTTTTGAGCAATCCGCATGATCAGCTATCCCCTGTTGTAATGGTCGCGTTAAGGCGACGTTAAATTTATATCAGCCTATCGGCTACCGGTGCAACTTCCCGGTCATGACGGAGAAACACTTTTCTGATACGGCTGTCACGGTCTGGAGCAGACGCAGACCGTGCATGCCAACTCGGTGCGCGCGGGCCGGCCGGGCCGGCCCGCGCGCCCCCCGTGGGCCTTAAAGGCCGCCGGGCCCGCAGTCCTTTTCAAGGAAGCGTTCGATCAGGCCCAGGGTCTTCTCTTGGTGCCGGTAGTACCACGGCATGCTGTGCGGCATGTCCGGGATCAGCTCGAACTGCGCAGGCACGGTGCCCCGAACCGCTTCATAGAAGTCGCTCGCGTGGAACTGCGGCGTGCGGACATCGCGATCACCCACGTAGAGGAGCACCGGGATGTTGGCCTTGCCGGTCTCGCGCATCGGGTCCATGCCCTTGACGGTGCGCCCTTGCAGGATGCGCTGGAGGCGGTCCGTGCTCCAGCTGGCACCCAGCCGGCCAAGGTCGGTGACCGGCGCGCCGGAGATGGCGCACTGGAAAGGCCCGCCCGGACGGACGGCGGCGGCGGCGGCGGCGAAGCCACCGTACGAGTAGCCGAAGATGGCAAGCCGGTCAGGTGCGGCGATGCCCTGCTCAACCAGCCACTTGGCGCCGTCGTCCTTGTCGTCCTGCATCGCCAGGCCCCACTGGGCATCGCCGGCGAGCCAGAGATCACGGCCCAGGCCGGTCGAGCCACGGTACTGCGGACGCAGGACCGCATAACCCCGAGACGTCAGGAACGGCACCCAGCCGGAGCCATCCCAGCCGCCGTAGTCACGGCCCCAGGGGCCGCCGTGGGGATGCACGATCGCCGGCAGGCGCCCGTCGGACGGGGTCCAGCCCGCCGGCAGGTCGAGGATCGCCGGGATCTCCATGCCATCGCGTGCCTTGTAGGTGATCCACCGCTGCTCGCCGATGTTGGCCGGATCGATGTCGGGCCTCTGGCTGCCCAGCGTCATGACCTGCTTGCGGTCGGAGAGCAGGTGGTAGGCCGGGGCGTGGCGTGCGCTGGAGGTGCTGAACAGCACGCGCGAGCGGTCGTTGTTGTACCCGGTGATGTTGATGGTGCGATCCGGGAACGCCTTCTTGAGGCCTTCGTGGATGGAGCGCATTTCAGTGTCGACGTAGGTCACCGACCGCTCGAGGTCCTCGACGGTGAACCCGAGCACCTTGTTGAAGTCGCTCGGCATGCGCCCCAGGATCAGGCCGCCGATCGAATAGCGCGGGTGCGACAGCAGCGGCTCCTTGTCGAAGGCGCGTGCGTCCGGGTCGTACATCCATGCCTGCACCCGGTCCGAAAACAGGTCGGTGAGGACGTAGTACTTGCCCGTCGTTTCGTCCCGGCCCACGACGTCGACCGCATGGCGGCTGGTGAGCTTGGTGGAAAGCTTGTCGTGGAGGTCGAACTCGCCCGTGGCCTCGTCGAGGATATAGATGCGCTGTTCGAACTCGTCGCCGCTGATGGCTTCCAGTTCGGTCCGCGTCAGGACCTTGCCGTCGCGCGGGTCGAACAGGCCGGGCGAGGTGCGACCGGTGGCCTTGAACAGGAGCTTGGTCTCGTCGGTGCGCAGGTTGTACAGGTAGTAGCTGCCCGACAGCGTCAGTTCGTTGAGCTGGTTGACGATGACGTTTTCCGGGTCGAGCGGCAGGGTGTGGACCAGGCTGGCCGAGCCTGCGATCTCGAGGCACTTCTGGATCTGCTCGCTCACGCCGATCCGGCGGGTGTTGTCGCCGAAGGCTTCCTCGAACTCGCTGTGCTTGACGTCGGTCAGGTAGGACTTGGACACGAAGGTCTTCGTCGCGCCGGTGCCCTTGCCCTCGCCGCAATTGGCCAGGCGCCCGGTCCATTCCTGCCGGGCCATCACCAGCACCCTGTCGGCCTTGAGTGCGCTGGCGGCGATGAACTTCATCCGGTCGCCCGACGGGGTGATGACCGGACCGGCCTGGAGATCCTCCAGGTTCCAGGTCGCCAGTGCCGTCTCACGGTTGTTGGTTCCCGGGGAGGCGACCAGCGCGACCAGGTTGCTGCCGTCGGCGCTCATTGAAACCGACTGGATCTCCGGAACCTTGGCGAACTTCTCTGCCGGGATGGGTTCACGCGCATCGGCGCCCGTGGAAAACATCAGTGCTAACGCCAGCGCCGCTGGCGCGATGGTGACTCTCGGCATTGCCGGTACTCCCTGTGGCCTTGGAATCGGGTCAGGCGACGCCAGCACGACGCGCAGCAAGCGCGGCGGATGTGAAGCGGTGGTGAAGCCCCCGCCTCAGGGTAGCTGCTGGGGGGCGAGGGGGGAAGGGCGGGGACGGCCGGAGGTCGGGTGCCGGCAGCGACGCTAGACTTACCGCCCTTTCCAGCCACCAGGGTCCCGTGCATGCGCCCGTCCGTTGCGTCACGCGCCGTCCAACCCAATCTCTCGCCACTGCCCAACGTGCGCAACATCATCGCCGTGGGGTCGGGCAAGGGCGGTGTGGGCAAGTCCACGACCGCAGTGAACCTGGCGCTGGCGCTTGCCGCCGACGGGGCGCGGGTCGGAGTGCTGGATGCCGATGTGTACGGACCCAGCGTGCCGATGATGCTGGGCCTTTCCGGCAAGCCCGACAGCCCCGACGGCAAGACCATCGAGCCGATGCGGGCACATGGTGTCGAGGCGATGTCCATCGGGCTGCTGGTCGACCAGGACACGCCGATGATCTGGCGTGGGCCGATGGCCACCTCGGCGCTGACGCAGCTGCTGGAGCAGACCCGCTGGGGTGGCGGGGACGGGCTTGACTACCTGATCGTCGACCTGCCGCCTGGCACCGGTGACATCCAGCTGACCATGGCGCAGAAGATCCCGGTCGCCGGCGCGGTGATCGTCACCACCCCGCAGGACGTGGCGACCCTGGATGCCCGCAAGGCGCTGAAGATGTTCGAAAAGGTGCAGGTACCCGTGCTGGGCCTGATCGAGAACATGGCCGTGCACGTGTGCGGCAATTGCGGCCATGCCGAGCACATCTTCGGCCAGGGCGGGGGCGAGCGGATGGCGGCGCAGTACGGCGTGCCCCTGCTGGGCTCGCTGCCGCTCGAGTTGGCGATCCGCGAGCAGGGCGATGCCGGCACACCGGTGGTGGCATCGGCCCCGGATTCGCCGGCGGCGCAGGCGTATCGCGAGGCGGCGCGCCGGCTGGCAATCGAACTGGACAAGCGCCCGCGGGTCACGCCATCGATCAGCGCGTCCCTGCTGTAGCTGCCGGCGCCCGCGCGGCCGCCATTACAATCCGGCGCTGCCGCCGCCCACCATGGGTCGTCGACCCCCTTTGCCACCGCACTCCGGGAATCAACGCATGAGCATCAAGTCCGACCGCTGGATCCGCCGAATGGCCACCGGGCACGGGATGATCGAACCGTTCGAGGCCGGGCAGGTCAAGCAGGCCGGGGGCGAGCGGATCGTCAGCTTCGGGACCTCCAGCTACGGTTACGACGTGCGCTGCTCGCGCGAGTTCAAGGTGTTCACCAACATCAACTCGACCATCGTCGACCCCAAGCACTTCGATCCGGGCAGCTTCGTCGACATCGACGCCGACCAGTGCATCATCCCGCCCAACTCCTTCGCCCTGGCGCGCACGGTGGAGTACTTCCGCATCCCGCGCGACACCCTGGTCGTGTGCCTGGGCAAGAGCACCTACGCGCGCTGCGGGATCATCGTGAACGTGACGCCGCTGGAGCCGGAGTGGGAAGGCCACGTCACGCTCGAGTTCTCCAACACCACGCCGCTGCCCGCCCGCATCTACGCCAACGAGGGCGTGGCCCAGATGCTGTTCTTCCAGGCCGACAAGGACGATGTCTGCGAGACGTCCTACAGGGACCGCGGCGGCAAGTACCAGGGCCAGACCGGGGTCACCCTGCCGCGGACCTGACCAGCCGCCGGCCGCCGTCCTGCGGGCCTCAGGCGGGCAGGACCCGCTGCAGTGCGGCGACCCGTTCCACCAGTGCTTCCGGCCCATACGGCCTTGCCGTGGCGGTGCCCCAGACCGGCCGCGGCCAGGCGATGTCGTCGTGGTAGCGGGCGATCACGTGCACGTGCAGTTGCGAAACGATGTTGCCCAGTGCGGCGACATTGAGCTTCTGCGGCCTGAAGGCGGCCTGCAGCGCGCGGCTGGCCAGGGTGATTTCTCCGCCCAGCTGGGCCTGTCCGGTCCCATCCAGGTCGATCCACTCCACCGCCCCGGCCACGCGCGGGACCAGGATCAGCCACGGGTGGTTGGCATCGTCCATCAGCCGAAGTTCGCACAGCGGCAGGTGGGCGACGGGATGGGTGTCGCGCGCCAGTTGAGGGTCGAGTTGCCATGCATTGGCGTTCATCGCAGCGCGTCCTCCAGGAAGTCGAGGGTGCGGGTCCACGCCAGCGCCGCGCTGGCCGCGTGGAAATCCGCGCGCCGGTCGCAGTTGAACCCATGCCCGGCGTCGTACACGTGCAGGCGGGCCGCGGGATATGCAGCACGGTGGGCCTGTACGTCCGCGGGGGGGATGATGGCGTCGCGTGCGCCGAAGTGGAACAGCATGGGCGCGCGCAGTGGCTCGCCCAGGAATGGCACGCTGCGGCCGCCGTAGTAGCTGGTGGCGGGCAACCCCAGCCGCGTATTCGCCAGCAGGGCGACGGTGCCGCCCCAGCAGAACCCCACCGCTCCGGTCCGCAGTCCCTCCTTGGCGAGCAGGTCGGCCGCCGCATCCACCAGCTCGACGGCGCGGTCGAACCCGAGCCGCGCGACCATTTCCCGGCCCCGGGCAATGCCGGCGTCGTCGTAGTCCAGCTCGACGCCTCGTTCGATGGCATCCATCAGCGACGGGGCCAGGGCGACGTAGCCGGCCTGGGCGACGCGCGCGGCGACTTCGCGGATGTGCGGGTTGACCCCGAAGATCTCCTGGACCACCACCACGGCGCCGTTCGGGGGGCCGGCGGGGTCGACGCGCCAGCCACGGATGGCGCCCGCCTCGCCTTCGATGTCGATCCATCCGGCCATCGCATTGCCTCCCGTCCGCAGCACCCGTCCGGGCGGCTCCGGCCGATTCTAGTGGCAGGCTATAATTGCCGGCCCGGGAGGCCCCGTCCCGGCCCCGACACCAAGGCCCCCGAGGCCTGGCATCCGAATCGCCGCCAGCGCGTCCGCTTCGCGCCCACCACGTAGCGCCCTGAACCCATGTCACTGCCCAACACGCCCGCCACCAGCGGCAAGGTCGGCTTCGTCAGCCTTGGCTGCCCGAAGGCCCTCGTCGACTCCGAACGCATCCTCACCCAGCTGCGGGTGGAGGGCTACGAGCTGGTGCCCAGCTACGACGATGCCGACGTGGTGGTGGTCAACACCTGCGGCTTCATCGACTCGGCCGTGGCCGAATCGCTGGATGCCATCGGCGAGGCCATGTCCGAGAACGGCAAGGTCATCGTCACCGGCTGCCTGGGCAAGCGCGGCGACCTGATCCGCGAGGCGCACCCCGGCGTGCTGTCCATCAGTGGTCCGCAGGATTACGACAGCGTGCTGGGCGCGGTGCACAAGGCACTGCCGCCCACGCACGACCCGTTCACCAGCCTGCTGCCGCGCCGCGCCGTGGGCGAGGACGAGGTCGGCATCAAGCTGACCCCGAAGCACTACGCGTACCTGAAGATTTCCGAGGGGTGCAACCACCGTTGCAGCTTCTGCATCATCCCGTCGATGCGCGGCGACCTGGTGTCGCGCCCGGTCGATGCGGTGCTGCGCGAGGCCGAGAAGCTGGTGATGGGCGGCGTGCGCGAGCTGCTGGTGATCTCGCAGGACACATCGGCCTATGGCGTGGACGTGCGCTACCAGCCCCGCGAGTGGCGCGGCCGCGAGTACCAGACCCGGATGAAGGCGCTGTGCGAAGGGCTGGGCGAGCTGGGCGTGTGGAACCGGCTGCACTACGTCTATCCGTACCCGCACGTCGACGACATCATTCCGCTGATGGCCGAAGGCAGGGTGCTGCCATACCTGGATATCCCGTTCCAGCACGCCAGCCCGCGCATCCTCAAGCTGATGAAGCGGCCCGGTGCCGTCGACCGGACCCTGGAGCGCATCCAGCGCTGGCGCGCGATGTGCCCGGACCTGACCATCCGCAGCACCTTCATCGTCGGTTTCCCCGGCGAGACCGAGGCCGAGTTCGAGGCGCTGCTGGACTTCCTCGACGAGGCGCAACTCGACCGCGTCGGCGCATTCGCCTATTCGCCGGTCGAGGGCGCCACTGCCAATGCGCTGCCCGACCCGGTGCCCGAGGAGGTCAAGCAGGAGCGGTTGGCGCGCTTCATGGAGCGCCAGGCAGAGATCTCCACCTCACGACTGGAAGCCAAGGTGGGTACTGTCCAGCAATGCCTGGTCGACGTGGTCGACGGCGACCTGGCGATCGCGCGTTCGAAGGCCGATGCGCCGGAAATCGACGGTGTCGTGCAGATCCAGAACGGACTGGAGGCGGGACTCCGCCCCGGCCAGTTCGTCGACGTGGAGATCATGGGCAGTGACGAGCATGACCTGTACGGCGAGGCGGTCCTCCAACAGGACTGAGCGCGCGGTCTACTGAAGGGTTTCGCCGCGGGATCGCGTCGCGCCGCCCGCGCCAACCCGGGCCGGTTCACGCCCGTTTAGCGCCACATGCAGTGCACTGGCCCGCCGCATGGAGATTCCCCATGGCCCAGCGCCTCCAAGGAAAGACCGTCGCCCTGCTTGCCACCGACGGATTCGAGCAGTCCGAACTCAATGAGCCCCGGCGCCTGCTGCAGGAGGCCGGTGCCACCGTGCACGTGGTTGCACCCAAGGCCGGCTCCATCCGTGGATGGGACAAGAAGGACTGGGGCGAGGAGGTCGCGGTGGACAGGACCCTGTCCGAAGCCGACGCCGACAGCTACGACGCGCTGGTGCTGCCCGGCGGGGTCATCAACCCGGATGCGCTGCGGCTGGATGACGCGGCCGTCGACTTCGTGCGGGCCTGCTTTGATGCCGGGCGGCCGGTGGCGGCCATCTGCCATGGCCCGTGGATGCTGGTGGAGGCCGACCTCGTCGAGGGTCGCAGGGTCACGTCGTGGCCGTCCCTGCGTACCGACCTGGAGAACGCCGGTGCCCGCTGGGAGGACAGCGAAGTCGTCGAGGACGGGGGCCTGGTCACCAGCCGCAAACCCGATGACATCCCCGCGTTCACCCAGGCTGTGATTCGCGCGATCGCCGGATGACAACCTGATGCCTTCAGCTTGACGCTGCGTGCGCCGGGTAGTCGATGGCGACCACGCAGTAGGTCACTTCACCGGACGGCAGTGCGGCGCGCACCTCGTCGTCCATTCGCTTGCCCAGCAGTGCCCGCGCCAGGGGCGAGTCGATGCTGATCCACCCCTGCGGCGCGTCGGTCTCGTCCGGGCCGACGATGCGGTAGGCGACCGTGCCCCCGCTGGCCAGGTCCTCCAGTTCCACCGTCGCCCCGAAGTAGATGGCGGCGGGGTCGGACGGACGGGTGTCCACCACCTTGAGGCTCGACAGCCGTTTGCTGAGGTAGCGCACCCGGCGGTCGATGCCGCCCAGCTGCTTCTTGCGATAGGTGTACTCGGCGTTTTCCGAGCGGTCGCCTTCCGCGGCGGCGGCCGACAGCGCCCGCACCACCTCCGGACGCTGCACGCGCCACAGGTCGTCGAGTTCGGCCTTCAGCCGGTCGTGGCCCGGGCGGGTGATCAGCGCGGTGCCGGTTTCGGACGGGGGTCGCCAGCGGCCCATTCGGGATGTGGGATGCGGGTCAGGGTAGGGCCCGCGCGGGTATCGTCGCCCGCGCGGGCCGGGCCGGTCAGCGGGTGGCCAGGCCGCGACGCAGGCTGTAGTCCTGGCCGGGTTCGACCTGCTGTGCACCCCGCTCGAGCACCCGCACCTCGTCGTTGGAGACGATCTCGTAGATGCGGTCGTTCTCGGACTTGCTGTCCGGGTCCAGGCGCAGGCGCGCGCCGTCTTCCTCCGGGGCCCACGTGCCCTGCACCTGCCGCGTGCCGTCGGTCTCGCCAATGGACGTCTCGGTCATGGCGAAGGTGCCGTCCGCCGACAGGATCAGTTCGGTCTGGATTCCGGGGCAGCCGGCGCAGGGCAGGGTGCCGTTGAACGTGCCGGCGAAGGCGCGCACGTCCAGCTCGCCGGCATCAAGCGCCGCGTTGTCGGTGACCACCTGCGTGGTGCCTTCATCCACGGTTGCGTCGGCCGGCGCCGCGTCCGCCGCGGATTGGGCATCGGCGCCTTCTGCCGGGTCGGTCTGCTGGCAGGCCGCGAGCAGCACGGCGGACAGGGCGAGGCAGGCAAATCGGGCGGTCGGGGTCATGTCACGCATCTCCATGTGAAGGGGGGGCGGCGGGGGCCGGGGAGGCGATTCTAATCAGGCGCCCGTTCCCGGTGCGTTCGGAAGGCCGGCCAAGCGCCAAGTTGCGTCAACGACGCCCGCCGAAAATGCCGCCCAGCACGCCGCGCAGGATTTGCCGGCCGATCTGGTTACCCACCGTGCGCGAGGCCTGCTTGGCCATGGTTTCCAGCATCCCCTGGCGTCGCTTGGTCCCGAACACCGCGTCCTTGACCGACTGGCCCAGCCCCCCTTCGGCCTTGGCCGCGGCGGCGCCATCCTCCTGCACAGCGGGCGCCTGGGCGCTGTCGGCGCGGGCCTGTGCCTTGCGCGCGAGCATCTCGGCGGCCGATTCGCGGTCCAGCGGGGTGTCGTACTTCGCACCCACCGGGCTGCCGGCGCGGACCTGCATGCGCTCCGCGTCGGTGATCGCGCCCATGCGGCAGCGCGGCGGCGCGACCAGGGTGTGCTCCACCGGCATCGGCACGCCCTTGTCCTGCAGCGTCGATACCAGCGCTTCGCCAACACCCAGCGTGCCGATGGTCGCCGCCACGTCCAGGCGGGGGTTGGGCACGAACGTTTCAGCGGCCGTCCGGACCGCTTTCTGGTCGCGCGGGGTGTAGGCGCGAAGCGCATGCTGCACGCGGTTGCCCAACTGGCCGAGGATGTCGTCGGGCACGTCATCGGGGAACTGCGAGCAGAAGTACACGCCCACGCCCTTGGAGCGGATGATCCGCACCACCTGTTCCACGCGCTGGCGCAACGCCGGCGGCGCGTCATCGAACAGCAGGTGCGCCTCGTCGAAGACGAACACCAGCCTGGGCTTGTCCAGGTCGCCCACCTCCGGCAGCTCCTCGAACAGCTCCGACAGCAGCCACAGCAGGAAACTGGAATACAGCCGCGGCTTCAGCACCAGCCGGTCGGCGGCCAGGATGTTGACGATGCCGCGGCCATCGACGGTGGTGCGCATCAGGTCCGACAGTTCCAGCGCCGGCTCGCCGAAGAACACGTCGCCGCCGTCCGATTCCAGCCGCAGCAGGGCCCGCTGGATCGCCCCGATCGAGGGCGTGCTGACCAGCCCGTACTCGGTCGAGACCGCCTTGCGCTCCTCGGCCACCAGGGACAGCAGCGCGCGCAGGTCGGCCAGGTCGATCAGCAACAGGCCGCGGTCGTCGGCCAGCTTGAAGACGATGTCCATGACGCCGGACTGGGTGTCGTTGAGCTCCAGGATGCGCGAGAGCAGCGTGGGGCCCATCTCGCTGACGGTGGTGCGCACCGGGTGCCCGAGCTTGCCGAACATGTCCCAGAACACCGTGGGACTGCCTTCGGGCGCGTAGCCGTCGATTCCGATCCGGTCGACCCGCGCACGCAGTTTTTCACTCTCTGTCCCGGGCACCGCGAGCCCGGCGACATCGCCCTTCACGTCTGCCAGGAACACCGGCACGCCGATGCGCGAGAACCCTTCCGCCAGAACCATCAGGGTGACCGTCTTGCCGGTGCCTGTTGCGCCCGCAACCAGTCCGTGGCGGCTGGCCATGGCCGGCTGCAGCACGACATGGGCCTGTCCGGGCTCGGCGGGTGGGTCAGTGACGGCCTGGCCGAGCAGGATCGGGGTGGGCTGGGCCATGGTCGGGCGTCCTTGTTGGGGAGGGCGGGGGTTGCGTCCGGCGATTCTAGCCATCGACCGTTGCTGAACCACGGGGGATGCGACGCACCGCCCGCGGTTGCCCCTGTCCGCGCGCGGGCACTACCCTGCATCCCCAGTCGCCGTGTGTGTGCCGATGACCCTTCCGTACCGCGTTGCCCTGCCGTTGCTGGTTGCCCTGGTTGCGACCCTGTTCACCGACCCCGCCTCCGCCCAGTCGCGCCGCGACCGCGAGGCCGCCGCTGGCCTTGAGCAGCGCATGCAGGCGGCCGAGGTCCGTTACCGCGAGGCCCTGGTGATGGTCGGCAATGCCGATCCGGGTGGACAGGCACGGGCGGATTCCGCGCTGGAGGACATGGAAGACGTCATGGCGGCCTGCGTTGCACAGCGGGACTGTCCGGTCGCGACGCTGCTGGCCAGCTACAAGCGGCTGCTCAAGCAGGAAGCCGACGCACGGGACCTGCAGGACGATGACCTCGGCCTCGCCGAGGGCCCGATCAACGTGGTGGCCGGCGGCGTGCCCGAGGCCGCACGCGCCGCCCACCTGTTGGGCGAAGGCCACGACTTCGACCGCATGGTCGAGTTCAACCCGGCCGTGCAGGAAGGCATCCGTCGCTGGCTGACCGACATGCGTCCGGCGCTGATGACCAGCCACGAGAACTACCAGTACATGCGCCACCTGATGTGGCCGCACTACCAGCGCGCAGGGCTGCCCGAGGCACTGCTGTTCGGAATCATGGCCAAGGAGTCGCACGGGCGCGTGCATGCCACGTCGCGGGCGGGCGCGGGCGGACCGATGCAGTTCATGCATGCGACCGGCCGCCGGTTCGGCCTGGGCGACGACGGCAGCGGTTTCGACACCCGTTACGACCCCTATTCGGCCGCCCGTGCCAGCGTCGACTACCTCAACGAACGGCTGGGCCAGCTCAACCGCAACATCGAGTTGTCGCTGGCGGCCTACAACGGCGGCGAGGGACGCGCGCTGCGGGTGTTCCGGGAAACCGGTGGCCGCAGCTTCTGGGACGAGTCGGTCTACAGCCAGTTCCCGCCCGAAACGCGCGACTACGTACCGATGGTGATCGCTGCGGCGTGGATCTACCTGCACCCGGAGGACTACGGCGTGGACTTCCCGCGCGTGGACGCGCGCCCGCAGCCGCTGCGGCTGTCCCAGGACGCGTCGATCTACCAGCTGACCGTGTGCCTGGGCAACGATGGACGTGCCCGCGACGGCTACATGCGCGCGCTGCGCAACCTCAATCCGCGTTACAAGGCCGATGACCGCATCCCGGCCGGGACCCAACTGAAGGCGACCGCGCGCATGGTGCAGCTTTACGACCGCTGGTGCACCCGCGGCGAGCGCGCCGAACTTGCCCGCACCCTGGTCGACAGCGATCCGCGTGCCGCGCTTGTCCGGGGCAGCGCCCCGTTACCGGCGGTGCCCACGCCAGCGCCGCCTCCGCCGCCTGCGGTAGTGCGTGAGTACCAGGTGCAACGCGGCGAAACGCTGGGGTCGATCGCGCGGAAGTTCGGTTGCGATGCCGGCGTGCTGGCCCAGGCCAACGATGTCCGTTCGCCGCGCAATGCCGTGCAGCCCGGCCAGGTGCTGAAGCTGCAGGGGTGCAAGGACCTGTAGCGCTGGTGCGCGGGTGGAGGCACGCACAAGTCCCGATCCCGTTGCGGCGCGGTCAGGCTGCCCGCGTAGCCAGCCGCTGCCCAAGCCGCACGGCGGTTTCAGCTGCCAGCCCCGGCGCCAGCGTGGCCACCCCCGGCGGCAGCAGCACGACCACGGTGGAGCCGTAGTTGAAGCGTGCCATCTCCTCGAACCGCTCCAATTGGATGGCTTCGCCGCGGTAGTCCTTGACCGTCACCACCCGGCCATAGGCGGGAATCTCCTCGCCGCTCCAGACCGTCTCCACGCCCGACACCAGCAGTGCACCGACCATCACCACCGCCATCGGCCCGAAGTCGGTATCGAAGTGGCACACCAGGCGCTCGTTGCGCGCAAACAGCCGCGGCACGCGCTGCACGGCGGCCGGGCCCACGCTGAAAAGGCGGCCCGGCACGTGCACGGTTTCGCGAAGCCGCCCGCCCCAGGGCATGTGCACGCGGTGGTAGTCCTTGGGCGAGAGGTACACGGTGGCGAAGGTGCCGCCCTCGAAAGCCCGCGCGGCCTCGTCGTCACCCAGCAGCTCGCCGGTGGTGAACGACTGGCCCTTGGCCTGGAAGATCCGGTCACCCTCGATCGCGCCGCACTGGCTGATGCGCCCGTCGGCGGGCATCAGCAGCGCGTCGGGATCGGGGTCGGCCATGCGCGCGCCGGGTTTCAGCGCGCGGGTGAAAAAGCTGTTGAACGTGGGGTAGCTGGCCGGGTCGGGCTGGGCGGCCTCCGACAGGTCCACTCCGAAGCGGCGCGTCACCGTGTCGATCAGCCACGCCTTCAGCCGGGGGGTGTCGGAATACGCCAGTGCCCGCGCAGCCGATGACAGTGCGCGGTGGGGCAGGGCGTAGGTCAGCCAGGTGACCAGGCTCATGGCGTGGCTGCCCGGGTCAGCGCGGCCATGTCGCGCCCGATCGCCGCCGGATCGTACGGCGGCTGCACCAGGCCGGACATGCGGCCCTGCGGATCCAGCACGGCCAGCGACGCGCTGTGGTCGACCGAGTACTGGTCGGACGGAGCGCCCTCCTCGGGCGGGACCTTGGCGAACACCATGCTGATCGACCTGGCGAAGTCTTCCAGCGCCGGGATGTCCGCGGTGGCGGCCAGGGTGTCCTTGTGGAAGGCGTGGGCGTATTCGCCCAGGCGATCGGGCGTGTCGCGCTGCGGGTCGACGGACACCAGCAGAACACGGGGGCGGTTGGCTTCCGGGATCGATTCCCACTGGCGCTGCGCCTGCGCCAGCTCGGTGAGGGTCATCGGGCACACGTCCGGGCAGGAGGTGAACCCCAGGAACACCAGCGTCCAGTGGCCCTTGAGCTCGCCTGGCACCAGCGGAGTGCCGTCGGATTGGCGCAGGTTGAAGGCGGGCAGTTCGCGCGGGGGCTCGAACAGCCGCACTGCCTCGGTCTGCGGCCAGGCGGTGGCGGCCGGCGCGACGGGGTTGAACACGCGCTGGGCGACGACCAGGCCCAGCGCAGCGGCCAGCGCGGCGACAAGGATCAAGGCGGTGGTGCGGTTGAACATGGCGGATCCACTGGAATCAACCGCGGCATCATAGCGGCCGGCCGCTATAATCGCCGGCCCTCCAGTGAATGCGCCGACATGTCCGCAGGCCCCGCCCGCAGCGCCGCTGCCAATGCCGCCGATTTCGATGTCGCCGACGTGCGGTTCGAGCAGCTGACCATCGTCGACCTGATCCGCCATGGCGGCAGCCGCTTCGCCCAGGCCGGCCTGACCTTCGGCCACAGCTACGACAACGCGCTGGACGAGGCCACGCAGCTGGTGCTGCACGCGCTGCACATGCCGCATGACTTGAGCCCGGTTTACGGCGCCTCGCGGGTGACGACCGCCGAGAAGGCCCGGGTGCTGGCGCTGTTCGAGCGCCGCATCAACGAGCGCATCCCGGCGGCATACCTGACCGGCGAGGCGTGGTTCGCGGGCCTCAGCTTCAAGTCCGACCCGCGCGCGCTGGTGCCGCGCTCGCCGATCGCCGAACTCATCGAGACCGGTTACGAGCCGTGGCTGGGGGGTCGCGAGGTCGGACGCGTCCTGGACCTGTGCACCGGCTCGGGTTGCATCGCCATCGCCACCGCGCACTACCACCCGGAATGGGACGTGGTCGGCGCGGACATCAACGTGGACGCGCTCTCGCTGGCGCGGGAGAACAAGGCGCGGCTGCACGCCGACAACGTCGAACTGCGCCAGTCCGACCTGTTCGCGGGCCTGCAGGGCGAGGTGTTCGACCTGATCGTCACCAACCCGCCGTACGTCACCCACGCCGAGACCGATGCATTGCCCGCCGAGTACGCGCACGAACCCGAACTGGGCCTGCGCGCCGGTGACGACGGCCTGGACCTGGCGCTGCGCATCCTGCGCGACGCCCCCGACCACCTGTCCGGGCACGGCCTGCTGGTCTGCGAAGTCGGCGAGGCCGAGCGCGCGCTGGTGGCGCTGCTGCCGGAGCTGCCGATGGCCTGGGTGGAGTTCAAGGTTGGCCAAATGGGAATCTTCGTGGTCGAGCGCAGCGACCTGGTCGAACACCACGCCCGCATCAAGGCACTGGCCGACGCGCGCTGAGCGCCGTGCCGGGAGCGGCTTCAGCCGCGAACCCACGACGCCCCAGACCGGTGTAGGAGCGACGTAAGTCGCGACGGCGAATCCACACATACCGGGCGGTCGCGACCCGTTGCACCCTTGGCGGGGCATCGCGGCTGAAGCCGCTCCTACAATGGGTTCGTACCGATTCGCCGGGTTGCCCTCAAGCGGAGTAGCGATGGCCAGCAACACGTTCGGAAAGCTGTTCGCGGTGACGACCTTCGGCGAAAGCCACGGGCCGGCGATCGGCTGCGTCGTCGACGGGTGTCCGCCCGGGCTGCCGATCGCGCCGGAAGACTTCGCGCATGATCTGGGGCGGCGGGCGACCGGCAAGTCGCGGCACACCTCCCAGCGGCGCGAGGCCGACGAGGTGGAAATCCTCTCGGGGGTGTACGAGGGACTGACCACCGGCACCCCGATCGGGCTGCTCATCCGCAACACGGACGCGCGCAGCAAGGACTACGCCGCGATCGCCGCGCAGTTCCGTCCGGGCCATGCCGACTACACCTACTGGCACAAGTACGGCATCCGCGATCCCCGCGGCGGGGGGCGATCAAGTGCCCGCGAGACCACGATGCGGGTGGCCGCGGGCGTCATCGCCCGCAAATGGCTGGCCGAGCACCACGGCGTGCACATCCGGGGTTTCGTCTCGCAGATCGGCTCGCGGCGCCTCGAAGCGGTGCCCGACACCATCGAAGCGTTGGGCGAGGTCGAGGGCAATCCGTTCTTCTGGCCCGTGGCCGCCCAGGTGCCTGCGCTGGAGGCCGCCATGGACGCGCTGCGCAAGTCCGGCGATTCGGCCGGCGCCCGCGTGGAGGTCATCGCCGAGGGCGTGCCGCCCGGCTGGGGCGAGCCGGTCTACGGCAAGCTGGATGCCGAACTGGCCGCAGCGCTGATGGGGATCAATGCGGCCAAGGGGGTGGAGGTCGGGGCGGGCTTCGAAGCCGTCGCCCAGCCTGGCAGCATCCACCGTGATCGCATGGACCCGGGGGGCTTCGCCTCCAACCACGCCGGTGGCGTGCTGGGCGGAATCAGCAGCGGGCAGTCGCTGCGATGCGCGGTGGCATTCAAGCCGACCTCCAGCCTGCGGCTGCCGGTTGCCGGACTGGACGTGGACGGGCAGGCGGTCGAGATCGTCACCACCGGGCGCCACGACCCGTGCGTCGGCATCCGTGCCGTGCCGATCTGCGAGGCGATGGTCGCGCTGGTGCTGATGGACCAGGCCCTGCGCCATCGCGCCCAGTGCGGCGACGTGGGTCCGATGTCGCCGCGCGTGCCCGGATAAATAGCCGATCTTTTTTGGGAGCGACGTACGTCGCGACCCTCGAACGACCAGCATTTCCGAGTCGCGACTCACCTCGCTCCTACAAGAATCCATAGAGACGAACCACATGAGCAAGACCTACAACGTCGCCATTGTTGGCGCCACCGGCGCCGTCGGCGAGACGATGCTCAAGATCCTTGCAGAGCGCGAGTTCCCGATCGGCAAGCTCGTGCTGCTTGCCAGCGAGCGCTCTGCCGGCGAAAAGGTCGAGTTCGGCGCGCGCCAGGTCGTGGTGCAGGACCTGGCCACGTTCGATCCGGCCGGCATCGACATCGCCCTGTTCTCCGCGGGTGGCAGCGTCTCGCGGGCCTATGCGCCGAAATTCGCGGCCGCCGGGGCGGTGGTGATCGACAACTCCTCGGCGTTCCGCCAGGACGAGGACGTGCCGCTGGTGGTCGCCGAGGTCAACCCCGACGCGATGAAGCAGCGCCCGCGCGGCATCATCGCCAACCCCAACTGCTCGACGATGCAGATGCTGGTGGCGCTGGCGCCCATCCACCGCGAGGCCGGCATCGAGCGCATCAACGTGGCGACCTACCAGTCGGTGTCGGGCACCGGGCGCAAGGCGCTGGAGGAGCTGGGCCGGCAGACCGCGGGCATGCTCAGCTTCCAGGACGCCAAGCCGGAGGTGTACCCGGTGCAGATCGCCTTCAACGTGATCCCGCACGGTGGCGAGTTCTGCGACAACGGTTACACCACGGAGGAAATGAAGCTGGTCTGGGAAACCCGCCGCATCCTCGGCGACGAGTCGATCCAGGTGAACGCCACGGTGGTGCGGGTGCCGGTCTTCTACGGGCACTCGGAGGCGGTGCACATCGAGACCCGCGAGAAGATCGGCGCGGCGCGGGTGCGCGAGCTGTTGCGGGCCGCGCCCGGCGTGGAAGTGGTCGACGAGCGCGAGGGCGGCGGATACCCGACCCCGGTCACCCATGCCTCGGGGAACGACCCGGTGTACGTGGGCCGCATCCGCGACGACATCTCCCATCCGCGGGGCGTTTCGCTGTGGGTGGTGGCCGACAATATCCGCAAGGGCGCCGCGCTCAACGCGGTGCAGCTGGCCGAGCTCGTCATCGCCGAGCGCGCCGGCTGAACCCGGCAACGTCCGATGGATTGATGCCCTCGCGCCACCCATGCGTGGCGGGCACGCGCATTGCCGCGATGGACCGCGGTCGCTAGAGTCGCGGCTTGGGGAATGCAGCGGGAGTGCGCGTGAAGCGATTGTTGCGGTCGGCGTTGATGGTGTCCCTGGCGCTGGCCAGCGGGGCGGCGTCCGCGCTCGGCCTGGGCCAGATCCAGCTCAAGTCGGGGCTGGGCGAGCCATTGCTGGCGGAAATCCCGATCATCTCCAGTGACCCCACGGAGCTGGAGCGCCTGCGCGCCGGCCTTGCCTCGCCGGCCACGTTTGCCCGCGTCGGGCTGCAGCCTCCGGAGGGAATCGTCGCCGACCTGCAGTTCGCCTCGGCGCTGGACGCCCGCGGCAACCCGGTGATCCGGGTGACCAGCACGCAGCCGATCAACCAGCCGTTGCTGACCTTCCTGATCGAGGTCGACTGGGGCCAGGGCCGCCTGGTTCGGGAATATTCCACCCTGGTCGATGCCCCCCGCACGGCCGCCGCGCCCCTGCAACCGCCGATCCAGGCGCCGCAGGCCGCGCCGTCGAACGCCATCGTCCGCGAGCCCACGGTGCCCGTGGAGGCCACGCCCGATCCTGCTCCCGAACCTGTCGTCGCCGAGGACCCGGCGCCCGTTGCCGCCACGCCCGCCGAGCCCGCGCCGGCCGCCGCTGCTGCACCCATTGCCACCGCGCCGGCACCGGTGGCCGATCCCGTCCCCGGCATCGATGGGGGACGCTACGACGTGCAGGCGGGCGACACGCTTTCGGCGATCGCCGGGCGAATCGACGGCGGCAACATCAACCAGGCCATGATCGCGCTGCTGCGCGCCAACCCTGCGGCCTTCATCGACGGCAACGTCAACCTGGTGAAGGCCGGTGCGGTGCTGCGGATCCCCGATGCGGCCGACATGGCGCAGGTCGACGCGACCGAGGCGGCAGCACTGGTGCGCACGCAGACGCGGCAATGGCGCGAGGCGGCCGCCGCGGTCCCGCAGCCGGCGGTGGCCGCGGCAGGCGAGGCCGGCGCGGCGCCCGGTGCGCGCACACCCGCCGTCCGGCGTACGGCCGATGCGCGTTTGGAAATCAGTCCGCCCGGCGCAAGCGACGCGTCGACCGCGGGGACCCAGTCCGGCGCAAGTGCCGGGGGCGAGGGCAACACCATGCGACAGGAACTGCAGACGACCCAGGAGACGCTCGCCGCGCGCGACGCCGAGCTGGTGGAGATGAAAAGCCGGCTGGCCGAGCTGGAAAAGCTCCAGCAACAGCAACAGCAGCTGCTGGAAATGAAGGACAGCGAGCTGGCCGCCGCGCAGCAGCGCCTGGCGCAGTCCAACGACGCGCAGGCTTCGATGTCGGCGACCCCGTGGCTGGTGGGCGGCGGCATCGTACTGCTGATCGCCCTGCTGGGCTGGTGGTGGGGGCGTCGTCGCGCCGCTACACCCGTGTTCAAGGCCCCACCTGAGCGCAGGTCCAGCCTTGCCGATGCGTTCCCGTCGGGTGCGTTAGCCGTGGGGGGGCAACGCGCCGCTGACCCGGTTGCGCCGGACCCGGTGGAGTCGGCCAGGGAGGGCGATACCGTCAATGAGGAACCGGCGGTTGAACCGGCCACTGCCGAGGCGCGCGACGCCGCACCGGAACTCCCTGCCGCGGCGGTCACTGCTACGACGGCGGCATCGCGCGAAGACCCGGCGTTGTGGGATCGCCGCGAGCGCGACCCGCGTCCCCGTGGGCGCGCACCGACGTGGCACGACGGCAGAGAGGGCGGCGCGGTGGCGGCGGCCAGCGCACCGGTCGAGGCGGCCTCGGGCCATGACCGCCTGGAGCTGGCGCGCGCCTACATCGCGCTCGGCGACCACGGCAGCGCCAGGCAACTGTTGGAGGAGGTCGCCGCCCAGGGCGACGCCGACGCCCGGCAGCAGGCCGAGCGGATGCTGCGCGACCTCGCCTGATCCGTGGATGGCACGGCACCGGGCGACGCGTCATCGAACCCGCTGCGGCGGTTCGCGATGGGGGTCGAGTACGACGGCTCGGCGTTTTCCGGCTGGCAGAGGCTGACCCGTCCCGGCGAGGAAGGCCGGCGCAATGAAGCCACCGTGCAGCAGGCGGTCGAGCAGGCGCTGTCGTTCGTCGCCGGTCGCCGCACCGACGTGGTCTGTGCGGGGCGCACCGATGCGGGCGTCCACGGGGCCTGCCAGGTGATCCATTTCGATGGTCCGGCCGGGCGCGACCCCCGGGGCTGGACACTGGGGACTACCTCGAGACTGCCGCGCCCGGTCTGCGCGCTGTGGTGCGTGCCGGTGGGCGACGGCTTCCATGCGCGCTTTTCCGCGCGTGCGCGCAGGTACCGCTACCGGATCCTCAACCGACCGGTACGGCCCGCATTGGGTCGCGACGTTCTGACCTGGGAGCGTCGCACGCTGGATACCACCGCGATGCACCGCGCAGCGCAGGCGCTGGTGGGCGAGCATGATTTCTCCGCGTTCCGCACCGTCCACTGTCAGGCCCCGCACGCGCGGCGCGACCTGCAGTCGATCGAAGTGTCGCGGGAAGGGGAGGTGGTCCAGGTGCAGGTCCAGGCCAACGCGTTCCTCCACCATATGGTCCGGAACATCGTGGGCAGCCTGCTGATGGTGGGGCGTGGCGAGCAACCCGAGAACTGGGTGTCCCAGGTGCTCGAAGGCCGCGACCGCACCCGTGCCGGGCCCACTGCACCCCCCGACGGACTGGTGTTCGTCGGTCCGCTGTATCCCGCCGCCTGCGGGCTTCCCGATGCGGTCACCCTGACGAGCGCCGTGCCATGAACCGAACCCTGTTCCGTACCCGAATCAAGTTCTGTGGTTTTACCCGGCCCGGCGACGTGCGCCTGGCGTGCGAGCTGGGGGCCGATGCGATCGGGTTCGTGTTCGCCCCCGGTAGCTCGCGCCGCATCGCCCCCGAGGAGGCACGTGCGATGCGCCAGGCCCTGGCGCCGCTGGTGGATGCAGTCGCGCTGTTCATGGACAACCCGGTCGAGGAGGTCCGTGAGGCGGTGCGCCAGGTGCGGCCCAGCCTGTTGCAGTTCCACGGCGGGGAGGACGATGCCTTCTGTCGCGGCTTCGGCGTGCCCTACATCAAGGCCATCCCGATGGGGAGCGAGCTGGCCGAACAGCACCCCGCGAACATCCATGTGCGCTACCCGTCCGCATCGGGTTTCCTGTTCGACAGCCACACCGCGGGGACGTCGGGCGGCAGCGGCGCGGTGTTCGACTGGTCGCGGATCCCGGCGGGCGTGCAGAAGCCTTTCATTCTGGCCGGTGGCCTGCACGCGGGAAACATCTTCGACGCGATCATCGGCACGCTGCCGTGGGGCGTGGATGTTTCCAGCGGCATAGAAGGCGAGCCGGGCCTGAAGGACGGCGAGAAGATGCGCCGGTTCGTGGAGGAAGTGCGTCGGGCGGACTGCGCCCAGCTCGACTGAGTGCGGCCGCGGCGGAACGCTTCGTCGCGTCGACACGCGGCAGGGCCGGCCCGCCGATCGCCTACACTCGCCGGCCGGCTCGCTGCCGGCTTCGCCGTTCCCGAATCCCCCCTCAAGGTGTCAAGCATGGCCGCCACGCCGCTCCTGGACTTCCACGCCTACCCGGATGCAGCGGGCCACTTCGGCCGCTACGGCGGTCGCTTCGTCGCCGAAACCCTGGTCGGGCCATTGCAGGAACTGGCCGCGGCCTACGACGCGGCGCGCGTGGACCCGGCGTTCATCGCCGCCTTCGAACGCGACCTGGCGCACTACGTGGGCCGGCCCAGCCCGATCTACTTCGCCGAGCGCCTCAGCCGCGAAGTGGGTGGCGCGCGCATCCTGCTAAAGCGCGAAGACCTCAACCACACCGGCGCGCACAAGATCAACAACACCATCGGCCAGGCCCTGCTGGCAAGCCGCATGGGCAAGACCCGGATCATTGCCGAGACCGGCGCCGGCCAGCACGGCGTGGCCAGTGCCACCGTTGCCGCCCGGCTGGGGCTGGAATGCGTGGTCTACATGGGCGCGACCGACATCGAGCGGCAGAAGATCAACGTCTACCGGATGAACCTGCTGGGTGCACGGGTGGTGCCGGTGGAGAGCGGCTCGGCCACGCTCAAGGATGCCCTGAACGAGGCAATGCGCGACTGGGTCACCAATGTCGAGGGCACCTTCTACATCATTGGCACCGTCGCCGGTCCCGATCCGTACCCGCGCATGGTGCGCGACTTCAACGCCGTGGTCGGCCGCGAAGCACGCGAGCAGATGCTGGCCGAATATGGCCGGTTGCCCGACGTGGTGACGGCATGCGTGGGTGGCGGAAGCAACGCGATCGGGGTGTTCCATGCATTCCTCAACGACGCCGGCGTGCGCCTGGTGGGCGCCGAAGCGGCCGGTGACGGGATGGACACGGGGCGCCACGCGGCCTCGCTTGCCGCCGGCCGGCCCGGCGTGCTGCACGGCAACCGCACCTACGTGATCTGCGATGACGATGGCCAGATCACCGAGACCCATTCGGTGTCGGCGGGCCTGGACTACCCGGGCGTCGGCCCCGAGCACGCCTTCCTGAAGGACACAGGCCGTGCGGAGTACGTCGGGGTCACCGACGACGAGGCGCTGGCAGCGTTCCACCGCCTGTCGCGAACCGAGGGCATCCTGCCGGCGCTGGAGTCCAGCCACGCGATAGCCCAGGCGATGAAGCTCGCCCGCGACCTGCCTTCCGACGCGCTGGTGCTGTGCAACCTGTCCGGGCGCGGCGACAAGGACGTGCATACCATTGCCGCCCGCGAGGGCCTGGCGCTGTAAGCGCGGCCAACCTGCCAGTCCGTCCGGGTCGTCCCGGGCCCGTCCTCCCGGTGGCCCATGCCGCTGTCACGAAAAGCCTCGCAATGAACCGCATCGACACCCGTTTCGCGAAACTCAAGTCCGCTCGCCGCAAGGCACTCGTGCCCTTCGTCACCGCCGGCGATCCCGCCCTGGAGGCGACGGTGCCGGTCATGCACGCGCTGGTCGCCGCAGGGGCGGACGTCATCGAGTTGGGCGTGCCGTTCTCCGACCCGATGGCTGACGGTCCGACGATCCAGCGCAGTTCCGAGCGCGCGATCCTGCGTGGCGCAGGTCTGGGCTACGTGTTGGACTGCGTGCGCTCGTTCCGGGGCCTGGATGCGGACACGCCGGTCGTGTTGATGGGCTACCTCAATCCGGTCGAGATCCGAGGTGCCGGGCGGTTCGCCCGCGAGGCGGTCGATGCCGGCGTGGACGGCGTCCTGCTGGTGGACCTGCCCCCGGAGGAGGCGGCCGAGTTCCGCAATGCCTTCGATGCCGCGGGGCTGGCACTGATCCTGCTCGCGTCGCCCACCACGTCCGATGCCCGTTCGGCGCACTTGTGCGAGCTGGCCGCCGGGTACCTGTACTACGTCAGCTTTGCCGGCGTGACCGGTGCAGACCGGCTGGACACGGGTGCCGCGAGCGACCGGCTGATGGCCATCCGACGCCAGGGCAGGGTGCCGGTGGTCGCCGGTTTCGGAATCAAGGACGCCGCCAGCGCGGTGTCGATGGCCCGCCAGGCCGACGGCGTCGTGGTCGGAAGCGCCCTGGTGGCCGCGATGGAAGGCGCCAGTGATGTAGACGACGCGGTGCGCCGCGCCGGAAGCTTCCTTGCCCCGCTGCGTGCCGCCCTTGATGCGGCCGGCGCCGGCTGAACGGATCGTCGGGGCGTGCGCCTGCTGGACCGCCAGGGGCGGCGGGCGGGCAGGCGCTGCCGGACCGCATTAAACTGTGCGGCCGCCCGTGCGCGGGGACGGAGTGGCCGGTCGTCCTGATGGTGTCCACCCGGGCAGGCGCCGCCGCCTGCCGGGCCGGGCGGGGAAGGCCGGCCGCGCGATCCCCAGCGCGCGGTCACCCGTCAGTCTGGCGGCATGCAGGACGGTTGCCCCTCCGCCCGCCCCGGGGCAGGGGCGTTGCTTCGGGCAGGTCTGGCGACCGTGATCCGGGATGCACCGCTGCTGCGGCCCACGCTGAAGTGCTACACGATTGCGAGAACACCAGATGAGCTGGCTCAAGAAACTCATGCCCTCGGGCATCCGCACCGACTCGGGCGCCGCCAGCAAGCGGCGCAGCGTCCCCGAAGGCCTGTGGGAGAAGTGCGACCGTTGTGGCGCCGTTCTGTACCGCCCGGAGCTGGAGGAGAACCTGGAGGTCTGCCCGAAGTGCAACTTCCACATGGCGATCCGTGCACGGGCGCGGCTCAAGTCGTTGTTCGACGACGGCAGCATGCAGGAGATCGCCGCCGAACTCGGGCCGACCGACGTGCTCAAGTTCAAGGACCAGAAGAAATACGGAGACCGGATCAAGGCGGCGCAGAAGTCCACCGGCGAGCGCGATGCGCTGATCGCCATGCGTGGCACGCTCAAGCAGCGCCCGCTGGTGGCGTGCTCGTTCGATTTCGCCTACATGGGCGGCTCGATGGGGTCGGTGGTGGGCGAGCGCTTCGCGCGCGGGGCTGAAACCGCGCTCGAGCTGGGGTGTCCGATGGTGTGCTTCTCCGCCACCGGCGGCGCACGCATGCAGGAAAGCCTGTTCTCGCTGATGCAGATGGCCAAGACTGCCGCGGCGCTGGGTCGCCTGCGCGCGGCCGGCCTGCCGTACATCTCGGTGATGACCCATCCGACCACCGGCGGCGTCTCGGCCTCGCTGGCGATGCTGGGTGACATCAACCTGGCCGAGCCCGAAGCACTGATCGGTTTCGCCGGCCCGCGCGTGATCGAGCAGACCGTGCGCGAGACGTTGCCGGAAGGGTTCCAGCGCAGCGAGTTCCTGGTCGAGCACGGCGCGATCGACCAGATCTGCGACCGCCGCGAATTGCGCGAGCGCATCGCCCAGCTGCTGGCGCTGATGATGAAGCAGCCGGCGCCGCCTGCGGACGAAGAGGGGGTCGAATGAGCCGGCGCTACTTCGGCACCGACGGCATCCGCGGCCGGGTAGGGCAGGGCGCGGTTTCGGCCGACTTCATGCTTCGCCTGGGCAATGCCTACGGCCATGCGATGGCGCGCAACGAGTGGCGCAAGCCGGTGGTCATCATCGGCAAGGACACGCGCATCTCGAACTACATGTTCGAGGCCGCGCTGGAGGCCGGGCTGGTCGCAGCCGGCGTCGACGTCCAGCTGATGGGCCCGATGCCCACGCCCGCAGTCGCCCACCTCACGCGCTCGCTGCGCGCCGATGGCGGCATCGTGATTTCGGCCTCGCACAACCCCCACCATGACAACGGCGTCAAGTTCTTCTCGGCGCAGGGCGAGAAGCTCGACGACGCCACCGAGCTGGCGATCGAGGCCGCGCTGGACGAGCCATTCCGGACGGTGGATTCGGACCGGCTGGGCAAGGCGCTGCGCACCCGCGATGCAATCGGCCGCTACGTCGAAGCCTGCAAGAACGCGGTGCCCCGGGGTTTCGACCTCGGCGGGCTGAAGGTATCGATGGACTGCGCCAACGGGGCCACCTACCAGGTGGGGCCGCTGGTCCTGCGCGAACTGGGTGCGCGGGTCGAGGCCATCGGCGTGGAGCCCGACGGCACCAACATCAATGACGGCGTCGGGTCCACCCATCCGGAAACCCTGGCTGCCCACGTCCTCCAGACCGGCGCGGACGTCGGCATCGCCTTCGACGGCGACGGTGACCGCGTGCTTTTCATCGATGCCGACGGAGCCGTTTGCGACGGCGACGACCTGCTGTACGTGCTGGCCACCGACTGGCTGGCCAGCGGGCGCCTGCGTGGGCCGGTGGTGGGCACGCTGATGACCAACTACGGCCTCGAGCGCGCGTTCGCCGAGCGTGGCATCGGTTTCATGCGTGCGAAGGTGGGCGACCGCTACGTCCACCAGCAGCTGGTGGCCAACGGTGGCGTCCTGGGGGGCGAGGCGTCGGGGCACCTGCTGTGCCTGGACAGCGCCAGCACCGGCGACGGCATCATCAGCGCGTTGCAGGTGCTGGAAGTGCTCAAGCGCCGCGGGCTTTCGCTGCGGCAAGCGCTGGCAGGGCTGGCCCGGGTGCCGCAGAAGACCGTCAACGTTCGTTACGAAGGCAGCGCCAGGCCGGCCGAGGCACCCGGGGTGCAGGCCGCACTGGCCGAGGCGCAGCGTGCCGTGCAGGGGCGCGGTCGTGCGTTCCTGCGCCCGTCGGGGACCGAGCCCGTGGTGCGCGTCACGGTGGAGGCCGATGACGACACCCTGATGCAGGGCACCCTCGACACCCTGGCCGACGCGGTGCGCACCGCCGCAGCCTGAGACTCCCTGGTCCACCACTTTGCCGGGTCGACGAACGGCCCGCTGGATGCCATGAACGCCATTCCCACGCTCGACATCCGCCGATTCACCCAGCCCGCCAGCGCCCCCGACCGGGACGCGTTCGTCGAGGAGCTCGGGGCTGCCTACCGCGAGTGGGGCTTCGCCGGGATCCGTGGCCACGGCATCGAGGACGGCAGGATCCAGGCGTCGTACGACGTGTTCAAGGCATTCTTCGCGCTGCCGGAGGCGACCAAGCTGAAATACCACGTGCCCGGCAGCGGCGGCGCCCGCGGCTACACCCCGTTCGGCGTGGAAACCGCCAAGGGCGCCAAGCACCACGACCTCAAGGAGTTCTGGCACATCGGCCGGGAGATCCCGCGCGATTCCCGCTACGCCGATGCGATGCCGCCCAACCTGTGGCCCGAGGAAGTCGCGGGCTTCCGCGAGCACGGTTACGGGCTGTACCAGGCGCTGGACGCACTGGGCTCGCAGGTGCTGTCGGCGCTGGCGCTGCACATGGGGCTGGCGGCCGACTACTTCGCCGACAAGACCGACTCGGGAAACTCGATCCTGCGTCCGATCCACTACCCGCCCATCACCTCCGACGACATCCCCAACGTGCGCGCCGGCGCCCACGAGGACATCAACCTGATCACGTTGCTGGTCGGGGCCAGCGCCGAGGGCCTGGAAGTGCGCTCGCGCAAGGGCGAGTGGGTGCCCTTCACCGCCGATGCCGACACCATCGTGGTCAACATCGGCGACATGCTGCAGCGCCTGACCAACCACGTGTACCCCTCCACCACCCACCGCGTGGTCAATCCACCCGGCGGCAAGGCGCGCCAGCCGCGATACTCCACCCCGTTCTTCCTCCACCCCAACCCGGACTTCGTGATCGACGTGTTGCCATCGACCGTCACCGCGGAGAATCCCAGCCGGTATGCCGAGCCGATCACCGCGCAGGGGTACCTGGAAGAACGGCTGCGCGAGATCAAGTTGAGGTAGGCGGCTGCGGTGGTGGGTCGATGAGCGAAGTGCACCGGATCGCCCTGGCGGCGATGCGGGTCGAGCTTGCCCGTCCGGATGCGCGCCGCTAGGCTTTCGCGACCTCTTACGTGGGAGCCCACATGCGCCGCAGGATCGTCGCCGGTAACTGGAAACTGCACGGCACCCGTGCGTTCGCCTTCGAACTGCTCGATGCGGTCGCCACGGTTACCGCCGGGGAGGTGGAGCGCATCATCCTGCCGCCGCTGCCCTACCTGGGCGAGCTGGTCGAGCACTACGGTGAACGGGGACTGGCGTTCGGTGCCCAGGATGTCAGTGCCAACCGGCAGGGTGCCTACACCGGCGAAGTGTCGGCGGCGATGCTGGTGGACGTGGGCGCACGTTACGGACTGGTGGGCCACTCCGAGCGGCGGCAGTACCACGGCGAGACCAGCGAACAGGTGGCGGCGAAGTTCTTCGCTGCGCGCGAGGCCGGCCTGACCCCCATCCTCTGCGTGGGCGAGACGCTCAGCCAGCACCAGGACGGGCAGACCGAGTGGCGGATCCAGAAGCAGCTGGCGCCGGTGCTGGAGCAGGGCGGCGCGGGGGCCCTGGATGGCGCGATCCTTGCCTACGAGCCGGTGTGGGCAATCGGAACGGGCAAGACTGCCAGTCCGGAGCAGGCGCAGGCGGTGCATGCATTCATCCGTGGCGAAATCGCGGCGTACGATGCTAGAATTGCGGGCTCGCTGCCCATCCTCTACGGGGGCAGCGTGAAGCCCGACAACGCGGCGGCGCTGTTCTCGCAGCCCGACGTCGACGGCGGGCTGGTCGGCGGCGCATCCCTGGATGCGGCCGGTTTCAACGCCATCGCAACCGCGGCGGCGCCCTGACGCCACCGGCACGTCCGGCGGCCTCCAACGCTAGGCAGAGTCTTCCCGATGCTGTTGTTCCTCAACGTCATCTACGTGCTGGTCGCCATTTCGATGGTCGCCCTGATCCTGATGCAGCGCGGCGCTGGTGCGCAGGCCGGCTCGGGCTTCGGCGGCGGCGCCTCGGCAACCGTATTCGGTTCGCGCGGCGCGTCCAACTTCCTGTCCAAGGCCACCAAGTGGCTGGCGATCACCTTCTTTGCCATCAGCCTGTTCATGGCATGGCAGGCGACCAACCGCGCCGCAGGCGTGGATGCGCCGGCCCAGGACCTGGGCCTGATGTCCGAGGTGCCCGCCGTGACGGCTCCCGCCGTCGACGGCCCGGTCCCCGCGCAGGCGCCGCAGGCCCAGCCCGAGGTGCCCCGGGCGCCAGCGCAGGAAGTGCCCGCCGAGGTGCCGGCAGCGCCGGTCGAGGGTGGCGATACGCAGTAGGCGGGTCAGGCGCCACAGCGGCGCCGCGTTACGCGATAATGCGAGTTCTTGGCGCCCGGCACGGATCGCGGGGTGCGGATCAGCAATGATCGGGGCGAGGTCGGTCGACATGCACGGCCCCGTGGTCAGGACGACCGGCAACACAACTGGATGGCCATTGCCCAGGTGGCGGAATTGGTAGACGCACTACCTTGAGGTGGTAGCGGCTTAGGTCGTGGGGGTTCGAGTCCCCCCTTGGGCACCACTCCAGTGGTGATGCATGAAACAGGCGGTGCGGCTCCCCGGAGGCCGTCCGTGCGTCGTGAAGGCGGGTGTCGCGGGTTCGCGTCCACTGCGCTTCCCTCGCGTTCACCGGCGCCCGGCGCCGAGCCAAGGCCGCGGCAACGCAGCCGTCGCCAAAGACAAGCCGAGAGAGCACCGTGCTGGCCGAATACCTGCCGACCCTGTTGTTCCTGATCGTCGCCGGCGGTATTGGCGTGGCCCTGCTGATCGTGGGCAACGTGCTGGGCCCCAAGAGCCCGAACGCCGAGAAGCTCTCCGCCTACGAGTGCGGCTTCGAGGCCTTCGAGGACGCGCGCATGCAGTTCGACGTGCGCTATTACCTGATTGCCATCCAGTTCATCATCTTCGACCTGGAAATCATCTTCATCGTGCCCTGGGCCACCGTATTCCGCGACCTGGGCGTGCTCGGCCTGATCGAAATGGGCATCTTTGCCAGCATGCTCCTGCTGGGCTTCATCTACGTCTGGAAGAAGGGAGCGCTGGAATGGGAGTGAGCCAGACCATCTCCGGCCTGATGCACAACCCGCTGCCCGAGGGGCGGCTGGACGACATCCTGCGGCCGGAAGCGGACAACCCGGTGATGCAGCAGGGGTTCGTCACCACCAACCTGGACACGCTGTGGAACTGGGCGCGCACCGGCTCGATGTGGCCGATGACGTTCGGCCTGGCGTGCTGCGCGGTGGAAATGATGCACGCCGGTGCCGCGCGACTGGACCTTGACCGCTACGGCGTCGTGTTCCGCCCCTCGCCGCGCCAGTCCGACGTGATGATCGTGGCCGGCACGCTGGTCAACAAGATGGCCCCGGCGCTGCGCAGGGTCTACGACCAGATGCCCGACCCCAAGTGGGTGATCTCGATGGGCAGCTGCGCCAACGGCGGCGGGTATTACCACTACTCCTACTCGGTCGTGCGTGGCTGCGACCGGGTGGTGCCCGTCGACATCTACGTGCCGGGCTGCCCGCCCACGGCCGAGGCGCTGGTCTACGGCATCCTGCAGCTCCAGAAGAAGATCCGCCGCGGCACCAATTTCGGCGACGGCAAGCAGGGCGTGCGCTGACATGGGCCCGACGATGCAGGCATTCGTCGAGCGGTTGCGCGCGCGCTTCGCCGCCGAAGGGCAGGGCGGGGCGCTGTGGGTGGCCGAGCCTCGTGGCGAGGTCACCCTTGACGTCGATGCCGCCGGCTGGCTGGCGGCTGCCCAGGCGCTGCGCGACGAGTTCGGCTTCGACCAGCTGGTGGACGTCAGCGGTGTCGACTACCTGACCTATGGCAGCGACGAGTGGGACACGGAAGTGTCTTCGGAAGGCTTCTCGCGCGGCGTGGAAGGCAAGGGCGCCGGGCGATTCGCCTGGGGCGAGCTGCCCAACGGCGCGGCTGCCGTCCCGGCACGCCGCTTTGCCGCGGTCGCCCACCTGCTTTCGGTCCAGCACAACCTGCGCGTGCGCCTGCGCACGTTCGCACCCGACGACGACCTGCCTGTCGTGGCCTCGCTCACCTCCGTGTGGCCGGGGTCGAACTGGTTCGAGCGCGAGGCCTTCGACCTGTTCGGCATCGTGTTCGAGGGTCATCCGGACCTGCGCCGCATCCTCACCGACTACGGCTTCGTCGGCCATCCGTTCCGCAAGGACTTCCCGTTGATCGGCAACGTCGAGGTGCGCTACGACGCCGAGAAGAAGCGGGTGGTGTACGAGCCGGTTTCGATCGAACCTCGCGTGGGCGTGCCGCGGGTGATCCGCGACGATTCCCGCTACCTGACCGCCGCCGACGAAGCGGCCGCCCGCGAGGTGAAGCCATGAGCACCACCGCCAGCGACGTGCAGCAGCGCGCGCCGCACGCCAGCGTGCAGGCCGGCAACCAGTCTGGCCTGAACACCGCCGAGATCCGCAACTACACGCTCAACTTCGGCCCGCAGCACCCGGCCGCGCACGGCGTGCTGCGCTTGATCCTGGAGATGGACGGCGAGGTCGTGCAGCGTGCCGACCCGCACATCGGCCTGTTGCACCGCGGCACCGAGAAGCTGGTCGAGTCGAAGCCGTTCAACCAGTCGATCGGCTACATGGACCGGCTCGATTACGTATCGATGATGTGCAACGAGCACGCCTACGTGCGTGCGATCGAGACCCTGATGGGGATCGAGGCGCCCGAGCGCGCGCAGTACATCCGCACGATGTTCGACGAGATCACCCGCATCCTCAACCACCTGATGTGGGTGGGCTCCAACGCGCTCGACCTGGGTGCGATGGCGGTGTTCCTGTACGCGTTCCGCGAGCGCGAGGAGCTGATGGACTGCTACGAGGCAGTGTCGGGCGCGCGCATGCACGCGACCTACTACCGTCCCGGCGGCGTCTACCGCGACCTCCCGGACCGCATGCCGCGCTACAAGGAGTCCCCCTGGCGCAAGGGTGCATCGCTGAAGCGCTTTAACGAGTGGCGCGAAGGTTCGTTGCTGGACTACCTGGATGCCTTCTGCGACGACTTCCCCAAGCGCGTGGACGAGTACGAGACGCTGCTGACGGACAACCGCATCTGGAAGCAGCGAACCGTCGGCGTGGGCGTGATTCCGCCCGAGAAGGCGTTGGCGTGGGGAATGACCGGCCCGATGATCCGTGGCTCGGGCATCGCCTGGGACCTGCGCAAGAAGCAGCCCTACGCCAGGTACGACGCGGTGGACTTCGACATCCCGGTCGGCGTCAACGGCGACTGCTACGACCGCTACCTCGTCCGTATCGCCGAGATGCGCGAGTCCACCCGCATCGTCAAGCAGTGCGTGGCGTGGCTGAAGGCCAACCCGGGCCCGGTAATCGTGGACAACTTCAAGGTCGCGCCTCCCTCCCGTGAAGGGATGAAGGACGACATGGAAGCGCTCATCCACCACTTCAAGCTGTTCTCGGAAGGCTACTGCGTGCCTGCCGGCGAAACCTATGCCGCGGTCGAGGCGCCCAAGGGCGAGTTCGGCTGCTACCTGGTGTCGGACGGCGCCAACAAGCCGTTCCGCTGCAAGCTGCGCGCGCCCGGCTTCGCCCACCTGTCGTCGATGGACGAGGTCGTGAAAGGCCACATGCTGGCCGACGTGGTGGCGATGATCGGCACCTACGACGTCGTGTTCGGCGAGATCGACCGCTGAGGGTTCTGGATTAATGAAGGCGACCGGAAATTTCGAGGCCTGTCAGCACGTCGACCCGCAGGTCGCGTTGAATGACAGGACCCGTGCGCACATCGACCACTGGCTGGCCAAGTTCCCGCCGGACCGCAAGCGTTCGGCCGTGCTGCAGGGCCTGCACGCGGCGCAGGAGCAGAACGGCGGCTGGCTGAGCGACGAGCTCATCGCCGCGGTCGCCAAGTACCTGGACCTCCCGCCGGTGTGGGCCTACGAGGTCGCCACGTTCTATTCGATGTTCGAGACCCAACCGGTCGGCCGCCACAACGTGGCTTTCTGCACCAACATCAGCTGCTGGCTCAATGGCGCCGAGGACCTGGTCGCGCAAGCCGAACAGAAGCTGGGCTGCCGGCTGGGCGAGTCCACTGCCGACGGCCGCGTGTTCCTGAAGCGTGAGGAGGAGTGCCTGGCCGCGTGCTGTGGCGCCCCGGTGGTGGTCGTCAACGGGCATTACCACGAAAACCTCGACGCGGCGAAGGTCGACGAGTTGCTTGAGGGGCTGAAGTAATGGCGCACGACACGCACCACGACTACTCCCGGGGGTACGGCCCGGTGGGCCCCGCCCCGTCCGAGCACAGCGTCGTCTACACGACCCTGCACTTCGACACTCCGTGGTCCTACGACAACTACCTCAAGACCGGTGGCTACAGCGCCTGGCGCAGGATCCTCAGCGAGAAGATCGCGCCGGCCGACGTGATCGAGATGGTCAAGCAGTCGGGCCTGCGGGGCCGCGGCGGCGCCGGCTTCCCCACGGGGCTGAAGTGGAGCTTCATGCCCAAGGGCAGTGGCACCCAGAAGTACATCCTGTGCAACTCCGACGAGTCCGAACCGGGCACCGCGAAGGACCGCGACATCCTGCGTTACAACCCGCATGCGGTGGTGGAGGGCATGGCCATCGCCTGCTACGCCACCGGCAGCACGGTGGCCTACAACTACCTGCGCGGCGAGTTCCACCACGAGCCGTTCGAGCACTTCGAGCAGGCACTGAAGGACGCCTACGAGCACGGCTGGCTGGGCAAGGACGTGCTGGGCAGCGGCATCGACGTCGACATCTACGGTGCCCTGGGCGCGGGTGCGTACATCTGCGGCGAGGAAACGGCATTGATGGAGTCGCTGGAGGGCAAGAAGGGCCAGCCGCGCTACAAGCCGCCGTTCCCCGCCAACTACGGCCTGTTCGGCAAGCCGACCACCATCAACAACACCGAGACGTATGCCTCGGTGCCGGCGATCATCCGCAACGGCGCGGAGTGGTTCCTCAACCTGGGCAAGCCCAACAACGGCGGGCCCAAGGTGTTCTCGGTGTCGGGCCATGTCGCCAGGCCCGGCAACTACGAGGTCCGGCTGGGCACGCCGTTCGCCGACCTGCTGGAGATGGCTGGCGGCATGCGTGCCAGCGCCCGGATCAAGGGCGTGATCCCCGGTGGCTCCTCGATGCCGGTGCTGCCGGGCGAGACGATGATGGGCCTGACCATGGACTACGACTCGATCCAGAAGGCCGGCTCCGGCCTGGGCTCGGGTGCGGTCATCGTCATGGACGAGACCACCTGCATGGTGCGCGCCTGCCAGCGCATCTCGCGCTTCTACTTCAAGGAAAGCTGCGGCCAGTGCACTCCGTGCCGCGAAGGCACCGGCTGGATGTACCGCATGCTCACGCGCATCGTCGACAGGCAGGCCACGCTCGAGGACCTGCACATGCTGCGGGCCTCGGCGGGGCAGATCGAGGGACACACCATCTGCGCGTTCGGCGAGGCGGCGGCATGGCCGGTGCAGGGGTTCCTGCGCCACTTCTGGGACGAATTCGAGTACGCGATCGTGAACCGGCGGTTCCTGGTTGACGACCAGCGCGACGGCACGGTGGTGCCGGCGACCAGGGCGGTGGCCGCATGAGCACGGCGCTTCTCCAGCTCCCCGGCCACGTCCGCGCCGGGCGCGCCCGCGTCCAGCCCCTCGACCCGAGGGGCATCGCCGCAATGAACAACGGTGTCGCCGCATGAGCGCCCAACCGGTAAACCCGAACCTGCCGCCCGACCAGGTCACCGTCTTCATCGACGGCGTGGAGATGGCCGCGCCCAAGGGCTCGATGATCATCCAGGCCGCCGACAGGGCGGGCATCCCGATCCCGCGCTTCTGCTACCACGACAAGCTGTCCATCGCGGCCAACTGCCGGATGTGCCTGGTCGAGGTCGAGAAGATGCCCAAGCCGGCGCCGGCGTGCGCAACGCCGGTGATGGATGGCATGCAGGTCACCACGCGTAGCGAAAAGGCGTTGAAGTCGCAGCGCAACGTGATGGAGTTCCTGCTGATCAACCACCCGCTGGATTGCCCGGTGTGCGACCAGGGCGGCGAGTGCGAGCTGCAGGACCTTTCGATGGGCTACGGCCGATCGGTCAGTCGCTTCGCCGAGCGCAAGCGCGTGGTGCCCGACGAGGACATCGGCCCGCTGGTCGCCACCGAGATGACCCGCTGCATCCACTGCACGCGCTGCGTGCGCTTCACCGCGGAAGTCGCCGGCACCTACGAGCTGGGCGGCATGTACCGCGGCGAGAACCTCCAGATCGGCACCTACGACGGCAAGCCGCTGATCACCGAGTTGTCGGGCAACGTCATCGACGTCTGCCCGGTGGGCGCTTTGACCAACAAGGTGTTCCAGTTCCGCGCCCGCCCGTGGGAGCTGATGGCGCGCGAATCGCTGGGCTACCACGATGCGCTGGGCAGCAACCTGTTCCACCACGCGCGCCGCGGCGAAGTGCTCCGCAGCGTTCCGCGCGACAACGACGGCGTCAACGAATGCTGGCTGTCGGATCGCGATCGCTATGCCCACCAGGGCCTGTATGCCGCCGACCGTGCGATGGTGCCCATGGTCAAGGACGCCGGCCAGTGGCGCGAGGCAAGCTGGGACGAGGCGCTGGCGCGGGCGACGCAGATCCTGCGCGACAACGCCGCCGACGGCCTGGGCATGCTGGTCCACCCGGCCACGTCGAACGAAGAGGGTGCGCTGCTCGCGGGCCTCGCCGAGGCGCTGGACACCGGCCACCTTGACCACCGAATCGGCCTGGCCGACCTGTCGGATGGCGCGGTGGCGGAGCGTTTCGCCATGTCCGTCGCCGACATCGAGCAGGCGGACTGCGTGGTGCTGGTCGGCACCGACCTCCGGCACGAACTGCCGCTCGTCAACCACCGCGTTCGCAAGGCCTGGACCCGCGGCGCCAAGGTGCATGCGATCAACCCGGTCGAGTTCGACCAGACCTTCGACCTGGCATCCAAGCAGATCGTGGCCCCGTCGGGGATCGTGAACGCGCTGGGCGACGTTGCGCTGCGCGAGGCGGTGACGGGTGCTAACAGCGCGGTGATCATCGTCGGCGCACTCGCGGAGAGCGGCCCACACGCCGCGTCCATCCGCGAAGCCGCACGCACGCTCGCGCAAGCCAGCGGCGCCGCCGTGTGCCGGATCCCGCAGGGCGCCAACGCGCTCGGGCTGTCCGACCACGGTGTCCTGCCGACGGGCCTGGATGCCCGTGCAATGCTGGCCCAGCCCCGTTCGGCGTACGTGCTCTACGGCATCGAACCCGGCCTTGATTTCGCTGACAGCGCGGGCGCGATGCAGGCGCTGGGTGCGGCGGCGGTGGTGGCCTTCAGCCACTTCGCCTGCGAGTCGACGCTGGCCGTGGCCGACGTGATCCTGCCGATCGGCCTGCTGCCCGAGATCGACGCGACGCTCACCAACCTCGACGGACGCGAGCAACGGGCGGTCCCGGCGGGCGCATTGCCCGGCCAGGCGCGCCCGGGCTGGAAGGTGCTGCGTGCACTGGCCGGCGGGATGGACGCCCCGGGCTTCGATTTCACCGACCTGGCCGGTCTGCGCGCGGGCATTGCCAAGCGTGAGGTCACGGTGTCGCGCTCGGACGCGCCCGGCAACGCGGACGAGGGCCTGGAAGTGGCGGTGAGCATCGGCATCTACCGCACCGACGCCACGGTCCGGCGCGCTGCCGCGTTGCAGGCGCACCCGTTGAACCATGGGCCGCGGGTGGTGTTGAACCCCGCCGATGCCGGGTCGACGATCGGCGAGGCCACGGTCGGGCGCTTCAGCACCGCGATGGGCACTGCCACCGTGCCGGTGATCCTGAGCGACAAGGTCGCCCCGGGCACGGCGTGGGTCGAAGGCGGGCACGGTGCAACCGCGCCGCTGGCTTCGGCCCGCATCCAGGCAGGGAGGGGTTGAGCATGATGGGTGCCGTGGTCGATCCCTTCCGCGACTGGTTGCTGTCGTTCGGCAATGTCGGCGCGGTCGCATGGATCGTGCTGAAGATCCTTGCCATCGCCATGCCGGTGATCATCAGCGTCGCGTTCTACGTGGTCTGGGAACGCAAGCTGATCGGCTGGATGCACGTCCGCCGTGGCCCGATGTACGTCGGCATGGGGGTGCTGCAGGCCTTCGCCGACGTGTTCAAGCTGCTGTTCAAGGAAGTCATCCAGCCCACGCGGGCGGAGCCGTTCCTCTACAAGCTGGCCCCCCTGCTGGCCCTGGCACCGGCCTTCGCGGCATGGGCGGTGGTCCCGTTCGATGCACAACTGGTGCTGTCGAACGCCAACGCGGGCCTGCTGTACCTGCTGGCGATGACCTCGCTGGGCGTGTACGGCATCATCCTGGCCGGCTGGGCCTCCAACTCCAAGTACGCATTCCTGGGCGCGATGCGCGCCGCGGCGCAGGTGGTGTCCTACGAAATCGCGATGGGCTTCGCGATGGTGGGCGTCATGGTTGCCGCGGGCAGCCTCAACCTGTCCCGGATCGTGATGGCACAGTCGGGCAACGCCGGGTTCCTGGAGTGGTTCTGGCTGCCGTTGCTGCCGCTGTTCGTGGTCTATTTCATCTCCGGCGTGGCCGAGACCAACCGCGCGCCGTTCGACGTGGTGGAAGGCGAGTCGGAAATCGTCGCCGGGCACATGGTCGAGTACTCGGGTTCGGCGTTCGCGCTGTTCTTCCTCGCCGAATACGCCAACATGATCCTGATCAGCTTCCTGACCGCGATCTTCTTCCTGGGCGGCTGGCTCAGCCCGTTCCAGGGGATGGGCATCCCGTTCCTGTCGGTTGACGGCTGGTGGTGGCTGCTGGCCAAGGTGTTCTTCTTCGCCAGTTGCTTCATCTGGTTCCGCGCCTCGTTCCCGCGCTACCGCTATGACCAGATCATGCGGCTGGGCTGGAAGGTCTTCATTCCGATCACCATCGCCTGGATCGTCGTCGTCGCGCTGATGGCGTACCACGACGTCTTCCTGCCGGGGCAATAAGGCATGACCCGACTCGTTTCCTACTTCAAGAGCCTGCTGCTGCTGGAGCTGTTCCAGGGGCTGGGGCTGACGTTGAAGTACCTGTTCAAGCCCAAGTACACGCTGATGTACCCGATGGAGAAGACGCCGCAGTCGCCGCGCTTCCGCGGCATCCACGCGCTGCGCCGGTATCCCAATGGCGAGGAGCGCTGCATCGCGTGCAAGTTGTGCGAGGCGGTCTGCCCGGCGCTGGCGATCACCATCGACTCGGATCGTCGCGAGGACGGCACCCGGCGCACCACGCGGTACGACATCGACCTGTTCAAGTGCATCTATTGCGGCTTCTGCGAGGAGTCGTGCCCGGTGGATTCGATCGTCGAGACCCACATCCACGAATACCACTTCGAACTGCGCGGACAGAACATCGTCACCAAGCCGCAGCTGCTGGCGATCGGCGACCGCCTCGAGGCGGAGATCGCCGAGCGCCGGGCCGCCGACGCGCCCTTCCGCTGAGTACCCCGCATGGATCCCGTGACCCTCGCTTTCTGGTTGTTCGCCCTCTCCTCCGTTGCCGCGGCGGTGGGCGTCATCAGCCTCAAGAACCCGGTGCATGCCGCGCTCAGCCTGGTGCTGACGTTCTTCTCCGTGGCCTGCGTCTGGCTGATCGCCGGTGCCGAGTTCCTCGGCGTGGCGCTGATCCTGGTGTACGTCGGCGCGGTGATGGTGCTGTTCCTGTTCGTGGTGATGATGCTCGACATCGACGTGGCGCCCCTGCGCGAGGGCTACGTGCGCTACCTGCCGGTCGGGCTGCTGGTGGCAGTGGTGATGCTGGTGGAGATGCTGGTCCTGATCGGGGTGAAGGTGCAGCTGGCCACGCCGCTGGCGGCCGACGCCGCGGCGGTGGAGGGCGTGTCCAACACGGTCTGGATCGCGCGCGCGCTGTTCACCACCTACCTGCTGCCGTTCGAAGTCGCGGCGGTGATCCTCACCGTGGCGGTGATCGCCGCGGTCATGCTGACGCTGCGCCGCCGCGAGGGCGCGAAGCACCAGGACCCGGGTGCACAGTCGCGCGTGCGCGCCGTGGACCGCGTGCGCCTGGTCAAGATGGATGCGGTGCGGCCGGAGCCGGCTCCGGCTCCGCGCGGCGGTGCCGATGATGCGCCGGCAGGGGAGGTACGCTGATGGAACTGCTGACGGGCGCCCTGTCGCTGGGCCACTTCCTCACCCTGGGCGCGGCGCTGTTCTGCATCAGCGTCGCCGGCATCTTCCTCAACCGGAAGAACGTGATCGTCCTGCTGATGTCGCTGGAGCTGCTGCTTCTGGCGGTGAACATCAACTTCATCGCCTTCTCGCGCCAGCTTGGCGATCCGGCGGGTCAGGTATTCGTGTTCTTCATCCTGACGGTGGCCGCGGCGGAGGCGGCGATCGGGCTTGCGATCCTGGTCACCCTGTTCCGCAACCGCCGCACGATCAACGTCGCAGAAATCGATTCGATGAAGGGGTGAGCAGCCGCGCTTGCGAGCCACTGCCTCGCGCGGCTGCGAACGCCTTGGGCGGGAGCCCAAGGCGGGAGCGATTTGATGAGCGCAGGACGCGCGAATCCGGTCGCCGCGGCACGCTCGCGCGATGCAGCGCTTGGTTGCGCGCGCGACGACTGCCCGACCCATCGATGCAATTGCAGCAGCCGGCCCGCCGGCACCCGCAGCACACAACGGAAACGAAATGGCGATCTCCAAACTCCATCTGCTGATCATCGTGCTTGCGCCGCTGCTCGGCTCGATCATCGCCGGCCTGTTCGGCCGGCAGGTCGGGCGCGCCGGCGCGCACGGGGTGACCATCGCCGGCGTGTCGACCAGCTGCGCGCTGTCGTTCTACGTGCTCTGGCAGCTGGTGGGGCAGGGCGCTTCGCCGTTCAACGAGAACCTCTACACGTGGTTCCAGGTCGGCAATTACGAGGCGCACGTGGGCTTCATGGTCGACAAGCTCACCGCGATGATGATGGTGGTGGTGACCTTCGTGGCCCTGCTGGTGCACATCTACACCATCGGCTACATGGCCGAGGATCCCGGCTACCAGCGCTTCTTCAGTTACATCTCGCTGTTCACCTTCTCGATGCTCATGCTGGTGATGAGCAACAACTTCCTGCAGCTGTTCTTCGGCTGGGAAGCGGTCGGCCTGGTGTCGTACCTGCTGATCGGCTTCTGGTTCAAGAAGCCCACTGCGGTGTTCGCCAACCTGAAGGCGTTCCTGGTCAACCGTGTCGGCGACTTCGGCTTCCTGCTGGGCATCGCCGGTGTACTGCTGATGTTCGGCACGCTGGACTACGCCACCGTGTTCGCCAATGCGCTGAACATCGAAGGCTCAACGATCACGATATTCGCCGGCCACGAATGGTCGGTGGCCACGTTGATCTGCATCTGCCTGTTCATCGGCGCCATGGGCAAGTCGGCCCAGGTCCCGCTGCACGTCTGGCTGCCGGACTCAATGGAGGGCCCGACCCCGATCTCGGCGCTGATCCACGCCGCCACCATGGTCACGGCCGGCATCTTCATGGTGGCGCGCATGTCGCCGCTGTTCGAGATGTCCGAGACCGCGCTGAACTTCGTGCTGTTCATCGGCGCGACCACCGCGCTGTTCACCGGCCTCATCGGCATCGTGCAGAACGACATCAAGCGCGTGGTTGCGTACTCCACGCTGTCGCAGCTGGGTTACATGACCGTCGCGCTCGGCGTCTCGGCGTACTCGGCCGCGGTCTACCACCTGATGACCCACGCCTTCTTCAAGGCGCTGCTGTTCCTGGCGGCGGGCTCGGTGATCATCGGCATGCACCACGAGCAGGACATGCGGAAGATGGGCGGCCTGCGCAAGTACATGCCGATCACCTACTGGACCAGCCTGCTGGGCACGCTTGCGCTGGTGGGTACGCCGTTCTTCAGCGGCTTCTATTCCAAGGACACCATCATCGAGGCCGCGCACCACGCAGCCGAGGGCGGCGGCTGGGTGGCGCAGTACGGCTACTGGGCGGTGCTGCTGGGTGCGTTCGTGACCGCGTTCTACAGTTTCCGGCTGCTGTACATGACCTTCCACGGCAGGGAGCGTTTCCGTGACGTGGTCGATGACGGCCATGCCCACGACGCGCACGACGACCATGGCCATGGCCACCACGGCCCGCACGAGCCGCACGAGTCGCCCTGGGTGGTGACCGTGCCGTTGATCCTGCTTGCAATCCCGTCGGTGCTGATCGGCTTCTTCACGGTCGGCCCGATGCTGTTCGCCACCGACTGGAGCGGGCACACGGAGCAGTTGCCGTACTTCCTGGGCGCGATCGATGTCGCTGCCGCGCGGGACACCGTGGCCATGGTCAAGGACGCCGTTTGGCACGGCCCGACGGCGTTCGCGCTGCACGGCTTCGTCGCCCCCGCGTTCTGGCTTGCGTTCGCCGGCTTCGCGCTGGCCACGGCCATGTACTGGTGGAAGCCGGCGCTGGCGACCCGGGCACGCCGTGCGTTCGCCCTCCCGGTGCGGGTGCTTGAGAACAAGTACGGCTTCGACAAACTCTGGATCGATGGATTCGCAGGCGGCGGCCTGCGGTTGGGCCGGCTGTCGCGCGCGGTCGACACCCGGGTGATCGACGGCGTGGCCGTCAACGGAAGCGCCCGGCTGGTTGACTTCCTGGCCGGGCTGACCCGCCGCCTGCAGTCCGGTTTCCTCTACCACTACGCCTTCGCGATGATCCTCGGCCTGATCGTTCTGTTGGCCGTTCTGATCCGTACCCTGAGCTGACAAGGACCGAGACGTGACGACCCCCGAGCCCTTGAGCGGCACCTTCCCCCTGCTGAGCCTGCTGATCTGGCTGCCGATCCTCGGTGGCGTGCTGACGCTGGCCTTCGGTAACGCGCGCGCCAATGCGGCGCGCTGGTTCGCCACTGGCGTGGCGGTGCTGACGCTGCTGGCCAGCGTGCTGTTGTTCACCGGCTTCGACATGTCGCATTCCGGCATGCAGTTCGCCGAAGACCTCCCTTGGGTCCCGGCCTACGACATCCGCTACGCACTGGGCGCGGACGGCATCTCGGTGGCGCTGATCGGCCTGACCACGCTGACCTCGCTGCTGGTGCTGGTCAGTGCATGGACCTCGATCGACAAGCGGGTCAGCCAGTACTACGCGGCGTTCCTGATCCTAGAGGGCCTGATGATCGGCGTGTTCTCGGCGCTGGACGCGATCCTGTTCTACGTGTTCTTCGAGGGCATGCTGATCCCGATGTTCATCATCATCGGCGTCTGGGGCGGTCCGCGCCGGGTGTACGCCTCGGTTAAGTTCTTCCTGTACACGTTCCTGGGTTCGGTGTTCATGCTGGTCGGGCTGATCTACCTGTACCTCAAGGGGGGCAGCTGGCAGCTGGCCGACCTGTACCAGTTACCGCTGACGGCAACCGAACAGATGTGGATCTTCTTCGCCTTCCTGGCGGCGTTCGCGGTCAAGGTGCCGATGTTCCCGGTGCATACCTGGCTGCCGGACGCCCACGTCGAGGCGCCGACCGCGGGTTCTGTCGTGCTGGCGGCGATCATGCTGAAGATCGGCGGCTACGGCTTCATCCGATTCACCTTGCCGGTGGTGCCGGACGCATCGCAGGAGTGGGCGTGGCTGGTGATCGCGTTGAGCCTGATCGCCGTGGTCTACGTCGGCCTGGTCGCGCTGGTGCAGGACGACATGAAGAAGCTGATCGCCTATTCGTCGATCTCGCACATGGGCTTCGTCACCCTGGGCACCTTCATCGCGTTCGCGCTGGTGCGCGACTACGGCAACGTCGACGCCGCCCGGCTGGGCCTGCAGGGCGCGATGGTGCAGATGATCAGCCACGGCTTCATCTCCGGTGCGATGTTCACCTGCGTCGGCGTGCTCTACGACCGCATGCACAGCCGCATGATCCGGGACTACGGCGGCGTCGCCAACGTGATGCCGTGGTTCGCGGTGTTCTTCGTGCTGTTCGCGATGGCCAACGCCGGCCTGCCTGGCACCTCGGGGTTCGTGGGCGAATTCATGGTCATCCTGGCCAGCTTCCAGACCCATCCGCTGATCGCCTTCGCCGCGGCCACCACGCTGATCATCGGCGCCGGCTACACGCTGTGGCTGGTCAAGCGCGTGCTGTGGGGCGAGGTCGGCAACGCCAACGTGGCCGCACTGAAGGATGTCAACGCGCGCGAAGCCACGGTGCTGGGCGTGTTCGCCGCCGGCGTGCTGCTGCTGGGCCTGTGGCCCAAGCCACTGACCGACCTGATGGAGCCGGCGATCGGTGAACTGACCACCCACATCGCCGTCTCGAAGCTGGCGCCATGAGCGCCGCCTGGCCCGCCGCCGGCGGGTCGAACCAAGAGATTCATCCATGATCATGCCCGTACGATCCGCTGCCGACCTGATGCCCCTGCTCCCCGAGCTGGTGCTGGTGATCGGTGCCTTCGCGCTGCTGATGCTCGACCTGTTCCTGGACGAACGGCGCCGGGTGGTCACCCACGTGTGCGCGATCGGCCTGCTGCTCGTGGCCGTGGCCCTGGTCGCAATGGGCGTGGGTGGGCAGGGCACGGTACTGGGCGGGATGTTCGTGCGTGACACCGTTTCGGACGTGCTGAAGGTCGGCATCGGCATCGTTTCCGCGATCTCGATGGTGTACGCCTGGCCGTACCTGCGAGAGCGCGGGCTGTACAAGGGCGAGGTGGCGGTGCTGATGCTGTTCGCCACGCTGGGCATGATGCTGATGGTGTCGGCCAACTCGCTGGTGATGGTGTACGTCGGCCTGGAGATGCTGGCGCTGTGCTCGTATGCGCTGGTGGTCACCGATCGCGACAGCCCGATCGCGTCGGAAGCGGGCATCAAGTACTTCGTGCTGGGTGCACTGGCGTCGGGCCTGCTGCTCTACGGCATGTCGCTGGTCTACGGCGCAACCGGCTCGCTGGACCTGGCGACGATCTCCGCCGCCGCCGAAGGCGACGCCTCGACCATGCTGGTGACGGGCGTGGTGTTCATGGTGGCGGGCATCGCCTTCAAGTTCGGCGCCGCACCGTTCCACATGTGGCTGCCCGACGTTTACCACGGCGCCCCGACGGCCATCACCATCTTCATTGCCGCCGCTCCGAGCCTTGCCACCTTCGGCATGGCATATCGACTGCTGCAGGAGGCGGGTGGCCCGCTTTCGGGCCACTGGCAACTGATGCTGGGCGGGCTGGCGGCGATCTCGCTGGTGATCGGCAACCTGAGCGCGCTGGTCCAGACCAACATCAAGCGGATGCTGGCGTACTCGACCGTGTCCCACGTCGGCTTCCTGTTCATGGGCCTGGCCGGGGGCGAGTCGGGCATGGCCGCGGCGATGTTCTATGCACTCAACTACGCGCTGACGACCGCCGCGGGCTTTGGCGCCATCGTGGTGTTGTCGCGCCGGGGCTTCGAGGCCGACCGCATCGATGATTTCAGGGGCCTGAATGTGCGCAGCCCGCTGCTCGCGCTGATGGTCCTGTTCGTGATGGCCTCGCTTGCGGGCGTGCCGCCGTTCCTTGGATTCTGGGCCAAGCTCGCCGTGCTGCAGGCGGCGCTGGAAGGCGGAATGATGTGGCTGGCGATCCTCGGCATCGTGTTCACCGTGATCGGCGCGTTCTACTACCTGCGCGTCATCAAGGCGATGTACTTCGATGAGCCCGACGGCGATGCGCCGGCACCCAGTGGCCACCGGCCGCTGCGCTGGACGTTCGCCCTCAACGCGCTGGCACTGCTGGTGCTCGGCCTGGGCTGGAGCCCGATCATGGCGTGGTGCCAGCGGGCATTCGAAGTCGCTGCAGCCTGAGCGGGCGGGGACCCGCGACGCGCACCTGCGTCGAGTTCGCGCGGGTCGCGTGGCAGGCAGTCGGCAGTAAAAAGGGCTTGCGTGAAAAAGTCGCCGTCCATATAATGGGCGGCCTGATGCGGGGTGGAGCAGTCTGGCAGCTCGTCGGGCTCATAACCCGAAGGTCGCAGGTTCAAATCCTGCCCCCGCTACCAGCTTCGGCCGTGGACTCCGGAACTTCTGGAGTCCGCAGGAAAGCCTCCCGGAGGCTTTCTTTTTGGCCTGCAGCCTGGGCTTGGTGACGCGCTCTGCTCGCGCGTCACGCCGACATCCAGCGGTACGGACAAGGGGCCCAATGGGCCCTTTGTCGTTTCCGCCATCCGGCGGTCGCGGCGCGTAAACCACGTGGCACGCGGTTCGCCACCGCCACGCGGCATTGCCGTCGCAGTTCCGGTCAACCAGTCGCAGGAGTTCGAGCGCGTGACGCAGAAAGCGAACGAAATCGCCGCCTTGCTTGCCCCGACGGTGTCATCGCTGGGCTTGCAGCTGCTGGGCATCGAATACCTGCCGTCGCCCGGCGGCGCGGTGGTGCGGCTGTACATCGACCTGGCGGCCGACGACCTGCAGGCCGACCCGGATCGAATGGTGTCGATCGAGGACTGCGAAAAGGTCAGTCGCGAGGTTTCGGCGCAGCTGGATGTGGAGGACCCGATCAGCGGCAATTACACGCTGGAGGTGTCGTCCCCGGGCGTGGACCGGCCGCTTTTCACTCCCGGCCAGTTCGGGCGCTTCATAGGCGACTCGGTGAAGCTGGGCCTGAAGCTGCCGCAGGACGGACGCCGGCGACTCCAGGGCGTGATCGCCGAGGTCCGCGGCGACACCGTGGTGCTCGATGTCGAGGGCGTCCAGGTCGACGTGGCTGCCGAGAACATCGACAAAGCCCGGCTGGTGCCCGACTGGGCAGCCCTGGGCCTGGCGCCGACCAAGCCCGGCAAGGGTCCCAAGAATCCGCCCGCGCGCGGTGCGCGTGCAGGCAAACAGGCTGACGGGGCGTCCGGCGACGCCTCCAACGATATCCACAACCCCAAGCCGGCGGCCGACAAGCCGACCCCGGCGGAGTAACTAGATGAGCAAGGAACTTTTGCTGGTCGTCGATGCGGTCGCGAACGAGAAGGGCGTACCGCACGACGTGATCTTCGATGCCATCGAGGCCGCGCTGGCGTCTGCCGCCAAGAAGCGCTACCACGACGAGGACGTACTGGTGCGCGTGTCCATCGATCGCAAGGACGGCAGCTACGAAAGCTTCCGCCGGATGGAGGTCGTGGCCGACGACGTGGTGATGGAATCGCCCGATCGCCAGATCCGGCTGATGGATGCCGTCGACGAGGTCGAAGGCGCCGAAGTCGGCGACTTCATCGAGGAGCAGATCGAGAACCCGGACTTCGGGCGCATCGCCGCGCAGGCCGCCAAGCAGGTGATCGTGCAGCGCGTTCGCGAGGCCGAGCGCGCCCAGGTGGTGGACCAGTGGAAGGACCGCGTCGGCGAGCTCGTGACCGGCATCGTCAAGCGCGTGGAGCGCGGCAACATCTATGTCGACCTGGGCGGCAACGCCGAGGCGATCATCTCCAAGGACAAGGGTATCCCGCGCGACGTGCTGCGCGCCGGCGACCGCGTCCGCGGTTTCCTCTACGACGTGCGCACCGAGCCGCGTGGCCCGCAGCTGTTCATCAGCCGCGCCGCACCGGAATTCATGATGGAGCTGTTCAAGCTCGAAGTGCCGGAAGTCGGCCAGGGCCTGGTCTCGATCAAGGCCTGTGCACGCGACCCGGGCGACCGCGCCAAGATCGCCGTGCTGGCCCACGACAACCGCACCGATCCGATCGGCGCGTGCATCGGCATGCGAGGTTCGCGTGTGCAGGCGGTAAGCAACGAGCTCAACGGCGAGCGGGTGGACATCGTGCTGTGGTCGGACAACCCGGCGCAGTTCGTGATCAACGCGATGGCGCCGGCCGAGGTGCAGTCCATCGTCGTCGACGAGGACAAGCATTCGATGGACCTGGCGGTGGCCGAGGAACGGCTGGCGCAGGCCATCGGCAAGGGCGGCCAGAACGTCCGCCTCGCCAGCCGCATGACCGGCTGGCAGCTCAACGTCATGACCGCCGACCAGGTCCAGGCCAAGAGCGAGGCCGAGCAGACCGCAGCTCGCGAGCTGTTCCAGGCCAAGCTGGAGGTCGACGAGGAAATCGCCGGCATCCTGGTGTCGGAGGGCTTCAGCACGGTCGAGGAAATCGCCTACGTGCCGGTCGGCGAGCTGCTGGCGGTGGAGGGGTTCGACGAGGACATCGTCGAGGAACTGCGCGCCCGTGCCCGCGATGCGCTGCTCAACGACGCGTTGGCGGCCGAGGAGGAACTCGACGAGCACCAGCCGGCCGAGGACCTGCTGACGCTGGAAGGGATGACCGACGAGCTGGCCTTCCAGCTGGCGGCGCGTGGCGTGGTCACCCGCGAAGACCTGGCCGAACTGGCGACCGACGAGCTCACCGACATCGAAGGGATGGACGAGGAGCGCGCCGCGGCGCTGATCATGGAAGCCCGCAAGCACTGGTTCGAATAAGCGCCACGCATCGGACGGGCCCCGGCCCGTCGCAGCCGAATGTGCGGCGGGCCGCGGCCCGTCCTACAATCGCCCACTTGGCCGCCCTGGCGGCGGCCTGAAGAGAACGGATACCGAATGTCGCAGCAAACCACCATCCGCAAGTTGGCCGCCCTGGTGAACACGCCGGTCGAGAAGTTGCTGGAGCAGCTGGCAGACGCCGGCATGCCCTTCAGCGACCCCGACCAGGTCGTCTCGAGCACCGAGAAGGTCAAGTTGCTGGGCTTCCTGCGGCGCACCCACGGCAAGGCCGACCAGGCCGAGGCCGCCGATGCGCCCAAGAAGATCACCCTCAGCCGCAGCCGCAAGCAGGAGCTGACGGTCGGCGGCGGCAAGAGCCGTGCCACCGTCGACGTGGTCGTGCGCAAGAAGGTCACGCTGGTGCGCCCGGACTCCGCCGAGGCCGCGAAGGCCGGCGGCGACGACGAGCGCGCGGAGATCCTGCGCAAGCTGGAGGAGTCGCGGGCCCGCAACACGGCCGAGCAGAAGGCGCTTGAAGAGGCCGATCGCCGCCGGGTCGAGGAAGCCGAGCGCGAGAAGCGCGAGGCCGAGGAAGCCGCGCGCGTGAAGGCCGAGGAGGCCGAACGCGCCGCCGCGGCGCCCGAAGCCGTGCCTGTGGTGGAAGATCCGCTGCGCAACCAGCCCAGCAGCCATGGCCACGGCCATCCCAAGCCGCCGGCACGCAAGGGCCGGACGCAGGGGTCGGCCGAGGAAGAGGACCGCAGCCGCCGGTTTGCCGGCCAGATGCACCTGAGCGCCTCCGAACGCGCCCGCCGCACTAGCAGCACCCGCGGCAAGGCCAAGCCGCGCCGCCACGCGGACCAGTCGCGCACCGGCACGGGCTTCATGAAGCCCACCGCGCCGATCGTGCGTGACGTCGCCATCGGCGAGACCATCACCGTGGCCGAGCTGGCGCAGAAGATGTCGCTCAAGGGCGGCGAGCTGGTCAAGGCGCTGTTCAAGATGGGCGTCATGGCCACCATCAACCAGGCCATCGACCACGACACCGCCGCGCTGGTGACCGAAGAGCTCGGGCACAACGTGGTGAAGGCCGACGAGGCCGACGTCGAGAATGCGCTGATGGCGCACGTGGAGGAGTCGCAGGGCGAGAAGGCCCCGCGTCCGCCCGTGGTCACCATCATGGGTCACGTCGACCACGGCAAGACCTCGCTGCTGGACTACATCCGGCGCACCAAGGTCGCCACCGGCGAGGCCGGCGGCATTACCCAGCACATCGGCGCCTACCACGTCGAGACCGGCAGGGGCGTCATCAGCTTCCTGGATACCCCGGGCCATGCGGCGTTCTCGTCGATGCGCGCACGCGGGGCCAAGCTCACCGACATCGTGGTGCTGGTGGTGGCCGCCGACGACGGCGTCAAGCCGCAGACCATCGAGGCCGTACAGCACGCGAAGGCGGCCGGCGTGCCGCTGATCGTCGCGGTCAACAAGATGGACAAGTCCGACGCGGACCCGCAGAAGGTCAAGAACGAGCTGCTCGAGCACGAGGTGGTGGCCGAGGAGTTCGGTGGCGACACGCAGTTCGTCGAGCTGTCGGCGAAGACGGGCCAGAACATCGACGGGCTGCTGGATGCCATCTCGCTGCAGGCCGAAGTGCTGGAGTTGCAGGCCGTTGTCGACGGGCGCGCCACCGGCGTGGTCATCGAGTCCTCGCTGGACAAGGGCCGGGGCCCGGTTGCCACCGTGCTGGTGCAGCAGGGTCACCTGCGCAAGGGCGATTACCTGGTGTGCGGCGTGCAGTTCGGCCGCGTGCGTGCGCTGTTCGACGAGACCGGGAGCCAGGTCGAGGCCGCCGGTCCGTCCATCCCGGTGCAGGTGCTGGGACTCTCGGGCGTGCCCGATGCAGGCGACGACTTCGTGGTGGTCGAGGACGAGCGCCTTGCCAAGGACGTCGCGCAACAGCGCGACGCCAAGCGCCGCGAGTCGCGCCTGGTCGCCCAGGCGGGCAACCGCATGGAAGACATCATGGCGCAGATGGGCCAGGCCGAAGGCCAGCTCTCGCTCAACCTGGTGGTCAAGGCCGACGTGCAGGGTTCGGTGCAGGCCCTGCGCGAGTCGCTCACCGGGCTTTCGACCGAGGCGATCCGCATCAATGTCATCGGTTCGGGCGTGGGCGGCATCACCGAGTCCGACGCCCAGCTGGCGTCGACGTCCCGCGCCACCATCATCGGCTTCAATGTCCGTGCCGATGCATCCGCACGCAAGATCATCGAAACCAACGGCGTGGACCTGCGCTACTTCTCGATCATCTACGATGTGATCGACCAGGTGAAGCAGGTCGCTTCGGGCATCCTGGGCGTGGAGATCCGGGAAGAGATCATCGGTACCGCCGAGGTCCGCGACGTGTTCCGCAGCTCCAAGTTCGGTGCTGTCGCCGGCTGCATGGTGGTGGAAGGCGTGGTCAAGCGCACCAAGCCGATCCGCGTGCTGCGCGACAACACGGTCATCTTCGAGGGCGAGCTGGAATCCCTGCGCCGCTTCAAGGAGAACGTCGACGAGGTGCGCGTCAACACCGAGTGCGGCATCGGCGTGAAGCAGTACAACGACGTCAAGCCGGGCGACCAGATCGAGTGCTTCGAACGCGTCGAGGTGCAGCGGACGCTCTGATCACGTCCGGGGCTGGAAACTGGCGATGGGTCGCATGCGTCCCATCCCACGCTTCCAGCCCCAGGCGCCAGTAGCCACAGCCACCATGAAGAAGTCATTCCACCGTACCGACCGCGTTTCCGCCCAGCTCCGCCGCGAGGTGGGCACCCTCGTGCACGATGCCGTGCGCGAGCACGGGCTGCCTTCCGTCAGCGTGTCCGACGTCGAGGTGACGCGCGACATGGCCCATGCCAAGGTTTTCGTGACCGCATTGCAGGAAGAGCGTTCAGCCGAGGCGGTCAAGTCGTTGAAGGCGCTGGCGCCGGAGATCCGCTACAAGCTTGCCCACGCGGTGAAGATGCGCCACGTCCCGGAGCTGCACTTCCATTACGACGATTCGGTCGACCGGGGCGAACGTATCGAGACGCTGTTGCGCGACAATCCGCCCGTACCGGACGGTGACGCCGAGCAGTAATGCACGATAACGGCGCCGCCCGCCGTTCGGGTTCGTCGATAGGTCGTCGGGTGACTTGCCCGTGCCGTCCAACCGTCCGCGCTGCGCGCCGGACCGCGCGGATCGGGGTGACGGGTGCCTGCCCGAAGCGGTGTGTCCGATCGCGACTCAAGCCATTCCTCCAGGGCCTGTCGGGCCGGTAATCGATGAGCAAGCCCCAGCGCCCACGCACCGTGTTCCGTCCGCTTGACGGCATCCTGTTGCTGGACAAGCCGACCGGGATCAGCTCCAACCAGGCCCTGCAGCAAGCGCGGCACTTGTTCCGCGCTGCCAAGGGCGGCCACACCGGCAGCCTGGATCCGCTCGCCACCGGCCTGTTGCCCCTGTGCTTCGGGGAGGCCACCAAGATCGCGGGGCTGCTGCTGGGCGCACGCAAGGCCTACGATGCGGTTGCCGTGCTGGGCACCACCACCGATACCGATGACGCCGACGGCGAGGTGCTGCGTGAGCGGCCGGTGCCGCAGGGTCTGTCCGACGCCGACATCGAGGCCTCGCTGGCGCCCTTGCGCGGTGCCATCCGCCAGCGGGCGCCGGTGTATTCCGCGCTCAAGCAGGGCGGTGAGCCGCTGTATGCACGCGCCCGGCGCGGTGAGGTGATCGAGGCGCCGGTGCGGGAAGTCCGGGTCGACGCCCTTGCGCTGGTGGCCCGTGACGGCCCGCGGCTGTCACTGCATGTGGAGTGCGGGTCGGGCACCTACATCCGCAGCCTGGTGCGCGACATGGGCGAGGCGCTCGGCTGCGGTGCCCACGTGGCCGAGCTGCGCAGGCTCTGGGTCGAGCCGTTCAGGCAGCCACGGATGTACACCCTGGACGCCCTGCGCTCGCTGCGGGGAGGGCAGGGCGAGGCCGCGCTGGACGCCTGCCTGCTGCCACTGGAGGCGGGTCTGGGGGACTTCCCGTCGGTGCACCTGGATCACGAAGGCGCCGGGCGCCTGGGCCATGGCCAGGTTCAACAGGTGGATCGAGAGCCCGCCGAGACCGCCGTGGCGTACGGCCCCGATGGCCGTGCGCTGGGCCTGGCCAGCGTGGACGCCCAGGGCCAGCTGCGTCCGCGCCGGCTGTTCTCATGGGCGCTGCCGGACCCGGGCCCAAGCGCGACGCAGATTGACCCGGGCGCCTGAATCCGCCTGCTTTCCGCCTTGTACGCCCCCCGAGCAGGGGCTACACTTTGCGGGCTCATTTCCACGGGCATCAACGGCGGCCGCAGGGCCCCATTCCCAGAGTTCACAGCAACAGGCGGGCCAGGCGGTGCGTCGGTGCGGCGGGTTTCCCGTTCCCGACACGCGTTCTGCCGGTTTCGCGTCCAAGAGGCCAACATGTCCATCGATACCAGCAAAGTCATCCAGGAACACTCCCGCGGCACCAATGACACCGGCTCCCCGGAAGTCCAGGTCGCCCTGCTCACCGCGCGCATCGAGATGCTCACGGGCCACTTCAAGCAGCACAAGCAGGACCACCACAGCCGCCGCGGCCTGCTGATGATGGTCAACCGCCGTCGCAGCCTGCTGGACTACCTGAAGCGCAAGGACAACGAGCGCTACAAGGCCCTGATCGAAAAGCTCGGTCTGCGCCGCTAACCAGATCCCCCGCGGCGCAGTGATGCGCCGCGGTTTTTTTTGGGTCGGCCCCGACGGGTCGACCGCCAGGCCGCGATCCCGCGGCCGACCGGGCCAGGCAAGGGCCTGCCCCGGCACGCACCGCCCAGAGGGAAAACACACGTGTCGAAAATCACCAAGACCTTCCAGTACGGCCAGCACCAAGTCACCCTCGAGACCGGCGAGATCGCCCGCCAGGCCGGGGGTGCTGTCATGGTCTCCGTCGAGGGCACCGTGCTGCTGGTGTCTGCGGTCGCTGCCAAGAGCGCGCGCGAGGGGCAGGACTTCTTCCCGCTCACCGTGGACTACCAGGAGAAGTTCTACGCCGGCGGACGCATCCCGGGCGGCTTCTTCAAGCGCGAGGGCCGGCAGACCGAGAAGGAAACCCTCATCTCCCGCCTGATCGATCGCCCGATCCGCCCGCTGTTCCCGGATGACTTCCGCAATGAAGTCCAGATCGTCGCCACGGTGATGTCGATGAACCCGGAGATCGATGGCGACATCCCGGCGTTGATCGGTGCCTCGGCTGCGCTTGCCCTGACCGGTGCCCCGTTCCAGGGTCCCATCGGTGCGGCGAAGGTCGGCTACAAGGACGGCCAGTACATCCTCAACCCGACCGTCTCGCAGCTGGCCGACTCGGAGCTTGAACTGGTCGTGGCCGGTACCGAGCAGGCGGTGCTGATGGTCGAGTCGGAAGCCCAGGAGCTGTCCGAGGACGTGATGCTGGGGGCGGTGATGTTCGGCCATCGCGAGATGCAGGTCGCCATCCGCACCATCAACGAGATGGTCGCCGAGGCCGGCAAGCCGAAGTGGGAGTGGTCGGCACCGGCGCGCAACGAATCCATGGTCGGCGAGCTCATCGGCGCGGTCGGCGACCGCCTGTCGCACGCGTTCCAGATCACCAACAAGGCCGAGCGCCGCGAGAAGATCGGCGCCCTTCGCAAGGAGATCCTCGAGGTCCTGACGCCCAAGGCCGAGGCCGGTGGCTGGCACCCTGCCGAGCTCACCAAGGAGTTCGGCGAGCAGGAATACCAGACCATGCGCCAGTCGGTGCTGCGCACCAAGAAGCGCATCGACGGCCGTGACCTGGACACCGTGCGCCCGATTTCCTCGCGCATCTCGATCCTGCCGCGCGTGCATGGCTCGGCGCTGTTCACCCGCGGCGAGACCCAGGCGATCGTCGCGGTCACGCTGGGTACCGCGCGCGATGGCCAGATCATCGACGCCGTTGCCGGCGAGTACAAGGAACACTTCCTGTTCCACTACAACTTCCCCCCCTACTCGGTGGGCGAAGCCGGCCGGATGATGGGTCCCAAGCGCCGCGAAATCGGCCACGGACGCCTCGCCAAGCGTGGCGTGCTGGCCGTGATGCCCTCGATGGAGCTGTTCCCCTACACCATCCGCGTGGTGTCGGAGATCACCGAGTCGAACGGTTCGTCCTCGATGGCATCGGTCTGCGGTTCGTCGCTGGCACTGATGGACGCGGGCGTGCCGATCAAGGCGCCGGTGGCGGGCATCGCGATGGGCCTGGTGAAGGAAGGCGACGAGTTCGTCGTGCTGTCCGACATCCTTGGTGACGAGGACCACCTGGGCGACATGGACTTCAAGGTGGCCGGCACCGCCAATGGCATCTCGGCGCTGCAGATGGACATCAAGATCCAGGGCATCACCGAGGAGATCATGCAGGTCGCGCTGGCACAGGCCAAGCAGGGTCGCCTGCACATCCTGGGCGAGATGGAGAAGGCGATCAGCACGCCGCGTGGCGAGCTGTCGGAGTTCGCCCCGCGCCTGCTCACCATGAAGGTGCACCCGGACAAGATCCGCGAAGTGATCGGCAAGGGCGGTTCGACCATCCAGGCCATCACCAAGGAAACCGGCACCCAGATCGATATCCAGGACGACGGCACCATCATCATCGCCTCGGTCAACGCCGCCGCGGCGCAGGCCGCCAAGTCGCGCATCGAGCAGATCACCGCCGATGTCGAGCCGGGCCGGATCTACGAGGGCAAGGTCGCCAAGATCATGGACTTCGGTGCCTTCGTGACCATCGCCCCGGGCAAGGACGGGCTGGTCCACGTCTCGCAGATTTCCGAAGAGCGCGTGGAAAAGGTGTCCGACAAGCTCAAGGAAGGCGACCTGGTCAAGGTCAAGGTGCTGGAAGTCGACAAGCAGGGCCGCATCCGCCTGTCGATGAAGGCCGTCGAGGAAGGCGAGGGCGTTCCGGCCGAGTAAGCCGGCGCCATTGCACCACTTCGGAAAAAGCGGGCTTCGGCCCGCTTTTTCTTTGCGCGTGGGCACGCTTGCCTGCAGGTCGGGACCGCCAGGCCGACCGTCTGTCAACGGGTTACGTCGCTACCCCCGTGTTGCCACAATCCTTGTCCCGCCGCCCCGCGTGGCCGACCGGATCCACAGACGAATGCCACCCAGGATCGACCCCGCACTCGCCCGCCGCATCGCCTCCACCATCGCCGGGGAGATCGGCGCGCAGGCCTCGCAGGCGGAGGCTGCCATCGGGCTGCTGGACGAAGGGGCGACCGTGCCGTTCATCGCGCGCTACCGCAAGGAGGTCACCGGGGGGTTGGACGACATCCAGCTGCGCGCGCTGGAGACGCGCCTGTCGTACCTGCGCGAACTGGAGGACCGCCGCGCTGCGGTGCTGGCCAGCATCGACGAGCAGGGCAAGCTGGGCGACGGGTTGCGCGCCGACATCGAGGCGGCCGACAGCAAGGCGCGGCTGGAAGACCTCTACCTGCCGTACAAGCCCCGGCGACGCACGCGCGCCCAGATCGCACGCGAGGCGGGGCTGGAGCCGCTGGCCGATGCGCTGCTGGCCGACCCGTCGCAGGTACCGGAGACGGCCGCCGCGGCCTATGTCGACCCCGACAGGGGCGTGGCCGATGCAAAGGCGGCGCTGGAAGGCGCACGCGCCATCCTGATGGAGCGCTGGGGCGAGGACGCGGCGCTGGTGGGCGGCCTTCGCAGCTGGCTGCACGAGGTCGGCGTGGTCCGCGCGCGCGTGGTCGACGGCAAGCAGGACGCCGGCGCGAAGTACCGTGACTACTTCGACCATGCCGAGTCGCTCTCGAAGATCCCCTCGCACCGCCTGCTCGCGCTGCTGCGGGCGCGGCGCGAGGAGTTCATCACCCTCGACCTGGACCCGGGCACCGATGCCGAGGCCGGCCACGCACAGGCCGAGGGCCGCGTCGCCGCCCATGCCGGCATCGGCAACCAGGGCCGTCGGGGCGACAAGTGGCTGCTCGATGCCTGCCGCCTGGCGTGGAAGGCCAGGCTGCACCTGCACCTGATGCTTGACCTGTTCGCGCAGGCGCGCGAGAAGGCCGAGGCCGAGGCGATCGACGTGTTCGGCGACAACCTCAAGGACCTGCTTCTGGCCGCGCCTGCCGGGCCGAAGGCCGTACTCGGGCTGGACCCGGGCCTGCGCACCGGGGTGAAGGTCGCCGTGGTCGACCGCACCGGCAAGCTGGTCGACACCGCAACCATCTACCCGCACGAGCCCAAGCGGCAGTGGGACCCGTCGCTGCATGTGCTGCGCGCGCTGTGCACGAAGCACGGGGTGGAGCTGATCGCCATCGGCAATGGCACCGCCTCGCGCGAGACCGACCGCTTGGCCGGCGACCTGATCAAGCAGGCGCCCGAGCTGAAGATGCAGAAGATCGTGGTGAGCGAGGCGGGCGCATCCGTGTACTCGGCGTCGGAGTTCGCGTCCCGGGAGTTCCCCGGCCTGGACGTGTCGCTGCGCGGCGCGGTGTCGATCGCCCGGCGCCTGCAGGACCCGCTGGCCGAGTTGGTGAAGATCGAGCCCAAGGCCATCGGCGTCGGCCAGTACCAGCACGATGTCGACCAGTACCGGTTGGCGAGGGCGCTGGACGCGCGCGTGGAGGACTGCGTCAACGCGGTCGGTGTCGACCTCAATACGGCCTCGGCCGCCTTGCTGGGACGCGTGTCGGGATTGTCGTCGACGGTGGCCGAGAACATCGTCGTGTACCGCGACGAGCACGGCGCCTTTCCCGATCGCAAGGCGCTGCTCAAGGTGCCCCGGCTCGGCGAGAAGACGTTCGAGCAGTGCGCGGGGTTCCTGCGGATCGCCGGTGGGCGCCAGCCGCTGGACGCATCGTCCGTGCACCCGGAGGCCTACCCGGTCGTCGAGCGGATCGTGCGCGACTGCGGCCGCGAGCTGAAATCGCTGATGGGCGATGCCACGTTCCTGCGCGGGATCCGGCCCGAGGCCTACACCGACGACACCTTCGGCGTGCCCACCGTGCGCGACATCCTCAGGGAGCTGGAGAAGCCCGGCCGCGATCCACGACCGGAGTTCAAGGCCGCGCGCTTCGCCGAAGGGGTGGAGGACATCAAGGACCTCAAGCCCGGGATGGTGCTGGAGGGCGTGGTCAGCAACGTGGCCGCATTCGGCGCGTTCGTCGACATCGGCGTGCACCAGGACGGGCTGGTCCACATCTCCGCGCTTTCGGACCGCTACGTCAAGGACCCGCGCGAGGTGGTCAAGGCCGGGGACGTTGTGAAGGTCCGGGTGCTGGAGGTCGACGTGGCCCGCAAGCGCATCGCGTTGACCCGTCGCCTGGACGACGCCGTGCCGGAGCGGACATCGCCCGGCACCGGGGACGGTCGCGACACCCGGGGCAGGGACCCACGCCAGGCACGCGAGTCCCGCGACGCCCACGGACGCAATGGACCGCCGCCGCGTGGCCCCGGGGCCCCGACGACGCGCCCCGGAACCGCTGCCCCACCGGCCAACAACGCCCTGGCGGCCGCCTTCGCCAAGGCGCGCAAGGACTGAGCAGGCGGAGGTGCCGCGCCGCGCGTGCCTTGCAGGAGCGACGTAAGTCGCGACCCACGTCCCGTCACGATCGCGACCTACGTCGCTCCTACAGGGTGGGCAGCGGTCGCGGTCGGGAGCCGTCCCGGGTGGATGTATCCGATTGTGGCTGGGGCCGCTCTCTGCGACCGGGTCCCGCATTGCAGGGCTCCTTGTAGGAGCGACGTAAGTCGCGACCCACGTCCCGTCACGATCGCGACTTACGTCGCCCCTGCAGGGGGGGCAGCGGTCTCGGTCGGGAGCCGTCCCGGGTGGATGTCCCCGATTACGGTTGGGGCTGCTCTCTGCGACCGGGTCTCGCATTGCAGCCTTGTAGGAGCGACGTAAGTCGCGACCCACGTCCCGATCACGATCGCGACTTACGTCGCTCCTACAGGGTGGGCAGCGGTCTCGGTCGGGAGCCGTCCCGGGTGGATGTCCCCGATTGCGGCTGGGGCCGCTCTCTGCGACCGGGTCCCGCATTGCGGGGCTCCTTGTAGGAGCGACGTAAGTCGCGACCCACGTCCCGTCACGATCGCGACCCACGTCGCTCCTACGGGGATCGGCCGTCGGCTTCGAAGAGACCGCTCTGGATGGCGTGGCTGTCGGCGTCGATGAAGCCCGACAGCCCCACGCCGACCAGGCGGTAGCGGGTGTCGGCCGGGAGGTCGACGCGATTGCGCATCTCGCACGCGAGCTGGCCCAGTGCGGCGGGTGAATCCGGCATGGCCGGCGGGGTCAGGCTGCGGGTCAGGATGCGGAAGTCGGAGGTCTTGAGCTTGAGCACCACCGTCCGTGCCAGGCGCGCGCGTGGTGACTGCAACTCACGCTGGTAGCCGGCCCACGTCTTTTCCGCCAGCCGCACGATGTCGGGGGCGAGCGCGTCCAGCGGCAGGTCCCCGGTGAACGTGTCCTCCGACGAAATCTGCATGGTCGGGCGCTCGGGCCGGACCGGATGCTCGTCGATGCCCTGCGAGAGTTCGTGCAGGCGCCGACCCCATCGGCCGAAGCGGCGTTCCAGTTCCGTCGGGGGCAACGCACGCAGGTCGCCGACCGTGGCCACGCCCAGCTCGGCCAGGCGCCGCTCCATGACCTGGCCGACACCCGGCAGGCGGCCGACGGGGAGGGGGGTGAGGAACTGCTCGACGCGGTGCGGCCGCAGCACGAACAGGCCGTCGGGCTTGTTCCAGTCGCTGGCGATCTTGGCCAGGAACTTGTTCGGCGCCACCCCGGCCGAGGCGGTCAGCGCGGTTTCGGCGTGGATTTCGGCCCGGATCGCTTCGGCCGTCGCGGTGGCGGTTGGCAGGCCGCTCAGGGTGGTGGTGGCGTCCAGGTAGGCCTCGTCCAGCGACAGCGGCTCGACCAGCGCGGTGTGGCGCAGGAAGATCTCCCGCACCTGGCGCGACACCGCTTTGTAGCGGGCGAAGTCGGGTGCCACGAACACCGCCTCTGGGCACAACCGCTCGGCCCGTATCGCCGGCATCGCCGAGCGCACCCCAAAGGTGCGCGCCTCGTAGCTGGCCGCGCACACCACCGAACGCGCACCCCGCCACGCCACCACCACGGGGCGCCCGCGCAGCGAGGGGTCGTCGCGCTGTTCGACCGACGCGTAGAAGGCGTCCATGTCGACGTGGATGATCTTGCGGGAATCGGGCACGCGGAGGCGGGAGTGTGGGCTGCGGGCATGGTAGCGGCCCGTGGGGGTGCGCTTCGCCGTCGCGCTTCCGGGGCGGCGGGGTCGGCGACGCTTTGGCGCGGGCGCTGGAGCCGGCACACTGGGGGCATGACCCAGTCGGTGCGCCCGATTCCACGTCCACGACCCTCTCTCTGGTCGGCTTGCCTGCTGCTGTGCCTGCCTGGGCTGGCCCACGCGCAGCAACCCGCCACGGAGCCGGAAACGCTTGATCGCGTGCAGGTGATCGGCGCCTCGCGTCCGTTGGCGCGCTTTCCCGGATCGGTGGACGTGGTGGATGGCGCCGCGCTTCGCCAAGGGCAGGCGCAGGTCAACCTGTCCGAAGCGCTGTCGCGCGTGCCCGGCGTGACCGTCCGCAACCGCGGCAACTACGCGCAGGACCTGCAGGTACAGAGCCGCGGCTTCGGCGCGCGTTCCACATTCGGCATCCGCGGACTGGAACTTGTGGTCGACGGCATCCCCGCCTCGGCGGTCGACGGCCAGGGCCAGGCCGCCAACTTCGCGCTGTCCTCGCTGGACCGGATCGAAGTGCTGCGTGGCCCGCTGGCGCTGCAGTACGGCAATGCCGCCGGTGGCGCCATCGTGGGGTATACCGAGCCGTCGGCAACCCCGTCCGGGGAAGCGTCGGGCTGGCTGGGCGACCACGACGGCCGCCGCGTGGGCGTGCGGGCCGACCTGCCCGCCGCGGACGGGCGCTGGAGAAGTCGCTGGCACGCCAGCCGGTTCGCCACCGGGGGCGAGCGCCCCCACAGTCGCGCCGAGCGCCTGCATGCGGGTGCGGTCGCCCAGTGGCAGGCCACGCCCACCGGGCGCCTCAAAATCGTCGCCGATCTGCTGGCACAGCCGTGGACGCAGGATCCGTTGGGCCTTTCCCGCACGGCGTGGGAACGCGACCCGCACGGCACCGACCCGGTGGCGCTGCGGTTCAATACCCGCAAGCGCATCGACAACCGGCAGGCGGGCCTGCAGTGGGACCAGCAGGACGACCGGCGCGCCTGGTGGGTGCACGGGCATGGCATCGCCCGCGACATCGAGCAGTTCCTGTCGATCCCGCCCGGCGCGCAGGCCGCGCCGACCAGCGCGGGAGGCGTGATCGACCTCTCGCGGCGTTCGGCCGGTATCGACGCCGGGCACCGCTGGCTGGGTGCGCGTGCCGCGTTGTCGCTGGGGGTGTCGCTGGCGCGCCTGGACGAAGCCCGGCGCGGCTACGAGAACTTCGTCGGCGAACGCCTCGGCGTGCGCGGCGCGTTGCGGCGCAACGAAGACAACCGGGTCGACAGTGGCGACGTGCACGCGGTGGTGGACGTGGCGGTGTCCGACGCCTGGACCGTGCTCGCCGGCGCGCGCCACAGCCGCCTGGCCTTCGAGAGCCGTGACCGCTACGTCGCGGCCGGCAACGGCGACGACAGCGGATCACTGGAGTTCAGCGAAACCGCCGGCTCGGTCGGCGTCGCGCGCGCCTTCGTCCAGGGCGAAGTATTCGCCAGCCTGGGCCGTGGTTTCGAGACGCCGACCGTCAATGAACTCGCCTACCGGCCTGACGGGGGCGCGGGATTCAACCGGCTGGACGCGGCGCGGTTCGACAGCGGCGAGTTGGGCGTGCGCTGGCGCTGGGATGCGGTGCGCCTGGGGGCGACGGTGTATCGGATCGAGGGGCATGGCGAGATCGTGCCCGCCGACAGCCGCGCCGGGCGATCGAGCTTTGCCAACGCCGGTCGCACCCGCCGCAACGGCCTGGAGCTGTCGCTGTCCGGCCCACTGGCGGAGGGGTGGTCGTTCGCCGTGGCCGCCAATGTCCTGGATGCGACGTTCCGCGACGGCTACAGCTACGGCGCCTCGAGTGCGGGTCGGCCGGAATCGCGCATCGTGCGCGCCGGCAACCGAGTGCCGGGGATCCCGCGCGCCGATGGCTTCGTGGAGCTGGCCTGGCGTGACGTGTCCGACCGGTGGGGCGCTGCGCTGGAGGTACGCGCCAGTGGCCCGGTGCCTGTCGACGACCGCAACGCCGATGCGGCGCCCGGCCATGCGCGGCTGGACCTGCGGCTGGAGTGGCGACCGCTCGCGCGCGGCTGGTTCGGATTTGCCCGCGTCGACAACCTGCTGGATCGCGACCATGTCGGCTCGGTGATCGTCAACGATGGCAATGGACGCTTCTTCGAGCCCGGGCCGGGGCGCGGGGTGATGGTGGGGCTGGGGTGGCGCGCCGCGGCTGAGTGATGCCGGCGTGCCTGCAGGCGGCTTCCGGCGCGGTCGGGATCCAATACCGCCCTTTCTTGCAGGAGCGCCGTTGCCCCGGTTGGATCGGTCGCGAATTGCGTCGCCCGTACAGGGGAACCGGTGTGGCGTGGCGCGCGTGGATGGTGGCTGAAGACGCTCCAGCAGGGGGCGTGGGGCGTCAGTCAGGCACGATCGAATTCGGGCGCATCGCGCGTGGAGTGCAGCACTTCGACGCAGCCGTCCGGCAAGCGGGTCGGTGCCGTGCCCGCCAGCAGCGACAGCAGTCCGGAGCGGTCCACGGCTTGGCCGGGTACCACCGCCACCCATGCGTTCTTGCCGGCGGCCTTGGCGGCGTAGAGGGCGCGGTCGGCCAGGCTCACGCTTTGCTCCCAGTCGCCCACGGCCGGCCAGCGCGTCGAAAGCGGCCACGGTGCCACGCCGATCGACGCGGTAACGGGCAACCGGCTGCCGCCGGGCAGCTCGACGGGGGTGCCGGCGATGCCGTCGCGGATGCGCTCGGCCAGGCCCGCGGCGTCGGGCAGGTGGGCATCGCGCACCACCAGCAGGAACTCCTCGCCGCCCCAGCGCACCAGGATGTCGCGCTCGCGGCAGACCTTGCGCAACCGCCCCGCGACCTCCACCAGCACCTGGTCGCCCACCTGGTGGCCATGCCCGTCGTTGATGCGCTTGAAATCGTCGATGTCGATCATGCAGAACAGCACGAAGTGGTCCTCCTGGCCGGGCTGTCCCACGCCGCCAATGAAGCCGGGCCCCTCGCGGTCCATCCATTCCTGCAGGTCGCGCCGGTTGGACACCTGGGTCAGGGGATCGGTGCGCGTGGCCTGCTCGAGCTGCTGGTTGCTCTGCACCAGCATCCGGTTGGCCTGCTTGAGCGCGTCGGTGCGCTCGGCAACGGTCCAGTTGAGGCGCTCGATCTGCAGCCGCTTCTCGCGCGCCTGTGCACGCAGGCGCCAGACCAGTGCGATCAGCAGGAGCACGCCCAGCAGGCCGTAGCCGGCGTACGCCAGCGGGTGCCGCCACGGTGGCGGCTGCATGACCAGCAGCAGCTGGCGACTGGGTCCGAAGCGCCCGTCGCGGCCGGCGGCCTGCACCTCCAGCGGGTACTCGCCGGGCGGCAGGTAACTCAGCAAGACGCTGGCCTGCGCGCTGTCGGGATAGACCCAGTCGTCGTAGTGGCCGGCAATGCGGTAGCGCAGGCGCGCGGCATTGGGCGCGGTGTGGTCCATGGCGACCAGGTCCAGCGAGAACACGCGGTCGCGGTGGCCCAGCTCGACCAGGTCGGCGTAGGCGACCTCGGGTGTCACGCCCGGCTCGATCGAGGGTTCCGGACCCTTCCGCCCGAGCACCCGCAGCCCGGTGATGACCGGCGTGGCGGGTGCACTGCCGGACGCCAGCCTGTCGGGCCGGAGCACATCCAGCCCGTCGGTGCCGCCCAGGTAGAGCAGGCCTTCCTCGTCCACGAAGCCCGCGCCGCTGTTGTACTCCAGGTTGAACAGGCCGTCGGCGCGGTCCAGTGCCTGCACCATGCCGGTGGCCGGGTCGTACACGCTGATGCCGTAGTTGGTGGTCAGCCACAGGCGGCCGCCGGCGTCGGGCACGATGCGGTAGACCACGTTGTTGGACAGCCCGTCCCGGTTGGTGATCGCGCGCACCTGCCCGGTGCTGCGGTCCAGCCGCAGCAGGCCGCCTGAAAAAGCGCCCATCCAGATGGCATCTGCATCGGCATGCAACGACCAGATCGAGTCGTGCGGCAGCCTGCCGTTGCGGGTGTTCAGGGCCTGCACGCGTCCATCCGGATCCCAGCGGTAGGCGCCGTTCTCGTTGCTGCCCATCCACAACCGGCCTTCGTCATCGCGCAGCAGGCTGGTCAGCAGCGGGCCCTGCAGGACCTCGGGAATTCCTTCCATGGCCAGCTTGCCCCCGCGCAGCCGCGCCAGGCCGCCGCGGGTCGCGACCCACACCGTGTCGCCTTCGACCAGCAGCGCGGTCACCAGGGGGTTGGGCAGGGTGGCCGCGGGGCGTGCCAAGAGGTCGGGCGAGAGTCGCCATACGCCGCGATGGGTGCCGATCCACCAGCCGCCGCCGCGAGCAGGCGCGATCGCGCGGACCGCGGTGCCGTCCAGTTCCGGGATCTCGCGCCATGCGGAATCGGGTGCGTCCTGCACGACGAGGCCCAGGTCGGTGCCTACCAGCAGCCGCTCTCCGGACACATGGATGCTGCGCAAGCTGCGCGACGGCCACTGCGCCATCGCCGCGGCATCGACCCGGTCGCGGCGGATCAGCGGCGAGAGCGCCCGGGCGCGGTACAGGCCGCTGGTGGCGCTGCCCAGCCACAACACGCCCGAGCGGTGCAGGTGCATCCGGGTGATTGCACTTTCCACCGGGGTGTCGGTGCGCAAGCGCAGGGGTCGCGATTGCAACCCGGCCGGCGCGGAGAACACCGCGCCATCGGCATAGCCCAGCCACCAGCCTTCGCCGTCGGGACGGCGAAGCATTGCGGTGAGTTCAACCGGGTCGGGGCGCAGCGCCCCGGCGCGCACATGCCGGCGGACGCTGCCGCTGGTGTCGAGCTGGAAGAGCCCGTGCGATGCGGTACCCAGCCAGAGGGTGTCGCCCTCGATCGCCATGCCGATGCAGGTCGGTTTCCCTGGCAGGCCGGCCAGCACCGAAGTCACGGTCGGCAGGGACAGTCGCCATACGCGGCACTGTGCGTCCAGGGCGAAACCGGTCGTCGCAGGCGTGTTGGAGGGGGGGCTGGCCAACGCGCCCCCGGGGCGTTCCATTGCCACGATGGTTGCGGTGATGCCGGCGCGGGTCGCCGAGTGCAGCGCCGGGTCGACGTGGTCGATGCCGTTGGCGGTGCCGAGCCAGGCCCCGCCGTCCGCGTCCAGCAGGATCGCGGTCACGGTGGGGTGCCCGAGCCCTTGCGCCGTGCCCAACCGGGTGTGGGTGCGGGTGCGCAGGTCGATGACCTCCAGTCCCGCGTCGTTGGTGCCTACCCAGAGCCGTGAACGGCTGTCCACCTCGAGCGACTCGATGCTGCTGCTGGCCAGTGCGCTGTCGTCGCCGGGCACGCTGCGCAGGACGGTGAAGCGGTGCCCGTCGAAGCGGTTCAGGCCTTCCTGGGTGCCCACCCAGAGCAGGCCGCGGTCGTCTTCGGCCATCGCGGTGACGGCGTGCTGTGACAAGCCCTGGTCGGGGGTGTAGCGCTCCAGGCTGAGGAACGGGCCGGCATCGTCGGCCAGCGACGGCGCGGCCAGCAGGCAGGCCGCCAGCGCGACTGCCGCCTGGAGCATGCGTCCCATGGTTGTGTCACGGCAATGCCCCCGCACCTGTTTCCCCTGCACGCCCGGTCGGCCGGCGTGGCGTCCAGTGTGGACCGGCAGGGCGATTGGTGCCAGTCGGGCGCGCCCGCGGCTCAGACCGCCGGCCAATTGCGGCGCAGGAGGCCCCACGCGCGGCGCAACGGGCCTGTACGCCTTTGACGGACAGGCGCGCGGCCAGGGGCTCGACAGTTCTTCGGGCGGCTGTTCGGCGGCAACCAGGGCCCCGTGTTCACCGAGAGCATGGCGCTGTACGCGGACTGGACGTTCAACCTGTCCGACCGGCTGCCGCTGGGCCTCGACGCCCGCTCCACCGAAGAGGACACTTCTGGCTGACAAGGAGTACTGCACGACGGGTTACAATATCAACGCGGCCCTTGGCGTACTGACCGGGTTCTATGGGTCGCCACGTTAGTACAGCGTGTCGGTACGCTACGACTTCTGACCGACCCCGAAGCGGTCGGAGGACAGCGGCGGCGGGCCCAGCCCGCCGTCGCTGTATTTCTCTTGGCCCACGGCCCGTGCTTTCGCACCCCTTCGCTCCCCGGCAAACGCGCATCGGCTCCCTGCAGGAGCGGCTTTAGCCGCGAACCGGAACTGGCGCTCGCGCTCGCGGGGTGGGCGCGGGTGCTGGCGGTGGACAACGCCCCCCGCACTGGAGCCCATCGCCAAGTATTGAACGGCTGGGGCTGCGTGGTTTCCAGCCTGACGGGCGCGATGCCGCCGACAGGTCGATGCACCTCGGTCAGTGCTCTTGCGTGCGGCCGACGTTGATCGTCGGTGCCGACAACGGACCGTACGTGCGTGGGAAGGTGCGGGAGGCGCGGCGTCGCTGCGGGGGGCACGTGCTTGCTACGCTGCCGGGATGGCGACGCTGCTGATCGCCGACGACCACCCCCGTTTGCCACACCCACCTGCTCCAGCCGCACGCCGCCGCCTTCCACCACGACCGCGGCCACGCTGATCACCGGCCTGGCGCTGGCCCTGTCGGGTTGTAAAGCGCTGGCCCCCTGCCGGAGAGGAGCCCACCCCCGTGTTCAATGGACTGAGCGTGACCGAGCACCGGGAGGGCGATGACCTGTTGACGGCCGGCCTGGGCCTCGGCGGCCTGCAGTCGATGGCGCCGCCGGCCTTTGCCGATGCAACCGCGCCGACTGCACCCGAACTGCGGCGGCGCGCGATATGGAGCAACTGGCGCGGCATCGCCGACCTGTCGCCGGGCGGCGGTTACGGCTCGGTCTACGGCAGCGTCGCCAATGTCCCCGGCCGGGAGTTCAGTGCACTGGCACGGTTGGAGGGGGCGCGATACCCGCACCGGGTGCTGGTGCAGGTGCCCGACGCGTTCGACCACGATCGCCGTTGCGTGGTGGTGGCGCCGGCATCGGGGTCGCGTGGGGTGCACGGCGCGATCGCGGTGGCAGGGGCCTGGGGCCTGCCCCGGGGCTGCGCGGTCGCGTACACCGACAAGGGTGCGGGCACCGACTATTTCGACCTGGACGCAGGGCAGGGGGTGTCGCTGGACGGACGCACCGCGGCGGCCACGGCGGCCGAACTCGCGTTCGCGCCGGACGCGCCCACCGGTAGTGCGGGGGTACGCGGCGTGGCGGTCAAGCACGCGCACTCCGGCGACAATCCCGAGGCGGATTGGGGACGGCACGTCCGGCAGGCCGCGCAGTTCGCGCTGCAGGCGTTGGACGAGGCGGTGCCCCAGGCCGCGCCGTTCACCTTCGACAACACCCGCGTCATCGCGGTGGGTATTTCGAATGGAGGCGGCGCGGTGCTGCGCGCGGCAGAACTGGAAGGCGACTGGCTGGATGCGGTGGTTGCCGGTGAACCCAGCATCCACGCTGGCGCCACCAGTCTGTACGACTACGCCACCCAGGCGGCGCTGCTGATGCCTTGTGCGCTGCTGGACGCCTCCCTGGGCCCGCTGCCGCAACCGCCGCACGCCGCGCAAAGCGTCCCGCAGTGGACCGCACGCTGCGCCAGCCTGGCGGCAGCGGGCCTCGTCGAAGGCGCGGACACGGCGACCCGGGCGGCTTCGGCGCTGGCGCAACTGCGCGCAACCGGCTGGACTGACGCGGCCCTGCGTGCCGGCGCACTGTCGGTCGGGTTCGACCTGTGGCGTGCGGTGTCGGTCACCTATGCGTCGGCCTATGGGCGCTATGGCGTCGGCGCGCATCCCTGCGGCTTCGGCTTCGCGGCACTCGACCCGCGCATGGCGCCGCGCGCGGCAACGCCCGCCGAGCGCGCGGCGTGGTGGTCGGACGGCAGTGGCATCCCACCCGGCGCCGGCGTCGGCATTGTCGATCCCTTGATGGCCGGCCCCGATGCCATCCCGACGGACCCGACCTTCCCCGGCCTGGTGTGCCTGCGCGACCTGGCGAAGGGAAACGGCGGCGATGCCCTGCGCGTGCGGGCGGGCATCGAGGAGTTGCGCGCCGCGCCGCCGCGCGAGGGACTGCCCGTAGTGGTGGTGCACGGACGCGACGACGGCCTGATCCCTCTGGCATTGTCGAGCGCGCCGTACGTGGCGATGGCGCGACAGGCGGGGCGCGACGTGCGCTTCTGGCAGGTCGGACCGGCCCAGCACTTCGATGCGTTCCTGGCGCTGCCCGACTACGGCGCCCGCTACGTGCCCCTGCTGCCGTACGTGCATGCCGCGCTGGACCGGGTCGAGGCGTACCTCGATGGCACCGGGACGTTGCCCGCCAACGCGGTCATCGAGGCCACGCCGCGTGCGAACGGGCAGGCGCTGGAGGCCGCGAACCTCGCGTTGCCGCGCTGACGGTCCACGAGCACGCCGGCGCGCGAACTTGCCCGCTTCACGCGCTCTTTGGCACGCTGCGTGGCCACGATCCGCAATCGCCATCGCACGGAGCGCCACCATGCCGCGTCATTTCACGATGCTCCGCGAGTTCCACCTCGCCGACTGGTTCACCCTCGCCAATGCGTTCTGCGGGACGGGTGCCATCTTCGCGGCGATGCGCTTCCTGCAGGAGGGCGGGGTGCGCGACCTGCTGATCGGCATGGCGCTCATCCCGCTGGCCTTCATCTTCGATGCGCTCGATGGCCGCGTTGCGCGTTGGCGCAACTCCGCCTCCACCCTGGGCCGCGAGCTGGACTCGCTGGCCGACGTGATCTCCTTCGGCGTCGCACCCGCCGCGCTGGCGTACGCGTGCGGCCTGCAGGGCGGTTGGGACTGGGTGGTCCTGAGCTTCTTCGTCGGTTGCGGGGTCAGCCGCCTGGCGCGCTACAACGTCACCGCCGAACAACTTGCCGGGGAGGAGGGCAAGGTCAGGTACTTCGAGGGCACGCCGATCCCGACCAGCATGTTCCTGGTGGTCGTGCTGGCGATCGCCGCCTGGCAGGGCGCGCTGGGGCCCGATGTCTGGCTGGGCATGGTGCAGCTGGGCCCGTGGCAGTTCCACCCGCTGGTGCTGATGTTCGCGCTGTCGGGCACCCTGATGATCAGCAAGACGCTGCACATCCCCAAGCCCTGACGCACGGCTGCCGGGCGGGCGCCAAAGGGGGCGCGTCGCGGGCGTGCAACATCGGCATTGCTATGATCGCGGCCGGTTTCGGACGGCTCGATCAAGGGAGTGCACGATGGCGAAGGCGGCATCCGGCGGCAGTGATTTCGAGGCGCTCGCGCGCCAGTACTGGGGCCAGTGGGGCGAGATGATGCGCAGCGCGGCCCCCCCGGCTGCGACCGCCGCACCTTCGATGCCGGACTGGAACCAGGCCGCGGGATGGTGGTCGCAGATGGCCCGCGGCGCCAGCCAGGCGGCCGAGGCCGAGGACGCCGTGCAGCGCTTCAATGCGCAGGCGCGTGGCTGGTTCGGGCAGATGCAGCAGTTGGCCGCGCAATTCGCCGGGCGTGATGCCGACGCCGCCGAAGTCGCGCGCACGTGGAAGCAGATGCTCGGCGGGATGGGCGGCAATCCCTTTGCCGAAGTGTTCTCGCAGATGGGTGGCCCCGGGCAACAGGGTCCCGAAGCCTGGTGGCAACAGGCGCGGCCGATGGTCGAGGCCCTGCAGCAGCCCGTGAGGCAGTGGGCGCAGGGGCCGGCATTCGGGTTCGCCCGCGAACACCAGGAACGCTGGCAGACGCTGACCCGGGCGCAGCTCGATGCACAGGCGGCGACCGACGCCTACCAGGCGCTGCTGGGCGAAGCCGGGCAGGATGCGTTCGAGCGCTTCGAGAACCGGCTGGCCGAGCGCAGCGAACCCGGTCGCCAGCTGACCTCCGCGCGTGCGCTGTTCGACCTGTGGATCGATGCGGCCGAAGAGGCCTACGCGGAAATCGCGCTGTCGCCCCGGTTCCGCGAGGTGTACGGCCGGTTCGTCAACGCGCAGATGCGCCTGCGTGCGGCGGTGCAGGGCGAAATCGAACATGCAACCGCCCAGATGGGCATGCCCACGCGCACCGAGATCGATGCCGCGCACCGCAAGATCGTGCAGCTGGAGCGCGAATTGCGCCGCGTGCGTGATCGGCTCGACGACAACGACGACAAGGACGACAACCGGGCCGGGAAGGGCAAGAAAGGCGATAGCGACTCGAAGCCGGTAGGCAGTCCCGCAACGCGTCGCGCGAGCACCGCCAAGTCCAGCCGCTCGACCGGCAAGCAGGCGGTCAAGAAAAAGGGGTCGAAGAAGAGCGCCAGCGCCGCAGGCACCAAGAGTCCGGCGCGGAAGGCGGCCGCGCGAGCCCCCAAACCGGCCGCATCCAAGGCATCCCGGCCGACAGCGGCCACCCCCAAGGCGAAGCCAGCGCGAGCTGCCGCCAAGCGCGCGGCGGTGACCTCAGCCAGCGCGCCGCGCTCCCCGACCGCACGGGCCAAGCGCCCCGCCAACCGCAAGCAGGCACGCTGACATGGCCGCAATAGACCTCAACGGACCGATCGGATTCACCCCGGATACGCTGGCGCAGGAAGCGATGGCGATGCAGGCCAAGCTGCGTGCAGGCCTGGACACGCTGGCTCGCGTCGACGATGTGGACTACGGCGCCACCGAAAAGGAAGAAGTCTGGCGCGACGGCAAGGTCGCGCTCTACCGCTTCCGTGGCGACACGCTTCCCGGCGGGCACGCGCCCACCGCCAAGGTGCCGTTGCTGATCGCCTACGCGCTGGTCAACCGGCCCTACATGGTCGACCTGCAATCGGACAAGTCGATCGTGCGGGGCCTGCTGGAGCGCGGCGAGGATGTGTATGTCCTGGATTGGGGCTACCCGGACCGTTCCGACCGCTACCTGGAGCTGGAGGACTACATCCAGCGCTTCCTTGGCGGGGCGGTGGACCACCTGCGGCGAAGCCACCGGATGGACGCGGTCAACCTGCTCGGCATCTGCCAGGGGGGCGCCTTCTCGCTGTGCTATGCCGCGCTCAACCCGGGCAAGGTGCGGAACCTGATCACCATGGTCACCCCGGTGGATTTCCACACCGAGGACAACATGCTGTCCAACTGGACGCGCGGGCTGGACGTGGACCTGTTCGTGGACACCCTGGGCAACGTACCGGCCGACCTGATGAACATGTGCTACCTGACGCTCAAGCCCTGGCGGCTGTTCGTGCAGAAGTACGTGGGGCTGGTGGACATCCTCGACGACAAGGGCGCGGTCGAGGACTTCCTGCGGATGGAGAAGTGGATCTTCGATTCACCCGACCAGGCCGGCGAAGCGTTCCGACAGTTCATCAAGCAGTTCTACCAGGGCAACGGTTTCGTGCAGGGTGGCATCGACATCGGCGGGCGCCCGGTGGACCTCGCGCACGTGGGCATGCCGGTGCTCAACATCTTCGCCCTCCAGGACCACCTGGTGCCGCCCGCGTCATCGCAGGCGCTGGGAGGCCTGGTCGGCAGTGACGACTACAGCGAGCTCTCGTTCCGTGGTGGCCATATCGGCATCTACGTGTCGGGTCGGGCGCAGCGCGAGGTGCCGCAGGCCATCCACGACTGGCTGGCAAAGCGCGCCAGCTAGCGGGGCGCCTCGCGGCTGGAAGGCGAGTGCACAGCGATGTTCGCCGCCGTGGAAGGCGGGAGGCGATGCGAGTGGCCTGACCGTGTGCCACCCGGTGGGCCCGGCATGCCACATCGCCATCACGGCGGGTGGCTAGACTCGTGCGTTGACCCGCAAGGAGCCATTCAATGAGCGAAACCCGTCCCTTCGTCCGTTCCCGCCACGACCGCATGATCGGTGGCGTCGTGGGGGGCTTCGCCCGGCGCTTCGGCTGGAGTTCCACGTTGCTGCGGGTGCTGTTCGTGATCGTGTCCATCGCCTCGGCGGCATTCCCGGGGATCATCGTGTACCTGCTGCTGTGGCTGCTGATGCCCGAAGAGGGCGCCTGAGTCCCATCCGCGCCGCGCTGCTTGCCGCCGGCGTGGCCTGGACCGTGCCCAATACCCTCGTCGGGCTGCTGGCCGGCATCGCCGGCATGCCGCTGGGCTCGCGGGTGCGGCTGAGCCGGCGCGAACTTGCGCTGGTGTTCCAACACTGGCCGTGGGGCCCCGGGGGAGCGATCACCCTGGGCAACGTCATCCTGCACACCGGCCCGGACCTCGACTGCCCCTGCAGTACGTACGCGCATCGCGCCGGCCATGCACGCGAGGACGCGATCAACCTGGCCGACCACGAGCGGGCCCACGTCTTCCAGTACATGGCGCTGGGGCCGCTGTTCCTGCCGCTTTACCTGCTGTGCGGCGGAATCAGCGTGCGCAACCGCTTCGAGCGTGCGGCCGACCGCTACGCCGCTACAGGGGCGGGTTGGTGGCCCTGGCCGGGCTGAATGGGCAGGCCTACCGGAAGGCTCACGAAAACTTGATTCGCCGCTAACACCCGCCGGCGTAGAGTCGGGGTCGTCAGAGAAAAACCAGCAGGACGAAAGTCGCAACGACGGACGTTCCACTGGAACCGCTCTGGCGCGGAAGGCTCAGCCACCCGGGATTCAAAACCCCGAAGCCTGAGCCTTCTTTTTTGCGCGTCGGTTCCGTGCAGCGTCCTCACCCCCGCGTGGGCGCCCCGACCCACCAAGCCCCCGGCCAGCGTCCGTGCCAGCCCATGAAAAAACGGCGATGGCGGGAGTGCGCGGCGCGGCTATATACTGCGCGGCCGCGCCGGAGTGGCGGAATCGGTAGACGCAGCGGACTCAAAATCCGCCGCCCTTAAAAGCGTGTGGGTTCGAGTCCCACCTCCGGCACCAGGTCTCACGATGCAGCCCCCGGGTACCCAGCGCAGGTCGCGACCCGACCACGCGCGGCGAACCGCGACGCGGATACGTATGCGGGATGGGGCTTTCGCCCCGACCGTCCGTCGTGTGGGCCGGCAGGTTCTCCCGGCCGCACCGTCCATGTCGACGGCAATGCAGTGCAATGTGCCGCCGCGCAACGTGGCACCATGGTGCGTATGACCGTCCCCGATCCCATCGACCTGGCCCGGCTCAGGCGCAGCTGTGCCAAGTGCTCGCTGCACGAGCTGTGCGTGCCGGCGGGGGTCAATGCCGACGAGCTTCGGCAGCTGGAGCGGATCGTGCAACGGAACCGGCGTATCGAGCGGGGTGAACGCCTGTTCTGGCCGGGCGCGCCGCTCGCGGGGGTGTACGTGGCACGGGAGGGTGCCTTCAAGACCACGGTGATCGACGAGTCGGGCGAGGAGCAGGTCCTGGGGTTCCACCTGCCCGGGGAAGTGATCGGACTGGACGCGATGGGCACCGGTGTTCACCGCTGCGAGGCCGTCGCGCTGGCCACGGCCGAGGTGTGCGAGATCCCGTTCGCGCAGCTGACCGCGGTGGCGGCGCAATTGCCCTCGCTGCAGCAGCAGCTGATGCGCGTGATCGGGCAGGGCGTGGATCGCGACCAGGTCCACCTCGGCGTGCTGGTGCGACGCCAGGCCAACGAGCGCGTCGCACTGTTCCTGCACGGCCTGGGCGAGCGACTGCGCACCGCAGGCCAGTCCGCGACCCGGATCCGCCTGCCCATGAGTCGCGAGGACATCGCCCGCTACCTCGGCCTGGCGCTGGAGACCGTCAGCCGCGGGTTTTCGCGCCTGCAGGAAGACGGCGTGATCGAAGTGACCGGTCGCCAGGTGGAAGTGGTGGACGCCGCCCTCCTCGCGCGGCTGGCGCACGGCGTTGAGGAGCGCGTGCCGCGCCGGGGTCGCATCGCCTGACCGCGCGGCGGCCACTCAGCCGCCCGGAATGCAGCCCAGGGCATGAAGCGCAGGGCCGATGACGGGCAGGGCGCCCAGCCATGGCGCGGCCATCGTTACCAGTCCCACGCCCATCACCAGGGCGCCGCCGGCGCGGCGGGTAGTGGCGGCATGCCGGCCCTGCAGTGCGCGCGCGCCGGTCCAGGCCAGCGGCACCATCAGCGGCAGCGTGCCCAGGCCGAACGCGGCCATCGTCAGTGCACCGTTGCGCGCGTCGGCCTGCAACCACGCCGCCGCAAGCACTGCACCACTGAGGCCGCACGGCATCCAGCCCCACAGCGCGCCCAGCCCGATGCGCTTCCACGCCCGGTCCGCCGGCATCAGCGCACGTTGAAGGGGTCGCAGCCGGTTCCACAGCGCGACCCCGGGCCGGACGGTGCCCAGGCGCAGGCGGCGCTCGGACCAGAGCCGCCAACCGATTGCCACCATCACCATGCCCAGCAGGAAACGCAGGGCCGGCCCCAGCCATTCGAGTTGCGCCACCGCAACGATCCCGTGGCCAACGCCGCCGGCGATCGCGCCGGCAGCGGAATAGCCGGCCACCCGCCCCAGGTTGGACTGCACCGCCGCCGCCAGGCCGCCACCGCCGACGCTCGACAGTCCGGTGGCGATGCCGCCGCACATGGCGATGCAGTGCAGCCCGCCCAGCGCACCGGCGCTGGCCGCGGCCATCAGGGTCAGCCAGTCAATCGGCATCGTCGCGTCCGCCGGCCCTGTCTCGCCCGGGGGCGCTGTCCGGATTGGGCAGGGGCTTCTCGCGGGGGTCGTCGCAGAGGATGTCGAGCGAAGGCGTATCCAGATCGTCGAACTGGCCCCGACGCACCGCCCACACGAACGCCCACACGGCGACGCCCAGCAACACCATGCTGATCGGCACCAGCATCAGCAGGATGCTCATGGCGCCACCCCGGCGGCGCGACCGGGCCGCGCCAGGCGCAACGCGTTGCCCACCACCAGCAGCGAGGATCCGGCCATGCCCAGCGCCGCTACCCATGGCGTCACCAGGCCCGCCGCCGCGAGGGGGATGGCAACCACGTTGTAGGCCAACGCCCACGCCAGGTTCTGCCGGATCACCGACCGGGTGCGCCGGGCCACGTCCACGGCCTGCGCGATCCGCACCAGCGAGTCACCCTGCAGCACCAGGTCGGCGGCGCGCTGGGCCAGCGGTGCGCCGCGGCCCATGGCGATCGACACGTCGGCCCCGGCCAGCACCGGAGCATCGTTGAGCCCGTCGCCGACCATCGCCACTACGCGTCCCGACGCCTGCAGTGCACGCACCGCCGCGAGCTTGCACTCCGGTGTCTGCCGCGAGGCCGGTGCATCGATGCCCAGCCGCGCGGCCAGCGCGTCGACGGTGGTGGCGGCGTCGCCGCTGGCCATGCGGACCGTCAGGCCCAGCGACTTGAGCCAGTCGACGGCCAACCGTGCGTCCGGGCGCTCGCCGTCGACGACCTCGAAGCGGCCGTAGGCCCGCTGGCCGTCCCCGAGCCAGATCGCGCCGTCGTCGGCGCGACCGGCCGCGAACGGCGCCTGCCCGATGCGAAGCGCCTGCCCGTCCACCGTACCGGCTATCCCCTGTCCGGCAACTCGGGTGACGCCCGTGGCTGTGAGGCCGGGCGGGGGCGGCGGGAACGCCCCGGCCAGGGGGTGACCGCTGGCATGTTCCAGCACCGCGGCCAGGGCCAATGCGCGTGCAGCATCGCTGTCTTCCGGCGTACTGCTGCCGGCCAGGGTGGGTCGGCCGCGGGTCAGGGTTCCGGTCTTGTCGAACACGATGTCGGTGGCGGAGGCGAGACGCTCCAGCGCGCGGTCGGTCAGTGTCAGCACGCCCAGCCGCGACAAGCTTCCCTGCGCGGTGGCCAGTGCGGTCGGCACGGCCAGCGCCAGCGCGCACGGGCAGCTGATGACCAGCAACGCCAGGGTGACCTCAAGCGCGCGCTCGGGCATGTACCAGCGCCAGCCCAGGTAGACCACGACCGCAGCCAGGAGCAGGCCGGCGACGAAATGGTGCGCCACGCGCTCGCTGGCCACCGCAAGCGCCGGACGCATCGCCTGCGCGTGTTCGACCAGGCGCGCGAGTTCCGACAGGCGGGTGGTGGCGCCGGTGCCGGTCACCCGCATCCGAACCGGATGGTGGCGGGCGGAACTGCCGGCGTAGACCGATTGCCCGGCGGCGCGCGACACCGGCGCCGACTCACCGGTCAGCAGCGCCTCCTCAACCAGCGCATCCTCCAGCAGCACGCCATCGGCCGGCACCACCGTGCCCACCGACACGCGGATCGCGTCGCCGACCTGCAGGGCGGGGGTGGGCACGTTCTCGCAGGTGCCGTCGGCGCGCTCGCGCAGCGCGAATGCGGGGCGCGCGCGCGCCAGGGCATCCACCTGCGCGCTGGCGATGCGCCGCGCGCGCTGCTCCAGCATGCGTGCGCCCAGCAGCAGGAACACGAACATCACCGCCGCGTCGTACCAGACGTGCGGGCCACCACGCAGCGTCTCCACCACGCTGGCGCCCCACGCAAGAAGGGTCGAACCGGCCACCAGCGTGTCCATGCCCAGCCGCCGCAACCGGAGTTCGCGCCAGGCGCCGTGCAGGAAGGGCCAGCCGGCATAGAACACCACCGGCGTCGAGACCAGGAGCGTGATCCAGCGGAAGAAGTCGCGCGTGGCCAGCGGCATCGAGGCGTTGAAGTCCAGGTACAGCGCCTCGGCCAGCATCATGGCCTGCATGGCGCCCAGCCCGGCGATCCCAAGTCGCAGCAGGTCGCGGTTGCGCGCGCGCCGCCGCGCCTCTTCGCTGGCGCTCCCGGTCGCCAGCGAGGGCGCGTACCCCAGGCCCGCCAGGCGCCGGACGATGGCCGACAGGGAGACCAGCGACGGGTCCCATGCCACCCGCACGCGGCCGGTGACGGCATTGGCCGACACCCAGTGCACGCCGGGCTCGCGCTGCACCGCACGGTCCACCAGCCAGGCGCAGGCGGCGCATCGCATGGCATCGGTCAGCAGGGTGGTTTCATGCACCCCGTCGCGGGCCACGACGTGCTCGGCGTGGATCTCGGCACGGTCCCAGAGCTCGAAATGGCCCTCGGCGGTGTCGCCGTCGACGCGGCCGGCCGGCACCGCGCGAAGCCGGTAATAGTCGTCCAGGCCGGCATCGCGGATCCAGGCCGCGGCGGCCTCGCAACCGTCGCAGCAGTAGCCGCCGCGCCCGCTGCCAATGGGGTCGCCGCAGTGTGCGCACCCCCCGGCCCGGTCGGCGTCGCCCGCCGCGATCGCCGCATCCCGGGCGGTGGCGTTCACGGCGCGGGCGGGCTGCGCAGGGCGGGCTGGACCACCGCTGCCAGGGTGCCTTCGACCAGGCGACCCTGCAGGCGCCAGCTCCCATCGCTGGCTTCCAGCACCAGGTTCCACGCCGGGCCTGCGTCCAACCGCAGGGGGGCGCGCCAACCCGCGTCGCTGCGCTGGAGCTGCAGCTCGACGTCATCGGCCTGCGAAGCAGGATGCACCAGCGTCAGCACCAGCAGCTGCGCCCCGTCGAAGTCACCGGCAGCCGGAATCACCTCGACGAAGCCGCCTTCCGGGTCAATCCGCACCACCGCCCGCAACTGGCGGCGCGCGGCAACGGCATCGGGGCCAATGTCGGCGACCTGCACCTGCGCGGTGCGCCTGACGTCCTCGGGCACGGCGTCGCTGCCGCCGCTGCGTACCGACACCACGATCAGCCCGATGCCGGCGACGACCGCCACCAGCGGCAGGCCGATGACCAGCCAGATGACCGGGTTGCGCCAATTGGAGAAGAAGGAGCTCATTGCAGCGGTCCAAACCAGGTGGTGGCGACGTCGGCATGCGCATCGCCCTGTTGCGATTGCACCACGACCTGCAGGTCATGGCGGCCGCGGGCACCGGCGGGGCCGTTCACGGTAAGCGGAAGCTCGGCCACCTGCTGGGCCGGTACGCGGACCGGCTCTAGCGGCTGCAGGACAAGGCCCGGCGAACCCGCCTCGATAGATACGGTGTAGACCTCGTCCTGGTCGGTCTTGTTGACCAGCTTGAGGGTGTAGCCATTCTCGATGCCCCCTGCGACTTCCCGGTACAGGGCGTTGCGGTCGCGCAGCACTTCCGCGATGAGCGGATCGCGATGCGTAACGCCCCAGCCCCACGCCACCAGAAGCGCCAGCAGCGCCGCGCCGTAGAAGATTATGCGCGGCCTCAGCACGCGCGTGGGCTTGCCGTCGATCGCGTTCTGGGTCGCGTAGCGGATCAGCCCGTGCGGGTAGCCCATCCGGTCCATCACGTCGTTGCACGCGTCGATACACGCATCGCACGCGATGCACTCGTACTGCAGGCCGTTGCGGATGTCGATGCCGGTGGGGCACACCTGCACGCAGATGGTGCAGTCGATGCAGTCGCCCAGTTCGTCGGGGCTGAAGCGCGGTAGCGGAGCGGCCTCGCTGGCCTCGCAGTCGAAGGTGATCGTCCCGCGCGCCTGCGCGCGGTTGTCGGCGGCGGTGGGGTGTTGGGCAGCGCGGAACACCAGGTCGTACGCGGTAAGTTTGTCCAGCAACCCGCGTGCGCGTTGCAACACGCTGGGCATGCCGCGCTTGCGGGGCCCGCGGGGCTCGCCGCGCATCGGGTCATAGGCGATGAGCAGGGTGTTGCGGTCGAACATCGCGCTCTGGAAGCGCGCGTACGGACACATGTACTTGCATACCTGCTCGCGCAGGAAACCCGCGTTGCCCCAGGTCGCCAGGGCATAAAACAGCACCCAGAACGTTTCCCAGCCGCCCCACTGGAACGGCCACGCACGCGCCCACAGTTCGGTGACGGGGGTGAAGAAACCGACGAAGGTGAACCCGGTCCACAGCGCGAACACCAGCCACAACGCGTGCTTGGCCCCCTTGCGTGCGAGCTTTCGCGCCGACCAGGGCGCGGCGTCGAGCTTCATCCGCTTGTTGCGGTCACCCTCCGTCCAGCGCTCCATCCACAGGAACACCTCGGTCCAGACCGTCTGTGGGCATGCGTAGCCGCACCAGAGCCGTCCGGCCAGCGCGGTGAAGAAGAACAGCGCCAGCGCGGCGATGATCAGCAGCAGCGCCAGGAACAGGAAGTCCTGTGGCCAGAAGGTCAGGCCGAAGACATGGAACTTGCGCGCGGGCAGGTCGAACAGAACCGCCTGGCGATCGTCCCATCGCAGCCAGGGGAACAGGTAGAACATGCCCAGCAGCCAGACCACCGCCAGCTTGCGCAGCCGGTCGAGCGGCCCGCGCACTTCACGCGGGTAGATCTTGCTTTCGCTGACGTAGGGACCGGTGGGCTCCTCGCCGATCACCGACAGGGGAATGGAGCGGGTCACGGCTCACGCATCCGGGGGCAACGCCCGGTTGAACCGGCTGGCCGGCCGCAGCAGCCACCAGGTGAAGAGGCTGGACGCGCCCGTCGCCAGCCAGAACATGAAGAACCCGACCGTGTAGCCCAGCTCCCGGGTGACCTGCCAGCCCGGCAGCGTCATGTCGCGCAGCTGCAGGGGGTCGACGAACGCGAAGAACACCATCGTCGCCACGCCCGCGGCGAAGAAGCTGGGCCACAGGATCGCGCCCAGCCGTTGCGCCAGCGGCCGCGGCGGATGGTCTAACGTCGTGCGGGGGTCCGGCGCCTGCATCACTGCGCAGCCGTTTCCGCGCCGGCCTGTTGCCGCGACAGCGACCACACATAGGCGGCGACCAGCCGGCCCCGGGTTTCGCCAAGCCACTCGCGGTGGGCCGGCATCACGCCATGCCGGCCGTTGGCGATGGTCTCGCGCAGGCTGGCCATGGACTTGCCGTACATCCAGTAGTCGTCGGTCAGGTCCGGGGCGCCCAGCGCCGCGTTGCCGGTGCCGTCGGCGGCGTGGCAGGCGACGCAGACGCCGTCGTAGTACTTCTTGCCGCGGACCGCGTCGAAGTCTCGCAGGGCGGCGGGATCGGGGCTGGCCATTGCCAGCACGAAGCGTGCGGTCTGGTCGATGGCCTGGTCGCCACCCATGCCGCGCAGCACCACGCCCCATGGCGGCATCACGCCCTCGCGGCCATCCAGCACGGAGGTGAGCACCTGTTCGGGTTCGCCGCCCCAGTGCCAGATGTCGTCGGCCAGGTTCGGGTAGCCGATGGCGCCCTGCGCGGACGAGCCGTGGCAGGTGGCGCAGCTGTTGGCGAAGATGCCGCGACCCAGCGCCAGAGCAGCCGGGTCGGCCGCGAGCTCCGGCAGGGGCCGGTCGCGATAGACCGCGAACGTCTCGTCCAGGCGTGCGTCCTGCCGGGCCTTCTCAGCGTCGTGCTCGCCCTGCGACGTCCAGCCGGCGTAGCCCGCGAACGAGCCCAGTCCCGGGTACCAGACCAGGTAACCGACGCTGAAGATGATCGTCAGGTAGAACAGGTTGATCCACCACCGTGGCAGCGGCTTGTTGTACTCGGTGATGTCACCGTCCCAGACGTGGCTGGTCTCGGTAGGGGCGGGGTCGCCGGGGCGGCGCCGTGCCGTCCACCACAGCAGCCACACGCAGCCCAGGATGTTGCTGACCACCAGGGCGATGACAAACCACGACCATCCCGCGCTCATCGCCGCGTCTCCTCTTCATCCAGCGGCAACTGCGCCGCCTCGTCGAAATCGCGCTTGCGGCGGGGGCTCCAGGCCCAGGCCCAGCCGACCACGAACGCCACCAGCAGGACGGTGGTCACGATGCCCGACAGCATGTCAGCCGCCCCCCGGAACGTGGCGGCCCAGGTCCTGCAGGTAGGCGACCACCGCGTCCAGTTCGGTCTTGCCGCGCACGTCGGCGGCAGCGGCGTCGATGTCCTGCTGCGAGTAGGGATCACCCAGGGTCCTCAGCGCACGCATGCGGCGGGTCACTTCCTGCCCATCGACGAAGTTCTCGGCCAGCCACGGGAACGACGGCATGTTCGACTCGGGCACCACGGCGCGCGGGTCGACCAGGTGCACGCGGTGCCAGTCATCCGAATAGCGCCCGCCCACGCGCGCCAGGTCCGGCCCGGTGCGCTTGGAACCCCACTGGAACGGGCGGTCGTAGACCGACTCACCGGCCAGCGAGTAGTGGCCGTAGCGTTCGGTCTCGAAGCGCAGGGTGCGGACCATCTGCGAGTGGCAGTTGTAGCAGCCCTCGCGAACATAGACGTCGCGCCCGGCCAGCTGCAGGGCGGGGTAGGGCTCGACCCCCGGCAACGGCTCGATCGCCTCGGCCTGGTACATCAGCGGCACGATCTCGGCCAGGCCGCCGAAGGAGACCACCACGGCGATCAGCACCGCCATCAGGCCGACGTTCTTCTCGACCTTCTCGTGCGCGTTCTTGTTGTGTTCTTCGCTCATCGGTAGCTCCGGGGCTCAGGCACGCGCCTGGCTGGGTTCGGGCGGCAGCACGGGCTGGGCCACGGTCCGCGACAGGGCGAAGGTCTTCCACATGTTGACCGCCATCAGGCCCATGCCCGCCAGCACCAGCACGCCGCCACCCAGGCGCACCAGGTAGTAGGGGTAGGTGACGTTGAGCGCCTCGACGAAGCTGTAGGTCAGCGTGCCGTCGTCATTGGTTGCCCGCCACATCAGGCCCTGCATCACGCCGGCGATCCACATCGCCACGATGTAGAGCACCACGCCCAGGGTGTGGATCCAGAAGTGCAGGTCGATCCAGCGCGTGGAGTACATGGCGCTCTGGCCGACCAGGCGCGGCACCAGTGCGTAGATCGAGCCGATCGAGATCATCGCCACCCAGCCCAGTGCGCCGGCGTGGACGTGGCCCACGGTCCAGTCGGTGTAGTGGGACAGCGAGTTGACCGTCTTGATCGACATCATCGGTCCCTCGAAGGTCGCGATCATGTAGAAGCTCAGCGCGACGATCAGGAACTTGAGGATCGGGTCGGTACGCAGTTTGTGCCAGACGCCCGACAGGGTGAGGATGCCGTTGATCGCGCCGCCCCAGCTGGGCGCCAGCAGGATCAGCGAGAACACCATGCCCACCGACTGCGCCCAGTCGGGCAGGGCGGTGTACTGCAGGTGGTGCGGGCCGGCCCACATGTAAACGGCGATCAGCGCCCAGAAGTGCACGATCGACAGGCGGTAGGAGTACACCGGCCGCCCGGCCTGCTTGGGCACGAAGTAGTACATCATCCCGAGGAAGCCCGCGGTCAGGAAGAAACCGACCGCGTTGTGGCCGTACCACCACTGCACCATTGCATCGACTGCGCCGGTATAGACCTGGTAGGACTTGCCCAGCCCCACCGGCAGCGCGAGGTTGTTGACCACGTGCAGCAGCGCGATGGTGATGATGTAGGCGCCGTAGAACCAGTTCGCGACGTAGATGTGCTTGACCCGGCGCTTGGCGATGGTGCCGAAGAACAGCCACGCGTAGGCCAGCCACACGATGGTGATCAGGATGTCGATGGGCCACTCGAGCTCGGCGTACTCCTTGCTCTGGGTGATGCCCAGGGGCAGCGTAATGGCCGCTGCCACGATCACCGCCTGCCAACCCCAGAACACGAATGACGCGAGCTTGTCGGAGATCAGCCGTACGTGGCAGGTGCGCTGCACCACGTGCAGGCTGGTGGCGAACAGCGCGCTGCCGCCGAAGGCGAAGATCACCGCGTTGGTATGCAGCGGGCGCAGGCGGCCATAGCTCAGCCACGGGATGCCCTCGCCTATGGTCGGCCAGTACAGCTGGGCGGCAATCAACACGCCCACCGTCATGCCGACGATGCCCCAGACCACGGTGGCGATGGCGAACTGCCGGACTACCTTGTCGTTGTAGAACCCGTCCACTGCGCCAGGCGCGGGCACGGCACGGGAATCGGCCGGGTGGGCCGCCTGTTGCAGGGTCATGGGGTTACCCCAGGTGAACTCGGAATATTGTCGGTTGCGGGCGTCGGGGCTTCTTTGACCTGGGTCAATTCATGTCTCCGGGTTTCATGTCATGGGCATGCGACCGGTGGCGAAGCCGCTTCGGCCCATGCAGCCCTCTTCGTCCGCCATGGCGGGATAAAACGTTAGCAGTCAGCAGGGCGCGTCAATTCAGCCCGGACCGGCGGCCCGGCGGACCGCGGCGACGAACTCCGGATCCGGTTGGCTGCCCATCTGCTCGGTTCGCGCCAGCACCCGCCCCTGGGCGTCAAGCAGGATCAGGGCGCTGGTGTGGTTGAAGTCACCGTCGGCCAGTGCCCGGTAGCGGATGCCCAGCACGCCGGCCACGCCGCGGACCTGGGACGGTGCGGGGCTGGCCAGCGTCCAGCGCTGCGTATCGAGGCGCCTGGCGTCGACCACCGAGCGCAGCGCGACGGGGGTGTCGTGCGCGGGATCCATGCTGATCAGCAGGATGTCCACGCGCTGGCGCTGCGCCGGCGTCAGTTCGCGTTCGATCGCCTTGCCCGCGTCGACGATCAACGGGCAGATGTACTGGCACGACGTATAGAACATCGCCACCACCTGCGGCTTGCCGCGGCGGGCTGACCACGGCTGGCGGCGGCCATCCTGGTCGGTCAGGTCGACCTTGAGCCGGTACACCGAGTCGCGCGGCAGCGGCGCGGCGTCGGCGGCCGTTGCACCGGGAGTGGCAATGGCCAGGACCAGGCAGGCGAGGACGAGGACGGAGTGGCGCAACGGTGTCATGGCAGGTCCCGGGCGCAGCGGAATCCGAGGTTGGCGGTGGTGTCGGCGGCGCCCAGAGAGGACAGCATGGCCACCCGCATCAGCACCGCATAGTTCTCGCGGTCGTCCATCGACAGCGCACCGGCACCGCAGAAGCGCGCGTTGTCGGGGTCGCCCTGGTTGCGGTTGTCGGCATCGACCAGCAACGAGGAGAAATCATCGGTCCATTCCCAGACCAGTCCGTGCAGGTCCTGCACGCCATAGGCGTTGGGGGTCTGCAGGCCGGCACGGGGCAGGGCGGTGTTGGACGGACGCGAGTACCAGCCGAGGATGCGCTCGCGCCAGACAGGGTCCTTGCGTGCATCGCGGCGGGTCTCGTCGGCGGCGGCCACGTATTCCCATTCGTTCCAGGTCGGCAGGCGCGCGCCCTGCGATTCGCAGTAGGCCGAGGCGGCAAACCAGCTGACCTGGACGACCGGCGCCTCGGGCAGGGTGGTCCCGAGCGCGGTCGGGCCCGCCCAGTGCGACAGGTAGCGCGGTTCGGCCATGACGGTGGCGGCGCGGTCGCGGCGCCATTCCGGTTCAGCCTTGACGAAGGCCAGGAACTCCGCATTCGTCACCGGTCGCTTCATCAGCGCGAACGGTGCGATACGGACGTTCCCGGGCACGTCCTCGTACGCGAGTGCGCTGCGGAAGCTGCCGCCCGGCAGCTTCACGTACCCCCCGCCGCTGGCAACCTGGCCGGCGACGGGCAGGGCCAGCAACAGCGCCGACGCCAGTACGAGTGCACGCACCCGGTCCATCTCAGTGGCCGGCCGACGCGTTGGCGGGTTTCACCGCGCGGATCTGGGCGGCCTCTTCCTTGGTCACGCGGCCGCCGGGGTTGCCCCAGCTGTTGAGCACGTAGGTGGAGATGTTGGCAACCTCGTCGTCGGTCAGCTGGCTCATCGGCGGCATGATCGAGTTGTAGTCGACGCCGTTGACCGTGACCGGCCCCTGCAGGCCGTGCAGGATCACGCGCGGCACCGCCTTGGGGTCGTTGGCGATGTAGTCGGCACCGGCCAGCGGCGGGAACACGCCTTCCATGCCCGCGCCATTGACCTGGTGGCAGGTGGAGCACGTGCCCTGGTAGAGCGCCTCGCCGGCCTTGACCTGCTGCTCGACGGTGAGCTCGCCGGTGCTGGCGGACGCGGCCGCTACCGCAACAGCGGCCAGGTTGGGCTGGGCGCGGTCGCCGATGTAGACCGCGTCCACTTCCAGGCCCGAGTAGATTTCCTTGTTCTCCGGTCCGCTCGCCTGGAGGATGCCCAGGGCGCCCTTGTTGAACGCGCGGAACAGGCTGTGGTCGACCAGGATGTAGCTGCCGGGGACTTCCATGTGGAATTCCATCATGGCCGCGCCGCCCGCCGGGATCAGCGTGGTCTGCACGTTCTCCTGGAAGTTCGTGCCGCCCTCGTACCAGACCTTGTCGAAGATCTCGCCGATCACGTGGAAGCTCGACACCAGGTTCGGGCCACCGTTGCCCACGTACAGGCGGACGGTCTCGCCGGTGTTGGCGGTCAGCACCTTGTCGCCGGTCATCGAGCCTTCCGAGCCGTTGAACAGCACGTAGGTCGGGTTCTCGTCGATCGCCTTCTCCATGTCGAACGGCTGCAGGCCCTTCTCCCGGTACTTGCCGGCGGTGTAGAAGTCGCCCTGCATCACGTAGTACTCCTTGTCGACCGGCGGCAGGCCCTCCGGCGGCTCGACCAGGATCAGGCCGTACATGCCGTTGGCCACGTGCATGCCCACCGGCGCGGTGGCGCAGTGGTAGACGTAGAGGCCGGCGTTGAGCGCCTTGAAGGTGAAACGGGTCACGTGGCCGGGCGCGGTGAAGCTGGAGGTCGCGCCGCCGCCCGGGCCGGTGACGCCGTGCAGGTCGATGTTGTGGGGCATCTTGCTGTCGGGCATGTTGCGCAGGTGGAATTCCACCGTGTCGCCCTGGCGAACGCGGATGAAGCTGCCGGGCACGGTGCCGCCGAAGGTCCAGAAGGTGTAGTCCACGCCCTCGGAGATCGGCATCACCTTCTCGACCACGTCCAGCTCCACCACCACCTTTGCCGGGTAGTCGCGGCCGGTCGGCGGCGGCACCAGCGGCGGGCTGGTCAGCACCGCATCGATCGGCTTGCCCTGGGGTGGTCCGAAGTCGCCCTTGCGCGAGCCGCCGGTTCCTTCATCGGCAGCGCCGGCACGCGGTGCGTCGGCGGTGGCGTCGTCATTGTCCTGGCCGCAACCGGCCAGGAGCAGTGCGGCGATGGCGGCGGAAGCCATGAATCGGGTAGCACGGATCATGCGGAACTCCCCTTCTGGTGTCGGGTAGTGGAAGCGATGGCCGGAGCCACGAAGGCCAGCATACCCACCGGTCTGGCCACCATCCTGATCGTGGTCAAAAAAACGCAAAAGCCAGTCGGCGGCGGTCCTGCCGGCATTTGGAACGGGGGTGATGGTCGGCCCCAGGCTCACGCTTGACCTGCGTCAATGTGCGGCTTCGCCGTCCTCGCGTCTCATGGGGGCACCTCCAGGGAGGCAGGCGTGGGCCACTACTTGTATCGCCCCGGTTCGCAGGCGCGCGGGCCCATGGGAGCTGCCCGGCCATGACGGCACGCACCGCAGGCAACACTGCAGCCGCAGGCACGGTGGGCACCGCCCCCGACCCGGTGGGCGGCCCCGCGATGGGCACACTGCGGGGCCTGCGACGCGCCATCGATGTGATCGACGACGCGTCGCTGGTCCTGCTTGCCACGCGCGGCCAGCTGGCACGTGTTGCGGGCCGAATCAAGACGGCACGGGGGCTTCCGCTGCGGGATCCGGCACGCGAGGCACGGGTGCACGCGCGGGCCCGGGCCCTGGCCCAACGCCTTGGGATCGAGCCGGACACCGCCCGGGCCTTCCGGGCGGTCGCGGTCGCCGATGCCTGCCGTCGCCAGGGCCTGCGACCTGATCTGGGTCAATGCGCCGGGGCCGGGGGCCCGTTCACGATGGCGGTCATGCCCGGTCCCGTAGAAGCACACCCCGCCGTGCGGCACCTGCTGCGCTGGCTCCCGCCTCCCTCTCGCCTGGCGCCGGTGCTGCGGCGGTTGCCGGCGGCTGCGAGCCATCAGCTGCTGGGACGCGCGCTGGAAAAGGTCCTTGCGACGCCGGTGTCGAACGGCGACTTCGAGTTCATGGTGGGCCGGCGGATCGGCATCGAGGTCATCGACCTGGGGCTGCGCTGGGTCATCCAGTGCGACGAGGCGGGGCTGCGCGCCGGCGACGGCGCCGCCGAGGCCACGGTGCGCGGCACCGCGACCGACCTGTTGCTGCTCGCCAGCCGGCTGGAAGACGCCGACACGCTGTTCTTCCAGCGCCGCCTGGTGCTGACCGGGGACGTGGAGCTCGGGCTGACGGCGCGCAACCTGCTGGAAAGGTTGCCCTGGGAGTCGGTGCCATTGGGCATCCGGATCGGCCTGAATCGCGCTGCACGCCTGGCCAGCGCGGCGCGCGAGGCCCACCACGGGCGCACCGCCTGACATGACCTGCGATCGCGGCTGAAGCCGCTCCCATGGAAGCCACTGCCGCATGACTGCTACCGCCGCACTGTCCGTGCCACGTTGGCGCGACGAGCTCGAGACCGAGTACGCGCCCCTGGTGGCGACGCTCGAACAACTGATCCCGTGCATGGAGGTGCCCATGCACCTGCCGTGGATCGATGCGATCAACACGCTCAAGGAGGACCGCGATGCGGTGATCATGGCGCACAGCTACCAGTCGCCGGAGATTTTCCACGGGGTGGCCGACGTCACCGGCGACTCGCTGGCGCTCGCGCAGGCGGCGGCCGACTGCGACAGCGGGCTGATCGTGCTGTGCGGCGTGCACTTCATGGCCGAGAGCGCAAAGATCCTGGCGCCCGCCAAGACCGTACTCATCCCCGACCTGGAAGCGGGCTGCTCGCTGGCGGCGTCCATCACCGCCGCCGATGTCAGGGCCCTGCGCAAGCGCCACCCGGGTGTTCCGGTGGTCAGCTACGTCAACACCTCGGCAGAAGTGAAGGCCGAGTCGGACGCCTGCTGCACGTCGGCCAACGCGGTGCAGGTGGTGGAAGCCATCGCGGCCGAAACCGGGGCCCGGCAGGTCATCTTCCTGCCCGACCGCTACCTGGGCAGCTGGGTGGCAACGCAGACCGGCGTCGAACTGGTGCTGTGGAACGGCACCTGCGAGGTACATGAGACCTTCACCGCGCAGCAGGTGCGGCATACCCGCGAGCAGTTCGATACCAGGGTGGTCGCGCACCCGGAGTGCTCACCCGAGGTGCTGGCCGAGGCGGATTTCGTCGGTTCCACCAGCGCCATGGGGCGTTGGCTGGAGAAGGAACAGCCCGCGCGGGTGGCGATGATCACCGAGTGCTCGATGGCCGACAACCTGAAGAACCGGTTCCCGCAGGTGCAGTTCATCAAGCCGTGCAACCTGTGCCCGCACATGAAGCGCATCACCCTGCAGAACATCCACGCCTGCCTGCGCGACCTCAGGCACGAGGTGGTCGTGGCACCCGACGTGGCGGAGCGGGCGCGCCGCGCGCTGGACCGGATGCTGGCGGTCGGCCGGCGCGAGCAGGTCTGAGTGGCCGCAGGGCGCGTGGTGGTGGTCGGCAGTGGCATCGCCGGCCTGTGTGTCGCGTTGGCCGCGGCGCCCCGCGCGGTGCTGCTGCTGGGGCGTGCCCACCGGGGTGCCAGCGCGAGCGCATTGGCCCAGGGCGGCATCGCGGCCGCCGTCGGGGCAGGCGACTGCGCCGACGCGCATGCCCGGGACACGCTGGTGGCGGGCGCGTTCCGCAATGACGCCCCGCGGGTGCGGGCGCTGGTGGACGCGGCGCCGGGGGCGATCGCGTGGCTGCAGTCGATCGGCGTTGCGTTCGACCAGGACCATGGCCGCCCCAGGCTCGGTCGCGAGGGGGGGCACGGTGCCGCCCGCATCGTGCACGCCGGCGGGGATGCCACCGGGGCGGCGGTGATGGCGGCATTGTCGCGGGCCGCCCGCTGCGCAGCGCATATCGAGTGGCACGAGGGAGACGGGGATGTCGACGCGCTGCTGATGCGCGGTGGCCGGGTGACGGGGGTGCGCCTGTCGCGGGAGGGCGTGCTGCTCAAAGCCGACACGGTGGTATTGGCGACCGGCGGCATCGGGGCGCTGTTCGCCCGCACCAGCAATCCGGACGGGTCCGATGGCGCCGGGCTGGCGCTGGCGCTGGCCGCGGGCGCGCAGCCACGCGACCTGGAGTTCATGCAGTTCCACCCCACCGCGATGGACGTTGGCACCGGATCACTCCCGCTGGTCACCGAAGCGCTGCGCGGGGCAGGCGCGAGGCTGCTGGACGGAAACGGCAACGCGCTGATGCAGGGCGTTCACCCACAGGGCGACCTTGCACCGCGCGACATCGTTGCGCGACGCGTCTGGCAGGCGCGTCACGAGACGGGCGCGGCGGTGCTGGATGCGCGGGCAGGCTGGATCGACTGGGAGCGCCGCTTCCCGACCGCACTGGCGGCCTGTCGTGCCCACGGGATCGATCCGCGGCGGGAGCCGATACCGGTCACGGCGGCGGCGCACTTCCACATGGGCGGCGTGGCGACCGACGACCTCGGCCGCACCAGCGTGCCCGGGCTGCATGCCGTCGGCGAAGTCGCATGCAACGGCGTCCATGGCGCCAACCGGCTGGCCAGCAATTCGTTGCTGGAGGGCGTGGTCTTCGGCCGCCGGCTGGGGATGCGCCTGGCGCAGGTCGCTCCCACGGGTGCGTCCGGCCCGCGCACCCTGGCCGAACGTGGCCCGCCACTGGAGGGCGAAGAGCTGGTGCGGCTGCGCACCACCCTGTGGAACGCCGCGGGTCCCGTGCGTACGGCCGAGGGGATGACCGCAGGGCTCGAGCAACTGGCCGTCCTTTCCGGTCGAGGCTGGCAGGCGAAACTGGCCGAAGCGATCCTGGCCGCGGCGCTCCGGCGCGGCACCAGCCTGGGGGCGCACTGGCGGGGCGACAGCGGAGTCCCGAGCCGCCAGGCCGTCGGCTCCAGGGCGGACTAGGCGCCCCTGGAGTCCGGGTGCGCAGTGCGATACGCCGGGGCCCGGACCGGGCGAATTGACCGTCATCAAGCCAAATGCACGCAGGAACGTGCAAAATCAGGGTTTCGACAGCGCTTGGATGACATGGATCGACCTTCTTCGTTCGACTATGAGCAATTGCTGGCCTGCGGCCGTGGCGAGATGTTCGGCCCCGGCAACGCGCGCCTGCCGCTACCGCCGATGCTGATGTTCGATCGCATCACCGAGATCTCGACCCAGGGCGGTGCCCACGGCAAGGGCGTGGTCCGGGCCGAGCTGGATATCCGCCCGGACCTGTGGTTCTTCGATTGCCATTTCCAGGGCGATCCGGTCATGCCCGGCTGCCTCGGGGTGGATGCGATGTGGCAGTTGTGCGGGTTCTACCTGCCCTGGCTGGGCGCCCCCGGCCGCGGTCGCGCCCTGGGCGTAGGCCAGGTCAAGTTCAGCGGCCAGGTGCTGCCCGACGCCAAGCGGGTGAGCTACGAGATCGACATTCGCCGCGTGATGCGCGGCAAGCTGGAGTTGGTGATCGCCGACGGACGCACCCTGGTGGACGGTCGTGAGATCTACACCGCCAGCGACCTGAGGGTCGGGCTGTTCACCTCCACGGAGGGGTTCTGAGATGGCCGCCGGAAAAGGCAGGCGCGTGGTCGTCACCGGGATGGGCGTGGTCTCGTGCCTGGGCAATGACCGTGGCAGCGTGACCCGTTCACTGCGCGAGGGCCGCGCGGGGATCACGTTCATCCCCGAGTACGCGGAACTGGGCCTGCGCAGCCACGTGGCCGGTGCACCGCAGATCGACCTGGCCGAGCAGATCGACCGCAAGCTCAAGCGCTTCATGGGCGACGCGGCCGGCTACGCCTACGTGGCCATGCGCGATGCCATCGCCGACGCCGGACTGGCCGACGACCTTGTCCGTAGTGCACGCACGGGGCTGATTGCCGGGTCCGGCGGGGGTTCGCCGCAGTGGCAGATCGAAACCGGTGACCTGCTGCGCAAAAAGGGCGTGCGCAAGGTCGGCCCGTACATGGTGCCGCGCACGATGGGCTCCACGGTGTCGGCCGCGCTGTCCACCGCCTTCGGCATCCGTGGCCTGAGCTATTCGATATCGGCGGCCTGCGCGACATCCGCCCATTGCATCGGGGCGGCGGCCGACCTGATCCGGCTGGGACGGAAGGACGTGATGTTCGCCGGTGGCGGCGAGGAGCTGCACTGGGGCATGACCGCCCAGTTCGATGCCATGGGTGCGCTGTCCAGCAAGCACAACGACACCCCGGCGTCGGCTTCCCGGCCGTATGACGTGGACCGCGATGGCTTCGTCATCGCCGGCGGCGGCGGCATGCTGGTGCTGGAAGACTACGAGCACGCCCAGGCGCGCGGCGCGACCATCATCGCCGAGCTGGTCGGCTACGGCGTGACCTCCGACGGCGTCGACATGGTGGCGCCCTCTGGCGAAGGCGCGGTGCGTTGCATGCGCATGGCGCTGGAGGGGCTGGACGGCAACAGCGTCGGCACCATCGATTACCTCAATACCCACGGCACGTCCACGCCGGTGGGCGACGTGGTCGAGCTGGGCGCGGTGCGCGAGGTATTCGGCGACGCAGTGCCGCCGTTGTCCTCGACCAAGGCCCTGTCGGGGCACTCGCTCGGCGCGGCCAGCGTGCACGAGGCGATCTTCTGCCTGCTCATGATGCAGGAGGGTTTCGTCGCCGGCTCGGCCAACATCGAGACGCTCGACCCCAAGGCCGAGGGGTTCCCGATTCTTCGCGAAAGCCGCGATGCAGAGCTCGGGACGGTGATGTCCAACAGCTTCGGCTTTGGCGGCACCAACGCCACGCTGGTGTTCGCGAAAGCCTGAGGCGTCGCCCCGCCAACCGTGCGGGGTCCCCTTGTTGGATCGGCGTCAGCCCGGCCGGGAGCCGGCGCAGGCGGGTGGTTCCGGATCGCGGCTGAAGCCGCTCCTACGGGAGCGGCGGGTTCGACGTCGCCCTTGACCCGCGTCATGGCGGGGTGCCCGCCGCGGGCGCGACGATTGCGCCATGCCCACCACCGCCTATCCGTATCTGTTGCTGCTGCACCTGTTCGGCGCGATCGCATTCGCCGGCACGGTGTTCTTCGAGGTGGTGATCCTGGAAGGGGTGCGCCGGCACGTGCCAGCGCGGGTGATGACGCTCGTCGAGGGGGGTATCGGAAAGCGCGCCCGGCAGGTGATTCCCCGAGTGTTGCTGTTGCTCTACGGCAGTGGCCTGGGGATGGCCTGGCACTATCGCGCGGCCCTCGCGGATCCGCTGGCGAGCAGTTTCAGCCTGCTGTTGACGATCAAGATCGTGCTGGCGCTCAGCGTGTTCGGCCACTTCCTGCTGGCGATGGCCCTGCGAAGGCGACAGCGACCGGTCGCGGACGCCTACCGGCGCATCCATTACAGCGTGTTCGGCCACGTCGTGGCGATCGTGCTGCTGGCCAAGGCGATGTTCCACCTGCACGGGTGACGGCGTCGGTGGAAGTAGCCCCGGACCCGGCCTCAGGGGGATTGGGCGGCCGCCGGCAGCACCATGCCCGGCTCGCCATGCCAGTAGCCGTTCCGCTCGCCCAGCATCGGGGCCGCGTCGGGGGATGCACGGGCACGGTCGAAATGCGCCACGATTTCGCGGCTGCCCTCGGCCTGGGGATAGATCCGGAGCAGGTCGACGCCGAGTGCGCGCAGTGCCGGCAGTTCCGGTCCGAGGTCGGTGGTTTCCTCTCCCTGCACCTGGATCCCGTTGATCCGCAGGAACGGCCGCCCGTCGCGGGTGGCCAGCAGCATCCCGTCCGGATAGTCGATGCAGCGGAAGCCGCACTGGTCCTTGGGCACGTCCAGCGCGCGTGCGGTGAAGCAGCGTGCCGAGAACGACAGCGGCAGGCGGCCCCAGGCGATCACTTCCAGCTCGGGCATGGCGTGGCCGGTGGCCTGCATCGCGTCGCGCAGTTCACGGATCAGGACTTCGCCCTGCTCAACCCCGGGCACCCACCGCCGCAGGCCGTCCTCCATCAGCATCGCCAGCGCTTCGTGGTTGTAGATGTTGAGCGTCGGGCCGGCCACGAACGGCAGCCCCGCCTGCCTGCACAGCTGCACCGCCGACAGGTCGTTGGCTTCCAGCCAGCAGCCGCCTTCCTCGACCAGCCGCGAGAGCACGCCCAGTTCCGACTCGGCCTCGATCAGGGCCAGGCTCGACAGCACCACCTGCTTGCCGCTGCCCGACAGCTCGCCGGCCAGGTCGATCCAGTCCCGGGTGCCCAGTTCGCGGCGCTTGCTGCATACCGTCTCGCCCAGGTAGACCACGTCCAGGGGCCAATCGACGGCCTCGCGGTAGAAGGCGAGGGTGCGCTCGCGCGGCCAGAAGTACTGCAGGGGGCCAAGGCTGAGTTTCATCGACGGGTCCTCAATGCCACGAGCGGTGGTAGGGGCCGAGGGTGGTCTGGTGGCCTTCGGCCTGGCTCGACAGCGAGCGCTGCCACTGCGGATCCACGGTCCATGCATCCGGCGCGGCGGCGTGACGGTCCAGCGCGGCCCGCCATGTACGGGTTACCGCACCGACGTAGGCCACGCCCCGCTGCCTGCCTTCGATCTTCAGCGCCGCGACGCCGGCGCGGGCAAGCCGCGGCAGCAGTTCCATCGTATTGAGGCTGGTGGGCTCCTCCAGCGCATGGAAGGTCTCTCCGCCCACTTCGAACCGGCCCTTGCAGACGGTGGGATAACCGGCAGGTTCACTGGGTTCGAAGCGGTCGATCAGCACGTCATTGAGGTGCGCGGTGCGGCTGCCGTCGTCGAGCTCGTCCCAGCGGACGAACCTGGCCGGCGAGCACACCCCGTGCCGGTTGGGCGAGGCACCGGTGACGTAGCTGGACAACTGGCAGCGACCCTCGACCATGATGCACAGGCTGCCGAAGGCGAACACCTCGATGGCGACCGGCGAGCGCTGGCACAGGCGTTCGACCTGCTGGATGGACAACACGCGCGGCAGCACCGCGCGGGAAATGCCGAAGCGCTCGTAGGCGAACCGCAGCGCCGGCTCGGAGGTCGCCGAGCCTTGCACGGACAGGTGCCGCGGCAGGTCCGGATAGCGCCGTGCCGCGTAGGCCAGGATCGCGATCTCGGCGGCGATGATCGCGTCGCAGCCGAACGCGGCCGCGCGGTCGACCGCGGCCTGCCACATCGGCAGGCGCGCGCTGTCGGGATAGGTGTTGAGGGCCAGGTACACCTTGGCGCCCTTCGCATGCGCATAGCGGATGCCGGCCTGCAGCTCCTGGTCGGAGAAGTTCAGGCCGGGAAAGGCGCGGGCGTTGGTCTGGTCGCGGAAGCCGGCGTAGACCGCGTTGGCCCCGGCGTTTACGGCCGCCTGCAGTGCCGGCAGGTTGCCGGCAGGACATACCAGTTGCATGCGTGATCCCCGTCCAGTGGTGCAGGGATGGTGGCGATGAACGGCTGGCGGTGTCGTTGACCTGGGTCAGGTGCCGAGGCCGTTGAGGCGTCTAGGATCGGCTGGCAGACCCCCAGGTCATCCGGAGCTACCCTTGAACGTTATCGCCCGATCTTCCCTCCTGCCGCTGCTGCTGTGTCCCGCCTTTGCGCTTGCCGCGCCGGCGCAGGACGCGCATGCGGATGCGCATCGCGAACACTCAACGCAGTCCCCGCAGTCCCCGCAGTCCCCGCAGTCCCCGCAGTCCCCGCAGTCCCCGCAGTCCGGTCATTCCGGTCATTCCGTTCATTCCGTTCATTCCGGGCATTCCGTTCATTCCGGGCATTCCGTTCATTCCGGGCATTCCGGGCATTCCGGGCATTCCGGGCATTCCGGGCGTGCAGCCGACCCTGCGCACGGGCAATCGACCGGCGGTGCAGGGACCAGCGCCCCGCCCGACGGCGTGCGCTTCCAGGCAGACGCACCGCTGATGAAGGGCATGCGGCGCATGTCGGAACTGGTGCAAGGGCTTCAACACGGTCGACAGGGCCATCTGGGGCCCGACCAGGTCAGGCAGCTCGCCACCGGCGTCAACCAGGCCGCCGCCGCGATGTTTGCCGAATGCCAGTTGCCTCCGGAGCCCGATGCGGCGCTGCATGGCTTGCTGGCCCGACTGATGGCCGGGGCTGGCGCGCTGGACGCCGACCCTGCCAACCTGGCGCCGCTTGATGACATGGATGCGGCGGTACGCGACTACACCCGGCTGTTCGACGACCCCGGGTTCCCGGACTGAACTTCGGCCCAGAGCGCATCAACCCGGCGTTCGATGGCCGGTGCCAGCTGGATGGGCCGGCTCCACGTACGGCTGGTCTCGCCCGGCCACTTGTTGGTCGCGTCCAGGCCCAGTTTCGAGCCCAACCCGGGCCGTGGGCTGGCGAAATCCAGGTAGTCGATCGGCGTGTCGTTGACCAGCATCGAGTCGCGCGCCGGGTCGACCCGCGTCGACACCGCCCAGATCACCTGCGACCAGTCGCGCACGTCGATGTCGTCGTCGGTGACGATCACGAACTTGGTGTAGGTGAACTGCCGCAGGTACGACCACACGCCCATCATGATGCGCCGCGCATGGCCGGCGTACTGCTTGCGGATCGACACCACCGCGATCCGGTAGGAGCAGGCTTCCGGCGGCAGGTAGAAGTCGACGATCTCCGGGAACACCTTGCGCAGGATCGGCACGAAGATGTCGTTGAGCGCCATCGCCAGCACCGATGGCTCGTCGTGGGGCGCCCGGCCCATGTAGCTGCCGTGGTAGATCGCGTCCTGCCGGAGGTGCATGCGCTCGATGCCCAGCACCGGGAAGTGGTCGGCCGCGTTGTAATAGCCGGTGTGGTCGCCGAACGGGCCTTCCAGCGCGGTGTCGCCGGGTTGGATGACGCCTTCGATGAGCATCTCGGCGCCGGCAGGGGCATCCAGGCCGGTGCGCTCGCTGTGCCAGAGCCGGGTGCGCTCACCCCGCAGCAGGCCCGCGAACTCGTACTCCGACAGGGTGTCGGGCACCGGCGCCACTGCCGCGAGCATCGTGGCCGGATCGGCGCCGATGGCCACCAGCACCGGGAACGGCCGGTCGGGGTGGTCGGCGATCCAGTCGGCATGGTCCAGGGCACCACCGCGGTGCGGCAGCCAACGCATGATCACCCTGTCCGGGCCGATCACCTGCATCCGGTAGATGGCCACGTTCTGGCGCGGCTTGCGGGTGCCGCGGGTGATCACCAGGCCGAACGTGACCAGCCGCGCCGCGTCCCCGGGCCAACATTGCTGGATCGGAAGCCGCGAGAGGTCGATCTCGCTGCCGGCGAGCGTTTCGTGCCCGAACGCGGCTTCGCGTTCCCGCCTGGGGGCCACGTGTGCCAGTTGTGCCAGCTCCGGCCAGGTCGACAGGGCCTGCTTGAGGCTCGACGGCCAGCGCGGCTCCTTGATGGCCGCGAGCAGCTCGCCGAGCTCACGCAGGCTCGCCAACGGCCTCCCGGCCAGCGCCGCTTCGATCCGGTCCCGATGGCCGAACAGGTTGCCCAGCAGCGAATGCCGCGCCCCGGTCGGGTTCTCCATGAGCAGTGCCGGCCCGCCGGCCTTGAGTGCGCGCAGGCACAGCGAAGTCGATTCAAGGTCCGGGTCCACCGGCTGCGGGACGCGGCGCAGCTGGCCCGTCGCCTCCAGGCGGGCAAGGAACGAACGCAGGTCGTGGTGGGCCATGGGCGGGGCGGGGCGTGGAGGGACACCGAGCCTCGCAGGTGGCGATCCGCCGTGCCCTGACGCCAGTCAAGCCGGGCGCGGGCCGGGTTGGCGGCAGCAGGCGCGCGGCCAACCGGGACGATCCGCGGACGCGGGAGCCGCACATACGTGTTCAATGGCAGTGCCGCGGCACGCTGCGCGGCGACAAGGCGTCTTGTCGAGCGACGCCCTGCCGAACCGAAGTGCACGGGCAAGGGACCGTCGCGACCCCGCCGCTCGTTGGGGTACCAGGCCGCGACTTGCGTCGCTCCTGTATGAGCTGCGGCCGGTCCTGCCGGCCCAGCGCCGCCGGTCAGGTGGCGGTCGGCGCGGCGAGTCGCTTCTGCACGTCCTCGCGCATGCGGGCGAGGTCCGCCTCGGCCTGGCGGCGCTGTTCGATGCCTTCGCGGTGGATCTCGCGCACGTCCTCGACCGTCTGGATCAACTTGTCGTGGACATGCTGGAGCGTCTCCATGTCGATCACGCCGCGCTGGTTGGCCTTGGCGGTGGCCACCGAACTCTCGTGCAGGAGGTCGGCATTGCGGCGCATGAGTTCGTTGGTGGCGTCGTCGATCGCGTTGGCCAGCTCGACCGCGTGCTTCTGCTCATTGAGCGAAAGCTGGATGGCGAAGCTGCGTTTCCATGCCGGGATGGTGATGTCGCGGACCGAGGTGAACTTCTCGATCAGCTGCATCGCGTTGGCCTGGATCATCCGGACCATGGGCAACGACTGGTCGGCCGCGTGCTGCATCAGCAGCAGGTCCCCGACGCGCTTGTCGAGCAGGCGCAGCGCCATGTCAACCTGCTGGCGCCGGGTGCGCGAGGCGGGGTCCTCCGCGCCCTCCAGCCCGGCGCGTTCGTCGCCCAGCGCCTGCAGGCGCATCTTCCCCGCCGCGACATGCAGGCCGAGCTGGTGGCGTTCGGCCGCGACGATGTCGTGCATGCGGTCGAAATCGCGCACCCGCTTGGCCAGGTCGTCCTGCTGCCGCGTCAGGTCGCGCATCAGGTGTTCGATCTGCTCGTTGGTGGTGCTGAACTTCTGGACCAGCTCGCCCTTCGAGTCCCGCATCCTGTCCAGCAGCGGACCCACCACCGGCAGCTTGGAGCGGCCGCTGAACTTGTGCAGGTTGAGGTTGCGGGCGATGCGTACGACTTCGCCCAGCTTGTCGCCGGTCGCGTCGAGGTCGCGATTGCGGACCTGGTCGAGCAGGTCGCTGGAAAACTTCGTGGTCGCGGCCGCGACGTCGCGGCCGAAGCCCTGCACCTCGGTCGCGGGCAGCTCGGCCAGCGCGTGATGGATCGTGGACACCTGCTGCAGGTCGGCCGGAACCAGGCCAAGATTCTGCAGCGTCGCCTCATCCAGTCCCGGCGGCAGTTGCGTGGGTGCGAGGGGGGTGGTGGACTCGGTCATGGCGATGGCTCCCTGTCGGCCGGGGTTGGATGTTGCGGAGTATGCGGTGTGGGCGCGGGCGCGGAGGCCTGGAGCGAGGCGATCAGCCGGCGCAGGGCGTGCTCGTCGTGTTCGGTCCCGCGAGGGGTGCCGGCGTTGGATCGCTTGTTGATCGCCGCCCCTGCCGCCTGCTGGTGCCACAGCGGCACGAGCAGGTCGCGTACCTGGTGGTAGCGCTCCAGTACCCGGCGGATGTGTGCGGCTTCCAGCTCCAGCTGTGCGCGGGTGGTGCGCCACGAGTCGCCGAGGGCCTGGAAGTAGTCAAGGCGACGATGGGCCGACGCGCCGGAAGCGGCGCAAGCCTCGCGGCTGCTGGTTACGAACGCGTCCATGGCGGCGATCTGCTGCTCCACCGGGACGGGTAGCGCCGCGAGGTCGGACAGATGCCGCTGGACGCGTTCTGCGTGTTCGCTGGCGTGTGCCAGGTGCACCCGCAGGCGCGCATCGGCTGCGTCCGGGTGCGCCTGGGCCACGAGGTCCCAGCCGAGCAGGCGGCCCAGGAGTCCCGCCCGGCGCCGGGTACGTTGCGCATCCGATGCGTCGATCACTTCGACGATCGCAGCCAGGTCGGCGAGCAGGCGGGCCGCCGGCGCGCGGGCGAGCAATCGGCTGATCGCCTCGAAGTCGAGACGCGATGCGATCTCGTGACCCCGGCGGTCGATCTCCCCGGGCGTGTCTGCAGCCGCGTTGCCGGCGCCGGGCGCGTTCACCGAGCCGCCGGTGCGTCCGCAAGGCCGGCATGCAGGCGCGCAAGGGCCTCATCGAGCCGGCGCTCCTCAGGTGTCGGAGTGTGCGGCGCGCGGCCGGTCGGAGGCCGGGCCGTCATGCGGGCACGGATCGCGCTGGCCAGGTGGAGCATCGCGTTGCTCAGCTGGTCCTGGTGGCCCTGGCTTGAATGGATGGCGGCGACCAGAGGCTGGATTGCAGTCTTGACCAGCGCGTCGACGTCGTCCGTTCCGGGGCGCGGCGCGTCCACGCGGCGGTCAGCGACCACCCGCTCCAGCAGTGCCAGGGCGTCTTTCCAGGGCGGCGACTCGGACGCCGCCGGGGCATCGCCCGCCGGGCCGGCGACGGCACTACCCATCGCCTGCAGCCCACCGGCGATGTCGGCCAGCTGCGCCACCACCCGGCCGCCGACGTCCGCGTCCTCGGCGCCCATCGCCTTGTTGCGCAGGAAGTCGTGCTTGATCTGCGCCCAGCGGGCCTGCTCGGTGGCGGTCAGCACGCCGCGCAGCTCCTTGAGCTTGAGCAGGTTCTCCTCGGCACCGACGGTCAGAAGTTGCGCTTCGCCCTGGTAGTGGTCGCTGATCAGTTGCTGCAATTCACCCTCGTTCATCACCGGCGAAATCTTCTCGACCAGCTTGTTCATGTTGCGATAGCTGCCCTGCAGCTTGAACGCCGGTTCGGTACGGTACTTGTCGGCCTGCGCGGCGGATGCGATGTACTGCTGGTTCACGCGGTACACGACATCGCGCACCTTCATGACCCGGACCAGGGTTTCGACGAACTCGTTGATCTCCGCCGCACTGTAGGCATGGGACAGGTCGGTCGCCGAAACCTGCTCGCCCCGCGCCTTGTCGACGAGGCGATGGAGGTCGGCCAGGTCGCGCGTTGCAAGCGGCGCGAGCAGCGGACTGGAGGTCAGGCTGTTCTCGACGTAGCTCAGGGTGAAGGTGTCTTCCACCCCGCCCAGGACATCGCCCAGGTTGTAGATGTCGGCGCGGTTGGCCAGCATGTCGGGGATCTTGAACACTTCGCCCGACTCGGTGTACGGGTTTCCCGCCATGACCACGCAGAACTTCTTGCCGCGCATGTCGTAGGTGCGCGTCCGCCCCTTCCAGACGCCCTCGACGCGGCGCGTGCCATCGCATAGGGAGATGAACTTCTGCAGGAACTCGGGGTGCGTGTGCTGGATGTCGTCGACATAGAGCATCACGTTGTTGCCCATCTCGAAGGCGAGGTTGAGCTTCTCCAGCTCCTGTCGCGACGTGGCGTCCGGCGCCTGCGCGGGGTCGACCGAACGGACCTCGTGCCCCAGCGCGGGCCCGTTGATCTTCATGAAGACCAGGCCCAGCCGGCTTGCCACGTACTCCATGAGCGTCGTCTTGCCGTAGCCGGGGGGCGAAATCATCATCAGCAGGCCCATAAGGTCGCTGCGCTTGCCTTCCCCTGCGGTACCCATCTGCTTGGCGAGGTTGTCGCCGATGATCGGAAGGTAGACCTCGTTGATCAGCTTGTTGCGCACGAACGAGGACAGCGGACGCGCCTGGAATTCACCCAGCCGAAGCGCGGTGCGCTCGCGTGCGGCGACTTCGTTGCGCACCTGGTGGTAGCGCCGGAACCCGGGAACGAACCGTTCGCGGTGCACGCGCAGACGGGCGAGCAGGTCGTCGACGGCCAGCTCCATGCGCCCGTCTGAAATCCGCGGGTGATCGCCCAGCAAGCCCTCGACCGTGGTGGTGAGGGCCACCGGGTGGTCGCGGAACGAGAGCGCATCCCGCGCCAGGATCCATGCGGCGGACTCGGGGACGTACGGCGCCATCGCCGCCGCCGCCGGGGTGTTGCACAGTGCCTGGAGCCAGTGCAGGACGTGCTGCCAGCGGGCGTCGGGACGGTCCTCGAGCAGGTCCAAGGTGTGCTGGAAGGGCGCCTGCAAGCTCGCGCTGGCCAAGCGGGACTCCAGCATTTCGGCCAGTTCACGGCCCTGTCGCGAGAGCACCAGGCCCGGTTCGCCGCTGGTGAGGTGGTCGGACAGGAAGTCGGCGGCAGCCCTTGCGCAGGAGGCGTCGAATGGCAGCCCCCGCTCCTGCGCGAACCCGGCCAGTCGCGTGGCCATGTCGGCGCGCAAGGCGTCCAGGCTGTCGCGCGATCCGAACAGCCGGTGCATGGCCAACGCACCGGCGGCACGCGGCTCCCATTGGGCTACGTCCGCATCGTCGCCGTGCGATGCCAGCAGCAGGGTCGCCAGTGCACGCGGCGCGGGGGCGTGGATTAGGTTGCCTGCGACGTCGCGCTGGGCCAGGAAGGCCCGGAGGATGAGTGCGGCGTCATGGTCGTGGATGCCCCGCTCGTAGCCATCGCGGTAGCGGGGCGCGGCGAACTCACGAACCGCCCGGGCGAGGGCGTCGGGGTCGCTCGCCAATTTCTGCAGCGTCTCATCGTCAAGCCCGTCGCTACCGGCCGAGGCCGCTGCGACCAGCTCGCCTGCGAGGTACTCCGCGCGGTACAGCGCCGGTGATTCCGACTCCAGCCCCAGCTGCCAGTACTCACGCAGCTCCGCCAGCCTGGCGTCTTCGATGGGCTCCATGAAATCGGTGCCGGTCAGGTGCAGGGCCAGCCGGTCACCGCGCGGCAGGATAGTGAGGTCCAGCGGCTGGGTGTTCACGCTGAAGCGGTGGCGGCCCAGCCGGATGACCTGGCCGTCGCCCTCGAACAGATCCACGCGATCACGCAGTGCGCGCACGGCCTGGTCGCGCGCGCCCTTCAGCCGGGCTTCGACGTCATCGGCCTTCACCGAGTCCTTCAGTGAGCGCAGCCGCTCGGCGAGTTCGCGGACCTTGAGGATCAAGGGATCCCCGGCAAAGAAGGCGTTGAGTTCGTCGGGACTGGAGAACTTTTCGGTGCGCTTTCCCAGTCCGGAAAGGATGCGGTCGGCCGCGTCCAGCACCGACTGGGCCTTGCGGTGGCGGTCGTCGAGCAGCGCCTGCTTGTGCGCGTCGAAGGTCTCCAGCAGCTCTTCGCGCTTGGTCAGGATGTCGCCCAGGAACCGCTCGTGTTCGCCGAACTGGCTCTCAAGCTCTTCGAGCTGGACCATCAGCCGGGACAGCTGCTCGTCGGCTTTCTCCGGGTCGGTCGCCAATCCCAGGGCGCCGGTGATCGCCTGCCCGAACAGCGTGAACTGCGCGCCGAACTGGGCCACGGCCTCGGCCGAACCCAGCGCCCTGCGGCGTTGCTCTGCACGCGCGCGTGCCTGGTTGAGGCGGCTGTAGATCGCCGATACGGCCTCCACCACGCGGGTGCGCTGGGCCGGGTCGTCGACCTTCAGCGTGGCCATCAGTTCCGACAGCATGTCCAGGTCCGATGACATCGCCTGGAGCGCGGCGAGGCTTTCGGCCAGCTCCGTGGCGGTCTCCGCGCTCCGGGCCCGGCCGTCCAGCGCCACGACACCGTCCAGGTAGGGCGCAAGTGCGGTGTCCGAGGCAAGGAACACGCCCGTGGCGGCTGCAACCCGCTCATGCTGGACTTGGAGTTCGGCCCCCAGCGCGTCGATCGCCGGGACATCGATATACCTGTGTTCGCGGATCGTCAGCAGGTGGCCGCGCTGGCGCGTGATCTCGTTGAGCGCATCGACGAACTCCTGCACCTGAGTCCAGTTTTCCGGGAGCAGCCGGGCCACCAGGGCGGCGTGGTCGTCGCGCGCATCGGCCATTGCCTGCGCGGACTGCCGGCGGATGCCCTGGACCTTCTCGAACTCGTCGAGGACCGACTCGCCGGTCGCGGCGATCTCGCGAACCAGGCTGGCCACGCCATCGCAGTGGGCGTCATCGATCCAGTGGTGGGCGTCGAACAGCTTGCGGGTGTCGCGGACCAGCAACTGGTAGCGCTGCAGCGACACCTCCTCGCTGCCAATCTCACGGGCGAGGCTCACCAGGTTGGAGATGCCGCGCACCAGCTCGGCATTGCCCAGTCGTCCCAGGTAGGTATTGCTCTCCGGCCGGCTTGCGGCGAACTCGTCGCTCACGAACGGCGTTTGCCAGGCCTGCATCGGATGGATGCGGGTCGGCCCATCGCCTTCGGCGTGGAAGATGACCATCCGGCCGTCGGCAAGGCGCGCGTAACCATGGCCGAACACCGGGTTGTGCAGTTGCCGCTGGATCATGTTGTAGACGAACAGGGCCGACCTGCCGGGGACCTGGTCATAGAAGATGTAAAGCACGTCCTCGCCATTGGGCGAGCGGATCGCACGCTTGAACTGCATGCCGGACATGGCCGCGTCGAAGGCCTTGTGCTCGCCGTTCTGGAGGTAGTAGCCGCCGGGGAAGATGATCCCGTGGTCCTCGGGCAGCTGCACGCACGCCTGGATGATCGCGTCGTTGCGCTGCACGCGGCCGGTGAGTGTGTTGTAGATGAAACCGCGCCACTGGTCCTCGCGGTAGGGGAGGACCTTGAGCAGGACCAGCGAGCCGACCCGGGCGAAATCGAAGGTGGCGTCGTCCAGCGACTGGGTCTTGTCCTCGACCGGTTCGGAGTGGATGCCCTGGCCGCTCTCGGTGTTGTCCTCGACCTTGATGGTGAGGTCGCCCCCGGTCGTCTCCACGAACAGGGTGTCGAGCACGTTCAGGTGCGGATGCCGGCCGTTGACCATCAACTCGCGCGTCGCACGCGTCCATTCGAAGTCGAAGGCTGGGGGCATCGTCAGGTCGCGCTCGCCGCGCGCGTCGATGTAGGTCGCCTCGCCGCCGGGCGTCAACGACCACCGGAACACCCGCACGTCCGTGGTGCGCTCGCCGATCTGGAACGAGGCCAGCAACCTGCCGTCGCGAACGACCAGCTGCAGGAGGCGGGCGTTCTTGTAATAGGCGTAGAGCTCGGTGAAGTCCCGAGTGAACTGCGGGTCGCCCAGGAAGCTGCCGGCAAGTTCAACCGGCACCACGTCGAACCCGTCTTCAGTGGATACCAGCTGGTAGAGGCCGAACACGTCCTCGATCCGTGTGCTGGTCTTGAGGCCGATGAAGACGTTGTAGCCGAACAGGATCAGGTGGCCGACCTGGACGATGTCGCGGCCGATGCAGTTGTTGTCGGTGCGCACGCGGACGCGACCGATGACCTCCATGGTGCTGCTGCCGAATTCTTCCACGCGCCGGGCATTCATCCGCTCGGCGGCGTCGCGCAGGCGCCGGCCCTGGTCGGACAGGCGCCGACGCAGCACCTCGTAGGCGCCTCCCTGCGCGACGGCCTGGTCGATCGGGTCGGACCCCGGCGCGGGGGAGGGATTGGATTCGGCGGGCGTGTTGGACGTCATCGTGGAACCTCGCCCGCGCAGGCGGGCCATCCATGCTGCAATCGGGAGGGCAGGCGTCGGAGGCGGTCGCTCAGGCAACCTCGACCGGTACCGGCCCCAGTTTCCGGCGCAGCGCATCCAGGCGCACCTTCATTGCGGAATCGATCTCGTCGGGCTGGATGCGCGAGATGATGTTGTTGAGGACACGGCTCTCGTCGTCGTTGATGGTGCCGTCGCGTTCGGCGATCGCCACGATCCGGTCGAGCTCGGCCGCCTCCAGGCGTCCGTCGTCGGCGAAGCAGGTGATGGAGTGGAAGGCCATTTCCAGGTGGTCGCGATTCACGGTCATTTCGTGTGTCCTTGCGGGGTGGGCAATGCCGGCGGCAGGGCTGCCGCCAGCCATCAGAAGGCCGGGGTCAGGCACCTGCTTCGGGGGTCGCCGCTGCGGCGCGTTCGCCGGTTCCCGGCTGCGGAAGCGTTGCAGTCGCAGGTGTGACGGCGTTGACGCCGAGATAGCGACTCAGCAGGTCCTGCACGATCGGACTCTTGCCTGCCAGGCCTTCGACGGCCTTGCCCAGCGAGAGCGACTTGGAGAACGCTTCGAACAGGCCGCCGTCGCCGCCGACCAGGTCGATGTTGGCATTGCGAAGGGCGGCGGCGATGACTTCCGCGTTCTCCTTGGCGACATCCTTGCCCGCGGAGATCGATGCCAGAGCCTGCTGGAGGTGGATGTCCAGCGACATGCGGAACTCCTCGTGGCTGCGCGCATCGACCGACAACGAGTCGATCGCCTCGAACTTGCGCGTCAAGCCTTCCGCTTCGGCCATGAGCTTCTTGACCGTCACGTTTGCCTCCGCGCCGCCGATGGCCTCGACCGAGGCGGCATTGGCGTGGCCGAGCTTGGTGGTGCCCTCGGCCTCGGCGGCCATGCGCTCGGCGAGGACGCGGGCATCGTTGGTGCCCTCCACCAGCCGCGCGGCAGCCTTGGCTTCGATCACGCGCGCCTCGGCGATACCGTGCTTCTCGATGGCCTGGGCCTCGGCTTCGCGGACCTGGACTTCGGCCAGTCCCGGGGCGGCCTGCTCGGCCTTGACGCCGTCGGCCAGCACCCGCTTGGCTTCGGCCTCGCGGTTGGCAGCTTCCAGTTCCGCCTGTGCAAGCGTGGTGCGTTCCACCGCCCGATGCTTGGCAGCGGTCTCCGCGGCCTCGGCTTCCTTGACCTTGTGGACCAGGGCTTCCTGCGCGGCGGCCTCGGCGGCCAGCACGCGGGCCTGCTTTTCGCGGTCGGCCTCGGACACCACGCGCACTTCGTTGATCCGCTCTTCCTCGATCGCGACGGTCTTGTCGATCGCGATGCGCTCGCGGGTGATGTTGGCTACGTCCTTCTTGCCGACCTCGACGACCTTGTCGCGCTCGACGGCCTGCAACTGGACCTCACGATCGGTGGTGACCTTCTCCAGCTCGCGGGCCCGGACCACGCGCTCTTCCTCGATCGCAACCGCGCGCTGGCGGTTCTGGCCGGCGACTTCCACTTCGCGATTCACGTTCTGCTCGCGGATCTGGATCTTCTCGTCCGACTCGAGCCGGGCCTGCTCGGCGATCAGCCGCTGCTCTTCCCGCACGCGCGCGGTTTCGGCCTCCTCGCGCGCACGGATGGTCTCGATCTCGCGCTGCTGGCGGGCTTCCGCCTCCGCCTGCTGCCTTTCCAGCGCCAGGGTCGCCTCGCGTGCCTCGACGTTCTTCTTGGTGATCGCCAGCTTTTCGTTCTGCTCCAGCTCGTTGGTGACGACGTTCTGCGTCGCCGTGATCTGGGTGATCTTCTTGATGCCCTCCGAATCCATGATGTTGTTCGGATCGAGGTCGGACTTCCGGGTCTGCTCGAGGTAGTCGATGGCGACGTCCTCCAGCACGTAGCCATTGAGGTCGTTGCCGATCACCTTGATGATCTCGTCGCGGAATTCCTGGCGCTTCTCGAACAGCTCGGTGAACTCGAACTTCTTGCCGACGGTCTTCAACGCCTCGGAGAACTTGGCGTTGAACAGCTCGTCCACGGCCGCCTTGTCGGATGCGCGTTCGGCACCGACGGCCTTGGCTACGCGCAGCACGTCCTGCTGGGTCTCGTTCACCCGCAGGTAGAAGGCCACGGAGATGTCCGCGCGCATGTTGTCGCGGCAGATCAGGCCCTCGCGCCCACGGCGGTCGACCTGCAGCGTGATCAGGCTGATCTGCATCAGCTCGGCCTTGTACAGCACCGGGATGATCAGGCCGCCGGTGAAGCGGACCTTCGGCGTCGCGCTCAGGTCGTTGACGATCAGTGCGGTGCCTTGCGGGACCTTGATGTAGAACGCCTTGAACAGGCCGAAGATGCCGAGCAACACGACGAGTAGAACGCCTGCGCCGACGACGAACGGCAGGATCATGGACATGGTCATTGCTACCTCTCCTTGGGATTCGAGCTCTTACAGGGTCTGGAACTGCCGTTCCGGTATCACGCGATAGGCATGCTGCGCATCGAGGTATTCGATAAGCACGACGCGGTCGCCGCGTTTGAAGCGACCGGTCTCTCCGTCCCGCACCTGCAGCACCAGGCCCGCGCCGCCGTCGTCGACGGTGGCCGTGCCGTAGTCGGTGGCGACCTCCGGCGAGTTGACCACCGCCACGCGTCCCAGCAGCGACGGGTCAAGCGGTGGGCGCAGCTTGAGCAGCAACCGGCTCAGGGGGCGCAGCAGGACGGAGGTGAGCACGATGCCCGGGACCAGCATGGCCAGCGCGACGGCCGCGCCGGCGAACAGCCGCAGGCCCTCGCCCAGGTGGGCGAGTACGAGCAGGTGCACGAAATAGGTACCGATCCAACCCACGAACGCCAGCACGGTGGCCACCAGCATCAACGGGACACCTGACAGGCCGAGCCTTGAAATCATGGCGGCCGCGCCACTGGAGTCCGGGCTGTCGCCGTCGCCACCCAGCAGGCCGTCCAGTGCATCGATCTCGACCAGTCCGGTCGCTGCCAGGGCCCAGTAGATCGTGCAGACTGCCAGCACGACGCTGTAGGCGAGGGTGGGGAATGACAGTGCGGTTGTCAGGAACTCACTCACGTGGGCTCTCCTTGCGGATGGTGGCGCGGCGCCGTTTCCGGGCCGGAGTCGCTTCCTTGCCTGCCGCGCCGGTCTCAGCGGCCTGGGCGGCCAGCCGGGTCAGCACGTTCTCGACGGCGGGGGGCGTGGCGGTGATTCCTGCTGCCTGGAGCTTCTCGTCGAGCGGATCGTGCGGGACGTTGCCGCTCGATGGCCGGGCCCGGGTCGGGGGGGTCGACTGGCGGGAACGCAGCAATTCCGCCGAATCGATCGCCGTCGGGATTCCGGTGCCGGTACCCGACGCGCCCCCTGCGAACGCCTTCTCCGCGCTGGCGACGGCCTCGGAGGCACGCAGCAGGTCAAGCTCGTGCTTGAGGCGCCTGAGGGCGTTGTGTCCGTGCCGCACCATGGCATCCAGCTCGGAGGCCCGGTCCGCGTTGTCCGTGAGCAATGCCTGTTCCGCATCGCGCTCGGATTCCAGCTCGACGATCGACAGGGCGACTTCGCGGGCAAGGGCTGGCTGGCCGGCCCGCAGCGCAGCCACCGCCTGGGCCTCGCGCTGCACGATCTTCTCCAGGGTCGCTTCGTGCCGTTCCTGCGCGGTGTAGCGCTGCGCTTTCAGTACGTCGAGTTCGCGCCGGAGCGTCTTGAGCTCCTCGTCCACGCGGTGGATGCGATCGTCCAGGGCACGTCCTGCATTCCACTCGCGGACTCCGCCGCGCACCGTGTCGCCGATATCGGCGATCTGTGCACCGAGGCGGGCCAGAAGGGTGTCGCGGCGCTTCACGATGCGCTTGCCTCGTCATGCGGCCACACCTCATCACGCAGGAAGGCCCCGTATGCATCGACACATGCGATGACATTGCCCGCAAGTGCTTCGATCTCGAACAGGATGTCGGCCAGGGGGGAATGCGTGCCGAGCGATCCGAACATGACATAGCTCGGCACGCCGGCGACCGGCTCGATGCCCATCGTGGTCAGCGGCCACAGCTTGTGCGTGCGCAGGACGCGGGCATTGAAGGCGGCCGGATCGGACACGTGGTCGAGCGGCCACATCAACACCTGGACGACGATCTGCAGGCCGCCGACGGCGACGAAGACCGGAAGGTCACCGTAGTCGCGCATCACCAGGCGCAGCGTCGGGTCGGCACCCTCGGAGCGGTGCACTTCGATGCTCCCGGATCCAACGGGGGTGGATCCTTCGATGGCGCGCTGCAGTGCGGCCAGCGTCCACCCCGGTTCGCCCGGAGTCTCGCGCAGGCAGTCGATCCCCGGGGCTTCGCCGGACGCGGGCGCCTGGCGAAAGCGTTGTTCGACAGCGGCCAGATCCTCCGAGAACTCGGGGCGGATCCACACGTCCTTCTTGACGAGGCCGGCGTTGCGCATCCGCGCGCGGAACTCGCGTACGTAATCGGCGGACGAGCGTGGCTTCCCTGCTTTCATGTAAGCATCCTAGTTTCTTACATGTAACTTTACAACCCGGCCACCTAGCGTGCCGACGAACGGTTCGTTCGCCCAATCGGCACATGGGCTCAGCCCCGGTCGTCCCCCGGCAGGCGCTTCTTCTAGAGCCCCCGCCATTCCCCGGTGGCAATGATCGCACGCAGCGCGGCGTCCGGGCCGGAGGCGTCCAGTCCGCGCTGTGCCAGCCACGCCCGGTCGTAGAGCGTTGCGTCGTAGCTTTCGCCCGGGTCGCACAGCAGGCTGACGATGCTGCCCTGCATGCCTGCCGTTCGCATGCGCGCTGCCAGTTGCAGGCATCCGACCAGGTTGGTGCCCGACGAGCCGCCATAACGCCGGCCAAGGTGTTCCTCCAACAAGTGCATGGCGGCGATGGAGGCGGTGTCGGGAACCTCGACCACGTCGTCGACCACGTCGAACAGGAAGCCCGGCTCCACGCGTGGTCGGCCGATGCCTTCGATCACCGTCGGCATGCTGCAGGTGGCATCGCGGTCGCGCTGGCGCCAGCCGTGGATGAACGCGCTGCCGGCGGGGTCGGCGACGCACAGGCCGGTCGGCAGGCTGCGGTAGCGCAGGTAGCGGCCGATGGTGGCCGAGGTTCCGCCGGTCCCCGCGCCGCAAACGATCCAGGCGGGCTCGGGGTGGGGTTCGCCGGCCAGCTGGCCGATGATCGATTCGGCGATGTTGTTGTTGCCGCGCCAGTCGGTGGCGCGTTCGGCCAGGCCGAACTGGTCGAGGTGGCAGGCCCCGTTGCGGGCATGCCAGTCGGCGCGCTCGTACACCTGCGCGGGGTCGTCGACCAGGTCGCAACGGCCCCCGAGCGCCTGCACGTCGGCGATCTTGCGCGGTGCGGTGCACGCCGGCATCACCGCGGTGAATTCCAGCCCGAGCAATCGCGCGAACCAGGCTTCCGAGATCGCGGTGCTGCCGGACGACGCGTCCACCACCGGCTGCCCACGCCGCAGGCGACCGTTGCACAGCGCATACAGGTACAGCGAGCGGGCGAGGCGGTGCTTGAGGCTGCCGGTGGGGTGGGCGGCTTCGTCCTTGAAGTAGAAGTCGATGCCGGGGAATCCCGGGAACCCGAGCTTCAGCAGGTGGGTGTCGGCCGATCGCGCGGCTTCCTGCCGCAGCCGGGCCAGCGACTGCCCGGTCCACTCGCGCATGTCCGCGACGGTCGGGGCAGGCGCGATGTTCACGCGCCGGTTTCCAGCAGGCTGCTGATCCGCCGGCCCAGGTAGGCCAGGTACATGTCGATGTAGCTGATGCCGTTGGCGTGGTCGACCAGGTAAGGGTTCATCAGCGTATGCCGCAGGATCACCAGCCGGTCGTTGTCATTGCCGCCGTCGGGGTCCAGGGTGCCGGGGTCGAGCCCGATCGAGCCCAGGATCCGCCGCATCTCGACGTCGCCCACCGCCTCGGGTCGCAGCGTGGTCATTGATCCGAAGAACTGCTTGAGCTGGAGCGGCTGGCGCGGGTCGCAACGCAGCTCGTCGTGGATCCTGCGCACGAACGCATTGGCCACCGACAGGTCGGCATTGCCCGCCGGGTTGATCGCCAGGCAGACCAGGTTGCTGTCGGGCGCGAAGGGCACGGCCACCCGTGCCACGCCCTCCAGCTCGCGGGCCAGCCCCAGTGCCGCTTCGTGCAGCGCCTCGGCCGCGAGCACGGTCTGCCGCGGCAGGTGTCCGAAGTTGAGGTGGTCCAGCGGCAGCACCTTGTGGGTGACATAGACCGCGGCCGCCGCCGCGCCGGACTTGGAGCCTTCGGGTACGAACTGGCCGAGCTGGCGATAGCGGGTGAGGTAGTTCCGGGCCGGATCCGGGTCGGCCGGGCCTTCGCGGAACACATAGTCCGCCGCTTCCGACAGCAGCGCGGTGGCGCGATGGTCACGGCAGATGAAGGCGCCGGCCCCGTAGGGCAGGTAGCCCAGTTTGTGCGGATCGACGGTGACCGAATCGGTCCGCCCCAGTGCGGCGAACGCGGCGTGTACCTCGGGCAACGGGAAGCGTGCGAAGTCCTCGCGCACCTCGTCGAGACCACGCAGGCTGCCATCGGGATTGCGGAACAGCGTGGCGAGATAACCACCCCATGCACCGTCCACGTGCACGCTGAAGCCCAGGCCCATACGCAGCGCGCGTTCCCGGGCGTCTACCACCGCGTCGACGGGATCGACCGTGCCGTACTCGGTGGTGCCCAGCACGGCTACCGCCAGCAGCACCGGCTGGCGCTCGCGCTCGCATCGCTGCAGCGTCGATTCGAGTGCGTCCGCATCCAGGCGCATGCCGCGCTCGGGCAACAGTTCGAGCTGGTCGCGACCGAGCCCGAGCAGCTTCAATCCCTTGCTCCAGGAATAGTGCGCAGTGATCGGTGCCAGCACCTTCGGCACCCGCAGGTCCGGGTGGCGGGCGAAGAACCCGACCATGCCGAGGTGTTCCAGCCGCTCGGCCTGCACCGCCTCCCGCCAGCGCCTGCGGTCGCGGGGCGACTGCGCGGCGAGCCAGTCCTGCCACTGCACCACCAGCCCGGTACCGGCATCGGGGCCGGTGTTGAACACGGACCAGTCATCGCCGGGAAGCTCGATGTCCGGTACGCCTGCCGCCCGCAACGCGACCGGGAACGCCTTCAGCGCGAGCGCCAGCCGCAGTGCCTGGTAGTTGGCGACGGTACCGCCGGAGGTGAGGTGTCCGAAGGCGCAGTCGGGCTGCGCGGGATCGTTCGGGTAGCCCAGCATGCGCGCCAGTTGCAGGCCGACCTGGACTTCCAGGTCGATCGTGACGGGCGCGGCATCTTCGCTGACGTTGTTGGGGTTGTAGGGCAGGGTGAGGATCTGTGCGGCCAGCCCGGGCAGCAACAGGTCGGACGCCATGTGGCCGATGTAGCGGGGGCTGTGGAACGGCACCGACCTCTTGAGCGAGGCCGACAGCTGGTGGAGCTCGCGCCGAAGCCGGGCCTCGAAGGCCTGGTACCCGGGCTGTTGCGCGGCGTGGGTCGGGATCGCCGGCGGATCCTCGGGATGGAAGTTGCGGCGCCAGTAGACGTGGTCGCGCAGGAACTCCACCACCAGCTTCTCCAGCATGGTGTCGTTCTCGCCGTACGGGCCGAGGAACAGGGCGTCCAGCATGCCCCGGTCAGGGTCGCTCCCGGCGCGGCTCGTCGATGGGGGCAGCGGGCCGGACATCGCGACGTCAGCCGAGCAGGCCATGCCCGAACCCCAGCGGATGGTGGGCCCTGGCGATGCTGTAGACCATGCCGAAGGTGGCCAGGGCGGCGACGTAGAAGCCGGCGCGCGCCCCGCGGGTGCGGCCACGGCGAAGTGCGAGCACGCCGAAGACCACGTACACCACCAGCAGCACCAGCTTGGCGGCGAGCCAGCCATTGGAGAACAGCGCGCCGGGCAGGATCGTCAGCAGCATCAGTGCCGCGGTGAGCAGGGTGGTGTCGATGCCGTAACTGGTCCAGCGCACGGCGGTCCACTGGGGCCAACGCATGCCTGCCAGCGAGGCGCCGCCGCGCAACGCGAACAGCAGGCCGCTGGCCACCGCCATCATGATGTGGACGTGCTTGATCTGCGGGTAGAACTCGATCACGGGAAGCTTCCTTGGAGTACGGGCCGAGCGGTCAGCCGGGACGGCCGTCGATGCGGGGGGTCAGGTAGATGGCGCCGATGCGCACCACCCAGGGGGCGAACGCCAGCAGCCAGCCGACTGCGGCCGCCGCCTGCCACGCCATGCCGTCGGGCGCGGCTTCGGCCACCACGCGCGTCACCGCGACCAGCTGGATGGCCACGAAGGCGAACCAGGCGGTCGGCGACATTTCCAGCGCGCGGCCGGAGTGGCCCTGGGTGACACGGGTCACCATCGCCACCAGCACGCTGCCGAAGAAGCCGATGAACAATGCATGCGCGGGGCCACGGCCCAGCCAGTACACGCCGGTCAACTCGTAGGCGATGCTCTGGCCGACATAGAGCGCGAACGCCAGCGGAAGCCAGGCCATGCCGACGAACAGCACCGCCAGGATCCCCGGCTTGGGACCACGCGGCCACCAGCGCCACAGCATCAGTCCGGTCAGGCCCAGCAGCGGCAGGTCGACCACCCACAGCCAGCCGTAGGCGTGGAAGAGTTCAAGCACCAAATGGGCCAGCGACAGGGGCCAGAACGCACCGAGCAGCCACATCGGCCGCCACGCCGTGTATCCGGGCACCACGCGGCCGGCAAAGAACGGGAACATGCGGTGTGCCACGGTCATGTAGACCGGGAGAAGCAACCCGAACGTGCCCATCTTGATGCTGGCGAACGCCCACAGCGGGGATGCCCCCAGCACGAACGCGGTCCATGCGAGGACACCGCAGAAGCCGAGCACCAGCGCGCCGAAGCATGAGCGCGCATGCCAGGTCACGCCCTGTTCGCGCCACAGCACCGGCGCAAGCGTGAGCAGGCCTGCCAGCCAGCCGGCCATGGTCATCAGCAGGCCCACGGTGATGCCGGCGTCCCAGCCGATCGCACCCAGCAGCGTCGCCAGTTGTCCGCCGAACAGACCAAGCCCGACGGGCACGTAGCGCCAGCGGTCGAAGTCCGGCTGGCCGGTCCATTTCGGGAAGGTGGTGAGCAGGAAGCCGAAGAAGAAGCTGGGCAGCATCTGGTATTGCATGACGAACGCATGCAGCCAGCCCGCGGGCTGCGCAGGTTGCGGCAGCGCCATGCCCGGCCAGCGTGCCGATGCGAGCCATGCGGCCCACCACGCCATGGCCAGCAACAGGTTGGTGGCGCCGATGAAGAACATCAGGCGGTGTGGAGCCTGGCCAAGCACGGCGGGCGAAATCTTCCGGGACGGCGGGGACGTGGTGTTCTGCATGTCGACAGGATGAAGGTTGGTGGCGTGCAGGTCATTGATTTGGATCACGGGTGCCACGGATGACCGGGGTCGGCGGCGCGGCCGGCCCCAAGAAAAAGGGCGGCCACGTGGCCGCCCTTTTCCTGTCCAACATCCGGTCAGCCGGACTGGATCTCCGACCCGTGCTCCCCGGGCTCCTCCAGCTTCGGCTTCACCCAGAGGCGCAGCACGAAGTAGATCAGGGCCAGGGCGCCGATGCTGAAGATCGTGTCGCCGGGCACCCGCATCCACACCAGCAGGTCGACGATGGGCTTCTGCATGAACTCCGCCGAGCGGGCATACCAGTAGCCATGCTCGATCGCCGCCAGCAGCTGCATCGTGCCCAGCGGCAGCAGCGTGAGCACCGCCATCAGTGCCAGGCCGATGTTGAGCGACCAGAAGCTGATGCGCAGCGCCTTCTCGTTCCACACCTGGTTGGGTCGCAGGCCGCGCATGCAGAACAGCACCAGCGCGATGCCGAGCATGCCGTACACCCCGAACAGCGCGGTGTGGCCGTGCAGCGGCGTCAGGTTGAGGCCCTGCATGTAGTAAAGCGAGAGCGGCGGGTTGATGAGGAAGCCGAACAGGCCCGCACCCACCAGGTTCCAGAACGACACCGACAGGAAGAAGAAGATCGGCCAGCGGTAGCGTTGCATCCACGGCGTGGCCTTGCCAAGCCTGTAGGTGTGGTACGCCTCGAAGCCGATGTAGGCCAGCGGCACCACTTCCAGGGCACTGAAGCTCGCGCCCAGCGCAATCACCGCGGTCGGGCTGCCGACGAAGTACAGGTGGTGCAGGGTGCCCAGCACGCCGCCGGTCATGAACACGATGGTGGCGAACAGCACCGCCACCGACGCGGTCGACGCGCGCAGCAGGCCCAGCTTGGTGAAGATCAGTGCCATCACCGCGGTGGCGAACACTTCGAAGAAGCCTTCCACCCACAGGTGCACCAGCCACCAGCGCCAGTACTCGACGATCGAGATGTGGGTGTGTTCGCGCCACATCAGGCCGGCGGCGAAGAACACGCCGATGGCGACCGTGGACAGGAACAGCAGCCCGACGATGGATTTGGTGTCGGTCTTCGGACCGGTCAGCACCGGCCACAACGCACGGCCCACCATCGTCAGCCACAGCAACAGGCCGATGAACAGGAACCACTGCCAGAAGCGGCCGATGTCGGCGTACTCCCAGCCCTGGTGGCCGAACCAGAAGTTGTTGGCGATGCCGAGCTTCTGCATCACCGCGAACCATTGCCCGGCGAACGCGCCGACGACGATGATCACGAGGCAGGCGAACAGGAAGTTGACGCCCAGCCGCTGGAAGCGCGGTTCATGGCCCGACAGCGCCGGTCCGATGTAAAGGCCCGTGCCCAGCCACGCAACCGCGATCCACAGCACCGCCAATTGCGTGTGCCAGGTGCGGGTGATCGAGTACGGCAGGATTTCCGAAAGCTGGAACCCGTAGGCTTGCTGGCCTTCGATCTGGTAATGCGCGGTCATCGCGCCGAACAGGATCTGCACCAGGAACAATGCCAGCACCAGCCAGAAATACTTGGCCGTGGCCCGCATCGAGGGCGTGACCTTGAGTGCGGCCAGGGGATCCCGGTCGGGGATGCGGTGGCCGTCGTCATGGCCGTGGGTCACGGCATGGTGCCAACCCAGCAGCGCGATACCGGCGATCAGGAACAGCACGCTGAAGGCCGACCACACCCACGTGCTCGGCGGCGGCGTGTTGCCGACCAGCGGCTCGCCGGGCCAGTTGTTGGTGTAGGTGACGCGCTTCTCGGCGATGCCCGGACGGTCCGGTGCCACCGTCTCCGACACGCCTACGTGGCGCTCGGTCGTCGCCGCCCATGCGGTCCACCAGAAGAACGAGGCCAGTGCACGGCGATGCTCGGCATCGGGCACCGTGTTGTTCTTCATCGCGTAGGCTTCGCGCAGCTCCGCGGTGGCCGGGTCGTTGCCGAACAGGCTCTCGTAATGCGCCGACACGTTGGACATCGCCACCACCCGGTCCATGTCCAGGGTGATCGTGCCGGTCGCCGGGTCGTAGGTGTTCTCGCGCATCATTTCCTGCAGGCGGCCCTGCAGGGAAGCGCGGTCACCGGCCGGAAGCTGCTCGTATGTCGCCATGCCGCCATCGGCACGCGCCCACATGTTGAGGATCTCGATGGCCTCGCGGTGCAGCCAGTCCGCGCTCCAGTCCGGGGCGACGTAGGCGCCGTGGCCCCAGATGGAACCCAACTGCATGCCGCCGGTGGTCTGCCAGACCTGGCGACCCCGCTCCATGTCGGCACGCGTGTAGATGACGGTGCCGTCCTGGGCCACCACCTGCTCCGGCATCGGAGGCTTGTACCGGTTGATTTCGCCGCCGGACCACAGCAGCACGCTGAACGATGCAATGAGCAGGACGGCAAGTCCTATCCAAAGCCTTCTTGTATTCCCCATCGAGGCATCTCCGTGAATGGCTGCATCATGCTCGCGGTTGGCGCGGTCAACCGCGTTGACTCAGGTCAAGTTTCGTCAGGACGATTCTGCCAACCAGGCCCGCGCTGTCAGGAACCGGGCCCCAGCGCCACGTGCAGCCGTGTGCATCGCAGCGCAGCGCGGCGCTGCGCGGACCATGGTCGGCCGTGTCCCGGGAGCGGGAAAGTGACTTCCGCGTTGTTACGGCCGGCGCTCAGGCGCGCAGGACGGGCTCGGCGAGTTCTTCGAGCTTCGGGCGGTCCAGCAGCTCAAGTTCGCGCCGATCCACGACCAGCAGGCCGTCCTTCTGGAAGCGGCGCAGCACCCGGCTGACGGTTTCCGGCGCCAATCGGAGGTAGTTGGCGATGTCGGTGCGCGCCATGGTCAGCTGGAAGCGGTTGGGCGAAAACCCGCGCGCGGCGAGCCGGCGTGCCATGCCGACCAGGAACGCGGCCATGCGCTGGTCGGCCGTCCAGTCGCCGGCCAGCAGCGCTGCCCTGCCGATGTCGCGGCTCAACAGCCGGAACAGGTGCTTCTGCAGCCCCGGCAACCGGGATGCAAGCACCGCGATCTTGGGGAACGAGAACCGGCACAGCATCGCCGTGTCCAACGCCACCGCGTTGCAGGGGTAGGTCTCGCCGTCGATCGCATCCAGCCCGATCACTTCACCGGGCAGGTAGAAGCCCAGCACGTGTTCCCGGCCGTCGCGGTCGATCACGTAGGTCTTGACGGTGCCGGCGCGGACCGCGGCGATCGCCTCGAAGGGATCACCCACCCGGAAGATGTGGTCGCCGGCATGGAACGGGCCGACGTGCTCGACCAGCACGTGCAGGTCCATCAGCGAGCGCTTGTCCATGCCCTCGGCCATGCAGGCCTGGGAAAACGCGCAGGTCGAGCAGAACGAGAACTCGTCGCCGTCGTCGGAGAGCGTGCGCTCGTCCTGGCGGGGAAACGCGGTCGGCTTCACGCGCGCCCCCGGGGCGATGTCAGATCGCTCGGGAGAAGCGGGGCGCGGCCGGGACGGGGGACGGGTCGAGGTATCGGTCGAAGCACATCGCTATGTTACGCAGCAACAGCCGTCCGCGCGAGGTGGCGACGATCCTGCGCTCCTCGACCCGGACCAGCCCGTCCTCCATGAGCGGGTGGAGCCGGTCCAGCGCGTCGGCGAAGTACTCGCCGAAATTGATCAGGTAGCGGCGTTCCAGCGCGTCGATGGGGATCTGGCCCTGGCACATCAGGCTCTGGATCAGGTCGGCGCGCAGCTGGTCGTCCTCGCTCAGTCGCATGCCGCGGAAGACCGGCAGGCGGCCCTCGTCAAGCGCGATCTGCCAGCTGGGCAGGTCGCGCGGGTTCTGGCTGAAGCTGTCGCCGATATGGCTGATCGCGCTCACCCCGAGCCCGATCAGGTCGGTGTCGGCGTGGGTGGTATAGCCCATGAAATTGCGGTGCAGTCCGCCGCGCGCCTGCGCTGTGGCGAGGTCGTCGTCCGGCAGCGCGAAGTGGTCCATGCCGATGTAGGAATAGCCCGCGCCGGTGAGCTTCTCGATGGCCAGTTGCAACAGCGCCAGTTTTACTTCCGGTGCCGGCAGGTCAGCTTCCCCTATCTGGCGCTGCGGCTTGAACATGGCCGGCAGGTGGGCGTAGCTGTACACCGCCAGCCGGTCCGGGCGGGCCTGGACCACGGTATCCAGCGTGCGCGAGAACCCTTCGAGGTTCTGCTTGGGCAGGCCGTAGATCAGGTCGACATTGACCGATCGGAAGCCATGCTCGCGGCAGGCATCGATGATCGCCACCGTCTCCTCGACGCTCTGGATGCGGTTGACCGCCTGCTGCACCACCGGGTCGAAATCCTGCACGCCAAGGCTGGCGCGATTGAAGCCGATGGCGGCCAGTTCACCCACCTCGGCCGGCGTGATGAAGCGCGGATCCAGCTCGATCGACAGGTCGCGGTCGCGCGACTCGGAGAAGTGGAACTGGCTGCGCAGGGTTTCCACCACCTCGCCCAGCTGGGCCGGCGAGAGGAAGTTGGGCGTGCCGCCGCCGAAATGGAGCTGGATCACCTCGCGGTCGCGGTCGAACAGCTCGGCCATCATCGCGATCTCGCGGTACAGGCGGACCAGGTAGGTTTCGCCCCGCGCCAGGTCACGGGTGATGATCCGGTTGCAGCCGCAGTAGAAGCACGGGCTCATGCAGAACGGCACGTGCACGTACAGCGAGAGCCGGCGCGGAATGGGGTCGCCATTGCTGGCGGCTACCGTATCGCGCAATTCACGCTCCCCGAAGCCGGCGTGGAACTGCGGCGCGGTGGGGTAGGAGGTGTAGCGCGGACCGGGCCGGTCATAGCGACGGAGCAGGCCGGGGTCGAATTGGGCGGTAGCGATCATGCGTGCAGGCTATGGCGCTGCCTGCGCGGGTGCCTTGATCTCGGTCAAACCCCGCCGTCAGGCGGGCAAGGCTCAGGCTGCCTGGTCGCTGGGCAGCGACTTGTCGAGACGGGCATACCACTCGCCGCCGTCGGGGACGAACATCGAACAGGCCTGCATCGGCCCCTTGTAGATGTGCACCGAGACCGCCACCGCGTCCTGGCGGGTGTTGCGGATGGTGTGGTACTCGTGCGGCGGGATCAGGCTGCCGGCGCTGCCGGGCCCGGCGACCATGCCGCCGGCGGCGCGGAAGCGGAAACGCTCCCCATCACGCTCCAGCAGTTCGTACTGGGTGATCTCGAGTTCCCCGTCCCACACCCCTTCAACGCACCACAGGCCGCAGTGGTCGTGGACGGGGGTGCCCTGGCCCGGGCCCCAGGTCATCGCCACGACGCTATAGCCCAGTTCGGGGCTGCGGTAGATCTCGCGGCGTGCGTAGTGGTCCTCGAGCGGGTCGTACACGCACGCCGGCAGGCGGACGTCGCGGTCGCGGATCATCCGGCACAGGGTGTTGCGCAGCGCGGAGGTGATGGCGTGCTGGTCGCCCGCGGAGACGGCCAGGTCGAGCGCGTGGACCAGCTTGTCGTGGCCGGGGAAGTCGATGTCGGGCAGGGCGGCGGCGTTCATGCGGCTGATTTTACGCCGGTGCGGTCCCCGCTGCCGGCCGTGGGTGTCCAGAGCGTCCGCCGCACCCGTTTCGCCACCTCGGCTACAGCGATTCCAGGAAGTCGCGCACCGCCGGCCCGAACCGGGCGATGTCGACCAGGAACGCGTCGTGCCCCTGTGGCGACTCCAGCGGCAGGAACCGGGCGTCGGCCCCGCCATCGCGCAGGCCGTCGGCAATCTCCTGCTGTTGTTGCAGCGGAAACAGGATGTCCGTGTGCACGCCGATCGCCAGGGCTTTCTCGATGCCGATCTTCGCCAGCCCGGCCCGCGTCTGGCCTTCGCTGGGTCCACCGCGGCGCTCGCAGTAGTCGCCCACGTCGAACCAGTCCATCGAGCGGCTCAGGTAGAGGTAGCAGTTGGGGTCGAAGCGGCGTACGAACCGCCGCGCATGGGCTTCAAGGTAGCTCTCGACCTCGAACTCCAGCCCGAACGGGTCGTCGTCGGCGCGGTCCGAGTCCAGGCGGACGCGGCCGAAGCGGCCGTCCCACTCCAGCGCCGAACGGTAGGTAATCACGCCCAGCTTGCGCGCCATCCGCATGCCCGATTCGGGATAGTGGTCGTCGTCGTAGTCGCCGCCGTTCCACAGCGGGTCCAGGCGGATCGCTTCGCGTTGCAGCGAGCGGATGGCAATGGAGAAGGGCAACGCGCGCGCGGCGCCGGAGATGTTGACGTGGCTGCGGGCGATGCCCGGGTGCCGCACGAGCAGGGCTAGTGCGGTCATGCCGCCCATCGAGTTGCCGATGACGCAGGCGAGGCGGTCGATGCCCAGTTCGCGAAGCACGTGCAGCGCGGCTTCGGCGCCGTCCTCGATCGAGAGTTCGGGGAAAGCCAGCCGATAGGGCGTCCCGGTGCGCGGGTCGATGGATGCCGGGCCGGTCGACCCCTTGCAGCTGCCAAGCGAATTGACGCACACCACGAACCAGCGGTCGCTGTCGATCGGCTTGCCCGGGCCCAGCATCTCCTCCCACCAGCCCGGCTCGGGATTGGCCCGGTTGGCGGCGGCATGCGCGTCCGGCGACAGGCCGGTCAGAACCAGCACCGCGTTGTCGCGGGCGGCATTGAGCGTGCCCCAGGTTTCGTACGCCACCCGCGCGCCGTGCAGTGCGTCGCCGCGCCGCATCGGGAACGGATCGGGCAGGGCGATGAAGCGGGTGCCGGGGGGAATGAATTCGGTCATGCCGGAGCGGGTCCTTTCGTGCGGCGGGGCGGGTAGAGCCCCGTGCATTGTGCAGGCAAGCCGCCCCCCGGTCCCGGTGCACGCGGCACCGCCGCGCGGCAAGGCTGCCGGGTGCGTCCGATCAGCGCACCACCTGGTCGATCAGCAGCGCGGCACGGGCATCGGTGCCGGGCCGGGCGCGCACGGGGACGGAGGTGAAGTCGCCCGGTCGCGGGGTGGCGTCGCCGCTGGCCGAGATACGTGCCACCAGTTCCACCGTGTCGAGCTCGGACAGCTTGAGGGTCGGCATCAGGCTGTCGCGGTCGTCCAGCGTCACCACGGTGGGCAGCGCGGATACCGGCAGGCGCTCGACGGCGACGGGCATGGGCGAGCCGTCGGGCTGGCGGGCGATCACGAAGACCGTCGCGCCTTCCGGCAGGCGCATCACCAGTTGGGGATCCAGCGACACGCTGACGGTGACCCCCGGTCCGGGCGCCTGCCCGGGTACCGGCGTGGCCGCTGCCGGGAGCGGCGGCAGGCCGGCCTGGGCGCGGGCAAGGTCGATCTGCTCGCGCAACGGCCCGGCGGTGCTGGCATCGACCGCGCCCAGCAGCGGCGACCACGTGGCCGCGGCCTGCGCGTGCTGGCCGCGCTGGCGCTGGGCGATGCCGAGGAACCAGCGGCTGCGCTGGTGCATGGGTTGCACCTGCAGCGCTCGCTGCAGCATGTCCACGGCGGCGTCGTCGAAGCGGCGGTCCGGCTGCGCCAGGGCCCTGGATTCGGCGGCTTCGGCCAGCAGGTCGGCGTCATCCGGTGCCAGTTCCACCGCCTTGCTGAAGGCGTCGCGCGCATCGACCATGCGTGCCTCGGCCGCGTAGGCCCGCGCCAGCAGGCGCCAACCTTCCGGCTGGCGGGGATCTCGCTCGAGCGCGGCCTCCAGCCCGGCGATGGCTTCCGGCAGCGTCTCGGGCGGGCGGCGGTTGGCGGGATCCAGCGCGTCGGGATTGCCGACCGCCAGGTACAGCGCCCCGGCCAGGACCGCCATCGTCGCCACCGCAACCGCGCCGGGCACGGGTGCCTGTCGCCACAGCGGCGTGGTCGCCCACGCCAGCGCGGCCAGCGCCAGCACGACGGCCAGGATCACGAAGGTGGCCATCACCATTCCTGTCCCTCGTCTTCGGGTACCGGACGCGCGCCGCGCCTGCGTACCGCCACCGCCACGGCTGCGCCGCCCGCCAGCAGAACCAGCAGGGGCGCGATCCACAACAGCCACGTATTGGCCTGGAATGCGGGCCGGTACAGCACGAACTCGCCGTAACGCGCCACCAGGAAGTCCTTGATTTCGTCGTCGCTGCGCCCCGACTGCATCAGTTCGAGCACTTCGCGCCGCAGGTCGTGTGCGATCTGCGCGTCGGAGTCGGCCAGCGACTGGTTCTGGCACATCACGCAGCGAAGTTCGGCGACCAGCGCGTGGAAGCGGCGTTCCTCGACGGTGTCGGTGAACTGCAGGGGCGCCGGGTCGCTGCCGGCCTGCGCGCGCACTGGCAGCGGCGCCAGGACCACCGCCACCAGCACCCACAGCGCCAGCGTTGCCAGCAGCGCGACGCGAAGGCGGGCGATGGCGGGCGCGCCGGTCACAGCGCCTGCTCCGTGGGAATGCGCTCGACGGCCGCCAGCGCAGGCAACAGCTCCTCGCGGATGATGTCGTCGCTCACCGTACCCACGTACTTCCAGCGCACCACGCCGTTGGCGTCGACCAGGAAGGTCTCCGGCGCGCCGTAGATGCCCCAGTCGATGGCGGCCCGGCCTTCCAGGTCGACCAGCACCATCCAGTAGGGATTGCCGAACCGCTCGAGCCAGCGCAGCGCGTCGGCGGGCTCGTCCTTGAGGTTGTAGCCGATCACGCGCACGCGCTTGGTCTCGGCGAAACGCGTGAGCACCGGATGCTCGACGCGGCACTCGGGGCACCAGCTGCCCCACACGTTGAGCAGGTAGGGTGCGCCGCGCAGCTCCTGGCCGGTCACGGTGCGGGCCGGGTCGTGCAGCAGGGGCAGCGCGAAGTCCGGCGCAGGGCGGTCGATGAGGGCCGAAGGCAGCGCATCGCGGCCGGGGTCGCGGCTCATCCAGACGCCTGCGGCCAGCAGCACGCCCAGCGCGGCGACCACCACCAGGGGCAGCCAGCGCGCGAGCGAGGGGCGGGCAGCGCGGGGCTCGGTCATGGCGTGGGCTCTGGACGGGGGGTGATGGGCTTGCGGAAGCGGCGATCGGTGGCGGTGATGAACCCGCCCAGCATCATCAGCAGCGCGCCCGCCCAGATCCAGCGGACGTACGGCTTGACGTGCACCCGCAGTGCCCAGGCGCCGTCACCGAGGGGTTCGCCCAGGGCGACGTACAGGTCGCGGGTGACGCCCGGGACCAGCGCGGCCTCGGTCATGATCTGGCCACCGGCGACGTAGGCGCGCTTCTCCGGATGCATGACCGCGATGCGGGTCTCGCCGTCGAACACGGTGACGGTGCCGCGGTCGGCCAGGAAGTTCGGGCCCTGGTACGTGTCCACGCCATCGAAGCGGAAACGGTAGTCGCCCAGGGTGACCTGGTTACCCGGCGCCACCGCGACTTCACGCTGGCGGTTGAGCCCTTCGGTCAGCAGCGCGCCCACCAGGAATACCGCCACGCCCAGGTGCGCGAGCACCATGCCGACCATCTCCGGGGTGAAGCGGCCTTTGGCGCGCACACGCGTCCACACGAAGTGCAACGTGCCGCCCGCTACCCAGGCCGCGCCGAAGATGCCCGCGGCCACCTTCCACGGGCCCTGTGGTGCCAGGAAGAACGCCGCGGCGCCGGCGATCAGCGCCACCACGAACCAGGGCGCGAGCATCGCCACCAGCCGGGAGGGCTGCTCGCGTTGCCAGCGCGTGAGCGGGCCGAACGGCAGCAACAGCACCAGGGGGGCCATCAGCAGGATGAACATCAGCGCGAAATACGGCGGGCCCACCGAGATCTTGCCCAGTCCCAGCGCATCGGCCAGCAACGGGTAGAGCGTGCCGATCAGCACCATCGCGCAGGCCGTGGCCAGCAGCAGGTTGTTGGCCAGCAACAGGGTTTCCCGCGAGGCCGGTGCGAACGGCTTGCCGTCGTCCAGAGCGGTGGGCGCGCGCAAGGCGTAGAGCAACAGCGAGCCGCCGATGACCAGGCCCAGGAACACCAGGATGAACAGGCCGCGCGAGGGGTCGGCGGCGAAGCTGTGCACGCTGGTCAGCACCCCCGAACGCACCAGGAAGGCACCCAGCAGCGACAGCGAGAACGTGGCGATCGCCAACAGCAGGGTCCAGCTGCGGAACGAGCCGCGCTTTTCGGTGACGGCCTGGGAATGGATCAGCGCGGCGCCGGCCAGCCACGGCATGAAGCTGGCGTTCTCGACCGGGTCCCAGAACCACCAGCCGCCCCAGCCCAGCTCGTAGTACGCCCACCAGCTGCCCAGCATGATGCCCAGGGTCAGGAAGCCCCACGCGATGTTGGTCCACGGCCGCGTCCAGCGCAGCCAGCGCACGTCCACGCGTCCATCGAGCAGCGCGGCGATGGCGAAGGCGAACGACACCGCGAACCCCACGTAGCCGAAGTACAGCATCGGCGGGTGGATGATCATCCCCGGGTCCTGCAACAACGGGTTGAGGTCGCGACCCTCCACCGCTGCCGGCAACAGCCGCGCGAAGGGGTTGCTGGTGAAGATGAGGAACGCCAGGAAGCCGGTCGCCACGATGCCCATCACGCCCAGCACCCGGGCGATGACGGTGGCCGGGAGCGCACGCGAGAAGCGCGCGACCGCCGCGGTCCACAGCGCGATCACCAGCGTCCACAGCAGCAGCGAGCCTTCGTGCGAGCCCCAGACCGCGGTGATCCGGTAAAGCGTCGGTAGCAGGGTGTTGCTGTGCTGGGTGACGTAGCGGACCGAGAAATCCTGCGTGACGAAGGCGTGCGTCAGCAGGCCGTAGGCGACCGCGACCAGCGCCAGCTGCGCGTACGCCGCCGGCCGCGCCACCGCCATCCAGCCGGCCACGCCGCGGTGCGCGCCGGCCAGTGGCAGCACCGCCTGCAACAGGGCCACCAGCAGCGCCAGGACCAGTGCGACCTGGCCGAGTTCAGGAAGCATCGGCAGGGGACCCCTGGAGCGCGCCGCGCAAGCACCGCATGCGAGCGCCCATCAGTACCCGGCCCCATCCGCCGCCGCGTCGGTCGCAGGCGCGTCCACGTCGTGCTTGCGGTGGGCCTCGCCCATCTTGTCCGCCACTTCCTTGGGCATGTAGTTCTCGTCGTGCTTGGCCAGCAGTTCCTCGGCGACGAAGGTGTCGCCCTGCATGCGGCCGGTAGCGACCACGGCCTGGTCCTCGCGGAACAGGTCGGGGAGGATGCCGGTATAGGACACAGGCATTTCCGCATCGCCGTCGGTCACACGGAAGCGCGCCTCCATCGATCCCACCGGGCGCTGGAACGAATCCTTGGCGACCATGCCGCCCAGGCGGAAGCGCGCGGTGCCGTCGCTGACCTGCGCGCCGGCCTCGCCGGTCAGCACTTCGTTCGGGGTGTACAGGTAGGCGACGTTGCGCTGCAGCGCCATCGCCACCAGGCCCGCGGCAATACCGGCAGCGGCGACCAGGGCAAGTATCAGGAGCAGTCGGCGGCGGCGGATCGGGTTCATCGGGTCAACTCGGGGGGGTGGGGGCCGCGGCGCGGGGCGGTGCGGGCGGCACGCAGCAGCGCGGCGCGACGGGCACGGCGGATCTGCAGGTGGGGGACGATCAACTCGTAGGCCATGACCAGCACGAACACTACGTAGGCGGCGACCACGTATTCCAGGTAGGTCATCGCGGTGTCCCTGCGGGTTCCACGACCCACGCCTTGCCCGCTTCGCGCTGCAGGTTGTCGGCGCGCGATCGTGCCAGCAGGGCGCCGATGAACCACAGTTTGGTTCCCACCACCATCCAGGCAAGCGGCCACACCATGCTGGCGTCCATCGAGGACTCGCCGAACATCCGGATCGTCTGGCCCTGGTGCAGCGAGTTCCACCACACCACCGAGTAGCGGATCACCGGCAGCAGCACCACGCCCACGATCGCCAGCAAGCCGGCGGCGCGCGCGGCGGCGCGGCGGTCGTCGATGGCGTTGTAGAGACCGATCACGCCCAGGTAGAGGAACAGCAGGATCAGCTCCGTGGTCAGGCGCGGGTCCCAGTCCCACCACGTGCCCCACATCGGCTTGCCCCAGATGGAGCCGGTGGCAAGCGTGATGAGAGTGAACCCGGCACCGATCGGTGCACACGCCATGGCCAGTATCTCGCAGAGCTTGATCCGCCAGACCAGCGCGATCGCTGCATACACTGCCATCAGCGCGAACACCGCCATGCTCATCCATGCGCTGGGCACGTGGATGTAGAGGATGCGGAAGCTGTCACCCTGCTGGTAGTCCGCCGGCACCACCCACAGCGCCCCGTACACGCCGACCGCCATCGCGAGGAAGCCCAGGCCGTAGGCCCAGGGCGCCCAGCGCGCGGCGAAGCGGTCGAAGTAGGGAGGCGATCCGAGTTTGTGGAACCAGCGGACGATTGGATTCATTGCTCTTCGCCCCCTCCCGTGCGGGGCAGGGGAGGGTTGGTGAGGGGGGCCCGTGTCCGACCGCGCGCAGCGGCCATCAGTTCAGCGCGATCCGGATCGCGGCGGCCGCCGCCAGTGGTGCCAGCACCAGTGCCAGCACCAGCCCGGCTGCAAGCAGCAGCAACGCACCGGTGGGGTCCAATCCCTGCGCCGAGGCCGCCACGCTGCCGGCCCCGAACACCAGGACCGGGACGTACAGGGGCAGCGCCAGCAGGGCAACGAGTATACCGGAGCGCCGCATCCCGACCGTCAGCGCGGCCACCACCGAGCCCAGCAGGCTGAGCAGGGGCGTGCCCAGTGCCAGGCCGGCCAGCAGCAGCCCCAGCTGGTCGCGGGGCAGGTACAGCAACTCGCCCAGGACCGGGGTGGCAACCAGCAGCGGCAGCGAGGTGCTGGCCCAGTGCATGAAGGTCCGCACGGCCACCAGCCATGCGAGGGGTACCGGCGCCAGCATCCACTGCTCCAGCGAGCCGTCCTCCGCATCGCCCCGGAACAGGGTATCCAGCGACAGCAGCCCGGCCAGCAGCACCGCGACCCACAGCACCGCGCCCGCCGACGGGGCCAGCGCCTCGCGCTCCCCACCCAGTGCCAGCGCGAACAGCACCACCACCAGCAAGGCGAACAGCGCCGGCTGCATCGCATCGCCCCGGCGGCGCCACAGCAGCCGGGCGTCACGGGCCACCAGCGCGCGGGCGGTGGAGAGGAGCGTGGGCGCGGCGCTCATGACCGCTTCTCCAGCACCAGCGTCCGGGTCCGTACCGGCGGTGCCGCGTACGCCCCGTGCGTGGTCACCAGCGCCGCGCCGCCGGCACGGAGCTGGGCCTGCACCATCCGGTTGACCAGTTCGATGCCGTCAAGGTCCAGGTTGGCGTAGGGCTCGTCCAGCAGCCACATCGGTGCCGGGGACAGCCACAGCCTCGCCAGTCCAAGGCGCTTCTTCTGGCCGGCCGAAAGCTGCCGCAGCAACGCGTCCCCATAGCCGGCCAGGCCGACCATCGCCAGTGCGTTCTCGGGCAACTGGGCGCGCCGCCGTCCGTGCAGGCCGCACTGGAAGTCGAGGTTCTCCATGACGCTGAGGTCGGCCTTCAGTCCGGGCAGGTGCCCCAGGTAGGCCATGGCGCTGGCGCGGCGCGCCGGGCGGGCAGGCTCGCCGTCGATATCGACCGTGCCGCCATCGGCGCGCAGCAGGCCGACCAGGACCCGCAGCAAGGTGGTCTTGCCGGCCCCGTTGTCGCCCTGCACCAGCAGCGCCTCACCGGCGTCCACGGAGAAATCCAATGGGCCGAAGACCGGCAGGTCGTTGCGCGAATAGCGCAGGCCGTTGACGTGCAGCAGGGGTGGCGCGGGATGGTCGGGGGTCGGCAACGGGCGCGGCCAGTCAACTGGGGGCCGGCAATTCTACCGGGCCACCTTCCGCCCGGCGGTCGACCCGCGTGACTCGTGTCGGGTCATTCGACCCAGTCGACGTGGGGCGCCATCGGGGCGCCTTGCGGACGATGCAGCAGCATCTGCAGGCGCACCGGCTGGCCGCGATCCCAAGACAGGATGCCGGCCTGCCCGAACTCCTGCGCCAGGGTCGAGCTCGCGCAGTCGTCCAGTCCCGCGACCAGCCAGCCCGGTTCGCGCCAGTCGCCCTGCGCGCCCTGCGACCAGGCGGCGTGGCGCTGCAGCCCGGCCGCGTCGAGCCGGGTTACAAGCAACGCATCGGCGGTGTCGTTGGCGGCATCGGAGTGGACTTCCGACGCCGGGTTCCAGGCGGTGATGAAGACATAGCGTTCGGCCGGCCAGTACGCCTCCAGGTCGGACGCCACCTGCCCAACGGCCAGGGGCAAGGTGTCGCCATCGATCATCACGCAGTAGCGGGCGCCGGCATACGCCGCCGCCAGGCCTGCGGCATCAACCACGGTGAGCGTGCGCATGGGGCGAGTGTCCAGCGTGGGCGATCGGGTTGCAAACGCGGAAGGCACTGTCGTCCCCACCCTGGGCAGGGTGGGACGGCGCGTTCCCTGGGCATCGGCACTGCATCCCGACCGTTTCGCACGCCGCCATCGCCGGGTTTCGTAGACTCGGCGGCCGTTTCGCTTCATCGAGCCGCCGCCATGCCCGTGCCCGCCCCCGCGACCAAACTTCCCAACGTCGGCACCACGATCTTCACCGTGATGTCGCAGCTCGCCGCCGAACACGGCGCAGTCAACCTGGGGCAGGGGTTCCCCGACTTCGACGTGCCCGAACGGCTGGTGCAGGCGCTGGGGCGCGCCATGCGCGAAGGCAGGAACCAGTACGCGCCGATGACCGGCCTGCCGGTGCTGCGCGAGGCGATCGCAGCCAAGACCGAGCGTTGCTACGGCCATCGCCCCGACCCGGATGCCGAGATCACCGTGACCTCGGGCGCCAGCGAGGCCATCTTCGATGCGGTACACGCCGTGGTGCGGCCCGGCGACGAGGTGATCGTGCTGGACCCCTGCTACGACTGCTACGAACCGGCCATCGACCTGGCCGGTGGCCACGCGGTGCACGTGCCGCTGGACCCGGCGCACTTCCGCGCCGACTGGGACCGCATCCGTGCGGCGGTCACTGCGAATACGCGGATGATCATCACCAACACCCCGCACAACCCGTCGGGCGCGATGTTCAGCGGCGACGACATCGCGCAGTTGGCCGCGTTGCTGCACGACACCGGCATCTACCTGCTGTCGGACGAGGTGTACGAGCACATCGTGTTCGATGGCGCGCGCCACGAGTCGGCCCTGCGCTACCCGGCCCTGCGCGAGCGCGCATTCGTGGTGTCCAGCTTCGGCAAGACCTACCACTGCACCGGCTGGAAGGTCGGCTACTGCATCGCGCCGCCGGCGCTGTCGGCTGAACTGCGCAAGGTCCACCAGTACAACACCTTCTGTACCTTCACCCCGGCGCAGGCGGCGTTCGCCGAGATGATCGAGGCCGAGCCGGCGCATTACGAAGGACTGGGCGCGTTCTACCAGGCCAAGCGCGACCGGTTCCAGGAGCAGTTGCTGGATACGCGGCTGAAGTCGCTGGAGGTGCCCGGTGGCTACTTCCAGCTGGTCGACTACTCGGCGGTGAGCGACCTGGACGACGCCTCGTTCTGCCGCTGGCTGACGGTGGAGAAGGGCGTGTGCGCGATCCCGCTTTCGCCCTTCTATGCCACGCCGCCGCGGCGACAGCACCTGGCCCGGCTGTGCTTCGCCAAGAACGAGGCGACGCTGGATGCTGCAATCGAGCGCCTGAAGGACCTTTGAGCGCAATGATGGATGGAGCGCGCGCGGCCTGAACGGGACCCGGCGGCGATAACCCGGCATTCACCGCGGCGCGCCGATGCTGGCATGGTTTTCCGCCGTGGAGCAGCGCCATGCACGCCAAGCAGATCGACACCCAGACCCCAGCGGCCTCGCGCCGGTTCCGGGCCCTACCCAAAGCGCTCGCGGCGTCCGCGTTGCTGCTTGCCCTGGGTGGCTGTGCCACCGGCATGGGCGGGCTGGGCGGGGCATACCCCGGTGGCTACGGCCAGGGCCAGAGTTATCCGGACCAGTACCGCGGCCAATACGGCAGCCAGCGCCTGCTGGGCACCGTGCAGGGCGTGGATCCCCGCTACGGCCGGATCGTGCTGAGCACCGAAGGCCGCGGAGGGTATGGCGGTGGGCAGGTCGAGGTCATGTACGACCGCAATACCCAGCTGGTCTACCAGGGCCGGGTGCTGCCGGTCGACGGGCTGGAGCGTGGCGACCGCATCAGCGTGGACACCGTGCGTTCGGGCAACCGCCTGGTCGCGCGCCGTATCGAGGTCGTCCACAACGTGCGCGACAGCCGTGGCGGCAGCTACTACGGTGGCGAACTCAACGGCGCGGTCGCGTTCGTCGATACGCGATCGCGCGTGATCGGCCTGACCCGCGGCGGCTACAGCGGCCGCGAGGAGCGCGTGTACTACGACGAGCGCACCGCCGTCGAGTACCGCGGCCAGTTCTACCGCCCCGATGAGCTCGAGCGTGGCGACGTGCTTCGCATCCAGGCCCGTCCCCGTGGCAACGACTGGGTCGCCGAGCGGATCTGGGTCGAAGTGAACGTCCGCGACCGCAGGCGCTGATCGCAGGCAGCCGGGCGGGGCGCGTCGAGGTGGCGCGCCCCGGTACAATGGCCGGATGCCTTTGATAACCCTCCAGGACGTCGACTACAGCGTCGGCGGCCCGCTGCTGCTCCAGAACGTCCAGCTGTCCATCGAACCCGGCGAGCGCATCGCGCTGATCGGCCGCAATGGCGCCGGCAAGTCCACCCTGATGAAACTGATCGCCGGCGAGCTGGTGCCCGACGACGGCGAGGTGCGCCGCGAGGCCACGGCCCGCGTGGCGCGCCTGGAGCAGGAAGTACCTGCGGGTGCGGCCGGCGACGTATGGGACGTGGTCGCCGGCGGCATGGGCGAAGTAGGCACCTGGCTGGCCGAGTACCACCACCTGAGCCATGCCGAGGAGTTCGATGGCGACGCCCTGGCGGAGGTTCAGGGACGGATCGAGGCGGTCGGTGGGTGGAGCCTGGACCAGCGCGTGGTCGAGACGCTGGAGCGCCTCGGGCTGGACGGAGACGCCGCGTTCTCGGGTCTGTCAGGTGGGATGAAGCGTCGGGTGCTGCTGGCGCGCGCGCTGGTTTCGGCCCCCGACCTGCTCTTGCTGGACGAACCGACCAACCACCTCGACATCGAGGCGATCGACTGGCTCGAGACCTTCCTGAAGGGCTGGGCAGGATCGCTGCTGTTCGTCACCCACGACCGGCGCTTCCTGAAGGCGCTGGCAACGCGCATCGTCGAGATCGACCGCGGGCAGGTCACCAGCTGGCCGGGTGACTGGGCCAACTACGAGCGACGCCGCGAGGAGCGCTTGAACGCCGAGGCGCAGGAGAACGCCCGCTTCGACAAGCTGCTTGCGCAGGAGGAAGTCTGGATCCGGCAGGGCATCAAGGCGCGCCGCACCCGTGACGAGGGGCGCGTGCGCCGGCTGAAGACGATGCGCAACGAACGTGCCGAACGGCGTGCGCATACCGGCAACGTGCGGATGGATTTCGCCCAGTCCGAGTCCTCGGGCAAGAAGGTGGTCGAGGCGCGCGACGTGTCGTTCGACTACGGCGGAAAGCCGCTGCTGCGTGACGTGTCCACCACCATCTTCCGGGGCGACCGGATCGGGCTGATCGGGCCCAACGGCAGCGGCAAGACCACCCTGATCAAGGTCCTGCTCGGCGAGCTGGCGCCTACCTCGGGCGAGGTGCGGCTCGGCAGCAACCTGCAGGTGGCGTACTTCGACCAGTACCGCGCGACCCTGCGGGAGGACTGGAACGCGCTGGAGAACGTGTCCGAGGGCCGCGAGTTCGTGGAGGTCGGCGGCAAGAGCAAGCACGTGATCGGCTACCTGCAGGACTTCCTGTTCACTCCCGAGCGCGCGCGGGCGCCGATCACCCGGCTCTCGGGGGGCGAGCGCAACCGCCTGCTGCTGGCCAAGCTGTTCGCACAGCCGTCCAACCTGCTGGTCATGGACGAACCGACCAACGACCTGGACGTCGAGACCCTGGAGCTGCTCGAGGAGATCCTCGGCGACTACGCCGGCACGCTGCTGCTGGTCAGCCACGACCGAGACTTCCTGGACAACGTGGTGACCTCCACCCTGGTGATGGAAGGCGACGGCCGCGTCGGCGAGTACGTCGGCGGTTACAGCGACTGGCTGCGCCAGCGCCGGGTCGAATTCACCGCGCCGGCGCCGTCCGGGCCGGTTTCGATGCCGGTGTCCCCGATCGCGGCTGCCGCCACCACGCCCTCCGCGCCGCGGCGCAAGCTCGGGTTCAAGGAGTCGCGCGAACTGGAGCAGCTTCCCGGGCGGATCGAGGCGCTGGAAACACGTATCGCGCAGCTTTCAGCGGCGATGGCGGAACCCGCCTACTTCCAGCGCGAACCCGCGGCGGTCGCCTCCGACAATGCCGCCCTGGCCGAGGCACAGCAGCAGCTCGAGGTTGCATTCGCCCGCTGGGCGGAACTGGACGGGTAGGGCCCGGTCTTCAGCTTCGGCTCCGCGCCAGGGGATCGATGGTGGTGCGCCGGCATTGGGCTCGACCGGGCAGCGCGTACAGGCGCTTGCGATACGTCGCGCGCGCCCTGATCGACTTCCCGGCGCGATGGAGTCCGTCCGGCGAAATCCCGTCGTTGCCCTCGTCGTTGCCGGGACGGTCATGTTTGCCGGCCCCTGGGGATCGGTGGCGGCGGCCGTCAAGGACCAGTCGTCTGCCGGTTTCACCATCGAGCATGGAGCCGTGGTCGCCATCGACGCGGCAACCGCATGGACGCGCTGGTCAATGGCGTCGATCGCTGGTGGCCCAAGGACCACACGTGGTGGGGCGTGGAATCGGCGCTGTCGATCGATGCGCGCGCAGGCGGCTGCTTCTGCGAGGTGGGTGGCGACCGCCAGGCGCGTCACCTCGAAGTGGTCTTCACCGAGCCGGGCACGCCGTTGCGCATGACCGGCGGGCTGGGTCCGCTGCAGGGCGTGGGCCTGGACGGCGTGCTCGAATTCCGCCTGCAACCGGTCCGGGGCCCGGATGGCGCGGAGCGCCCGGACCTGACCCGGATCGTGTTGCACTACCGCGCCGGCGGCTACGCACCCGACCACATCGGGGCGTTCGCCCCGGTAGTCGACCGCGTGCAGGCGGCCCAGCTCAAGGGCCTGGTCGACCATCTCGCCATGATTGGGGCCGACGCCGCACCCTGAGAGAACGGTGCGGGCGCTTCCACGCGGGACTTCAGCCGATGAAGCCGCCGCCATTCACGTGCAGGAACTGGCCGGTCACGTAGCTGCTGTCGTCGCACGCGAGGTAGACGTAGGCCGGGCCCAGCTCGCTGGGCTGGCCGGGGCGCTTCATCGGCGTGTCGCGACCGAACTCGCGCTGTTGCTTCTTGTTGAAGCTGGAGGTGATCAGCGGGGTCCAGATCGGGCCGGGTGCCACGCCGTTCACGCGGATGCCGCGGTCGACCACGTTCTTGGCCAGCGAGTAGGTGAACGTCTCGATCGCACCCTTGGTGGCGGCGTAGTCGATCAGGTGGTCGCTGCCACGGAAGGAGGTGACCGAGCCGGTGTTGATGATCGCGCTTCCCTCCTGCATGTGCGCCAGGGCGTGGCGTGACAGGTGGAAGAAGGGATACACGTTGTTCTCGAAGGTGTCGCGCAACTGCGCGGGCGTGATCTCCTCCAGCGTGTCCTGGGGGACGTGGTCGGCGAGGTTGTTGACCAGCACGTCCAGCCGGCCCAGCGTCTTCACCGTCCGTGCCACGGCCGAGCGGCACAGCGCCTCGCGCCGGGCGTCGCCGCGGATCTGCAGGCAGCGCCGGCCTTCGGCCTCGACCATGTCGGCGGTGTCGCGTGCATCGCCGTCCTCGCTGAGATACAGGATGGCGACGTCCGCGCCTTCGCGGGCGAAGTGGACCGCGACCGAGCGTCCGATGCCGCTGTCGCCCCCGGTCACCAGCGCCACCTTGCCCTCCAGCTTGCCGGAACCGCGATAGCCCTCGCGGATGGTCTCGGGTCGCGGCGTCATCGATCGCTGGCTGCCGGGGGATGCCTGCTTGCGGGTGGCCATGGGCGTCTCCTGGGTGGGGGAGCCATGGTCGGCAACCAGGCGTGGCCGGCTGATGAAGTGGCGGCACTCCCCGTATGCGCGCGCCCTCAATCCTGGAGTGGACCTCACACCGGGCGAAGCGTAGGTCGCCGCATTGCCAGCGGATCAGCGCCTCAAGGCCAGGGCCTGCAGGAGCGGCTTCAGCCCCTATCGTCGCCACAGCGGGTCAAGCTTCCACACCCTGCGGGGTCGGTCCCGGAGAACCCGGGCAAGCCCGGATTCCCCGCAAAGACCGACCCACCTTGTTCACCTCAGCGAGGTGCGGTATCGACCCGCAGTACAGGGTAGAGGTTGAAGCGGTCGTCCCATGCACTGTGGCGACGGTAGAAGAAGTCCAGGCGCGCCGACGGGTCCTTGGCGAAGGCGGCGTCTTCGCGCAGGCGCCGTTCGAACGTCGCTTTCAGCGCGGGATCCGCCGCCAGCATCTCCCGCGCAACGGCCTCGGCCACGTACGGCTCCATGTACTCCTTGCGTTCGAAGTGGTTGTTGAACAGGCCCCATGCCGCCAGCGAGTCGGGTGCCTGTGGCTCCAGCAGGGCCATCACCAGGCGCGACAGGGGCTGCGCAATGGGCACGAACAGAGCGCCCGCGGCTACGTCGTGCGTCTCCGCCGCCCACGTCCCCTCGACGGTCAGCCGCTGGTGGCTTTCCATCGGTCGCGGCGCGAACTCCGTCTTTTCCGCACGGAATGCCTGCGCCGCCACCTCGCCCGGTGCCTTGTCGAGGCTGCGGTATTGCACGCCATGCACGTCCAGGCGCCGGGACACCCAGTCCGCGTGCGCCGCGGGCACCAGATAGCCCGCACCCGGCGCCTTGACCACGCGACCCGGCACCACCTCGTCGCGTACCGGGATGGTCCAGGCCTGTGGCGTGGTCTCGTCATAGCGCGTCACCAGCGCACCGGATACGTCCGACGGCGTGCGCGTGTAGGCATAGCCGCGGAACTGCATCGTCCGCGCCTTGTCGGTGGCCTTGTAATCCAGTGGCACCGGCTGGCCGGCCAGCGCGGCGGCGCGAACGTCCGCCGCCCTGGTCGCGTCCAACCACTGGCTGCCGTGCTGGGCCACCAGTTCGGCCACGGCCACGATCGTATTGCGGGTCAGGGCCACGCGGGTGGAGTAGTCCTTCCACGAGTGGGTTTCGACCAGCATCCCGAAGCGGTTGCGCACCTGCATGTAGCCCTGCGAGAACCGTGGCGGCGCGGCGCCGTCCTCGATGCCGGAAGCGGGGTTGTCGTGCTCGACGAACGAGGGGTAGAAGGGCAGCGGCAATGCGCCGTCCGCGGCGAGCCGCGCGATGGTGGCGTCGCGCAGCTGCGTGCCGATTACCCGCAGTACCTCGTCGCCGCCGTGCAGCGGCTCGACCTGGATGGCGATGTCGTGCTCGAACTGCGCGCCGTTGGTAGCGTGCAGGTCCACGTAAACCAGCGGATCCCATGCTCCGACCAACCCCAGCATCGCGCGCATTTCGGGCGCATCGGCCTTCAGGTAATCGCGGTTGAGGTTGTAGTTCTGCGCGGTGGTACGCCAGCCCATCTGTTCGGGCCCCCGCTGGTTGGGCCGGTTCCACGCACCGAACCGCTCATGGCCGTCGACGTTGAACACCGGCACGAACAACAGTACCTGGCGCTCGAGTGCGCCCGGGGCAGCCTCGCCGTCGAGGATCTGCCGCAGCGCCAGGAAGCCGGCGTCCTTGCCGTCGATCTCGCCCGCATGGATGCCGCCCTGCATCAGCGTCACCGGGATGCCGCGAGCCGCCGCCTCGACCGCGGTGAAGGCACCGGTGTCGGTGGCAACCAGCAGGTGCATCGGCCGCCCCTCGGGCGTGGTGCCGAATTGCTCGCAGCGCACCCGTTCCGGGTAGTGCGCCGCGAACGCCCCGCACAGGCGGGTCACCTCGTCGTAGCGACCGGTCTGGGTGAACCCGGACCGCTCGGCATGGGTGGCGAGGGCGGAGGGCTGTGCGGTCGCGGTCGCCGGCAGGGCGAGCACGGCGGCCAGCAGGGCGGGACGGAGGGTAGGCGTCATCGGCGGGCTCCAGGGGCAGGGGGGCGATGGTAAAGCAGGGCACCCGCGCCACCCGGACCGCGCCCGCACGCCCTAGACTTGTCGTTCCTGCAGGAGTCTCCGCCATGCACGTCCTCTACTACTCCCCCGGCGCGGCCAGTTTCGCGGTGCACTGGCTCCTGCTGGAGCTGGAGATCGACCACGAACTGCGCGCCCTGGACCTCAAGGCCGGCGAGCAGAAACAGGCCGATTACCTCGCGCTCAACCCCGACGGCGTGGTGCCCACCCTGGTGGTGGACGGCCAGCCGATGACCGAGGCGGCGGCGTTGTTGCTGACGCTGGCGGACGCGCATCCCGGGTGCGGCCTGGCGCCTCCTTGCGGTGACCCGCTGCGTGCGCGCCTGCACCAGTGGATGTTCCACCTGGCCAACGCGGTGCAGCCGCTGTTCCGCCTGTGGTGGTACCCGCACGAAGCCGCGGGCCAGGCCCATGCCGATGCTGCGCGCGATTCGGTGCGGCCGCGGATCGAGGCCTGCTGGGATCGAATCGACGCGCACCTGGGAGCCAACGGCCCGTACCTGCTGGGGGACGCGGTCAGCGTGGCGGACTTCTACCTGGCCATGCTGATGCGCTGGTCGCGCAACATGCCGCGACCGGCAACCTCGTGGCCGCATCTGGCCGCGTACGCCCGACGGATGCGCGCGCGCCCCACCTTCCGGCGGCTGTACGAGCGCGAAGGCCTGGAGGAGTGGGCCTGAGCCTGAACGCGTGCGGCACATCGGGTAGGCTGCGCGCTTCGCTTCGCGGCCGTCCTGGTCGCACTGCCGCTACCGGACCCGCTGCCTGATGTTGACCCTGATCCTGATCGCGGTGACCGTGCTGGTCACCTGGCTGGCCTTCAACAATCCGCGCCTGCTTGAACGACTGATCCTCTGGCCCCCGGCGATCGACCGCAAGCACCAGTACGACCGGCTGCTGACCCACGGCTTCATCCACGCCGACTGGCAGCACCTGCTGTTCAACATGATCACGCTGTTCTTCTTCGGTCGCTTTGCCGAGCAGGTGATCGGCTCGATGATCGGCCCGGTCGGCTACGTGCTGTTCTACCTGTCGGCGATCGTGATCGCGATCCTGCCGACCTACCTGCGCCATCGGCATGACGTGCAGTACCGCAGCCTGGGTGCCTCGGGTGCGGTGTCGGCGGTGCTGTTCGCCTTCATCCTGGTGCAGCCGTGGTCGCTGATCTTCGTGTTCTTCCTGCCGGTGCCGGCGATCCTCTACGGCGTGTTCTACGTCGGCTACTCATTCTGGATGGATCGGCAGGGCGGTGACAACACCAACCACAGCGCGCACCTCTCCGGGGCGATCTACGGCGTGCTGTTCATGCTGCTGATGGAGCCGCGCATCGCCGGCGTGTTCCTGGAGCGACTGGCCAGCCCCTCGTTTGGCTGACCCGCGCGTGCCGCCGGATTGCCGGCGCCCCAGGTCACGGCCCGGGGCATCGGGTCAGGCAGCCAGTGGCCCGGCGTCTCCCGGGCCGGTCGATGGCTCCGCGTAGGCCTCGGCAAGGCGCTCGTAGACGACCGCGTCAAGCCGGACCAGTTCGCCCTCGTCGCCGCCCTTGAAGGCGATCTCGAACAGGCGCTCCATCAGCTCGAAGTCGCCGACGCCATCGACCGGGTGGTGCTGCAACACGTCCATCGACCTTTCCCAGGAGAGCGCGAGGCCCGTTGCCCGTTTCCTGCAGGATCCGTGCCGGAACCTGCATGGAGGCCCGGTACGGAGCCGATCGGTCGGTCGTGGGCAATGCAGTGGCAGACGCCTGCCTCGATCGTCATGCAGGCGACTGGCGCCTTCCTGCACTCACCCGCCTTGAATGTTTGCCGTGCTAACACGCAACGGTGACGGTCGAAGCCGTCCCAGCCCGTCCACGACACTCCAGGAGGCACGCATGGCGACCCGTAAAGCCGCCAAGAAGAACGCCAGCAAGACCAAGGCGACCGGCACGTCCACCGGCACGCGCAAGACGGTCAAAAAGGTCGCGACCAGGAAGGTGACAGCGAAGAAGGTGGCAGCCAAAAAGGCCGCGACCCGGAAAGCACCTGCCAAGAAGGCTTCTGCCCGGACGGTAGCGAAAAAGACAACGGCGAAGAAGGCAACGGCGAAGAAGGTGGCAGCCAAGAAGGCCGCGACCCGGAAAGCGCCTGCCAAGAAGGCTTCTGCCCGCTCGGTAGCGAAAAAGACAGCGGCGAAGAAGGCAACGGCGAAGAAAGCAACGGCGAAGAAAGCAACGGCGAAGAAAGCAACGGCGAAGAAGGCTGCTACCAGAAAGCCGGCTAGCGGGAAGACGACGGCCAGGACAGCCGCCGCCCAGAAGACGCCAGCCCGCAAATCCGCCTCCAGCACGTCCGTGGGCAGTAAGGCTGCGGTCAAGAAGGCGGCTGCCAGGACGTCGACTGTCAAGACGTCTGCGACAAGCAGGGTGTCTGCGAAGAAGACATCGGCGAAGAAGGCACCGTTGGTCAGGTCCCCCGCTTCCAGCAACGCCCGGGGAGCAGCCGCGGGGAAAACCGCCAACAAGCAGGTGGGCAAGAGCAGCCAGTCGACGGCACGCAAGCCCACATCGGGCAAGCGCGCGGCGTCCCGGAAGCGGGCCATCACGCCCGAGCAGGCCTTGGCGAATACCCGCAAGCTCCTGGCCGCCAAGCAGGCCCACGACCGCGAGCCCCAGCCCTGGCAGCAACTTGGCAGCCCGGGCTCGCACGTGAACGAGGCCGGCTTCCAGTCCGCGGAGGCCGCGGCCAAGGCGGAGGAACTGCACGCAGCCGAAAGCCGGATGGATGCCATCCAGGGCAGCATCGGCACCCAGGACCGCCACCACCAGGGCAAGCGCGACAGCCGCTGACCGCCCGTCTTTCCGACCACCAAGGGCCGCACCCGTCCGCGGGGCGGCCCCGGGAGTACTGCATGAGCGAACAGGACCTTTCGATCCAGCACGATTCCGACGTGCACCGATTTGCCGCCACCGTCGAGGGCGAACGGGCGTACATCGACTACCGGCTCGACGGGGGTGTGATGACCCTCACCCACACCTGGGTGCCGGATGCGATCGGGGGCCGCGGGATCGCCGGGAAACTGGTCAAGCGGGCGCTGGAGCATGCCCGGGCCGAGGGGCTGCGCGTGGATCCCGCGTGCTCGTACGCCGATAGCTGGATGCGCCGGCACCCCGACGTGGACGACCTGAGGGTCCAGACGGCCTGACCGCCCGCCCCGTGCGCTGCGGCGCGCGGGTGCGACAGGCGCACGGGGTGGGGCGGTGTCGGCGACAGCAGGCGGGCCCCTGCGTAGAATCCGCTGATGTCCCTCCATGCAGCCGCCTTTGACGCACTACCGCTGCAGGTCTGGACCTCGCGTCCGGATGGCACGTTGGACTTCGTCAACCGCGCCGTGACCGACTATTTCTGCGCCACCCCGGACCGGTTGCTGTCCAACGGCTGGAAGAACCTCTGCCACCCCCACGACCTGGTCGAGGCCGGGCGGTGCTGGTCGCACTCGCTCCTGACCGGTGATCCCTACGAGGTCGAGTTCCGGCTGCTCAGGGGCGCCGACCGCCAGTACCGCTGGCACCTCGCACGCGCACTGCCGGTCCGTGATGGCGATGACGCGATCCTCGGGTGGGTTGGAACCAACACCGACGTCGATGCGATCAAGCGCTCGCAGGAGCAGGGCCAGGCCCTGTCCGCCCGTGCCCGCGGCGACGTCGAACGGCTGCTCGCCGAGCGCGCGGCCGTGCTGGGGAACCTGTCGGAGGGCGTGGTCATGACCGATGCGACCGGGCGCATCACCTTTGCCAACCGGCGTGCCGAGGCACTCCACGGCTGCGCCTTGCTGGACGCGCCGCCCGAGCGTTACGCCCAGGCCTGCAGCCATTACACCGCCTCGGGGGAACCGTGTCCTCCAGACGCGCTGCCGATGGCCCGCGCGATCACCGGCGACGAGGCGGTCCACGGTGCACGCTGGCGGATACGGCGCGGGGACGGCACCGACATCCTGGTCGAGGCTGAGGCCAGGCCGCTGCATTCCTCCCAGGGACACAAGCTTGGCGCGGTCATGGTGCTGCGCGAAGTGCCCCAGCCCGACCGGCCGCACAGCGAGTACTGATCCAGACATGCGACTCAACAAATTCATCAGCGATACCGGCGCCTGCTCGCGCCGCGAGGCCGACCGCTACATCGCCGAGGGGCGGGTCACGGTCAACGGCGTGCGGGGCCGCGTCGGCAGCGAGGTGGGCGAGGGCGACACCGTGCTGGTCGACGGCCAGGCGTTGCGGGCACGCACCGCCACCAAGGGCAAGCGGCGGCATGTCTACATCGCGTTGAACAAGCCGGTGGGCGTGGTGTGCACCACCGAGTCGGCGGTCAAGGACAACATCGTCGACTTCGTAGGCCACCAGCAGCGCATCTTTCCCATCGGTCGACTGGACAAGGATTCCGAAGGCCTGATCCTGATGACCAGCAACGGCGACATCGTCAACGAGATCCTTCGCGCGGAGAACAAGCTGGAGAAGGAGTACCTGGTGGGCGTCAACAACGCGGTGACCGACGAGTTCCTTCGCGGCATGGCGCGAGGGGTGCCGGTGCACGGGCAGATGACGCTCCCCTGCAAGACCGTGCGCCTGGGCAAGTTCGGCTTCCGGGTCGTGCTGGTGCAGGGGCTCAACCGTCAGATCCGGTTGATGGCCCAGCACTTCGGCTACCGGGTCAAGCGACTGGTGCGCGTGCGCATCGGCAACGTCAAGCTGGCACGCCTCAAGACCGGCCAATGGCGCAACCTCACCGACGCCGAATTGCAACGCCTGCTGCCCGCACGCACCGACTGGTAATCCGCGACGCGCGATTCGGTTCCCCGGGGCGCAAGGCATGTGCGCGGCGTAGATCGTGGCGTCACGCCACCGCCCCTATCGTCGCCGGCAGCCATAAGGAATTGCAGTCGATGACCCGCCCCTTTGCCTGGACCCTGTCGCTCGTGTTCGCGCTTTCATTCGCCCTGCCCGGATGCTCCGGCGACCCGGAGCCGATTGACCCGGCGGCGGGCGCGCCCACCCCGGCCACCGCCGAACCCGCTCCGGCGGTCGAGCCGGTGGAGCTGGAGGACGTGGTCGAGACGACGTCCGACTACATCATCGGAATCAGCTACCCACCCGGCGCGGAGCGTTATCCGGGGCTGGCCGCGGAACTCAAGCGCTTCGCCGATGACACCCGGGCCGAACTGCTGGACGCCATCGCCGAGCGGGGCGAAGGGTCGTCGGAAGGCCTGTACGACCTTTCCCTGACGTTTACAGAAGTCCTGGATTCGCCGCAGATGGTGGCTGTCGCCGCCGACGGCAGCATGTACACCGGCGGCGCGCACGCCGCGCCCATCCTGGCGCGCTTCGTGTGGCTTCCCCGGCAGCAGCGCATGCTGCGCGCCCAGGACCTGGTGCCCAGCGAGGATGGTTGGGAGGCGATCTCCGCGCATGTTCGCGAGCAATTGCACACCGCACTGTCGCAGCGCATGGACGCCGACAAGCTGCCGTCGGATCAGCGCGCCGAGGTGGTGCGGACGGCGGGTAGCATGATCGACGAGGGCACTGGGGCGTCGGCCCGGAACTTCGGCCAGTTCGAGCCCGTCGCCCGCCCGGATGGCACGTTGAGCGGGCTGCGCTTCGTGTTCCCGCCCTACCAGGTGGGCCCGTACTCGGATGGCACGCAGAGCGTGCAGGTGCCGTCGGCAGTGTTGCTGCCGCACGTGGCCCGCGAGTACCAGCCGCTGTTCGCCGACAGCTGACCGGGCGCCGGTCCGATGGCCAACGCACTGGTCTGGCTTCGCAATGACCTGCGGCTGGCGGACAATCCGGCGCTGGTGGCAGCGCTCGAGGGCGGCTACGTCCCGATCCCCGTCTACATCCATGCGCCGGGCGAACACGGCGACTGGGCGCCCGGCGCGGCCTCCAACGCCTGGCTGCACCGCTCGCTCGCGCGCCTGTCCGCCGACCTCGACAGCCGGGGCAGTCGCCTGCGGCTGTTCGTGGGCCCCAGCCTGGAAACCCTCAGGACGCTGGTTGCCGCGACCGGTGCCGAGGCGGTGTTCTGGAACCGTCGCTATGAACCCGCGCTGGAGACGCGCGACACCCGCATCAAGAAGGCGTTGCGGGAGCAGGGCCTGCTCGTCGAAAGCTTCAACAGTGCGTTGCTGTTCGAGCCGTGGACGCTGTCGACCAAGCAGGGGACCCCGTACCGGGTGTTCACGCCGTTCTGGAAGTCCGCGCTCGCGCAGTGGCGCCTGCCGGCCCGGGAGGCGCCCCCCGCTTCATTGCCTGCCACGGACGCCGGCCCCGCCGGCGTAGCGCTGGAGGCGCTGAAGCTGCAACCCGCGCGCGATTGGGATGCAGGGTTCTGGACGCACTGGCAACCCGGTGAGGCAGGTGCGCAGGACGCACTGGACACCTTCGTCGAGGGCGCGCTGCATGCATATGCGGACGACCGTGACCGACCGGACCGGGTCGGGACCTCGCGGCTCTCGCCGCACCTGCACTTTGGAGAGATCGCGCCGTGGCGGGCGGCGCATGCGCTGGAAGCGGCGCGTACCGCGGCGACCGATCGGCATGTCGATACCGCGATCAAGGAGCTGGGCTGGCGCGAGTTCGCCCACCACCTGCTGCACCATTTCCCGGAAACGCCGGGGTCCAACTTCAACCCGCGCTTCGACGGTTTCGACTGGACGCCGCCCTCGCGCCCGCAGCTGGAGGCGTGGCAGGCGGGACGTACCGGCGTGCCGATCGTGGACGCCGGCCTGCGCGAGCTCTGGGCGACCGGCTGGATGCACAACCGAGTGCGGATGATCGTGGCCAGCTACCTGACCAAGCACATGCGGATGCACTGGCGGCATGGCGCGCGGTGGTTCTGGGACACGCTGGTGGACGCCGACCTGGCCAGCAACACGCTGGGCTGGCAGTGGGTGGCCGGTACCGGCGCGGATGCAGCGCCGTACTTCCGTGTGTTCAACCCGGTTACGCAGGCCGAAAAGTTCGACCCCGACGGTGCCTATCTCGCGCGGTGGGTCCCCGAACTGGCCGCGCTGCCGGTGGCTTCGCGCTTCGCTCCGTGGCGCACGCCGGGGCTGCTGGCCCGACGGGCGCCAGGCTACCCGACGCATCCCGTGGTGGACCTGTCCCAGGGGCGCGATGCGGCGCTCGCGGCGTATCGGCTGCAGCGCGAGCGGAGCCCGGCCGGAGCCTGAGCAGGGCTTCGTAGTGCGGGGGCTGTGGCGCGCCGCATCCCTCGCTGAGCGCTTCTGCCGCCGCGCCGGGGGCGACGGGGCTGGCGGCGAAGCATGACCCCAGGCATGACGAATTCTGAACGGCCCGCGCGCCCATCACCGTCCGAAGACGACGCGGATCCTAAGGTGACCGTCGCATTCAGGCCCACAGCAAACAAAGGACCTTCCTATGAATACCCGGACCAAACTCGCACTCGCTGCCGCCGTCATGTCCACCGCCCTCGCCGGTTGCGCGACCACCGGTGGTGGCTACTACGGCGGCCAGCCCGAGCAGTATCCCTCGCAGGAGCGTGACGTGAACCGCACCCAGCGTGGCGCCCTCATCGGCGCGGCGGTCGGTGCTGTTGCCGGCCTGCTCAGCGGCGATGACGCGACCGAGCGTCGCCAGCGTGCGCTGGTGGGCGCCGGTGTTGGCGGCCTCGCCGGTGGTGCCATCGGCAACTACCAGGACCGCCAGGAGCGCGCGCTGCGTGAGCGCATGCAGGGCACCGGTGTGGAAGTCGTTCGCCAGGGCGACAACATCACCCTGAACATGCCCAGCAACATCACGTTCGGTTTCGACGAGTCGCGCCTGCAACCGCAGTTCTACCCGGTGCTCGACAACGTCGCCGCCACCCTCAACGAGTACAGCCAGACCATCGTCGAAGTGGCTGGCCACACCGACAGCCAGGGTACCGACCAGTACAACCAGGCCCTGTCGGAGCGACGCGCGGCCACCGTTGCGGGCTATCTCTCGGGCAAGGGCGTCATGCATGACCGCATGATCACCATCGGTGCCGGTGAGAGCCGCCCGATCGCCAGCAACGACACCGAAGCCGGCCGCGCCGCGAATCGTCGCGTAGAGATCACCCTGGTGCCGCTGCGCTCGTAAACGACTGGGGTGATTGAAGCAGGCCAGCCTGCTGCACCCCGAAGCGATACCGGAGGCCGTCCCGAAAGGGGCGGCCTCTTTGCATGGTGGCCAGCCGTGCGTAACAGCGACCCGACGCCGTCCGGTCGACGCGTCAGGCGTTGCCGGCCAGCGTCACCGCCGTCACCGCCGGCCGGGCGAATCGGTATCGCAGCCATCCTCCCGGGGAGAGCTGTCGTCCCGGGGCATCCCGTTGCGATCGGGGTGCATCCACCGCTCCAACATGCGCAGCAGGGTCAGTACCAGCAGGGTGAGCGCCGTGGTCGATGCCGCAAGCACGTGCAGCCCGAAGCCGACCGAGACGCCGATGGACGCCACCATCAACAGCGTAGCGGCGGTCGTGATCCCCGAGATGGCCCCGTTGCCGCGTCGGGCGAAGATGGTGCCCGCGCCGATGAACGCCACGCCCGCCACCACCGCCTCCACCAGGCGCAGCGGATCAACCTGAAGCAGTGCGCCCAGGCCAAGGTGATCCTCGAGCACGAGTCGCTCCATGCCGACCAGCAGGGCGGCCGCGCCGGCTACCAGCATGTGGGTACGGAACCCGGCCGGTCGGTCGCGCAGTTCCCGCTCGAAGCCGATCACGCCACCCAGCACCATCGCGTATGCGACGCCACCAACCACGGCAAGTTGCTCCATCCATTGCATTCGGATCGTTCCTTTTCGAAGGTTCGGCGGTGGGACGGTTGGCCACGGGTGATGGTCGCCCCGGGGGCATCCAGAGGCTGCAGCGCATTATGTTCGACGGCGGTGAGGATGCCCTCTTGGCGGCCTGCTGACGCCGCGCCGGGTAGGGTGCGCGGATGTCCGACGACGACCTGGTGGTACTTCGGCGAGAGGGCCTGTATTGCCCCGCCGGCGACTTCTTCATCGACCCGTGGCGTCCCGTGGCGCGCGCGGTGATCACCCACGGCCACGGCGACCACGCTCGTGGCGGCATGGGGGAATACCACTCCACGCGCGCCGGCCTGCCGATCCTGAAGTGGCGGCTGGGCGAGCAGGCCTACCACCTTCACGACCATGGCGAGGCGTTCCAGCTGGGCGAGGCGAGGGTGTCGCTCCATCCCGCGGGACACGTACTGGGGTCGGCCCAGGTGCGCATCGAAGCGGGCGGCCAGGTCTGGGTCGCCTCGGGCGACTACAAGCGCCAGCCCGACCCCACCTGCGCGCCGTTCGAAGTGGTGCCCTGCGATGTCTTCATCACCGAGGCGACCTTCGGGCTGCCGGTGTACCGCTGGCCCGACACCGCCGAAGTCGCGCGCGACATCGTCGGCTGGCGCGAGCAGTGTGCCGGGCGCGGCGAGGCGGCCGTGCTGTTGTGCTACGCGCTGGGCAAGGCGCAGCGGTTGCTGGCGGAGCTGGGCCGGGTCACCGACCAGCCCGCCTGGCTGCATGGCGCGGTCGCGACCGGGGTGGAGGTGTACCGGCAGGCGGGCATCGAAATGCTGGCCACGCGCACGGTGGCCGATGCCGACAAGGGCAGCGACTTCGCAGGGCGCCTGGTGCTTGCGCCGCCGTCCGCCGCCGGCAGCCCGTGGATGCGGCGCTTCCGCAAGTCCCAGGTCGGCTTTGCATCGGGCTGGATGCGCCTCCGCGGCAACCGGCGCCGGCGCAACTACGATCGCGGCTTCCAGGTGTCCGATCATGCCGACTGGCCGGACCTGATGCGGACCATCCGCGAGACCGGCGCGCGTAGGGTGATCGCGACGCACGGAAACACCGACGCCATCATCCGCGCGCTCAACGAGGACGGCATCGCCGCCGAGGCGTTCCGCACCGGGTACGGGGACGAGTCGTGAAGCGCTTCGCCGCGCTCTACCGCGAACTGGGCGAAGCCACCGGCACCCTCGACAAGCGCGCGGCGCTGGTCGCCTACTTCCGCGAGGCGCCGCCGGCTGACGCGGCCTGGGCGTTGTGGCTGCTGTCGGGCGGCAAGCTGCGGCGGATCGTCGGCAGCGCCGAGCTGCGGCAGTGGATCGTGGAGGCCAGCGGCCACCCCGCGTGGCTGGTCGAAGACAGCTACCACCACGTCGGCGACCTGGCCGAGACCGCCACGTTGCTGCTGGACGACCCGGTAGAGCAGGACGACCGGTCACTGCACGACTGGATCGAGAACACCCTGTTGCCGGTGGCGGGTGCCGCCCCGGAGCGGCGCCGCGAGGCGGTGCTGTCGGGCTGGCGGGTCCTGGGCTTCGATGAGCGCCTGGCGTTCAACAAGCTGCTGACCGGCGCGCTGCGCATCGGCGTGTCCCAGCGCACCGTGCAGCAGGCGCTGGCGGAAATGTCGGGCGTCGCCATCGCGCGCATCGCGCAGCGCATGCTGGGCGATTGGCGTCCCTCGCCCCGCTTCCTGCAGGACCTGTTGTCACCCGGGGAGTTGCCCGGCGACCGCCAACAGCCGTACCCGTTCTTCCTGGCTTCGCCGCTGGAACAGCAGGTGGCCGCGCTGGGTGACATCGACGACTGGCTGCTGGAGTGGAAGTGGGACGGGATCCGGCTGCAGCTGATCCGGCGCGACGGCGAGGTCGCCTTGTGGTCACGCGGCGAGGAGCGCCTGGACGGGCGGTTTCCCGAGATCGAGGAGGCGGCAAGCACGTTGCCGGACGACTGCGTGATCGACGGCGAACTGCTCGCATGGGACGGGGAGGGGGATCAGCCGCAGCCGTTCAATGCACTGCAGACGCGCATCCAGCGGCGCAAGCCCGGCCCGAAGACGCTGGCATCCACGCCGGTCCGGGTGCTGGCCTACGACCTGCTCGAGCACGCCGGCGAGGACTGGCGCGAGCGTCCACTGCGTGAGCGTCGCGCGCGGTTGGCCGAGGTGCTGGCGGTGCACGCGGATCCCCGCATCGCGTTGTCGCCGCAGGTGCCCGCGGCGGGTTGGGACGACGCGGCCCGGCTGCGCGACGGCGCCCGCGAGCGTGGCGTCGAAGGCCTGATGCTCAAGCGCGCCGATTCGGCCTACCAGTCCGGCCGCAGGCGTGGTGACTGGTGGAAGTGGAAGATCGACCCGCTGACCATCGATGCGGTGCTGATCTATGCCCAGGGCGGGCACGGGCGCCGCAGCAACCTGTACACCGATTACACCTTTGGACTCTGGGACGGCGATGCCCTGGTGCCCGTCGCCAAGGCGTATTCCGGGCTGGACGACAAGGAGATCGCCAGGCTCGACCGCTGGATCCGCAGCCACACCCTGGAGCGCTTCGGTCCGGTGCGTTCGGTGCAGCCGGTGCACGTATTCGAGCTGGGGTTCGAGGCGGTGAACCGTTCGACGCGCCACAAGTCGGGCATCGCGGTGCGGTTCCCGCGGATCCTGCGGTGGCGCCGGGACAAACCGGCAGCGGAAGCCGACCGGCTGGAATCGCTCAGGGAACTGGCCACGTGACGCCACCTTCCGGGCGCGCACTGGTCGCCGCGCGGCAGCGGCTGTCGGCCTGGTTCGCCACCCGCGGCTGGCGCCCGCTGCCGTTCCAGCGGCGTATGTGGGGGCTGTACCTGGAGGGCGGATCGGGGCTGCTGCACACGCCCACCGGCAGCGGCAAGACGCTGGCCGCGTTCGGCGGGCCGCTCATCGAGGCACTCGCAGCCCAGCCGCCGGTCGATCCGCTCAAGCCCCAAGCGCCGGCCAAGCCACTGCGGGGCGCTTCGTCCCCGGCATCCCTGGAGGTGTTGTGGATCACGCCGCTGCGCGCGCTGGCCACCGACACCGTGCGTGCCCTGCGCGAGCCAATCGAGGCGCTCGGCCTGGACTGGCAGGTCGGGCTGCGAACGGGCGATGCGTCCGCGCGCGACCGCCGGCTGGCGCGGGCCGGCCGGCTGGACGTACTGGTGACCACGCCCGAATCGCTGTCCCTGCTGCTGTCGTATCCCGACACTGCCGCGCATTTCAGCGGGCTGCGCAGCGTGGTGGTGGACGAGTGGCACGAACTGCTCGGCAACAAGCGCGGCGTGCTGCTGCAGCTGTCGTTGGCGCGATTGCGCACGCTGGCGCCCGCGCTGCGGATCTGGGGCCTGTCGGCGACGTTGGGCAACCTCGGGGAGGCACGTGACGTGCTGTTGCCCCACCTGCCGGATGCACCCTTGGTTGCCGGCGTGCGGCCGCGCGCCATGACCCTGCACACCCTGATCCCGCCGGCCGGTACGCGGTTTCCCTGGGCGGGGCATCTGGGTCTGTCGCAGCTGTCGCGGGTGGTGGAGCAGCTGTTCAAGCAACGCATCAGCCTGCTGTTCACCAACACCCGCGCGCAGGCCGAGCTCTGGCACCAGGCGCTGTCGGCGGTGTGGCCCGAAATGCCCGACACGCTCGCGCTGCACCACGGCTCGCTGGACCCGAAGCTGCGCGCTGCCGCCGAGGTCGGCTTGCGCGACGGCAGTATCCGTTGCGTGGTCGCCACCTCCAGCCTGGACCTGGGCGTCGACTTCCCGGCCGTCGACCAGGTGCTTCAGGTGGGCAGCCCCAAAGGCGCGGCGCGGATGCTGCAACGCGCCGGCCGCGCCCGGCACCGGCCCGGTGAGTCGGGTGAGATCGTCTGCGTGCCGTCGCACGCGCTGGAACTGGTGGAGTTCGCCGCGGCGCGCCGGGTCGTCGCGCGGGGCGAGATCGAAGCACGGCTGCCACCGCGACTGAGCCTGGACGTGCTGGCGCAGCATTGCGTGACGCTGGCGCTGGGCGGGGGCTTCGAGGGCGACGCGCTGCTGGCCGAGGTGCGCGGTACGCACGCCTTCGCGGGGCTGGACGAGGTGGCTTGGCAGGCGGTGCTGGACTTCATCGTGCAGGGCGGCCGGGCCCTGGAGCATTACCCCGATTTCCGGCGCGTAGTGCGCGATGACGCGGGGCGCTATCGCGTGGAGGACCGGCGCGTCGCGTTCCGGCACCGCCTGTCGATCGGCACCATCACCAGCGACGGCGCGGTGTCGGTGAAGTACATGAAAGGCGGCGGACTTGGCTCCGTCGAGGAGAGCTTCATCGCCCGGCTGCGGCCGGGCGATCGCTTCCAGTTCGCCGGGCGCAGCCTGGTGCTGGTACGGCTTGAGAACATGACCGCCTACGTGCGCCGGGCGGCCGCCAGCGATGGCCGCGTGCCGAAGTGGGCCGGCGGACGCATGCCGCTGTCCTCGGAGCTGGCGCGGGAGGTGCAGGCGGTACTCGCCGACCCCGATGCGAGCCCGGAGATGCGCGCGATGCGGCCGCTGCTGGCGCTTCAGGCCGAGCTGTCATCGCTGCCAGTGCCCGGGCGGCTGCTTGTGGAAACCACGCGCCGGCGCGACGGGCGCCACCTGTTCCTGTTCCCGTTCGCCGGCCGGCTGGTGCACGAGGGTCTGGCGGCGCTGTTGGCGTTGCGTTGGGGACGGCTGCGCCGCAACACCTTCAGCCTGGCGTTCAACGACTACGGGCTGGCGCTGTCGCCCGCCGGGCAGGACATGCTCGACGAGCGCGAACTGATGGCGATGCTGACCGCCGACGGCCTGGAGGACGACCTGCGCGTAAGCCTCAACCTGGGCGAGCTGGCACGCCGCCAGTTCCGCGAGGTGGCGCGCATCGCCGGGCTCCTGCCGCCGTCGCTGCCCGGCAGGGCACCGCGGTCGATGCGCCAGTTGCAGGCATCCAGTGGCCTGCTGTTCGACGTGCTGCGCCAGCACGACCCGGGCCACCTCCTTCTTGAGCAGGCCGAGCGCGAGGTGTTCTCCAGCCAGTTGGAAGTCCGCCGCCTGCGGGGCGCGCTGGACGAACTGGCGGGGCTCGCCATCGACCTGCGCACGCCGCGCAGCCTGACGCCGTTGTCCTTCCCGCTGTGGGCCGAGAGCATGCGTGGCCAGCTCAGCACCGAGGACTGGAGCACCCGGGTGGCCCGCGCCGCCCAGCAGCTGGAGCAGCGCCATGGCGGGTGACCCGGGCCCGGCCGCGACCCTCGACCTGGCCATCGCCGGCGAGTCGATGCGCCTGTATGGCGAGCGCGCCCTGTACTGGCCGAAGAGGGAGCGGTTGCTCATCGCAGACCTTCACCTGGGCAAGGGTGACGTGTTCCGGCGCGCCGGCATCAGCTTGCCGGCCGGCGGCACCTCCGACGACCTGGGGCGGCTGGATCGGCTGCTTGAAGTGAGTGGCGCACGCGAGTTGTGGATGCTCGGCGACGTCCTGCACGGCCCCGTCAACGACACCGCGTGGCAGCGTACCTGGCGTGACTGGCGCGCTCGCCACGTCGGTTTGCGCGTCGCGGCGCTGGTCGGCAACCATGACCGGGCGCTGGCCCGCGCCGGGCTCGGGTTGGAGCTGCTGGGCGAGGCGGTGGATGACGGCCCGTTCGCCCTGCGGCATGCACCGCAGGACCACCCGTCCCTGCACGTGCTGTGCGGGCACCTGCACCCATGCGTCTCGCTGCCGGGGATGCGCCGGCGCTGGCCGGTGTTCTGGCTCCGCCCGGGCCTGACCATGCTGCCCGCGTTCTCCGCGTTTACCGGCGGCGCCTTGATCGAGCGCCGCGCAGGGGAGGCGATGGCTATCTGCGTTCAGGGCCAGCTGATGCTGCTGCGCGGGCATGCGCCGGTTCAAGGCGCCAGACCCGACGTGTAGAATGCGCGGCTTCGCAGCGCCGTCGAGTCTTTCCGGCCTGCCCTGTCCAGCGAGTCCCTCCCACGTGTCCACGCCGCCCTAGCGCCCGATGCCGTTGCCCTGTGGACCGCGCCCGCGGCCGCACGCCCCTGCCGCCGGCCGTTCCGGCGCCTTCGCATCACTTGTGGACACCGCATCTTGAATACGCTCACCCGGCTGCGCCAGGACTGGCTCGGCAACATCCGTGGCGACGTCCTCGCCGGCCTCGTCGTCGCGCTCGCGCTGATTCCCGAAGCGATCGCCTTTTCCATCATCGCCGGCGTCGACCCCAAGGTCGGCCTCTACGCCTCGTTCTGCATTGCCGTGGTCATCGCCTTCACCGGCGGCCGGCCGGGCATGATCTCCGCCGCCACCGGCGCGATGGCCCTGGTCATGGTCACCCTGGTGCGCGACCACGGCCTGCAGTACCTGCTGGCCGCGACCCTGCTGACCGGGGTGCTGCAGATCCTGGCCGGCGTGCTCAAGCTCGCCACGTTGATGCGCTTCATCTCGCGCTCGGTGATCACCGGCTTCGTCAATGCGCTGGCGATCCTGATCTTCATGGCCCAGCTGCCCGAGCTCACCGGGGTGCCGTGGACGGTGTACGCGATGACCGCCGCCGGCCTGGGCATCATCTACCTGTTCCCGTACCTCACCCGCGCCGTACCCTCGCCGCTGGTGGCGATCGTGGTGCTGACAGTGATCGCCCTGCTGCTCAATCTCGACATCCGCACCGTCGGCGACATGGGCCAGCTGCCCGACAGCCTGCCGGTGTTCCTGCTGCCCGACGTGCCGCTCAACCTGGAGACCCTGTGGATCATCCTGCCGGTGTCGGCGACGCTGGCGGTGGTCGGGCTGCTGGAGTCGCTGCTGACCGCGCAGATCGTCGACGACCTGACCGACACGCCCAGCGACAAGAACCGCGAATCGACCGGGCAGGGCGTGGCCAACATCGCCTCGGGCTTCCTCGGCGGCATGGCCGGCTGCGCGATGATCGGGCAGTCGGTGATCAACGTGAAATCCGGTGGTCGCGGGCGCCTGTCCACCCTGGTGGCCGGCGTGGTGCTGCTGCTGCTGGTGGTGTTCGCCAGCCCCTGGGTGCGGCAGATCCCGATGGCCGCGCTGGTGGCGGTGATGATCATGGTGTCGATCGGTACCTTCAGCTGGGCCTCGGTGCGCGACCTCAGGTCGCATCCCAGATCCTCCAGCCTGGTCATGGTCGCCACCGTCGTGGTGACCGTGCTGACCCACGACCTCGCCAAGGGCGTGCTGACCGGCGTGCTGCTGTCGGCGCTGTTCTTCGCCCGCAAGGTCGGGCAGGTGCTGCACGTCGGTTCGGTGTCGGCTGAAGACGGCGCGGCGCGCCACTACACGGTGACCGGCCAGGTGTTCTTCGCTTCGGCCGAAACCTTCATCGCCGCGTTCGACTTCAAGGAGGTGCTGCAGCACGTGCGCATCGACGTCAGTCGGGCGCACTTCTGGGATCTCAGCGCAGTGGGTGCGCTGGACAAGGTGGTGCTCAAGTTCCGCCGTGAGGGCACCCGGGTCGAGTTGATCGGCATGAACGAGGCCAGCGCGACGCTGGTGGATCGGCTGGGCGTGCACGACAAGCCCGATGCCGTCGAACGCCTGTCGGGCCATTGAGGAGAGCGCCATGACCACGCCACTGATCCACGCCGAAGGCCGCGTGCTGGCCGCCATCGATCGGTCGACCTACACCGAGAGCGTCGCCCGCCACGCCGGCTGGGCCGCCGCGCGCCTGGGTGCGTCGCTGGAGCTGCTGCACGTACTGGACCGCCATCCCGAGGCCGCGCCGGTCGCCGACTACAGCGGCAACCTGGGCCTGGGCGAGCAGGAAAGCCTGCTCGATGAACTGGCCCAACTGGATGAGCGCCGCAGCGCGCTGGCGCAGGAACAGGGGCGCCTGCTGCTGCAGGAGGCTCGCGGCTTCGCCATCGCGATGGGTGCAGCCACCCCCGATATCCGCCAGCGCCATGGGGGGCTGGTGGACACGCTGACCGAACTGGAGCCTGGCGTGCGCCTGTTCGTGCTGGGCAAGCGCGGGGGGCACGCCGACTTCGCCAAGGGCCACCTGGGAGGCAACCTGGAGCGCGTGGTGCGGGCAGTGCACCGTCCGCTGCTGGTGGCCTCGCGCGCGTTCCGTCCGATCCACCGCGTGCTGGTGGCGTTCGACGGCAGCGCGACCACGCGAAAGGGCATCGAGATGGTCGCCGCCAGTCCGCTGTTCCGGGGACTGGAGGTACGCGTGCTGATGGTGGGGAAGGACGACGACGCGGCACGGTCCCAACTCGCCTGGGCGACGGGCGTGCTGTCGGATGCCGGGTTCGATCCGTCGATTGCGCTGCGCGAAGGCCAGGCGGACACGGTCATTGCCGATGCCGTGCGCGAGGACAGCATCGACCTGCTGGTGATGGGCGCCTACGGCCAATCGCGCATCCGCCGGCTCATCGTGGGCAGCACCACGACGACCATGCTGCGGACCTGCGCCGTCCCGGTGCTGCTGCTGCGCTGACGCATCGCCGCGGTGGCACGGCTGGATCCCGCCAAAGGCGGGGACCGGCCGGCCGTTACCGTTGGCGCCGGGATGCATGTGCGGTCCGTGCCCGTGAGGCGTGGCCGGTTCTCGTGCTTCCCGTCCCGAGCCCGCAGCGGGCCCCCGATCCAGGCAGCGAACTCAATGGGCTACGTGTCGAGCGGAACGGGCTCCGGCAGCCCGCACCGACATGTCGGTACCGCTGCCGGGCTTCACCCCGCAGCTCCGGTTGGCCCAGGCGTCGCTCGGCTGCACGCTCAGTGGTGGCGTGGCCGAGTGCCAGCCGGGCGAGGATCTTTCGTCGATGTTGCGCCGGGCGGACGCGGCGCTGTACGGCGCCAAGCGCGAGGGACGGACCGGCTGCGGGTGGCGGCGCGCACCGACGTACCGTCGATTACAACCGGCTAGCGACCGTCAGCTACCAGGCGGCGGCGAGGACCGGACCGCAATCGGCGTCCAGCTTGAGCGTCGCCAACGGGTCGGCGCGGGTCACGCCGCGGGTCAGGATCGCCAGCGGCTTTCCGGCTTCGTGCGCCGCGCGGGCGAAGCGATAGCCCGAATAGACCATCAGCGAAGAACCCACCACCAGCATCGCGTCCGCCTGCTGCAGTGCCCCGGCAGCGGCGGCCACCCGGTCGCGCGGCACGTTTTCCCCGAAGAACACCACGTCGGGCTTGAGTACGCCGCCACAGCGGTCGCAGGCCGGTATGCGGAACCCGGCGATGGCCGCGTCGTCGACATCCGCATCGCCGTCCGGCGCGGGGCCGTCAATGCGAGGGGCCCAGCCGGGGTTGAGCGCGGCAAGTTGCTGCTGCAGCGCCGCGCGGCTGGAGCGATACCCGCACGCAAGGCAGGCAACGGCATCGATGCGCCCGTGCAGGTCGGTGACCCCCGGGCTTCCGGCCCGCTGGTGCAGGCCGTCCACGTTCTGGGTCACCAGCGCCGTGAGCCGGCCACGCCGACCCGCGTCTGCCAGGGCAATGTGCGCCGTGTTGGGCCGCGCGCGCTCGACCAGCGGCCAACCCACGAAGCTGCGTGCCCAGTAGCGCGAACGCATGGCCGGCTCGGTGGTGAATGCCTGGTAGGTGACCGGCGCGGTCCGCTTCCAGGCCCCGTCCTCTCCGCGGTAGTCGGGAATGCCCGACGCGGTGCTGCAGCCCGCGCCGGTCAGGACGAACACGCGCCGGTGCGTCGACAGGAAGTCGCGCAGCCGGTCCGCGGATTCGTCCAGGTTCGTCAGCGGCGGGTACCCCGCGGCGCCGACGGTCGCGCAGGTGCCTTCGCAGAGCGCGAGGAGGGCCGTGGTGCTTTCGATGCGACCTTCCGCGCCGCCGGCTTCTTCGCGGCGGGTGAGGCGGTTTTCGCTGTGGAGCGGGCACCGGTGCCGACGGGTTTCGCCTTGCCCCGGGTGGCCCCGGACGCGGAAGCCCTGGAGCCGGCGGAGGCGCGCGGTTTGGACGGCTTCGCAGGCGCCTGCCGCCTCAATTCCGCGGTCAAGGCGTCGACGCGCCGGCTCAACTCGGCCAGGTCGTTCCGGTCGGGCACACCGATCCGCTCCAGCGTCCGGTGCACGCGCTCTTCGAACCCCTTCTCAAGCCGGTCCCAGCCATCGACCGCCTTGTCGCGGGCGGTCTCCACCGTGCTCTCGACCGTGCGAAGGGCGGCCTTTGCCTGCTCACCGGCCACGCGCCGGGTCTGCTGTTCGATGCCCATCCCGTCGCGGACCAGGCCTTCGAACAGGCGCGAGCCCTCGGCCTGCGCACGGTTGAACGCGCCCATGCCTGCCAGCCAGATCTGCTGCGCGGATTCGGTCAGCGAGCGCGAGAGCTGCTCGCCCTGGGATTCGGTGCGCTGGGGGCCGGGCCTTGCGGCGTCGTCACCGCTGCGTGCGGATGCGGGGCGTTTACGGGCGTTTCGGGTAGCCATGGTGCCTCCTGGGGGTTGGGTGCCACGGCACCATCGCACGGGTTGCCCCGGGGTTTCATCCCGGCGGCGGCAGCAGGGGAGTTCAGCCGAAGCGTTCGCCGAGCACGCGGTGGATCTCGCTCTCGATCGGACCCTTCATGGCGCTGAGCAGGAAACCCAGTTGCGCGGTGACGTGCAGCTCCTGCGGGGCCAGCGCGATGCGGCCGTCCACGCCACTGCGGCTGAAGGTCAGGATGTCGCCCTGCCAGGCGCAGGTGACGCCGAAGCGCTCTGCAAGCTTGTCGGCCACCTCCTGCACCGCCACGCGGGCCCGCGCGGGTGTCAGGGAGTGGGCGTGGCGGATGTCGATGCTGGACATGGGGGAGGCCGCTTGGAATCGGACGCCCATTGTGCGGCCGAGCGCGTGACGCTCCAAGCGTGGCGCGGCGCCAGATGGCACGGCGCGGCAGCGTGCTAGATTGCGCCGGCGTGAACGAACTCCGACTGCGACGCCCCGACCGCGAACTTGCCGACCTGGTGCTGCCACCGGGCGTGCACGCCGTGGGCCGGGATGTTCGCGGCGACATGGCTCTGGTCGAGGCAGGCCAGCCCATGCTGGCGCAGTTGTGCATCGACCGCCGCGGGATCTGGATGCAACTGGCCGAGGGCGCGCGCGGTGTGCACGTCAACGGCCGACCGGTACGGCGCATGGCGATGTTGCGCCCGGGCGATGCGATCTTCCTGGAAGGCGTCGAACTCGTGCTGCTGGGGGATGAGCCGGAAGCGGCGCCCGACGATGACGCGCCGGTTGACGCCGAGTCACGGCTGGTGCTGCGTGGGGTGGGCGGGCCGTTGCACGGTCGCTGCCACCCCCTCGAGCAGGCGGTCACCATCGGCCGCGCCCGCGACTGCGAAGTGAGGCTCGACGAGCCCGGGCTGGCGGACCGCCATGCCCGCCTGGTGCCCTGCGAGCAGGGCGCGGTGTTGCGTGACCTGGGCTCCGAGCAGGGCAGCCGGGTCAACGGACACGCCGTGCGGCATGGCGTGCTTCGCGCAGGCGACCAACTGGCCATCGAGGGGTGCCGCTTCGTGCTGGAGGCGCCGCGTCCTGCGCCGCGAAACGCGGCGTTGGCGGCGCCCGGCCGCGACCCACCGGTCCTGTCGGCGGAAGGGCCGGCACCCGCGGGGATGGTCGAATCCGCCCGTCGATTGCCGTGGCTGCTGCTCGCAGCGTTGCTGCTGTCGGGGGCGCTGAGCCTGCTGCTGCTTTACGGCACGCGCTGAGCACCGGCGCGGCTGGCCGGGGCATTGGCCGCCGCCGCGCGACGCCGCCGCCATGCACGCGCCGCGCGCCAGCCCAGCAGGACCGCAAGGATGCCGGCATACAGCAGCGGCTCGCGGACATCGGACTTCACGATCCACCAGAAGTGCAGCACGGCAAGGGCGGCAATCAGGTACACCAGCTGGTGCAACTGCCCCCAGCGCCGGCCCAGCCGCCGCATCGCCGCCTGGGTCGAGGTCACGGCGAGTGGCACCAGCAGCAGCCACGCCGCGAATCCGACGGTGATGTAGGGCCGCTCGATGATTTCCTCGAACACCAGCGCCCAGTACCCGCGAAGGTCCAGCACCAGATAGGCGGCCAGGTGGAGCGTCGCGTAGAAGAAGGCGTACAGGCCCAGCATCCTGCGCAAGCGCAGCAGCGAAGCCAGCCCGGTAAGTTGGCGCAGCGGGGTGATCGCAAGGGTCAGCAGCAGCAGGCGAAGCGCCCAGGTCCCCAGGCGATGTTCAATCTCGGCCACCGGGTCCGCACCCAGCCCGCCACTGCCGGTCAACCACTCCTGGCGGATCTGCCAGGCCAGGATGGCCGCAGGCACCAGCGCCAGTGCATGCACCGCGGCCTTGGCCGCCAGCACAGTGGGCGGGGTCTTGCGGCGGGCCGGCGCCGCCATCAGCGCGCCGTCCGGGTCAGAACCACTTGCGCAGGTCCATGCCGGTGTACAGCCCTGCGACCTGGTCGGCATAACCGTTGAACAGGCGCGTCGGGACGCGGTCGGCGAAGAGCTTGCTGCCGGTCCCGGCGATGCGCCGCTCGGTCTTCTGGCTCCAGCGCGGGTGGTCGACGTTGGGATTCACGTTTGAGAAGAACCCGTACTCGCTCGGCTGCAGGTCGTTCCATGCCGTGCGCGGCCGCTTTTCCACGAAGTCGATGGCGACGATCGACTTGATGCTCTTGAACCCGTACTTCCACGGCACGACCAGGCGCAGTGGCGCGCCGTTCTGCTGGGGCAGCGGCTTGCCGTAGAGGCCGGTGGCCAGGAACGCGAGCGGGTGCATGGCCTCGTCGATGCGCAGGCCTTCGCGGTACGGCCAGTTGATCGAGCGGTAGGCGATTCCCGGCATCTGCTGGCGGTCGGCCAGGGTGGTGAAGGCCACGAATCTGGCCTTCGACGTGGGGGCGAACCGCTTGAGCACATCGGCCAGCGGCACGCCCAGCCATGGGATCACCATCGACCAGCCCTCCACGCAGCGCAGGCGGTAGACGCGCTCGGTAGGCGCCAGGCCCCCGACCAGGTCGCCCAGCGACACCGTGCCGGGCTTGGCGCACTCGCCGCCGACGGCGACCGGCCATGGCGACGTGCGCAGCGTCTTGGCCGCGCGAGATGGGTCGGACTTGCCGGTCCCGAACTCGTAGAAGTTGTTGTAGCTGGTGACGTCCTGGTAAGTGGTCAGCGGCTCGTCGGTGGTAAAGCCCGCGCGGGCCTGTTGCGGGCTGATGCGGACGCTGGAGGCCGGAGGCGGCGGGGCGGACCGGGCACAGCCGGCCAGGGCCAGCGCGGGGGCGGCCGCAAAGGCCGCCAGCAGGCGGCGACGGTCGCGGTAGATCGCCTCGTCGGTGATCTCGGCGGCGGGAATGCGCAGGGCGTCGCGCAGGGACATGGCGGCTCCGGGAAACGTCGGCGTCATCCAGTAGACGGGCGGGGCGGTGAAAAGGATGCACGCACGGGGGCCGGGACGCCCCGATCCGGGCCGTCGGGTGGCACCGTGCTGCGCTGCGGCATACTGTGGGACCCCCATCCAGCCGGAGCGTTCCATGACCCGTGCCTTCAATTTCAGTGCCGGCCCCGCCACCCTGCCGCAGGCCGTCCTGGAGCAGGCACAGGCCGAAATGCTCGACTGGCGGGGCGTGGGCGCGTCCATCGTCGAACTCAGCCACCGCGGACCCGAGTTCATTCAGGTGGCGACGGAGGCCGAAGCCGACCTGCGCGCACTGATGTCGATCCCGGACGACTACGCAGTGCTGTTCCTGCAGGGCGGGGCGACCACCCAGCAGGCCCTGCTGGCGCTCAACTTCGCCGACTCCGGCCAGGTCGCCGACTACGTCGTGACCGGCCACTGGGGCAAGACCGCGCTCAAGCAGGTGAAGCATTACGTCACCGCGAACATCGCCGCCGATGGCGAGGCCGGTGGCTTCCGCGACATCCCGCCGCGCGGTGAGTGGCGCCTCACGCCGGGCGCGGCGTACGTGCACGTCACCGCCAACGAGACCATCCATGGCGTGGAGTTCCGCGACATCCCCGACGTGGGCGAAGTCCCGCTGTTCGCCGACTTCAGTTCGTCGATCGCGTCCGAGCCCCTGGACGTCTCGCGCTTCGGGGTGATCTACGCCGGCGCGCAGAAGAACCTGGGCCCGGTGGGCGTCAGCGTGGTGATCGTGCGCAAGGAGTTGCTCGAGCGCACGGGACAGCCGCGTGCGGACATCCTCGACTATCGAAGCCACCTGAAAGGGGAGTCGATGCTCAACACGCCACCCACCTGGAACTGGTACCTGGCCGGGCTGGTGTTCAAGTGGATGCTGGCCGAGGGCGGGGTGGAGGAGTTCGCCACACGCAACGCGCGCAAGTCGGCGCTGCTGTACACGACCATCGACGGCTCGGGTGGCTTCTATCGCAACGAGGTTGCACCTGCGGTGCGCTCCCGCATGAACGTGCCGTTCTTCCTCCACGACGAGGCGTTGGACAAGCCGTTCCTGTCCGAGGCGAAAGCCGCCGGCCTGATCTCGCTCAAGGGCCACCGCGCCCTGGGAGGCATGCGCGCGTCGATCTACAACGCGATGCCGGAAGCGGGCGTCGAGGCGTTGGCCGGCTTCATGCGCGACTTCCAGCAGCGGCATGGCTGAGCCGGCCCACACGGCCGGGGTTCGCCCGCGCCCGCGAAGCCCACGGCGTTGAGCACCCTCCGTTCCGATGCCTGGCACGCGATGGCGGGCGGGCCGCTGCGCGCAGAGGTCTGCGTGCCGGGCGACAAGTCCGTCTCGCACCGGGCGGTGATGCTCGGTGCGCTGGCCGAGGGAACGACGCGCATCCACGGTTTCCTGGAAGGCGAGGACACGCGGGCGACCGCGCGTGCGTTCCAGCAGATGGGGGTGCGGATCGAAGCGCCGGCGGCGTCCGAGCGCGTGGTCCATGGCGTTGGCCTGCACGGGCTGCACCCGGGCGGCCCGATCGACTGTGGAAACGCGGGTACCGGCATGCGGCTGCTGGCCGGGGTGCTGGCCGGACAGGCTTTCGACAGCAGCCTCACCGGCGATGCATCGCTCTCGGCACGGCCCATGGCGCGGGTGATCGAACCCCTGCAGCGCATGGGCGCACGAATCGACGCGCGCGAAGGGGGTCGTCCGCCGCTGCGCGTCCATGGAGGGCAGCCACTGCGCGGCATCGAGTACGCGTTGCCCGTGGCCAGCGCGCAGGTGAAGTCGGCGGTGCTGCTGGCCGGCCTGTATGCCAGCGGGACCACGCGGGTGCGCGAACCGCACCCGACCCGCGACTACACCGAGCGGATGCTCGCCGCGTTCGGTTGGCCGATCGATTTCTCGCCCGGCTGCGCGACGCTGGCGGGCGGACACGTGCTGCATGCGACCGAGGTCCACGTCCCGGCGGACTTTTCCTCGGCGGCCTTCTTCATCGTCGCGGCCAGCATCGTGCCCGGATCGGAGCTGCGGCTGCGCGCGGTGGGCATGAACCCGCGGCGCACCGGGCTGCTGCGCGCGCTGCGGGCGATGGGCGCGGACATCGTCGAGGACAACCCGCGTTCGACCGGGGGTGAACCGGTGGTGGACCTGGTGGTGCGGCATGCGCCGCTCGCGGGCATCGAGGTGCCGGAGGCCTGGGTGCCCGACATGATCGACGAGTTCCCGGCCCTGTTCGTTGCCGCGGCGGCGGCACGGGGTCGCACGGTGGTGCGCGGCGCAGCCGAGTTGCGGGTCAAGGAATCGGACCGCATCGCCGCCATGTCCCGGGGCCTGCGCGCGTTGGGCGTTCGCGTGGACGAGGCGCCCGATGGTGCGGTGATCGAGGGTGGATCCATCCGCGGGGGCGTAGTGGACAGCCGCGGCGACCACCGCATCGCGATGAGCTTCGCCGTCGCCGCGCAAGTTGCGTCGGAGCAGGTAGTGGTGGGCGACGTGGAGAACGTTGCGACGTCGTTTCCCGGCTTCGTGGCACTCGCCACCGGTGCGGGGATGGGGCTGCGCGCGGTCAGTCCGCCGGCCTGAAGTCGATCGGGATCTCCAGCGTGGACGCCACGTCGCGACCCTTGTCGCGGGCCGGCACGAAACGCCAGCGCGACACCGCCTCCACCGCGGTCCGGTCCAGCAGCTCCGAACCACTGGTGGTCACCACCGAGATCGCGCCCGGGGCGCCGGCGACGGTCACCGGCACCTTCAGCACGACCCGCCCGCTCTCGCCGCGACGGACCGCCTCGAGCGGGAAGGCCGGCGGGATGGCGCTGGCGGGCACGGGTTCTGCCGGCGCCGTTGCCGCGCGCATGACGGCGGCCGTCCCGTCGGGCGCTGCGGCCGAGCGCACGTCATCAAGCGTGCCAGTGGCAGGATTGGCCGCACTGTCTGGCGACGCCTGCATTTCGTCCGTACCCGGTCCGGTGCCGGCGTGTTCGTCGGACGGACGCAGCATCCACGCCGCAATGAGCGCCAGCGCGGTTGCGACCATCAGCCAGACCAGGCGGCTTGGCCGGTCGGCGCGGGGGGCGGGCTTTCGTAGCGTCATGGCGAGGGTTACCTGCGCGGTTTGAATTCAATCGGGACCAGCACGCTGCCGACCGTGGGCCGGCCTTCGAGCTGGGCGGGGCGGAAGCGCCAGCGATTGACCGCCGCGGCCGCGGCGCGGTCCAGGGTGCGCGAACCGCTGCTGCGGGCGACCGAGACCGACGTGGGCACGCCGTCCGGGCCTACCTCGGCGCGTACCACCACGGTGCCGAATTCGCCGCGGCGCAAGGCCTGGGCCGGGTAGGACGGGGGCGGCATGCGGCCTTCGATCGGCTCTGGCCGCGATCCCCGGGCCATCGGCACGCCGGAGGGCGTCGTCGCGGGTGCAACCGGCGGCTCGGGCGGAAGCGGTGGGGGCGGCGGGGGTGGCGGGGCTTCCACCAGTTGCGGGCGTTCTTCGGGCTCCGGCGGGCGCAGCCGTTCCTCGTCCATGCCGCTGGCGTCGGCCGCCCCCGCGGGCAGCGGCGCGGGCAGCGGGTCGTACTCGGCGCGGGCGGCGGTCGGGCGGGCGTCGTCGTCGGTAGCCGGCGACTGGCCATCGGGACGCACGATCACGAACAGCAGCAGTCCGGCGACGAAGGCCGCCGCCACCCACAGCCACGCGCGTCGCGCGGGCGTCCAGTCGGCCAGTTGGAAATTGCGGCGCGGAGGTTGGGACGGGGTGCGTGGCATCGGACACCGTAGGCCGGGCGGGATCGGCATTCTGGCACGGGTCGGCAAAGCGGGCGCCGCCGGGCGATAATCGCCGCCCCCTCCCGCGACACCGGCCCCGCCATGCTTGATCCCATCCTCCTGCGCCAGAACCCCGTCGAGCTCGCCGCCCGCCTCAAGCAGTCGCGTGGCTTCGACCTGGACGCGGCGCTGATGGAGTCGCTTGAAGTCGAGCGCAAGCAGATCCAGGTGCGGACGCAGGAACTCCAGGCCAACCGCAACGCACGATCCAAGGCGATCGGGCAGGCCAAGGCGAAAGGCGAGGACGTGGCACCGCTGCTGGCCGAAGTCGCCGGCATGGGCGATGCACTCAAGGCCAGCGAGGCCCGGCTGGAATCGATCAAGTCCGAACTGGACGGGATCGCGCTGGGCCTGCCCAACCTGCCGCAGGCCGACGTGCCCCATGGCAATGACGAGGCCGATAACGTCGAGCTGCACCGCTGGGGCACGCCGCGCGAATTCGACTTCCCGGTCAAGGACCACGTCGAGCTGGGCGCGCGCGACGGCATGCTCGACGGCGACACCGCCGCCAAGCTCAGCGGCGCGCGCTTCACCGTGCTGCGCGGTGGCGTCGCCCGCCTGCATCGCGCGCTCGCCCAGTTCATGCTCGACCTGCACACCGGCGAGCACGGTTTCCAGGAAACCAGCGTGCCCTTCATCGTCAATGCCGAAAGCATGCTCGGCACGGGCCAACTGCCCAAGTTCGAAGAAGACCTGTTCTCCACCCAGCTAGGGGACAGCCGGCGCTACCTGATCCCCACCAGCGAAGTGCCGCTGACCAATATCGTCCGCGACACCATCGTCGAGGACGCCGACCTGCCGCTGCGCATGACGTCCCTTTCGATGTGCTTCCGCGCCGAAGCCGGCAGCCACGGCCGCGACACCCGCGGCATGATCCGCCAGCACCAGTTCGAGAAGGTCGAGCTGGTTTCGATCGCGCGGCCCGCCGAAAGCAACGACGAACACGAGCGCATGACCCGCTGCGCCGAGGTCGTGCTGGAGAAGCTCGGCCTGCCGTACCGGCGCGTGCTGCTGTGCACCGGCGACATGGGCTTTGCCGCCGCCCGCACCTACGACCTGGAGGTCTGGCTGCCCTCGCAGGGGACGTACCGGGAGATCTCCTCGTGCTCGAACTGCGAGGCGTTCCAGGCCCGCCGCATGCAGGCGCGCTGGCGCAATCCCGAGTCGGGCAAGCCCGAGCCGGTGCACACCCTCAACGGCTCGGGCGTGGCGGTGGGTCGCGCCCTGATCGCGGTGATGGAGAACTACCAGAACGCCGACGGCTCGATCACCGTGCCCGACGTGCTGCGGCCCTACATGGGCGGGATCGACCGGGTCGGTTGAATCGCCGCTGCGACCCTCCAATGCACCTTCGAAGGCACACGCCAGCCGCCCCTGCCGGCGTGGCTGGCGCTGCAAGTTCGCCTTGAGCTGGGCCGTTGCCCGAGTGGGATAAACCTGTTCAAATGCCATCCACTGTTCTGATGGTGGAACTTGGGCCATGCATGACCTCAATGACCTGTACTACTTCGCGATGGTGGTCGAGCACTCCGGATTCGCCGCGGCCGAGCGGGCGCTGGGAATTCCCAAGTCCCGCCTGAGCCGCCGCATCAGCCAGCTGGAGACCGACCTGGGCGTGCGGCTGCTGCAGCGCTCAACCCGTCGGTTCGCGGTGACGGAAGTGGGCAACAGCGTCTACCGCCACGCGCAGTCGATGCTGGCCGAGGCGCAAGCGGCACGTGAGGTCGTGGACCGGCTGAGCGCCGAGCCGCGGGGCGTGATCCGGGTCAGCGTGCCGGTCGGCATCGCCCAGCAGCAGATGCCGCAGTTGTTGCCGGAGTTCCTGGCGCGCTACCCGCAGGTGCGGGTGCAACTGCAGGTCAGCAACCGTCGGGTCGACATCATCAACGACGGCATCGATGTCGCCCTGCGCGTGCGCGCAAAGCTCGACGACGACGGCAGCCTGGTGATGCGCAGCTTCGGCCAGGTGCAGGAGCTGCTGGTGGCCAGTCCCGGCTACCTGCGCAAGCAGGGTCGGCCGACCAGCCCGGACGACCTGGAGAACCACGTCACGCTCAGCATGAGCGAGGACGACGCACGCCAGCGCTGGGAGCTGCACGGGCCGGATGGCGAGGTGCGGCGCGTGGACCTCAAGCCGCGGGTGATGGGGTTCGACTTCCCGATGCTCATGTCCTTGGCCACCCAGGGGGTGGGCATCACCCTGCTGCCCGAAACCGTGTGTTCGGAGGCGGTGCGGGCGGGCGAACTGGAAGTGGTGCTTCCGCAATGGCGGTTGCCGCAGGGCATCTTCCACGCCGTGTTCGCCTCGCGGCGCGGCCTGTTGCCGGCGGTTCGCGTGTTCATCGACTTCCTCGCCGAGCGCGTGCCCGGCCTGGTCGAAACCGCGCGCCTGTCCTGCCGCGACATCAAGGGCGGCCCCTGCAGCGAGAATGAGCAGAAGGCCTTCGAACGCGCCGCGATGCCGGCGCCGCCGCGTGCCCCGGCGCCGGCCGCCGTGCGAGAATGACCCGCCGCGGCGCAATGCCGCGGACGGTCCGCTGCATGCGGAGAGATGGCCGAGCGGTTTAAGGCACCGGTCTTGAAAACCGGCGAAGGGTCAAACCTTCCGTGGGTTCGAATCCCACTCTCTCCGCCAACTGTCTCGTATTCGCATGGCCTGCGAATCTGTTGACGTGCTGGCCGGGACGCCAGCGTGCTCGTGGCACGCGTCTACTCGGCAGGCGTGATGCTGGTGATCGTGTTGTTCGGGCCCTGCGACAGGAATTCGAAGTCGACCTTCTGGCCGACCCGCAGCGAACTGACCTGCTCGGGCGTTGCGATGAATCCCATCTCCATGGCAGGCCATTCCAGAGCCTCGACAGGCCCATGGGCCAAGACAATCCTGTTGGCGGCGGGTTCGATGGATACCACCGTGCCGCTGGCGGCTGCCGCGGTTCCAGCCGCAGCGGCGTTGCCGGTAGCCATCGCTTGATGATCGGCCTCGGACATGCCCATCGACCGGGCGTCAGTTCCCGCACTCGGCATGGCGGCCGGCTCGGCGGTGGCAGTTTCGACTTCAGCGGACTCTTTGGAGCAGCCGGCCAGCAGCGCAACCGACAACAAGGGAGCAATGAGAATTTTCATGTGGGTTTCCTCAGGGAGTGGTCGGGGTTGGGCGACTGCGGGCAATCCGGCGTCGGCACAGCAGTCGATATGCCGCCGGGATGATCAACATCGACAGGATCGGGGCAGTGACCATGCCGCCGATCATCGGGGCGGCGATTCGCTGCATGACCTCCGAGCCTGCCCCAGTGCCGATGAACAGCGGCATCAGGCCGGCCAGGATGACCGCGACCGTCATCGCCTTGGGCCGAACGCGCAATACGGCACCCTCCCGGATCGCGGCATCGAGCTCGTCCGGCCCCGCATCGGGGTTGTCCCGCAGGTGCCGATGCCATGCCTGTCGCAGGTACAGCAGCATGATCACGCCGAACTCGGCGGCAACGCCGGCCAGGGCGATGAAGCCGATCAGCGACGCGATCGAGATCGCATGTCCGAGCATCCAGATCAGCCACAGGCCGCCCACCAGCGCCAGCGGCAGGCTGAGCATGATGATCAAAGCCTCGCTGAAGTCGCGGAACACGAGGTAGATCAAGAGGAAGATGATCGCCAGCGAGGCCGGCACGACCCACTGGAGACTCGACAGTGCACGCTCGAGGTACTCGTACTGCCCCGACCAGCCAAGCCCATAGCCCGGCGGCAATTGGACTTCGCGCGCTACGGCCTGCTGGAGATCCTCGACCACCGAACCGAGGTCGCGTCCGGCCACGTCCACGAAGATGTACCCGACGAGCCGGCCGTTCTCGCTCTTCAGCATCGGGGGGCCGGGGCTCAGTGAAAGCTCGGCGACCTGGTCGAGCGTGAGCTGCACGCCCCCGGGCGCGATGATCGGCAGCTGCGCCAGCGCGCCCAGGGAGTCGCGGTCGCCGCGGGGGTAGCGCACCACGATGGGGTATCGCTCACGGCCCTCGATGGTTTCGCCAATGGGATCCCCGCCGACGACCGTGCCGATCAGGCGTTGCAGGTCGGCTTGGCTCAGGCCGTACCGGGCGGCCGCTTCGGGATGGATTTCGACGTCGACGTAGCGTCCGCCGGTGACGCGCTCGGCCACCGCGGAACTGACCCCTGGCACGGTTTTCGCGACCCGTTCGATTTCCTCGCTGAGCTTTTCGATGACCGAGGTGTCGGGTCCGAGAACCTTGATGCCGATCGGGCTCTTGATGCCGGTTGCAAGCATGTCGATGCGATTGCGGATCGGCGGTACCCAAAGGTTCGTCAGGCCCGGCACGTTGACCGCCGCGTCGAGCTCCTGCTGCAGCTTTTCCATCGTCATGCCCGGGCGCCACTCGTCCCGCGGTTTGAACGTAACCGTGGTTTCGAACATTTCGATCGGTGCAGGATCGGTCGCGGTTTCGGCGCGTCCGGCCTTGCCGAACACGTGCGCGACTTCCGGCACGGTCTTGATCATCCTGTCGGTCTGCTGCAACAGCTGCGCGGCCTTGCCCGCCGACAGGCCGGGCAGGGCGGTGGGCATGTACAGCAGCGTGCCCTCGTTGAGCGGCGGCATGAACTCGCTTCCAATCCTGGCGAGCGGGACCAGCGTGACCGCGATCAGGACAACGCCCAGGGCCATGGTCAGGCGCGGGAAATGAAGCACCCACTCCAGTAGCGGCCGATAGCCCGCGATCAGCATGCGATTGACCGGATTGTGCGTCTCGGGCCTGATCTTTCCGCGGATCAGGTAGCCCATGAGCACCGGGATCAGCGTGATCGACAGGCCTGCAGCGGCGGCCATCGCGTAGGTCTTGGTGTAGGCCAGGGGCGAGAACAGCCGCCCTTCCTGTGCCTGCAGCGCAAAGACCGGGATGAACGAGAGCGTGATCACCAGCAGGCTTGCGAACAGCGCCGGGCCTACTTCCGTGGACGCATCGCCCATGAGCCGCCAGCGCTCTTCTCCCGTGGGCTCCCGCCCGTGGGCGTCCTGGAAGTGCTCCAGGTGCTTGTGCGCATTCTCGATCATGACCACTGCCGCATCGACCATCGCGCCGATTGCGATCGCGATGCCGCCCAGCGACAGCACGTTCGCGCTGATTCCCTGGTAGCGCATGACGATGAACGCGGCCAGGATGCCCAGTGGCAGCGTGATCACCGCGACCAGGGCCGAGCGCAGGTGCCACAGGAACAGCGCGCATACCAGCGCGACGACGATGAACTCCTCGATCAGCTTGGATGACAGGTTGCTGACCGCCTCGCGGATCAGCTCCGAGCGGTCGTAGACCGGCACGATCTCGACGCCCGGCGGCAGGCTCGCCTTCAATTCCTCCAGTCGCGCCTTGACCGCGTCGATCGCGGCAAGCGCGTCCTTGCCGCTGCGCAGCACGATGATGCCGCCAGCGACTTCGCCCTCCCCGTCGAGCTCGGCGATGCCACGACGGAAGGTCGGTCCCCGCTGCACGGTCGCCACTTCGCCGAGCAGGACGGGGACGCCGTCCATGGAAGTGACCGGGATCTGCTCGAAATCCTCCCCGCTGTCGAGGTAGCCCTCGCTGCGCACCATGAGTTCGGCTTCGCCCTGCTCGATCACCGAGCCACCGGTTGCACCGTTGGCGGCCTTGAGCGCATCGACGAGTTGCGAGACCGTCACGTTGCGGGCGGCCAGCGCCTGCGGGTCCGGAACCACCTGCCAGGCACGCACCATGCCGCCCACGCTGGCGACCTCGGCCACGTCCGGGATGGTCTTGAGCTCGTAGCGCAGGAACCAGTCCTGCAGCGCACGCAACTGGCCAAGATCATTCCTGCCGGTCCGGTCGACCAGCGCGTACTCGTAGATCCAGCCCAGCCCGGTCGCATCCGGCCCGAGGGCGGGATTGACCCCTTCGGGCAGGCGGTCGCGTACCTGGCTCAAGTACTCGAGCACGCGCGAGCGGGCCCAGTACAGGTCGGTGTCGTCGTCGAACAGGATGTAGACGAACGAATCGCCGAAGAACGAATAGCCGCGCACGGCCTTGACCCCGGGCACCGACAGCATCGTAGTGGTCAGCGGGTAGGTGACCTGGTCCTCGATGATCCTCGGGGTCTGGCCCGGCCATTCGGTGCGGATGATGACCTGCGTGTCGGACAGGTCCGGCAGCGCGTCCAGCGGGGTGTGCTGGACTGACCAGATCCCGGCAACAGCCAGCAGCGCGGCCGCGACCAGCACCAGCACCCGGTTGCCGATTGATGCGCGGATGATCGCGGCGATCATTGCCCACCAGCCTTGTCCGGCGCATCCGCTTCCTGCGGCGGCATTTGCATGCCCTCGTGCCCGGACGCCTCCGCAGGGCCCGGCTGCGCAGGGGGTGCCGGATGGGCATCGTCCCCTTCAGGTCCCTGCAGCCGACCCAGGGCGCCCGACAGGCTCGCCTCGGAGTCGATGAGGAATTGCCCTGAAGTGACGACGCGTTCGCCGCCCTCCAGCCCAGAAAGAACCTCCGTCCGGCCGCCACTGCTGCGGCCCGTGGTCACGCGGACGGGCTGGAAGTCGCCGTCGGGGCCGACGATGATCACGCGGCTGTCGGTGCCAGTGACGATCAGCGCCTCGCTCGGGATCACGGGCACTTCGCGCCCTTGTTCCGGCGCCAGGGTGAGCTGGGCGAACATCCCCGGCACCAGCAGCCCTTCTTCATTGCGCAGCACGACACGGGCCCGCTGGGTGCGGGTGGTCGCATCGATATCCGGCAGCAAGGCTTCGACTTCGCCTTCGAAGGTCCTGCCCGGTGCGGCACTGACCGTTGCGGTCACGGGCGTCCCCGGCCGCACTCCCTGGGCACCCGCCTGCGGGATGGCCGCCTCGAGCCACATCGTGTCGGTGCCGTTGATGCGGAAAAGCGGCGTGCCGGGCATCGCAGCCTGTCCTTCACTGACCATGATCTCGCTGACCACGCCACTGCGCGGGGCGCGCAGCACCACGCCGCCGTTGCCAGTAATCGTCGTGTCGGACAGGCCGAGATAACGCAAACGCCGCTGGGCGGCACCCTGCAGCTCACGCGCATGGGAAGAGCTGGCCCCGGCGAGGGCGCGGCTTTCGGCCAGGGCACTGCCCCAGGTGGGTGACAGCACCGTCGCCAGCGGCTGTCCGCGCCTCACCGACTGGAATGGCGTCTTCACGGTCAGCCGGGAGATGATGGCCTCCACCGGCGTGCTGACGATCGATTCCTTGCGTAGATCCCACGTCAGGGTGCCCGGCACGCGAAGGTGACCGGCCAGCGTGCCGGTCTCAACGATCTCGGTCCGGATCCCGACGTTCTGCTGCACGCCCGGATCGATGCGCACCCCCGTTGTGCTGGCGTCGTCGGCATACTTGGGGACGAGTTCCATGTCCATGAAGGGCGACTTCCCGGGCTTCTCGAAACGCTGGTCAGGCACCATCGGGTCGTACCAGTAAAGGACCTCCCGCTCGCTTCGTTCTGCAGTCCCCGCGGCGTTGGGTGCTTGGCTGCCCGTGGCGTTGCCAGTGCCACCCGCGAGCCAGTAGCCGCCGCCGAGGCCGGCGGCCAGCAGCACGAGTCCGGCGGTGCCGGCCATCACGGCCTGCTTCCTGACAGTGGTCATGGTGCGCTCTCCTCGCGTGGCATCAGGAAGGCAAGTGCGGCCCAGACGCGTCCCAGTTCAGCGAGATGGCGGGCATGTTGCACGTGGGATTCGAGCTCGTCGCGCCGCGCGTCCAGCCAGGGCTGGAGCGAACCACCCCCGCCGAACGCCGCGACTGCAGTCTCGGAACGATCCTGGGCAAGCGGCAGGATTTCCCGTTCCTTGCGCACCACCTGTTGCTTCAGTCCGCGCCATTCGGCCAGGGCGCGCTCGATGGCTTCCTTCTGGGCGCGCCGGGCTTCCTCGCGTTCGGCGACGAGTGAAGCCAACTCCGCGCGGCGTGCGGCAACTGCGCGATCCTGGCGATTGCCGGCGAAGAGCGGCAGGCCGATCCGGAGCTCGACCATGATCATGTCCGCGCGCGAGCCGTCGCGCTGCGCGTAGGCCGTGGCAATGCTCCAGTCGGGGCGTTTGTCGGCCGCGGCGAGGCCGATTTCGGCTTCGGCAATCGCTTCGCGATAGCGCCAGTCGAGCAGCTCGCGCTGGCGGTCGATGGTTGACAGCAGGACGGCTTCGGGGAACGGCAGCTCGGTGAGGATGGGCGCTGCGCCGAACGCCGGCAGGTGCCCGGGCGATGTCCCGAGCCAGCGAGCCAGGCTCGCGCGGGCCGCTTGAAGCCGCGCCTGGGAGCCGTCGATGCGGTTTTCGATTTCAAGCGCAGCGGCTTGTGCCGCCATGGCATCGATCGCGGAGCCGGTGCCCCCGCTGAGGCGGGCTTTCGCCACATTGATTGCCAGGGCAGCCTGCGCGCGAAGGGCGGCATACGAGTCGAGCTCACGCTGCGCCGCCCACGCGGCGAGCCAGGCTTGGGCGGCCTGCTCCTGAACCTCCAGGCGCTCGATTTCGCCGAGGGCCTGGGCACGATCGACCTGCCGGTCGGCGATCAGCTGACGCGCCTGGCGCTTGGCCCGGGCAGGAAATTCCTGCATCAGGCCGATCTTCTTCATGGTCATGTCATTGCCATCCGGGCGGAATGCGCCGGAACCGGACACGGGCAGGTTCTCGATGCCTACGATCAGCTGCGGATCTGGCAATGCGGCCGCTCGGGTGGCCTCTGCCTGGGCCGCCGTGACATCGGAGGACCGCGCGTCAAGGACGGGTGCACTGCGCCCTGCAAGAGCGACCGCCTCCTCGAAACTGAGCTGTCCGGCGGCGATGCCCTCGGCGGCACCCGTCGTCGGGGTGAAAAAGGCAAGAAAACCAATGATGAGGCCCGACGCGGAGGCCGTGACCATGCGCCACCGGCGCAAGTTGGAATAAAAGTGCATGACGACCTCCTGACGCGCAACACGAAGCGCTGCCTGGGCAGGCAACTGCGAACGGCGAGCGGGCGGAGGCCTAGATCAGGAGACTGCAGAAACGCAGGGTGGGTGGCGGATCGGCCCGTAGGACTGGCACGTTCTCGTAGAGATGCAATGACGAGGCAGATGGAATCGTCCTTGCGAGCTCAAACCGGACTGGCGGCAGGACCATGGGCGGTACCTGGGCACTGCGCACTTCCGGAGTCGTCGAGTCGTCCGGGTTGCAATGCTTTTCGCAAAGCGCCGGGCGATCCTTCGTCTCCATATCGTCGCAGTCGAACACCGCTGCATCGGCGGGCGCCGGCATTTGATCCAGCGGACACGCATACGCCGCGATCGCGGCATGCTGGAAGAGCAAGGTCAGGAGCACCGCAAGCGCTATACGGAAGACGGTTCGCCTACGGTGGAACATCCCGCGCTTCATGCCGGATGCCCCACGTCGCGGAAACGCCGTGGCTGCTGCCCAAGGTCGGCACCTGGGGCATCGGGGCGCGTGGAGCGCGTGGGGCATTGAAACCATGTCCTGCGCATGACCGTTGTTAGACCCATGTCCGAAAGCGTGCCGCCCTTCTCGTTCCCGCACATCCATCGAGCGCAGTCGGACGTTGCACGTGATCAAGCTGCCTGCCGCACCGGGATTGCGTTCGCTTCTAGCATCAATCCTAGCACCCCGATCCCGCTGAATCGGGTCGGCCCCCCGAGGTGCTGGACGCTCGTGGTCAGCGTTGCGAGGCATCGCGAGCCTTTGGGGGGGCTTCGGGCGGACACTCTCTGCGCCATCTCCTGGATCCCGCGTCCGGACCGCGGTTTCCACGGCAAGCGCCCACTTGACCTGAATCAGTGCCCGTTGCCCGGCGTAGGTGGAGGATGCGCGGCATCCCGTTCCGGAACCCCTGCAATGAACCAGAAGCCCGCGATGCTCACCCTCGCCATCGCATCGCTGTGCGCTTTCCCGGCATTTTCAGGCGAGGCAGTGCCCGGGCAAGTGTTTTCGTGGAGCGCGGATGCGCGTCTGCGGCATGAGCAGGTGGACGACGTCGGCTTCGCGAGGCGCGCCGATGCCACCACGTTGCGCTTACGTGCCGGGGTCGGCATCCGGGCATCAGAGACCCTCAGCGGCTACGTTGAAGCCGAAGGCACGGCGGCCCTCGACGACGACTACAACAGCACCGCCAACGGTAGGACCGGGTTTCCGGTGGTCGCCGATCCACGGGCCGTGGAACTCAACCAGGCGTGGCTGCGTTGGAAAACCGATACGACCGGCGTCACCGCAGGTCGACAGCGCCTGCTGCTGGCCAACCAGCGCTGGGTGGGCAACGTCGGCTGGCGGCAGAACGAGCAGACCTTCGACGCGGTCGCGGTCAATTGGCAGCCCGGGACCGCAACAGCCGTGACCTACGCGTGGCTGGATCGCGTGCATCGCGTCAACACCGACCAGGCGCTGGCGCCGCTGGCGCGCGAGCGCGCCCTCGATACGCATCTTCTGGACGGAGAGTTCAAGACGGGGTCCCAACGCATCGGCGGCTACCTCTACCTGCACGACGACCAGGACCAGCCAGCCGCCTCCACGCGCACGATGGGTGCGCGCTGGACGCTGGATCGAACGCGGGACGGCAAGGGCTGGGGCCTGGCACTGGAGGCGGCCCACCAGAGCGACCATGCGGGCAACCCGCTCCGGTTCGACCATGCGTACTGGCGGGTCGAACCGTCACTGGCGCTGCGGGGGGTGACCTACCGCGCCGGCTGGGAGCACCTGGGCGGCGACGGCCGGCACGCCCTGCAGACGCCGCTGGCAACCCTCCACGCATTCAACGGTTGGTCGGACATGTTCCTGGTGGTCCCTGCCGGCGGGCTCGACGACCGCTACCTCAAGGCCGGCGGCACGCTCGGACCCGTCGCCGGGGACCGGCAGGTGTCGTGGTCGGTCGCCTACCACGACTTCCGGGCCGACACGGGCGGCCGCTACGGGCAAGAGCTCAACGCCTCGCTGGCGGTTCCGCTGTCTCCCACAACCCAGGCGTTGGTGAAGGTCGCCGACTACCGGAGCGACGGGTTCTCGCGGGACACACGCAAGCTCTGGCTGCAGCTGGAGTGGAAGCGCTAGCCCCGGGTTGACCCAGGTCAGGGCAGGCGCGGACGTGGCGTGTTCTTCTACACTCTCGCTATGCGGAAGCAACCCCATGAACGACATCGAATGTATCGAGCTGCTGCTCGACAGCGGTACCGGAATCCTGGAGGCGATGGACGCGGCAGGCCTGGATTGCGATTGCACGCCGCTGCGCGTCGTGGTCGAGCCCGAGGCCGACCGGGCCGGCTGACGGCACATGCCTGGGAACAACGGGGTGTCACCGCCCGCATTCCAATCGCTGGACCTGCGTGCGCTTCCCGCGCCCGAACCGATGGTGCGGGCGCTCGACGCCGCCGATGCACTGGCACCGGGCGGGGTGCTGGAACTGTTGACGCCCAGGCTGCCCGCGCCGTTGATCCAGCAGCTGCGTGATCGCGGCTTGCATGTGAGTGCCGAACGCCTGGACGAGGGCTCGGCCCGCGTGACCGTCCAATGGCCGGACGGGGACGCAGTCGATGGCAAGGGCGATGGCGAAGATACGCGTTGAGCAGGCACCGTCGCCGCGCGTACCGCTGTGCTTCCTGCTGACCGCGCCGGCGTGGGGCGTCGTCGCGGGGTTCCTGCTGGCTGTCGGCGGCGAGTCGCTGCTGCTCAGCCGATGGGCGCCGGGCACGCTGGCACTGGTGCACGCACTTACCCTGGGGGTGCTCGGCAACAGCATGATCGGCAGCCTTCTGCAGTTCCTCCCCGCGGCCGCCGGCGCCATGCCCGCCGGAGGCGCAGGTTCTGCTTACCTGCTGCACGCGCTGCTGAATGCCGGCACGGCTTCACTGCTGGCCGGATTCTGGTGGACCGAGCCGATGGCGTTGAGCGGGGGGGCGCTGCTGCTCACCGGTGCCTTCGTGCTGCTGGCAGCGGTCACGTTGCCGGCGCTGCTTCGCGCGAATGCGCAGCGGCTGCTTACGGTCGGCATCGCGCTGGCGATCGGCTCCGCGGTGGTCACCGCCGTAATGGGCGCGCTGATGGCGCTGGGACTGGCAGGGCATGGTGACTGGGCACTGCCGTTGCTGCCATGGGCCGACGTCCACGCGAGCTGGGGGCTGCTGGGATGGGCCGTGGTGTTGCTTGCCAGCGTCGGCCGGGTGGTGATGCCGATGTTCCAGGGCACCGCGCCTTTGCAGGAAACCGGGCTGGTGGGCTGGCTGGTGGCCGTGTTCGTCGGACTGCTGGCCGGTTCGGTGAACGCGCCGCGCGATGGCGGCGAAACCCTGCGATGGGTGGCGGCGCTTTGCGGGCTGGCGTTCGCCCTGGAGGCGCTGTGGCGTCAGCTTCGCCGGCCCCGTCCGGGCACGACACCGCTGCTCAATGCGTGGCGCGCGGGCCTGGCCGTGCTGGTGGCGGCGGCGTTGGCCGTGCTGCTGCGCGCGCCCGCGGTGACCGTGGGGATGCTGGTGATCGCCATCGCGGTGCCGCTGCTGGTGGTCGGCATGCAGATGGAGATCGTCGCCTTCCTGGGCTGGATCGAGTTGCGTCGGTCCGTTCCCCGCGGGACCCGGATCCCCGGGGTGAACCTGCTGCTGCCGGCCCGGGACAAATCCGGCGTGATCGCGATGTTCGGCATCGCCGGCGCCCTGCTGATGGTCGCAGCGGCCTGGCCGCAGGCGGCCAGCGCGCGCGTTGCAGGGGTTGCCCTGATGGGCGCGTACCTGGCGTTGAGCGCCGCGCTGGCGGGCGTGGGCAGGCGCAGTCGAGGATTCTCCTGACAGCGGCGGTTGCTTCGGTGTCGGAGCCCTCGTGCGCTGTCATTCGATGGAGGTCGGGATGCTTCGCCGACTGGCGCGAGGGGGGCGGCGACGCACCGTGGCTCGCGTCCGGTGCATGTCAGGCCGGGGACGCGAGTGGCTCGTCGGAAGGCGCAACGGGGATGTCCGTGGTGCAGCGGTTCCGGCCCTCCGCCTTGGAGCGGTACAGGGCGGCATCGGCGCGCGCCAACAGCTCGCCAATGCTTTCGTCCCCGCGCAGCGATGCAATGCCGATGCTGGCCGCCACGCCGAAGCTTCCGCCCGGTGCCTCGATCCCAAGCTCGGCGATGCGTTCGCGTATGCGCTCGGCGACCCGCAGCGCCTGGGCCGTTTCGGCATCGGGCAGCACGACGAGGAACTCCTCGCCGCCGAACCGGGCGCCCAGGTCGGACCCACGCAGTTGCCCCTGCAATGCGGCCGCCACGGCGACGAGCGCCAGGTCGCCGCCGGCATGCCCCCAGGTGTCGTTGACCCGCTTGAAGTGGTCCAGGTCCACCATGGCGACCGACAGCGGCTCGCCGCGGCGCAGGGCGTGCGCGCGATCGGAGTGGAGGCGCTTCTCCGCGTAGCGGCGGTTTGCCAGGCCGGTCAGCGGGTCGAGTGTCGCGTCGCGCTGGGCGCCCAGCAGGTCGACCAGCAGCCGCACCTGCATATGCCCACCCCAGGCCGACAGCCCCAGGATCAGCACGAGCAGCCAGACGTCATTGGTGAAGGCGTCGTCCAGCGGCTGGTGGCCGGTCAGCACCCGCGACAACAGCAGCGCGGCGGGCGCCAGGCCCAGGCGCAGGCTGCGCGCCCAGGTCAGCGGAAAGATCGCCAGCTGCGCGGCAATGACGAACGGGAACAGGCCATAGCCGAGGCTGAGTCCGGCCTCGCGTGGCCCGAGCATGTGCTGCAGCGTGCCGAAGCCGATGGCCTGCACCCAGATGAAGGACGCCATGCACACGTGCATGGGCAGGCGGCCGCGCAGGTGCCAGATGGCCAGCAGCGCAGTCGCGATCAGCAACCGGACCGGTGCGGCCTGCGCGACGCTCGCCGCGCCCAGTCCGGTGGCATCCACCACGATCCACAACGCCGACAGCCCCGCCACGATCGGCGCGAGTTGGCCCAGCCTCGCGCGCACGACCGCCGCCTGGTGCGGCCGGTAGGCGGCCGGCACGGAGTGGGCATTGGCGAACAGCGCGTTGATCGAGGGTGGCATCTTCATTGCGTCGCACCTTTCCGGTCAGCCGCGTCGTCGTCGCCCACGGGTGGCCCCCTGGGCCGGGGCGCTGCATGCGCCATGCCACGGGCGTCCGCGCAGCCGCGGGCGGTGACGCGGCTCAGCCAGAGCAACCTCCGCAACACACCGAAGGAACGCGCTCGATGCTGGCGGCCGTCACCGGCAGGCCCAGCCTCTGCATCATCCCGAGCAGTTCGTGTTCGTTGATGGTCGCCGCCACGCGGATGACGGAGGTGGACGCCTGGACGTCGACCATCGCCGCCGGATCGAAGGCGCGCAGGGCGTCCTCGATGGCGGTGAGGTCGGGCACGGCGCCGGCGGCGTCGATCCTGAACTCCATGGGATATCTCCTCGGCGGACTGGGTCCCGGCGCCTCGGCGCACGAATGCGACGTGGCACGCGTGGCGGATGGGGGGTGGCCCATCATCTGCGGGGGCGGGCGTGGGCGTGATGACCTGGATCAAATCCGGGACAGTGCCCTCGCACAGGCCGGCGTCCGGTGGCGGTGCAGTTGCACAGGAGCCGAGCGGGGGGCGGTTCGGGGGGCGTGGGGCGGGGCGGGGACGGATGACGTCCGGCGGGAGGGCCCCGGCGGCTACGGCGTGGGACCGGGCAGCAGGTTGCCTGCCGCGTCGGTCAGCAGCCGGACGCGCTCGCTCCGGTAGTAGAAGGTGAAACGGAAGGTGCCCTCGTCCTCGCCGGTGCCCTTCTCGGAGAGCGTGGAGATCCGACCGTGCTCCATCAACTCCCGGAAGCGCTCGACGGTGAGTCCCAGGCCCGGCGCGATGGCAGCGGCGTCGACGGGGACGTGCGCCGTCGACGCAGCGGTTCCATCACAGGGCGCGCCGGGTGGGACGCCGCCGGGCAGGGTGGCCTGCACCAGCCCCGGCCGTCAGGAACAGCCACCGCAGCACTCGCTGCCTTCCCCGCTGTGTGGCGCAGCCGTGCTGGCGCTGTAGCCGATGCCCTGCAGGGTGGAAATCGCCTGGCCCTCGGTCAGAAGCCCTTCGATGCGAACCCGCTGGTCGGGCACGTTGACGGTCACCTGGGCGGTGGGATCAACGGAACGGATGGCACCTTCGATGGCATCGGTGCACTTGTCGGTGACTTTCTCAACGTCGAACAGCATGGCAGTAGCTCCAGGTAGGAATGGGTCCCGCGAGGCGGGGCGGACTCAGGATCGCCCAGTGCCCGGGACGAGCCCTTGATGTATGTCACGTGCGTGCCGGATCGATTCGAATCACGGCAGACATGCGAGGGTCGCGCGCGACGGGTGTTGCGGAGACGGCAAGGGACGTGCGCGGATACATGCTCCGCTTGTGTCCGCCCGGTCGCCGGAGGCAACGCAAACGAAGACGGGCGCCCCGAAGGCCGCCCGTTGGGTCCGATACCGGCCGGTAGGCCGGTTGGGTTGGATCACTTCTTGACCAGGGTGCCGCGCATGATCGAGGCATGCCCCGGGACCGAGCAGATAAAGGTGTAGGACTCGCCGGCCTTCAGCTTGGCGACGGGAATGGTGAAGGTGGTCGACTCGCCCCCACCGATGACCTTGCTGGACGCCACGACCCGGGCATCGCCGGCCTTGACGTAGTTCTGGGCAACACCGGCTTTCATGCCATCGGCATTGATGCCGTCGATGTCGGCGGTCTTGCCCAGCACGAAGTTGTGGCCCATCACGGCCTTGGGCAGCTTGCCGGTGTGCTTCAGGGTGACGGTGAACTGCTTGCACGATGCCGGCACGGTGAGGCTCTTGGTGGTGAACTGCATCGCGTCGGTGGAGTCGATGGTGGCCTTGCATTCCGCGGCTGCGGCGGGGGCCGACACGATGGCACCGACGATGGCGAGTGCGCCGAGCAGGCCGAGGGGTTTGTTGCGGGTCATGGTGTTGCTCCGGTAGGTGACATTGACTTGGTGTGGTAAGTGTCGCTGCGCACGCCCGGTCGCACCTTGATCCATGTCAGTTGGGGTCGACATCTCCGACCGCTCCGGGCTCTGCACGCGTTCTGTTCAGGGTCCGGAAAGAAAGCGGGCCCGCATGTGCGGGCCCGCGGTATCCCAGGCGTTGCCTGGAGGTGTGGATCAGTGGCCCGAATTCGGGTCGTTGGGCTCGTCGGTCTGGAAGATCGCGTCGTCGGCCTCGCCATTGACGTGCAGGAAGCCGGCCAGGCCCTTCTCCAGGCGCGAGAGCGCATGGTCGACGAGGATGTACTTGCCGGGGTAGTCCACCTTGAACTCCACCACGGCCGCGCCACCCGGGGGTACGAGCGTGGTCTGCACGTCCTTGAGCGGTGGGCTGGTCAGCGACGCCAGGTCGTAGACGCGGTCGAAGATCTCGCCGATCACGTGGAAGCTGGAGGTCAGGTTCGGACCGCCGACGCCGAAGAAGATGCGCACCGTCTCACCGACGTCGGCCTCCATCTTGAACGTCTTGGTCAGGGCATCCATCGAGCCGTTGAACATCAAGTGCTCGGGCTTCTCGTCCAGCAGCTTGTCCAGCGAGAACTCCTGCAGGCCGCTGGAGCCATGCTTCTGGGCGGTGTAGAGCTCGCCCTGCATCACGTAGAACTCCTTGTCGACCTTGGGCAGCCCTCCCTCGGGCTCGACCAGGATCAGGCCGTACATGCCGTTGGAGATGTGGTGGGCGACCATCGGCGTGGCGCAGTGGTAGACGTACACGCCCGGGTTGAGCGCCTTGAACGTGAAGCTCTTGGTCTGGCCGGGCGCCACCTGGGTGACCGCCGCGCCGCCACCGGGACCGGTCACGGAATGGAAGTCGATCGAGTGGATGTTGATGCTGTCTTCGCGGTTCTTGAGGTTGACCGTCACCGTGTCGCCGACGCGGATGCGCAGGAAGGGACCCGGCACCTTGTTGTCGAACGTCCAGTAGCGATAGCTGCTGCCATCCGACAGCTTGCCCTCCACCTCGGTGGTCACCAGGTCGTAGGTGATGTGCTTGGGTGCACGGTCGCCCACCGGCTCGCCACCCACGTCGTTCGGGTCCTGGGCGATGTCCATCGCGGTGCTGACGGTTTCCTTGACGTCACCGACGATCAGCTTGCCGACCATGCCGGCGGCCTTGTGGCCGGGGATGGTGCAGATGTACTCGAAGGTGCCGGACTTGGTCGCGCGGAACACGATCGAGGTGGCCGAGCCCTTGCCCACCAGTTCATCGGACTTGGTCTGGAACTCGGGGATCGCGATGTCGTGCAAGGCGCCGTCACCATTGACCAGCGTGATCTGCACCACCGCGCCCTCGGGCACGCGCAGGTCCGGGTTGACCTGGCCCTTGATCGGGCCTGCCTCGCCAACGAACACCAGCTTGCCGTCGGCGATCTCGGTGCGCAGGGTGAATGACACATCGGCCACCGGTGCCACGTTGGTGGACGGGTGCCCGGAATGCTGGGCCATGGCGTGGGGTACGAAGCCCAGTGCGGTTGCCATTGCGAGGGCGAGAGCGAGTCTCTTCATTGCCGTTTCTCTGAGGGTTGGAAAATTCGATGCGGCAAATCTAGGCATTCGCGCCCGGTCACTCCCTGACCCAGGTCAATTGGTGGCCACATCGACTGGAAATGGCCAGGAGGGACCGGGGTGGGGGTGGGGCGGAGCGGGCCGCCGCTGCAGGCGCCCTTGGCCGGGTGCAATGCGGAGGTCGTACCCGGGAGTTGCCGTGAGCGCGCAGGCAGGTCGCAACATCCAACTTGCGCTGGCCAAGCCCGGCGTTTAGCCTGCTGCCCGCGCCAGGACGGCGCGTCAAGGGGAAAGGGATGACCATCCGCGTCTTCATCGTGGACGACCACGCGCTCGTGCGCGCCGGCATGTCGATGATCCTGTCGTCGAGCGATGACATCGAGGTCGTTGGCGAGGCCGACACCGGCGAACAGGCACTTGCCGCCATCCGCACGCTGTCGCCCGACGTGGTGTTGTGCGACCTCCACCTGCCAGGCATCAGCGGCCTGGAAGTGACCGAACGCATCACCCGGGGCGAGCGGGGTATCCGCGTCATCATCGTGTCGGTGCTGGAGGACGGGCCAATGCCGCGTCGGCTGCTCGATGCAGGGGCATCGGGCTACGTCGGCAAGGGCGGGGATGCGTGCGAACTGTTGCGCGCGGTCCGGGAAGTCGCGCAGGGGCGCAGGTACCTGGCCAATGCGGTCGCGCAGCACCTGGCGTTGTCTCGAATGGACGGGCACGACAACCCGTTCGAGTCCCTCTCACCACGGGAAACGGAAGTGGCGATGCTGTTGGTGCGCGGCTTGCGCCAGGAAGAGATCGCGCGGCGCCTGTGCCTGAGCGCCAAGACGGTCAACACCCACAAGTCGCGTCTGTTCCAGAAGCTGCGCATCCGGGATGCGATCTCGCTCGCGCGCCTGGCCGGGCGCCACGGCATGGTTGCGGCGGTCGAGGCGATCTAGGTATTCCGCCACCCGGAGCGAACTGCATCGGGTGTGGGCATCGCCGCCGACTGGGGCGGGTTGGGGAAAAGAAAAGGGCCGCACATGGCGGCCCTCCTCCGATGCTCCGGTCAACCCGGGTCAGGCGTGGCGGTCCGTGCCGTCGCTGGACTCCGCGTCACCTTCCACGGCTGCCGCCTGCGGGGTGGTGGCCGCCGTTGTCCCTGGGCCACCACTGTGCCCCGGTTCGGCAGCCCGGCGTGCAGTGCCGTTCGCAGCGTCGAAAAGACCGCCCGTGCGGGGCTCGAGGCCGGCATCGGCCTGCGGCGTCGCTTCGGCATCCACGGCGGCCGGCACTTCCGGCACGTTGGTGGTGACGTAGGAGCCGCCCTCGCGTGGCGCACGGGCCGCCGCCTCTACCCTGTCGTCCCCGCTGGCGTGGCGCGCGGTGGCAACCGCAACGTTCGAGGGAGCGGCGGGCTCCCCCGACGGCTGAGCCGGTGCATCGACGGCGTGCGAGGGCGCGACAGCCCGGGCCGCGACAGTGGCCGGCGTGGGAATCGGCGCCGCAGTGCCACCGTCTTCGGACGTTGCAGAAGTTTCGCCTGCGTCCGCAGCGGATTCACCCGATGCGACCGACTCGCCGGTGTCGACAGGGGGTGCCTTCCTGCGCGACGGACGCGGAGCCCGGGTGCGCTTGGCAGCCGGAGCGGGCGCTGTCGATGCTGCGGTTTCGGTTTCGGTTTCGGCTTCAGCATCGGCATCGCTGGCAGCGACGAGCCCGGGTGCAGCCGCGGGTGCGGCGGCCTGGCGGGGTCGTTCACGCTGCGCCGGCGTGGCGTCGTCGTCGTCGTCGAAATCGAACTCGGGCTGCGGGCGACGCGTCTCGCCGGTCGCCTGTTCGCTGACGGCGGCGTGGTCGTCCTCGTGTCCATCGAACACGTCGTTGCCGTTGGACTCACCAGCTTCGCCGGTCGCAGCGTCACCGCCACGGCGGCGGCGGCGTCCACCCCGGCGTCCACGCCTGCGGCGGGCGCTGCCCTCGGCATTGGTGGCGGCGTCATCGCCCTCCGACGGATGTTCGGTGCCGTTGGACCGGGATTCGGCCGAGGACGCGTCCCCCTGGACCCGGTCCGAACGCGTTCCATCCGCGCGCTCCCTTTCCACCACCGCCGGAACGGCAGCGGTCGCCGCGGAAGCGGCCAGGGGTGCGGGTGGGTTCGCTTCGTTGCGAGTCACGGGTGCGTCGTCGGTCATCGCCGCCGCTGCAGGCGCCGGGCGGCCGCTGTCGAGCTGCGGGTCCTCGCCCCGCGTACGACCGCCCTTGCGGCCGGAGCGTCCGTCCTGCCTGGTATCCAGCTTTCCTTCGCGCCTGGATTCGCTGCGTGGCTCCTGCCTCGGCTCGCCCTTGGGGGTCTTGGGCTTGGGCTGGCGGCCCGCGCTTGCATCGGCCTGCTTGTTGCCACGGCCTTCGCTGCGGCGGGCATCGCGACCGTCACGCGCACCCGACTTGCCGTTGCGGCCGTCGCGGCGCGAGTTGCCAGTGGAGTTGCGGTCCTCGCGATCCTCGCGCCGTGCTTCGCGGGCCGGCCGTTCGCCTGCCTGGGTGGCAGCCGCGGAACCACGGAAGAACCGCAGGATGCGCTCGACCACCCCACCCGAATGGGTCGGGGCAGCCACCACCGGCGCGGGCGCCGGGGCGACGGGTGCGGCCTGCACCTCCCGCGGTTCGCGCAGCGGGGCGGGCTGGGTCGGCCGCACGTTGGTCACCGCCGGCGGCGGCGGGATGTTGAGGTGGGACTTGGTCAGCGCGTGGGTCGGCAGCTTGCGCGGGGTGCCGCGGTGGTAGCTGGGCTTGCTGGTCTCCTCGCCGAGCTCGTTGTCGCGAACGCGGGTCACCTCGAAGTGCGGCGTCTGCAGCTGGTCGTCGGCGACGATCACGATCGGTGCGTCATGGCGCTGCTCGATCTCGCTCAACGCGCGGCGCTTCTCGTTGAGAAGGAACGTGGCGATTTCGATCGGTGCCTGCACCAGCACCTGGCCGGTGTTGTCCTTCATCGCGTGCTCCTCGGCCAGGCGCAGGATGGACAGCGAGAGCGACTCCACGCTGCGCATGCGGCCGTGGCCTTCGCAGCGGGGGCAGACGATCTGGCTCGACTCGCCCAGGCTCGGGCGCAGGCGCTGGCGGCTCATTTCCAGCAGGCCGAAGCGCGAGATGCGGCCGACCTGCACGCGCGCCCGGTCCTGCTTGAGCGCTTGCTGCAGGCGGTTTTCGACGTCGCGCTGGTGACGGTTGGACGACATGTCGATGAAATCGATCACCACCAGGCCGCCCAGGTCACGCAGGCGCATCTGGCGCGCGACCTCGTCGGCCGCCTCCAGGTTGGTGTTGAACGCGGTTTCCTCGATGTCACTGCCCTTGGTGGCGCGCGCGGAGTTGACGTCGATCGCGGTCAGCGCCTCGGTCTGGTCGATCACCAGCGCGCCGCCGGAGGGCAGGCGCACCTCCCGTTCGTACGCGCTTTCGATCTGCGACTCGATCTGGAACCGGTTGAACAGGGGCGTGTCGTCGGCGTAGTGCTTGAGCTTGCGCATGTTGTGCGGCATGACCTGCTCGACGAACTCTCGCGCCTCGGCGTACATCTCGTCGGTGTCGACCAGGATCTCGCCGATGTCCGGGCGCATGTAGTCACGCAGGGCACGGATGATCAGGCGCGATTCCTGGTAGATCAGGAACGGCGAGGGCTTGCTGAGGGCGGCGTCGGTCACCGCCTTCCACACGCTGAGCAGGTAATCCAGGTCCCACTGCAGCTCTTCGGCATCGCGCCCGACGCCGGCGGTGCGGATGATCACGCCCATGTCGTCGGGGATTTCCAGCGCGTCCATCGCCCGCTTGAGCTCGGCGCGGTCCTCGCCCTCGATCCGGCGCGAGACGCCGCCCGCGGTCGGCGAGTTGGGCATCAGCACCATGTAGCGGCCGGCCAGCGAGATGAACGTGGTCAGCGCCGCGCCCTTGTTGCCGCGCTCTTCCTTGTCGACCTGCACGACCACTTCCTGGCCTTCGCGCAGCAGCTCCTTGAGCCCGGCCTTGTTGGGGTCGACCCCGGCCTGGAAATAGTCGCGGGAAATTTCCTTCAGCGGCAGGAAGCCGTGGCGGGCAGAGCCGTACTCGACGAACGCCGCTTCGAGCGAGGGCTCGAGGCGGGTGATCTTGCCCTTGTAGATGTTGGACTTCTTCTGTTCCTTCGACGGCTGTTCGATATCGATGTCGTACAGGTTCTGGCCGTCGACGATCGCGACGCGCAGCTCCTCGGCCTGCGTCGCATTGATCAACATACGCTTCATTGTTGCGTCCTCGCGCGCTCTACCGCGCGGAACGCCCTGGCGTTTCGCTCTCTGGGAACTCAAGTCCGGTCGCCGTGACCCCGTGGGGTCCCGCCCGGGGCTGTTCACCCGTGGGGCGGTGCGGAGTGGACTGCGTCCGCACGCGTCGACTGGACCTCAACTTCCAGCGCTACGACACCACGGCGGACCGCGGGAGCGCTTCTCGTTTTTCTTGAAACCGGTTCGGGGGCCGGCGACGCGGACGTCGCTCGGGGCAATCCGCGGACGTCCGGCGCCAGAAGGCAGCCACCGGGGCGTCACGCGGGGGGTGTTCATCGCAGGCGGGTTGGACCCGCCGGACGAGAGCCGGTTCCGCCGGACCGTCGCTGCTAACATGGCTGCCCCGGGGGCAGTGGTCAGGCACGGTACGGAAACGCAGGACGGGGCTTTCGGCCCCTTTCCGGGACCGGGGCGTGACAGGCACGCGCCGGACCCCGCAACTTCCTGCGAAATCAAAACCTTATCTCGCGTCGCGAGTGTATCAGATAACCCTTTGCGAATGACCGATTCAGCTTCCCCGGGACCCCGCGGTGGCGCCCGCACCGTGCGGGTGCCGGACGACCGCGATGGCCAGCGGCTCGACAACTTCCTGCTGGGCCAGCTGAAAGGCGCGCCGCGGTCGCTGGTCTACAAGCTGGTGCGCTCCGGCCAGGTCCGGGTGAACGGCGGGCGGGCGAAGGCCGACCGCAAGCTGGCGGGGGGCGACGAGGTGCGGATTCCGCCGGTCCGTCTCAGCGAGCCTGGCGACGCGGTGGCGCCGCCGAAGGGTTTTCTGGACGCGCTAGAGGCGGCCATCGTGTTCGAGGATGCCCGGCTGCTGGCGCTCAACAAGCCAGCGGGCGTGGCCAGCCACGGAGGCAGTGGCATCAGTTTCGGCGCGATCGAAACCCTGCGCGCACTGCGGCCGAACCAGTCGCTGGAGCTGGTCCACCGCCTGGACCGCGACACGTCGGGCCTGCTCCTGGTGGCGAAGAAGCGCTCGGCATTGACCGAACTGCAGGCGCTCATGCGAGAGGAGTCCGGCACCGGCGGCGCGATCCGCAAGCGCTACCTGGCGCTGCTGGCCGGGCGCATGCCCGATGGCGTCATGAGCGTGGATGCGCCGCTGCACATCGGCCTGCGCCAGGGCGGCGAGCGGCACGTGCAGGTGGTGGCTGCATCCAGCCCGGCGGGCAAGGCCTCGTTGAGTCACTTCAAGTTGCTGGAGCGAAGGGGTGGGCAGTCGTGGTGCGAAGTCCGCATCGAGACCGGCCGTACCCACCAGATCCGCGTGCACGCCCAGCACATCGGCCATCCCGTTGCCGGGGATGCCAAGTACGGCGACCCGGAAGCGAACCGCCGCCTGCGCGACCAGGTCGGGTTGAAGCGCATGTTCCTGCACGCCTCGACGCTGGAGTTCGCCCTGGACGACGGACGCGCGCCCTACGTACTCAATGCGCCGCTGGTGCCGGAACTGCTCGACGTGCTGGACCGGCTGCAGGGCTGAGCCTCAGAGCTCCCCGTCGCGACGTTCCTCGTCGAGCGCGAAGCAGCGGTCCGGCCGCAGGGTCGGCGGCTTGAAAGTGACCGGCACCTGCAGGTCGGAGGCGACCGGCTGGCCGTTGCGGGTTGCGGCGCGGAACTGCCACGCCTTGACACCTTCCTGCGCGGCCACGTCGAGTTCGGGCTGGCCACTGCTCTGCTTGACGCGGACGCTGGTAGGCCGGCCTTCCGGGCCCACCGTCACCGCCAGCACGGTTTGCCCCCCGATGTCGTCGCAGGCAAGGGCCTCGGGGTAGGCCGGTGGCGGGGTGTCCACCGCCATGAGCTCGGTGGGCGGCGCGGCGGGCGGGCCCTGCGGCTCGGGCGCACACGCCGTGAGCACGGTGGCGGCCATGGCGATGGAGATCAGTCGATGGTTCATGCGGCACTCCTGGCAACGCATCGGGTCAGTCGGCCAGGGCCGAGGCCCGGGCCGCGCAGATGAAGTCGTTTTCGCTGAGGCCGCCCACGTCATGGGTGGAATAGCGAACCACGCAGCGGTCGTAGTGAACCCCGAGGTCGGGATGGTGGTCCTCGCGGTGGGCGATGTAGGCCAGCGCGTTCACGAAGGCCATCGTCCGGTGGTAATCATCGAAGGTGAACGTACGGCTCAGCGCGTGGCCGCCTTCGCCGACTTCCCAACCGGGGACCTCCGGCAAGAGCTCGCGGATGCGGGCCTGCGTCAGGCGGTGTTCGATGCCGCGCCGCGGAACGCAGCGGGCCTGGGCGAGCGGGATCAGATCGGACATGGGGGCTACCTCGGTTGCGACGACGTGAACCGCCCGCATCGGGGCGGCTGGGCGCGGGCGCCGGGCCACGGAGCATGCCGCGGACCCCGTTAGAATAGCGGGATGATCCAGATTTCCGAATCCGCCCAGACCCACTTCCGCCGCCTGCTCGACCGCGAAGGGCTGCCCGGCCTCGGGGTGCGCCTGTCGGCGGTCCATCCCGGCACATCGCGCGCCGACGTGCGGCTTGCCTTCGCCGAACCGGCCGAGCTGGCGGGTGACGAGTGGGCGATCGATTGCGAAGGTTTCACCCTGTGGCTTGAATCGGACAGCGTGCAGTGGCTGGACGGCGCGGAGATCGACTACGAAACGCGTGACACCGGCGGCCAGTTGCAGATCCGCGCGCCGCGCATCAAGGGCCATGCCCCGGAAGCGGCGGCCTCGCTGGTGGAGCGCGTGCGCTGGGTGGTGGACAACGAGATCAACCCGCAGCTGGCGCAGCACCGGGGCCATGTCGCCGTGGAGGAAGTCACCGGCGATGGCGTGGTGAGGCTGCGCTTCGGTGGCGGGTGCCACGGCTGCGGGATGGCGGACGTGACGCTCAAGCAGGGCATCGAGAAGACGCTGCTGGAAAAGGTGCCGGGGGTGACGGCGGTGCGGGATGCCACCGACCACGAGACCGGCACCGCGCCCTACATCAGCCGCGACGGCGCGGCCTGACCGGGGCGGATGTATTCAACCGACGAACTGATCGAAGCGGTGCAGCGCAGGCTGCGCCTGGTGCAGCGTCGTGGCCCGCCGCCGGGCGAGTTCCCGTCCAGCTGGAACGCCTGGCTGGCCGAAGCCGCGCGGCGGCCCGGCCGGGTGGTTGGCGCGCCGGCCGCCGACCTGGTGCAGGTACTGGCCGCGCGGGCCCCGCTCATGCCACCCCGACGCCTGGCGGAGTTGACGCGGTGGCAGGCGTTCTCCTCGGTGTGGCGCCAGCACTGGGAAGCACCCGCACCCGATGAGCGCGGTACCCGGCTGGTGGCGACCGGCGGGTCGGCGGTCGTGCACCTGGTGCTGGCGGCCTTCATGCTCTGGCTGCTGCTGGCGCCACCGCACCCGGAACCGCCGCCGGCGGAGGGCGAGCTGGTCGTGCAGGTCGAGTTCGTGGGGGAGGGCACCCCTGCCGAGACCGGCGGACCCTCAGGCCCCGAATCGCCCTCGGCGACGGACGCGCCGCCGTCCGCCTCGGCTATGCCCGCCACCGCGTTGGCGCAGCCTGACGCTGCCGTGTCACCGGCGGATGCCAGTCCACCCGCCGAGCCGACCCCACCGAGGGCACCGCGCGTTGCCGAGGCCGCGGCCCCGCCGCTGCCACCGCTGGAAGTGCCGGTGCCGGAGGTCGAACGACGCGACATCCCTACGCCCACGCCCGCCGAACAGCCCATCGCCGTCAGCGAGGTCGTGGCGGTTACGCCCACGGTCGAGTTCGTTCTTCCGCCCACCCGCCGCAGCACGCAGCCGAGCGTCCAGGCACCCGACCTGTCCGCCGAGGCACCCGAAGTGGCGGTGCGCGAAATCCCGGTCCCGCTGCAGGCGCGGATGCCTGCGCCACCCGAGCTTCCGGTCGGCCAGCTGGCGTCCCCCGAGTTGCCGATGCGCACCCCCGAGGTCGGTCGCCGCGACATTCCCACGCCCCTGCGGGCGCGCGCCTTGCCACAGGTCGGCGTTGCCACCCCGGCCCCGCCCAGGCTGAAGGCGGACGCACCCGCCGTGACCGAGCGCAGCGTTCCCATGCCCGCCCAGGCTGCCGGGCCGGCCACGCCGGTTGCCGCAGGCAATGGTGTCGAGGGCCAGGAGGGCACGTCGCAGGCGTCGCCAGCGTCCTCGCAGGCAGCCCAATCGGGTGGGGCGGCCTCGGGTCGGCCCGCTGCACTCGCAGGGCAGGGCCCACGTCCGGATCCGGCCCCGGGCGCCTGGCCCTCTCCCAGGCGCGCGGACGACAGTGGCGGCTCGGACGTGGCTCGACCCGGTGGCCAAAGTGGCACGCCCGGCCAGCCCCCGGGACTGTATGACAGCGATGGCCGCGTCCGCCTCGCCGAGCCGCCCGGCTCGGCATCGCCCAACCGCCCGCCGGGTTCGGTGACCGAGGAAATCGCCAACCTCGACCGGGCGGGTACGTGGCTGCGCCGGCCCCCGACGGATTACGAGCCCACCACGTTCGACAAGTACTGGCGCCCCAGTGAGACCCTGCTGGAGGAATGGGTGCGCAAGGGCTACAAGGAAGTGGCGATCCCGATCCCGGGTACCAACAAGCGCATCGTCTGCGGCATTGCGTTCCTGGCGCTGGGCGGCGGCTGCGGCATCGTCGATCCGAACCTCAACGAGCAGCCCGCCACCGCGCGTCCGCCACCGGACATTCCGTTCAAGCCGCACCTGCAGGAAGGCGGCGCGGCAGGTCCGCCCGGGGCCTGAGCCTGCTGGCGTAAGCTATCGCCGCCGATCGGCCCGGATGGCGAAATCGGTAGACGCAGCGGACTTAAAATCCGCCACCCGCGAGGGTATGCCGGTTCGAGTCCGGCTCCGGGCACCAAAGTGCGGTTCGTCGAGGTCCGTGAGTTTCCGGACGCTACTCCGAAAGCCTTGATTAATAGGCATATAGCGGCGACGTTTGGCCGCTGACGGTCGCCATTGTCCGCCAGCAACCGGCCCTGCATGTGAGTAGGAAAGTGCGTAGGATGGGCGCTTACGAAGCGTTCATGCCCGCAGGTTTTCCCATGCTGAGTGACGCCAAGCTGCGCACCCTGAAGCCCAGAGAGAAGCTCTACCGCGTAGCGGATGCGGGTGGCCTTTGTGTGGAAGTGACACCGCAAGGGTCGAAGCTCTGGCGGCTCCGCTATCGGATCCACGGCCGACCCAAGATGATCTCACTGGGTGCCTATCCCGAAACAGGGCTCGCAGCCGCACGGGCTGCGCGGGATGCCGCAAAAGCGTTAGTGCGCGACCAGGTTGACCCGAGCGCCGTGCGGCGGGAGCGACGACTAGCAGCAGCAGAAGCAAGCCTCAACACGTTCGAGGCCGTCGCAAGCGAGTGGCTGGAGAAGCAACGGCACAGCATGGCGGCGGCGACCTATCGGAAGGCGCAGTGGATGCTGGGCTTGGCGCACTCCCATCTTGGCCGTCTACCGCTCAGGGAGATCACCCCTCAGAAGGCGCTTGCGTGCCTACGCTCAATCGAAGCAGTCGATCAGCGACACGAAACGGCTCACCGGGTGAAGGGCCGGATTAGCCAGGTGTTCCGCTACGCCATCGCCTGCGGTAAGGCCGATGCTGATCCAACGGCAAGCCTTAAGGGCGCTCTGTCCCCAGTGGTCAGCACGCCCCGAGCGGCGGTGACGGACCCCGCGCGGATTGGAGCGCTGCTCCGAGCAATTGATGGCTACAACGGCTCGCCCCTGACGCGGCTGGCCCTGCAGCTGGCGCCGATGGTGTTTGTGCGGCCCGGGGAGCTGCGAGGCGCGCGCTGGGAGGAGGTCGATCTAGAATCCGGAGAGTGGCGCATACCCGGCCCGCGCATGAAGATGCGAGAGGAGCACCTCGTACCGCTGTCAGAGCAGGCTGTGGCGGTGCTCAGGGAGCTGCACCAGCTCAGCGGCCATCGCACCTTGGTATTCCCCGGCATGGCCTCGCCAAGAAAACCCATGAGCGAGAACACCATCAATTCGGCGCTGCGCCGAATGGGCTTCGAAAAGGACGAGATGTCGGGCCACGGGTTTCGCGCGCTGGCCAGTACGCGGCTCAATGAGATGGGTTGGTCGCCAGACGTGATCGAGCGCCAGTTGGCCCACGTCGAACGGAACAAGGTGCGGGCGGCCTACAACCGCGCTCAGCACTTGGCCGAACGCCGGAAGATGATGCAGGCGTGGAGTGACTACCTGATGTCCCTGAAGGCGCCGGGAAGCACCGTCACACCGATCCGCTCTAGGTCTGCCTAGCGCTTTCGGCTGGAGGCCGGACTGACCCTTCTTGCCTTGTCCAAGGCCGCAGTCCTGATGAAGTCGGACGTGCTCTGATCGACCGCCTGCGCGCCGTCGTCCAGTGCCTTTCTCTCCCCCGTGGTCAGCCGTAGCTGAAGCACCTCCGAGCGGCGCTCGGAGTCGGGCAGTGGCGGTCGTCCCATAGTAGTTGCAATTGCAGAAAAGGTGGATTAGTGTAATTGCAGAAACGAGGTCCGGTCAATCCGCCACGTTTCCGGGCCAGCCAAGGGTTGGCTTCGACCACCGACAGGAGAATGACGATGGCTGATGGCAACGGGTACACGAAGCAGGCTGGGGTGCAGGAGCAAGGCGCAGATCCGACCCAGGTGCTGCATGACCGTCACTTCCTTGACATCACGTGGGACAGCTCGACCCTCCCCACGGGTGCCAAGAACCGGCTGAGAAAGATCGACCGCTGTAGCTGGGCGATGCGTGGGCTCTTCGACATGCTTCAGCGTGATGCGTACATGCGCAGCGACGCAGAGCAGCTTGAGCGGGAATACCACGGCCTCGCAGCCACTGACCGCGAGTCGATTCAGCTGGCTATGGGTGAGCTGCTCGATCGAGTCGACAAGCTCATGGGCGATCTGCGTGACGAGCGCTTCAAGTAATCACAGGGGGCCGGTCGCAAACGACGGCCCCTACTCGTAGGAGCGTCCAGATGAGCGCTGTCATCAAGTTACCGAAAGCGAAGAAGCGCGGCCCTAAGGTGTCCCGAGGGCCGCTGGCGGATGTAGTTCGGCTCCCGTTGCTACAGGGCGACGAGCTAACGGCCCTCTGGGTCTGGTTGCAAGCCAACCATAAGGACTGGGACCAACATGAAACCGTCGGGCACGACCCAGACTGGCGCGCCAAGCTCCCCATGGCCCGCGCCAAGGGCTACGCGATCAGCGGCGTCTGGCCGACGGACGCGACGATGAGGGCGCAGGTCGCAGAGTGGCAACATCAGATCGTCCAGCGAACACGCGCTAAAGAGCGACTTCATTTGATGGGCGCCGTTCGCCTAGATGCCCTCGAGGACGCATTCGAGTTCCTCTGCGAGCAGCTGTCGCTCGCTTCGCGGTAGGCTCGTCAGGAATCACGCGTGCCCTTCGGAGTAGCTCGAGAAGATCAAGATGAAGAAGTCAAGCGATCAACCCTCGTGGGATACCGTGCGCTTCCCGCCGGAACTCACGATGGAGCGCCTTTTGGAGGCAACGCAGGGGAAGGTGGTTGCGGCGACCTCGCTGGGGCAGGCGCGCTTGAGCGTAGTGGCCATCGCGGAGAAGGTTGCGGCAGGTGAGGCGTCGAATCCAATATCGACCGCCGGCAGCGAACTACATGCGAGGCTACAAGCGGAGCCTATCAGCGCGGAGCTAGAGTCGGCGTTGGTGAAGTTCGTCACCGCGATGAGTGATCGAATGCGGCGGCAGCAGAGCGTCATTGACCACCTAATGACCCTGATTCCAGAGGCCGTCACCTTTTCCCGTCACGAAGAGGCAAGGTCCCGCGGTTCTCAAAAGCACGTAAAGAATCCGGAAGCGGCAGCGAAGGCGGCCGCAAAACATGAGGCCAAGGCTTTTTGGCTTGAGCGCGAGCAGGGCCAGCATCCGAAGCTCAGGACGGAAGAGCAGTTCGCGATGGAGGTCATTCGCAGATGGCCAGTGCTAACCAGCATCGGCAACGTCAAGGCGTGGTCCACCGCTTGGCGAAAAGAGGCAAGGCGCGGAGATGGGAAATAACGAGTCTGATAGCAGCCTAGCTAACGTGCAGTCTGCCTAGACAACTCTCGCTGATAGGTCCTCAGTATTCGTTCCGAGCCCGCAGAACACGCGGGGATTCGGAGCGACAAGTTGAAGAACGAGAAGCAAGACCCTCCGGCCTTCCGTCCCCTGATGGACGCCTGCCGCGAGCACGGTATTAGCCGTACCGTTGCGTATGAACTGGTCAACAGCGGGCAACTAGAAACCTTCAAGATCGGCGCCCGACGCTACGTGGTCGTCGAAAGCCTGCGCAGCCTTCCAGATCGACTGAAAGCTCACAAAGCGGCCGGGGGCGACTACTGATGCCTGGCTTGATGCTGGGCGTTAGCGCCGAAGAGCTGCGTGTGCCTGATCTCGTGCTGCACTTTCCCAGTCGCCTTCTCGGCTGGCCGGCGAAAGGGGTCATCTACGGCCGTCAGGGTGCGCCGGTGGGCACGGTTTGCAGCGATGGCTACGTGCGGCTAGGCGCAGGCCAGTCCCTCAGCGGCGGCTCCTGTCTGTACGCGCACCGGATCATCTGGGAGTGCGTCCATGGTGCGATCCCGGCCGGCATGGAGATCGATCACCTCAACGGCCGCAAGACCGACAACCGCATCCGTAACCTGGAGCTTGTGACCAGGGGCGAGAACGTGCGTCGGGCCGTCGCCTCGGGCCTTGCTCCTGTAGGCGAGCAAAGGTCAGACGCGAAGCTCACAGAGGCGCATGTTCTGGCAATTCGCTGCGGCGACAAGCCGGTGAAGCAGTGGGCGAGGGAGCTGGAGGTCGATCCCCGCACGATCAGGTCGGCCCGAGATGGCACTACTTGGCGACACGTGCCGCTGCGTGGGCGCGTCAAATCCCGCCCTCGTTTAACAAATCGTCGGCCAACCGGCCCCGAAATAGGGCCGGTTACGCGACCTATTGAGCGAAGCGCGCCGGTAGAGTCGATCTCGCTCCTTCGGGACACACCGGCACGGGGCCGGACGGGAGCGGACGAGTCTGGAGAGGACTGATTGGTGCGCTAGCGGGTGAGGCCGCGACGCGCTGAGAAAAGCAATAAGCGTGGGTCTGGGACAGCGCCGATTGTGGTGAGGGCGAAAGCCTGGCGCAAGCCTCAAGACCCTTCAATCGAAGGGAAAAGTGATGAATCCGGAAGAAAAAAACCCGCAGCACGCGGGGCGGGAAAGTGTTGCCCAGATTCCGCAGCTGCACTCGATCAACGCCGTGTGTGGCGCCCTCAGCATGGGCCGTACTTGGCTCTATGAGGAGATCTCCGCAGGGCGCATCAAGGCGGTAAAGCTTGGGCGGCGAACGCTCATCTCAGATGCAGAGCTGCGGCGTGTAATCGCCGAGGCGGTGCAGTCGTGAGGCTCCGTGGATCGAGATGCCAGTGCACGGTCTGCGGACTCGGATTTGGCAGCGAGCGAGCATTTGACCGCCACCGGATCGGGGTGGTTGGCCAACCTGACCGCCGTTGCCTTTCGACTAGCGAGCTCGCTGCTGACGGATGGGCGCAGGACGCGCGCGATTTCTGGCTTACGCCTGATCCCAGGCGCGCCGGAGCCGGGGTAGATGCAACTCCACTAGCCCCACCCGCTACCCCAATGCCACCCGTACCCCAAGCACCCCGCGAAGGGGCGTCTCCGGCGCGCTCTAGAGGCATCGACGGAACCCAGATCGCTTCCAGTTGAGGCAACCGACGCCGGGGGGCGACGTGGACCACATCGACACCGCACAGGCGGCGCGGTTTCTCACCGCGCTGTCGAGCGACAACCTGCACACGTTCCAGACCTTCGAAGACTCCAAGCGGGGCGTGCGAGGGCTGAGCCGCATCCTTCATGGATCGCTGGAGCAGCGTGTCCGGACGCTTGAGGCTTTGAACCTCGAGGGCGCTGGGGTGTTCGTCATGGTCAACCGGGGCGATGGCTATGGCCGCAAGGCATCGAACGTAACTGGCATTCGTGCGCTCTTCGTGGATCTGGATGGTGCGTCGATTGAGCCAGTTCTGGCCGCCCCGATCCGCCCTCGCATCGTGGTGGAGTCTTCGCCCGGCAAGTGGCATGCCTACTGGCCCGTGGTGGACATTCCGACGGACCATTTCAGCGCGGCGCAGAAGGTACTGGCCGCCCGGTTCGGTGCCGACCCCAAGGTTCACGACAAGCCTCGCGTGATGCGGCTTCCTGGGTTCCTGCACCGCAAGGCCGCACCGTTCACTACGCGGTTGGTCGAGTGCGAGGGCGGTCCGCTCACGTGGGGCGAGTTGGCCGAAGCATTCGGTCTGCAAACCCGCTTTCGACTGCCCCATGTGATTCGAGAGGGCGGTAGGAATGCAGAGTTGTTCAAGCTGGCGGCACGCGCCAAGCGAACGGGTGTGCCCCAGTCCGCACAGCTAGCGAAGGCGCTCACAGTCAACGCCGAGCGATGCAAGCCGCCCTTGCACGATGCCGAGGTGCGCGCGGTTGTAGTTAGCGCATACCGGAGCGAGCTCTCGGGCGCGTTGTCGATTCCGCTGGAGCTGTTCGACGCCCCCGCTTTCAAGGCGCTGGATGACACTGCCCGGCTAGTCGTGGTGCTGGCCTACCGCCGAGCCGATGGCTTCAACGCCGGGTGCGTGACGTTGCCCCACTCGGAATTGGTCGAGTGGTTCCCACGCAAGAAGACGTTCTTAGCGGCCCGGGCACGCGCGGCCGCTTCCGGCCTGCTGACTGTGGCCAAGCCGGCGACAAAGGCAATGCCGCGGAAGGGGCGCGGTCCCAAGCCGACCTTCTACCAACTTGCAATAGGTCCGTTTTCCGCCACCTATTCAACCGCGCAAATAGGTCCGTTTTCCGCCACCCCTGAAGCTTTACAGGCTGTGGCTCCTGTAGCCCCTGATGTTGTGCTTGGGGTGGTCGGCGCTTTAGGCGCAGACGCCCGGGATTCCCGTTCTTACAGTCCTTCCGGAATCGGCAGTGTTTGCCATGACGGTGACCCGTGCTGAGCTCGGCAGTCGAAGCGGCTGCGCGCCATCTCACCCGCTGGTCGGGCTCAGGCATGTCCTGGCATGCGGATCTGGAATGGGTCCCGCCTGATGACGCCGAGAACGCCGTGGGCGACCGCCTCACGGTTGCATGGCGAGGGCGCTTGGAAGAGGGTGCGGCTCGTTCGATCGCAGGCTGCGCATCGGTTCGGCAGCAACGGCGCTGGGTGCGATCTGCCGGCGTCGCTGTGATGCCTTGCCACCGATCCGCCCAAGACGTGAGCGGCGCACTTGCGATGGCGCAGCTGGATGGCCCCCTAGAGGCCATCCTGCTGCTGTACGCCTGTGAAGACTTTTCCAAGTGGCCGGTAGTTGAGCGGCACGCCGTGGAATCGCTCCTGCATCCCTACGGAAAAGAAGCCGCTCAGGACGGGATGGCTCGCCTCATGTACCGGCGACCAGCGATGCCCTTAGACCAGCGCGCGAAATCACTTCGATGCCGCAAGGCTGACTACGGACGCGTCAGAGCAGCGGCGCAGGTGCTAATGGCGACTTGGCTAGACCGGGCTGCAGATGAGTTCCTAAGTCGGTTGCGATAGAGCGACCAGTCAGCGTGGTGGCCGATCAGGTGCCGGCCATTTCCTCCCGGATGAGCGTAATGATGCCCCCCGTTGCCTCTTTCAGATCCTCACATTCCTGATCCATGCGAGCAATCTGCTCCTCGTTCCCGGCTTCCTGTAGAGCCCGTATTCGTATTTTGCTCGACTCGATCGGCCCATCCACGAGCGGCGAGAAGGAGCCGTACGTTCTAGCAGGGGCGTCCGGGTTGTCTAGTCGAAAAGCCAAGGCCTCCAAGTAGAGCGCCGCCGACTTAGCTCCGTTTCGGTACCCCCGAATGTGGTCAGCGGCGGCTGGGCGACCTAGGGCCTGCGCGGCCTCCTCAAGCCAGCCGTAGTAACCCGCGCACATAGTCAGTTGATCCGCGAACTCGCGGCTCTCCTCCGAAGTGAAAGTCGATTCGTCTTGGGCCATGGCCCCCAACGGCCAGAACATTGAAACCGCTAGGGCAAACGCCGCATGGGCGAAGAATCCCGGTCGAACTCGCATGCAGCCCCCCGCTTTGCGTGAGTGGGCACTAATACCCCGGTGGGCACTCTCTCGCAACATGGGGACCGCTTTTCACCCCGCCGATGGCTTAAGGGATAGGGACACTCGCCCCCCAGCTAGGCGTCACCTCCTGAGCCGCGCCAGGTAAGCGCGGCAACCCTATTGAGTGGGCGCCAGGACGGTTGCCTTTCACGGACGAACTTAGGCCGACCGGCCGCAAGGAACGCACATGCCCAACTACATCGTGTCCGCGCCGGAGGGCCGGCAGTACCAAGTCAATGCCCCCGAGGGCGTATCGGAGCGGGACGTACTCGCTTACGCCCAAGCCAATGCGGGGGAGAGCTCTGCCTCGCCGGTCGCAGGGATGACCCGTCTCGAAAAGATCGCCGCCGCCTTACGCAAGGCGGACGCCGCGGGCAACGTTGAAGATGCTCGCCGGCTGGCTCAGGCCTACGTTGCGGAACGGGATCGAAATACGGTTCCACCCCTTCCCCCGGGGTTCGTCCTTGAAGACGAGCAGGCAGAACAGATCCCGCCACTGCCTCCTGGCTTCGTGATAGAGGGCGAGGAGGCCGGAGTCCCGATAGAGGTTGAGCTACCCGACGGCCAAGTTGTCGAGTTCCCGGCTGGAACGGACACGGCGACGATGGAACGCGCACTGCAGCAGTACACGCGAGAGAACGGACAAGCCGCCAGCGGTAGCAACGTAAAGCGTGTCGAGTTTCCCGAAGGGTCGATCAGGCGGATAGAGGTCCCGGAGGGCGCCACCGACGAGCAGATCCTAGCGTTCGCGCAGTCTCAGTATCGCCCCGACCGCTCGCAAATGAGCGTCGCAGATCGCTACGCGGCAGCCGGTGTCAACCCCAACCAGTACAGCGCCACGGACGGCCAGAGCTTCGGCCAGAACATGGCGGCAGGCTTCGGCAAGGCGTTCTCGGACAGTGGGCTGGGCTTCCAGCAGTTGGGTCTATCGGCTGCGGACTACTTCGCCCGCAGCAATCCCGCACTTGTGGGGCAGGGTGGCCGTGAGGCCATCGCACAGCGGATGCAGGCGACCCAGCAGGAGATCGACCAGCGCCGCGTCCGAGATGCCGATCTGATGAACACGAGCGGCGGCACACTGGGAGTAATCGCAGGACATGTGGGGCAGATGGCGGTGCCTGGCGGTGCTGTCGCACGCGCAGTAGGTACCAAGGGTGTTGGAGCCCTAGCGGGGAATGTCGCGATGGGTGCGGGCTTCTCAGCGACGCAGCCGGTCGCAACTGGGGAGAGTCGGGTACAGAACGCAGCGGTGGGCGGACTGGCTGGTGGCGCCGCTCACGGCGCTGTGGCTGGACTCTCTGCCTTGGGTCGTCGTGCCGCGAATGCTGTGGCGCCGGAAGTCCGCCAGTTGGCTGGCCGCGCCCAACAGATGGGCATTCCGCTGCACGCATCCCAGGTCTCTCAGTCGCTGCCGGTCAAGGTTGCTGCATCCGCTGGCAAGTATCTGCCCTTTAGCGGTTACCAGCGCGCGGCCCACCGCCAGCAGGAGGGTTTCAATCGCGCTGTCGGCCGCACGTTTGGCGCGGACGCTCCGAGGCTCTCCGACGACGTGATGACGAAGGCCCGCCGAGGGCTCAGCGGCCAGTTCGAGGAGATCTACAACCGCAACGCGGTGCCGCTGACTGAGCGTGCCGCCCGCAAGCTGCTATCTATCGAGACGGAGGCCTCCCGCCGGCTGACTAACGACCAGGCGCAGGTGTTGCGTAACCAGATGGACGACATCCTGTCCAACGCGGACGGCGGAGTGCTGTCGGGCCAGAAGTACCAGGCAGTCCGGACGAAGCTCAGGAAGGCTGAGGGTAACGACAAGCTGGGGCTCGCCGTGCGCGAGCTGCGAATGGCCCTCGATGACATTGCCAGTGAGTCAGTGGGCCCGCAGGACGCCGCGACGTTGAAGGCGCTTCGGTCGGGTTGGGCGAACATGCGCACCACCGAGAAGGCCCTCCAGCAAGTGGCCGGTGCGGGCGGAGACATTCGCCCTGCATCCTTGTGGCCGCTAGTGCGGAATGGCAGCACGCAAGAGATGCGTGAGCTTGCGAGGATGGGTCAGACGCTCCTAAAGGACCCCATTGCGGACAGCGGGACGGCGCAACGTAGCCTGATCTACAACCTGCTGATGGGCGGCGGCAGTCTTGCCAACCCTTCACTGGCACCGATGATCCTTCAGGCCGCTGCGGGAGGGGCGACGCTGGGCCGCGCGGCTAACAGCAACACGCTGGCGAAGCTCCTCACCCGGGAGAGCCGCGGGCGGCCCACCAGCCGCCTGGCGGAACTGATAGGTGGGCGCCTGCCGGCCTTGGCGGCAACAGCAGGCGCTCAGATCAACCAGGGCATGCAGGTTGATGTCTCGGGTGGACAACCAGGCGCGTGGACGCCGGAATCCGATGCGGAGCTGGAACGGTTGCGCAGGGAGATGGCAGAGCGGCGCAAGCAACGCGGATGGTCGCAGCCGACCACGCACTAAGTGCGCCGAACACGGACAAGGGGGAGAGGATGCCGCACGTATCGGTCAGGGATAGGTTTGAGACAGTTGATGAGCTTTACGACGCGCTACAGGGGGTTTTCGTCCGCCAGGAGCGGTGCTTGGCCATCCAATTGTGTGTGGCGTTCGCTCTGTTGGTCTGTTCGCTGACGCTGACGGGTGCATTGTCCAAGACGGCGTTGTGTCTGGCCATCTTATGCGGCCTCAGCTGGGTCTGGACTCTGGTGGACCTTGTGGGTCTGAACTGGTTTATGCACCGCATCACACTGCACGAGCTCATCACGCCGGGCGCGTGCGAGCTGCGGGAAGTAGCCGACGCTCTGGACCGGATTGCTTCTGAGCGCAATTAAATAGCGGCCAAATATTGGCTCGGCACGCTCACAGTCACTCTGGACGGAAGCGAGCCGGCCCCCAAAGTAGAGAGATGTAGAGGCCAAAGTGCCGGCAAGTGCCGGGAGACAAGGAGGTTCCATGGCGCACCCGAACGCCAACGAGACACAGCGGCGAAGGCGGGCTGGGAGGGTCCGGATTGACTACATGCCGGCCGAGGATACCTTGGCGCTAGTCAAGGGGAGGATGGGTCCCAGGTACCCGCTCAACATCCACTCCGGCGCGTTGGACGCGATCATCCGGGAGTGGGCATTCCTGAAGGGCTTGGGGCCAGACCCGGCCGCCGTAGAGGGTCCTAAGCGGACGCCACGCCCGGAATTAAGTGACCCCAATGCGCGCGCGAATGACTTTGGGAGCCTGGTGGCGGCTCGAGTTGTCTGCGGGGCTAAGCGGCGAAGAGACGGACAGCCTTGTGAGGCTCACAGCGTGCCAGGGAAGAGACGATGCAAGTGGCACGGTGGGTGCAGCACTGGCCCGCGAACCGCGGAAGGTAAGGCGCGGGTGACATCGAACCTAAGCGCTCAGATATCCAGCAATTCAACGGGTTGCGCAGCTTAGAGCAAGAGCTCAAAAGGTAGGTGACCGGCTCGACCTCCTCGCGCTAGACTCCAGACAGCACGGCTATTGGGGGCGAACGCTGGGGCAAAAGCCGCCCAGTCTTCACAGAAGGCCGTCCGTCAGGGAGATGTACGTCAACTAACCATGATGGTTGATTTTCATACATGACCGGCCCAAGATACGCCCTTGACCGCATTGTTGCGGCAGCAAGAGCTGGGCGAGTTGTCTTTGCTGGACGCCGATTACAAATCGATATGGCGGTGTTGGGGTATGGCTTGGACGATGTCCATGAATGCTTGGCCTCTCTGCTCCCTGAGGACTACCGAGGGCCTTTTGAGGCCGACGACGGCACGGTCTTCGATGTCTATCACCCCCGCTTTCAGGGCCCTCAGGGCCACCTCGACGAACTTTACGTGAAGCTTTTTGAGCGATCTGAGGCGACGTTGCCTCAGGTCGTGCTTGCGTCATTTCATTTGCAGAGAAAGGGTTAGACCATGTCTTCCATCTGCCCGATTTGTGAGAAAGGTAGTCTCCAGTTGTCAACGGCAACTGAGGAGATGCGCTACGGGGAAGCGACCCTAAAGCTTGAGGGCTACGCTTTTTCCGTCTGCAGTGGTTGCGGCGCGGAGTCCGTTTCTCCCGAGCAAGCGAGAAGCAATGAGCTGTTGATGGCGGATGCCAAGAGGCAGCACGACGGGCTGCTGGTCAGTAGCCAGATTCGGGAATGGCGTCGTGCGCTTAACCTCACGCAAGCTCAAGCATCTGAATTGCTTGGGGGTGGAGCGAATGCCTTTTCCAAGTACGAGCGCGGGCAAGTCATACAGTCGCGGGCGATGGACTTACTCATGCGCCTCGCTTGGCACTCACATGAGGCCAGGTCACTTCTGAAGGATCGCTCTCGCCTAACGTGTGGTGCGACTTTCGTAGATGAGCAGGCGTCGAGCTGGACCAAGGCTAAGAGCCCAGTGCGACCGGTGGACATCATCGCTCGCATGGTGAATGAAAAATCGCATGAGCTGATGGCTGCGAACGAAGAGCTGCGGACTTGGCATCCTGCTCGGTGTGCCCATGCCTAAGGCGCCTGCTGCTCAGAAGATGTTCAATGCGGCAGCGCACTTCGCACTCGTCGATATTGCCTTGTGGGAATGCTCTCTCAAGAGATATCTCGATTACTTGCCGGCCGTGCACGACGGTCACGTAAACGTCTACTTTCGTGACGGTGTGCGCGCCCAAGTAGCTGAAGGCGAGACGCCCGAAGGGAGTGTAGGCAAGTTCCTTCGGGCTTTCATAACGCTCGGCATTCGGGGCGTTTATCGGCCCGACGACTCCGAACAGGCCTCAGAGTCGCGAGAGGATGTTACCGAGAACGTTCTCTTCGAGATCGAGGCTACGTTCTTGGTGCTCTACGCGATCACTAAGGAGCCTGCAGCAGAGGATCTCAAGAACTTTGCTCGACTCAACTGCATGCACAATGCTTGGCCCTTCTGGCGCCAGCACGTGTTCGACACGCTGAAGAGAGCCTCTCTACCTCAGATAACACTGCCATTCTTTCAAATGAATTGCGGTACTGGTGCAGACGAGGACTGAGTATCGCCATCGATGGTGGATCTCGCGCGACCGTATACGGCTGCCACGTAGGTACCCCGTCCGTCTCCATGGCCGAGATCAATTGACGTCAGAGCCAATGCCTCTTCATGGAAAGCGCCAGCTGCATCATGAGCTGCTAGACGGTCGCCCGCGTAGGCATACTTCAAGGCATGTCCGCAGATTTCGCCCACTGGCTTGATCTTCCGGTCCCTCTGGTTCCGATAGAACGTCATCGCTTGCTTGGGGTGGGCTTATCGGTGAGCCGGCCACCACGCTGTACAGCGACAGCGCGACCGTTCTCACCGCTTCCAAGGCAGCCACCGGATCGCAAGCCAGCTTTCGCGATCCCGCCCGCCCTTCGTGCCGGAGATGACAGACCCTCGTTGTCCTGCCCTCAGCTGCCGCTCCCAAGTGGCGAGATGCCAATGGGGCTAGAACCAGCAATGCAGGCCCACTTCAGCGGTGGGTGAGTGTCGGCCCTCTCCATCGGTCAGCTGGTGCTGCCGGTGGCCGCGTTCAGCGAGGTTGGGGCGTCTAGGGATGGGTAATTACTTGGCTCGACATGGCACTGGCTCCGGAGGCCGGTTCTGGCATCGTTGTGGACTGCACGAGGCGCAATGCCCTGGACGGTAGGTGTGCGTGGGGACGGGCAGGGAGCAGCCGCCGTTCAATGAAGCCGGCACTCGGTTTCGCGTAGCCGCTTACGGCCTATCTAGCTGCGCTCGGCTCTTCTCTATGTCGTTTACGAACGAACCGAGCACGTCTGTCACCCCAAGCTGGGTATCTGGGTGACCGCAATCTTTCCGCATCGCAAGCCACAAGCGGCCCCACCTCTTCAGCACGCCCAAGGGATCCTCTGCGTCGGTCTCGTTGAGCCGTGCATGGTTCCATGCCTTGACGACTTCGTCAGAACCGATCAGCGTTAGTCGCAAACTCCACATCCGAAACTCATTCAACGAGACAGGCTGGTCTGGCTTTCGTTTGAGCTGTGGCGGCCTTCCATCGCCAGACGTATCAATGAACTTCGACATGAAGTCGAGGAACTCGAAGTAGTGTTTCCGCTTCTGTTCCGCCAGAAGTCTTTGGTATTCACGCCTTTGCTCGATGCTGCTGCGGATTGCCCAGGCCGCCGCGCCGATAATGGCGGTCCACAACAACGATGCCTGCAGGCCTGCAAATTGAACGAGGCTCCAGATCGCCCCGATACCTGCGGCCAGTAGGATAACGCCTAGAGGGATGTAGCGATTTTTCATGGCCTAGCACCGGATGTATGCGAGCCGCGAAGTGGTTGCGGTTTGAACTATTTGTTAGGTGGCAAGCAAAGAGGCTGCCACAAATCCAATGCCAATGAAGCCACCCAGAAATGAAAGTAGCGACACGATGCCGAAGCCGATGATCGCAACGTCCGCAATGCCGGGTGCCCCCGCAACATCAACCGACGGATCACTGAATGATCGGCGCCACCGCTCTCCTAGCGCGTAGTCGCGAAGCAGCACGATGGCTACCACAACGATGGCGAGGCACATGGAAGCGATGAGTCCCCACCACGACGTTGCGAGGACAGTGGATAGTTGTTCCGATAGCTTGATCGAGCGAGAGCCCGTGAAGACGGTCACAGAGGCGGTCAGTGCGCCACCTGCGAGGAGCAGTACCACCTGCACCAAGAAATTGAGCCGATTCCTAGTGTCCATCTGATGCTGGTTGAACATTTCAATGTCGGTAGCCATTGCCTTTGTCACCCAAAGACTTGATGAGTTGATCTGGATCCGTTTATACATTGCCATCATCAACAGCAAGCCCGAGCATCTCGACGAAGGGTTCAACCCGAATCCGAGCAACCTCGCCGCGCTAGGCGCGATCTTCGACGATGAGCAGCACCCGTACTACGAGCATCGGCTGGCGGCCTGAGCTACTAGAGATTGCCTTTTTCTCGATTAGGGTTGCAGGCAACGACCTGCGGGCGCTCTGCCCAACGGCGTAGCCAGGGAGTGCCCATCAGTCGTCCCAGGTGCTATGAATCATGGTTGCTCGGATTCCGCTGGCAGGGTTGTGCCGTGCCCTAGCCGTCGCGTTAGCCGGTGCCGTATTGGTCTTCATCGGTGCCGCCGCAGCCAAGTGTCGCGACAAGGGTTAACGCCACTACGATGCAGCGCAGAGCGTTGCTCACAGACATGACATATCTCCGTGAGGGGAGGGCGGTCAAGGATGAACCTGCAAGAGCTATTAGCACGGCTGGCGGCGGCCGCAGCTTTGGGCGACCGGAAGGCCGCCTGGATGTTGGCAATCCTGAGGCGGACCGTGCACTAGACAGCCTCTGATGCTCGCGCCTCGTCTACAGGGTTTGCCGCGAGTTCTTGCGCTGCAAGGCCTCTAGCTCGGCCAACTTCGCGTCGAGCGAGGCCAGCCGGAGATAGATGTCAGCGGACTGATCAGTCCGTGCCTCCTCGACGTTGGTCAGACGCTTCCATGTATTGTCGATGGCCTTCTGCTGCGTTCGGAACTTCTCCATCGCTTGGTGCCACAGGAAGCCAACGACAAGGGTTCCGGCGCCGCCAATGCGTACGGGCAGTGACAGCTCAACGTCGGGAATAAGCGCGTCCATAGCAAACCAAATGCCGCCGGCGAGTGCCGCCAGCAGAAGGAAACCGCCGAGTTCTCCCATGATCAGGAGGGCGAACAGGACACCGAAGCCGGCCACTAGCCAAAACCGCCATTCCGAGGCGGATCCAGCGACCATGGTTGCTATCGTCACCGCGGCCAAAAGAACTGCCAGTCCTGCCGTGTAGCGCCAGTACCACGGCCAGTCGTAAATGTTAGCGAGTGAGCCGTCCTCGTCTCGCGTAATTCCCCACTTGCCTCTGGTCCCCATTTCAGCGCTCCCCTCTGTTCCCTGCAGGCCCCTTACTTGATCCTACCGATGCTTCGTTCAGCTTGGGGCGAGGCACTGCCCAGACCCTCCCCGCTGCCATGTCCTGCCTTCGTTGCCTGGCCATACTCTCTGCCACCCAGAAAACACCGCACTGCCAAACGTTGTGAGTGCCCTGCAGGTGTCTGAGTAGGCCCTCCGGCAACGCGTAACCCATTGCCCCAATCGTGGTTGGCACCGCCCCGCAGAGCGGGCAGGGCGCCCGGGGGCTGTCTAGCGGGTACCCGTCCAGTAATGGTGGCGGGATCGGGTCGCATAGCTCCACCAGCTCTTCGGCAGCCTTGTAGGACCAGCCGTATAGGTCTCGCTCTGTTTCGCAATGCACATAGCTGCTGAGAACGCGCCGGAACCGGTCTGGCATCAAATCGATGATGACCATCTGGGCACGGCTCAGGTCGCGCTCAAGTCGCTCCAGTTCCAGGTCCCGTCTGAGGATGGGATAAGAGGTGCGTCTGGCCATTGCCAAGCTCTCCGCGTCCAAGGTCGGCAGACTCCGCCCAGAGTCCGGACCGGTCAACACAGATCTCGCTAGGACGCGCCCCTACCAGAGCTGGCAAGTGAGTAGCGGAGTGAGTAGAAACGGGGCGCCGCAAGGGTTGGGGATTGACAAACAATCGTTGTACATCAAGATGGGAGTCCGGCTCCGGGCACCAGTAAAGGCATTGTTCCTCGCAAAGATCGCGCGTCCGCGCGCGCCACGTGGGTGTCGCCATTCCGCCACCCGCATGCAGGAGCGTCGAGTCCATGGCAATCAAGGTCCGCACCAGCGGCTGCCTCATCTCCATCGTGGTCTCGGTGGCCCTGACCGTCGTGTTGAACCTGATGCTGCGCGGCTGCAGTTGACCGGGGGTCTGCGGGGCAGGTCTGCCTGGCCGGGTGTCCCCTGTCTCCAGTGCTCGTATTTTCAGGGGCTGCGTCACGGTTCGATGGCGCAGGCACGGTCAGGCGGGCGCACCTGCGCGAAATCGGGCCCGCGTCTCGGTTTGCCGATGCACACGCCCGCATGGTGAGTGGGCGGGTCCCGTTCTGAGGGCCCCACAGCCGGCTTACCGCTTCCTCGCGGACCAGGGCCGGATCGTCCGGCGCCTTGCGTTGGACAGGGCAGGGAGGACCCGCCCATGCAACGTCGAACCATCCAGTTGCCCGCCCTTGTCGCCACCGTTCTCACCGCGTTGCTGTGCGCGTCGCCGTCGTGGGCGGAGCCGGCCGATGCAACGATGGCGGTTGGCCTGCGAATCGTCGCGGCCGTGGAGCCCCTGGCCCGTCCGGACCGCTCGGACACCGCCCATGCGACCGATGGCCGGCTTGCGGTGCATCGCACCCCGGAGGGACCGCACGGCCCGGGCCCGCGTGCCCACCTGGAGCGCGTGCAGGACGCCGCCGGTCGGCATATCGAGGTGGTGACGTACTGAATCGTTTGGCGCGATGCAGCTTCGTGGCGGTCGCGTGATCGGACCTGCCTGCACCGGTCGATAAAGTGACCGGATGAAAAAAACCGCCACCAGTACGTTGCACTCCGCCTTCCGTTCGGCGCCGCGTGCCGTTGCACCGCCGCCGACCCTCGCCCGCCCGCTTTCCCATGCCTGGAGACTGCTCGCCGTGTCGCTCGCATCGGCCATCGCCATGCCGGCGGCGGGCGCCACCCCGGCGTTCGAGCGCTGTGTTGACGCTTTGGGGTCGCGGGCAGCAGGCGAGGGTATCTCCGCGTCGGTCTTCGATGCCAATGTCCGTACCGTCACGCCGGATCCTTCGCTGCTGGCGTTGCTCAATTCGCAGCCCGAGTTCAGCACGCCGATCTGGGATTACCTGGCCGGCCTGGTGGACGACAAGCGCGTGGCGGATGGCCAGCGGATGCTTGCCGAACATGCCGGTGTCCTCTCCCGGGTGGAAGCGAAGTACGGGGTCGATCCGGCCACCGTGGTCGCGGTCTGGGGCGTGGAAAGCGACTACGGCGCCACGTTCGGCAAGCGTCCGTTGCTGACCTCGCTCACCACCCTGTCCTGCATGGGGCGTCGCCAGTCGTTCTTCCGTGGCGAGCTCATCGACACCCTGCGGATCATCCAGTCCGGCGACGTGGCGCCCGAACGCCTGGTGGGCTCGTGGGCGGGTGCGTTCGGGCACACCCAGTTCATGCCATCGACGTACCGAAGGATCGCGGTGGACTTCGACGGCGACGGGCGCCGCGACCTGGTGGGCAGCATCCCAGACGCGCTCGCCTCCACCGCGAACTACCTGAAGCGTTCGGGTTGGCGCAGCGGCCAGCCTTGGGGTTATGAGATCCGCCTGCCGTCGGGGTTCGACGGCCCGGCGGGACGGACCAACCGCCGTCCGTTGTCGGAATGGACGGATCGGGGCATCCGGCGCGTGGATGGCGGTGCCATCCCCGTGTCGGGCAACACCCCGGCTGCGCTGTTCCAGCCGGCGGGCGCGGCGGGGCCGTCGTTCCTGGTGTTCAAGAATTTCGACGCGATCTACAGCTACAACGCCGCCGAAAGCTATGCGCTTGCCATCGCCCATCTGTCGGACCGGCTGCGCGGCGGTGGCGGGTTCGCCAAGGGCTGGCCCACGGCCGACCCGGGGCTGTCCCGCGCCGAACGCCGCGAGGTGCAGACGCTGCTGCTCGCCCGTGGCCACGACATCGGCGAAGTGGACGGGATGCTGGGCAAGGCATCGCGCGCGGCAATCAAGCTCGAGCAGGCGCGCATGGGCATGCAACCGATCGACGGGCGCGCGGGCCAGCGCATGCTGAAGGCGCTCAGGGCATCCGGGCCAGTTCGCCTGAAGTGACCTGGATGTCCCCATGGTCGGCCAGGCCGATCAGCCCCAGTGGGCTGCACCCTGCAGTCGTGCCGTCCTGCGCGCGCGGCTATCCTGAGGCCCGAATCGGACCGGGGACCACCCACGCATGATGCGATACGCCGCCTATGCCGCCAGCGTCGTGCTGGCGATCCTCTCCATCGGCATGGCAGTGCTGGATCCGCGATGGGCGTGGGCGGTGCTGGTGTTCGGCGGGCTGGCCGCGCTGGGCACGTGGGACCTCGCGCAGAAGCGCAGCACCCTGCGCAGGGTGTATCCCTTGCTCGCGCACTTCCGCTACGGGCTGGAGTCGATCGGGCCGGAAATGCGGCAGTACTTCATCGAGTCCGATACCGCCGAGACACCGTTCTCGCGCCAGCAGCGTGCGCTGGTGTACCAGCGAGCGAAGTCGGTCAACGACACGCGCCCGTTCGGCACGCTCCATGACGTGTACAGCGTCGACTACGAGTGGATCAACCACTCCATGGCGCCCACGCCGCACGGCACCCACGACTTCCGCGTCACCATCGGCGAGGGCACCGCACAGCCGTACTCCGCCAGCGTGTTCAACATCTCGGCGATGAGCTTCGGTTCGCTGTCGGCCAATGCGATTCGTGCATTGAACAAGGGCGCAAAGCTCGGCGGCTTCTACCACGACACCGGCGAGGGCTCGATCTCCCCCTACCACCGAGAGAACGGCGGCGACCTGGTCTGGGAAATCGGTTCGGGCTATTTCGGCTGCCGTGGCGACGACGGCAGCTTCAGCGAAGAGCGTTTCGCGGCGAACGCCACCGACCCGCAGGTCAGGATGATCGAGATCAAGCTGTCGCAGGGTGCCAAGCCCGGCCACGGCGGCGTCCTGCCCGCGCCCAAGGTCACGCCGGAGATCGCGGTGACACGCGGGGTGCCGGCGTGGGTGGAGTGCGTCTCGCCGGCGCGGCACGCGGAGTTCGACACGCCCCGTGGCCTGTTGGCGTTCGTCGCGCGGTTGCGCGAGCTGTCGGGCGGCAAGCCGGTCGGCTTCAAGCTGGCGATCGGGCATCCGTGGGAATGGTTCGGCATCGCCAAGGCGATGCAGGAAACCGGACAGCTGCCGGATTTCATCGTGGTCGACGGCGCGGAGGGCGGCACGGGCGCTTCACCCGCGGAGTTCATCGACCACGTCGGCGTGCCCATGCACGAAGCGTTGATGCTGGTGCACAACACACTGGTGGGCCTGGGCCTGCGCGACCGCATCCACCTGGGCGCGGCAGGGCGCATCACCACCGCCTTCGACATCGCACGCACCATGGCGATGGGCGCGGACTGGTGCAATGCCGGGCGCGGCTACATGTTCGCGCTGGGCTGCATCCAGTCGCTCAGCTGCCACACCGATGAATGCCCGACCGGCGTGGCGACCCAGGACCCCAAGCGCTGGCGTGCGCTGGACGTGCCGGACAAGGGCGCACGGGTGCGCAACTACCACCACAACACGCTACTGGCGCTTCGCGACCTGATCTGCGCGGCGGGGCTGGAGCACCCACGGCAGATCGGGCCCGAGCACATCCTGCGCCGGGTCACGCCAACGGAAGTGCGGTCACTGGCCGCGCTGTACCGGTTCCTGGAGCCCGGAGCGCTGCTGCAGGGGGTACCCGACCACTCGGTATTCCGTTCGTTCTGGGAAAGCGCGCGCAGTGATTCATTCGCGCCGCCGCCGCAGGTCCAGCGCATGCGCGAGAGCAAGCTGGTCTGAGCGATCTGGCCCTGCCATGCCTGCACACGGCGTGCAGGGCGCGGGCGATCAGTCGAGCAGTTCGAGCACCCGCTCGGGCGGGCGTCCGATGACTGCCCGGGTCCCCCGCACCAGGACCGGTCGTTCGATCAACCGCGGATGCGCCTGCATCGCAGCCAGCAAGGCATCGTCGTCCAGCGACGGATCGGCAAGGCCCAGGTTGGAGTATTCGGTTTCGCCCGTGCGCATCAACCCACGCGGGGATATCCCCAAGGCCGAGACCAGTTCGCGCAGGTCGTCCAGCGAGGGCGGCTCGTCGAGGTAGGCGACGATGTCCGGCTCGATGCCGCGTTCCGTCAGCAGCGCCAGCGCTGCGCGCGACTTGGAACAACGCGGGTTGTGCCACAGCCGCAAGCCGGGAGGGTGGATGGTCATGGCTGGCTCCCTGGAACGACGAAGGCCGGCTTGCGCCGGCCTGGTCGGAATACATGGTGGGCGGTGCAGGGATCGAACCTGCGACCCTTGCCGTGTGAAGGCAATGCTCTACCGCTGAGCTAACCGCCCGAATTCGGGCCGCGCAGTATACAGCAGCGCCGGGGCGACAACGCAAGACGAGCGGGATGGATGCAGTCCCGGCTGCGCATTCCGGCCCGCGGCCTGAACTCACGCCGCCGCTCGCGTCGTGCCCGTCCATGCGTTCGTGTCCGGTGTTGCACCTTGCACGGATAAGCCGTCCGGTGGCCGGTTCCAATTGCGAATGGGGGATCGGGAAAATCCGGCCCGCGTGCGTCCGGCTCGTTTCACCGGTCGGACGCGGTCCGCGTCCCGATGGCGCGCGTGGATGCGGACTTCGTGCAGGGGAGCGCGATCCACCCACTGGCGCCCTGCCGCCGCACCAGGCTTGTCTGGCCACTGCCTGGCTGACGCGCGAGGTGCGCGCCACCCGGCGCAGTGGTATCGCGGGCGCCGAAACACGTGGTGCCGGTGCTGGACGCCGCATGGGCGCCCGGCCCCAGCCCCCAGCCCCCATCGACCTAGACCGTCGGCAGCACCAGCCGGACCGCACTGACCAGCGCCTCGTGCGTGGCGGGCTTGGCGACGTGGGCGTTGTAGCCTGCATCGATGGCGCGCTCGCGGTCGGCCTCCCCGGCAAACGCCGTCAGTGCAATCGCCGGCAGGCCGCGCAGTGCCGGGTTTGCATGCTCGCGCACCTGGCCGATCAGCCAGTAGCCGTCCCGACCCGGCATGCCGATGTCGCTGACCAGCACGTGCGGCTGGAAACGCTCCAGCCGCGCCAGCGCCTCGTCTGCGCTGGCCGCGCTGACCACTTCCGCGCCGTGGCTGGCGAAGACGTGGCGCAGGTACTCGCGCGCGTCGTCGTTGTCTTCCACCGACAGCACCCGCACGTCGGTGAGCGGCACCCCGGTGATACCCAGTGGCTCCTCGGGCAGCGTGCTCGACCCGGGGGTGGCGGGCGCGGTGGCGTCGCCACTGGCGGCGCGCGGCAAGGTGATGGTGAGGCAACAGCCGTGGCCGATTCCCGCGCTCTGGGCTTCGATCTCACCGCCGTGAAGCTCGACCAGTTGGCGTGCGATCGCCAGCCCCAGGCCAAGCCCGCCGTGGGGCCGGGTGACGCTGCTGTCGGCCTGCCTGAAACGGTCGAACACATATGGAAGGAAGCCCGGGTCGATGCCCGGACCGGTGTCGGACACGCTCACCAGCACATGGTCGGCGGTGGTGCGCGCCTCGATGCGTACCACGCCGCCGGCAGGGGTGAACTTGACCGCGTTCGACAGCAGGTTCCACAGCACCTGCTGCAAGCGGTGCGGGTCGGCCCGCAGCCCCAGTCCGGCCGGCACGGCGGTGGCCAGGAGGATGCGCTTGGCGTCAGCGGCGACCTGCACTGCGCCGATCGCATCGCGCACGACGTCCTCCAGAACCACCGGCTCCGGGTTCAAGCGGATCTTGCCGGAGATGATCCGGCTCATGTCCAGCAGGTCGTCGATGATGCGGGTCATGGCGCGGGCGCTGCGTTCTATGACGCGCGCGGCATCGGTGACCTGCGGATTGTCGGGGGCGATGCGTTGCAGGACCTGCGCCCAGCCGGTGATCGGTGTCATCGGCGTGCGCAGTTCGTGCGACACGGTGGCGAGGAACTCGTCCTTGAGGCGGCTGGCCGCGAGCGCCTGCTGGCGGGATTCGCGAAGGTCGCGGTCCTGTCGCTGGATCTCGCCGAGCATCTGGTTGAACGTCTCGGTGAAGCGCGCTACCTCGTCGTTGCCCTTGACCTCGGCGCGCAACGAGTAGTCGCGGGTACGCGAGACCTGGTGGGCGGTCTGGTCCAGCCACTCGAGCCGGCGCACCAGCAGGCGCGCGCCCTTGCGTGCGGCCAGCGCGCTCAGCAGCAACGCCACCACGCAGGTGCCTGCGGCCCACAGCAGGTTGCGCAGCAGCAGTTGGCGCAGGCCGGCCAGGTCATAGACCACCTGCAGGGTGCCCAGCTGGTCCTGGCGTTCGCCTACCGGCAGGCTGACCACGAACACGCCCAACGCACCGTTTTCCCCCGCTGGCGTATCGAGAGGCAGGCGCTCGGCGAAGCCTTCGCGGGTGAAGCGGGCGAACACCGCGCCGCTGGTGTCGAACAGCGTCGCCGAGGAGACGTCCGGCAGCGCGCTGAAGCCGTTCACCACCTCGCGCCCGGTGTCGACGTCGCCGAAGGCCAGCGGCGCGGCGGCGTTGATCGTCGCCAGCCGGCCCTGGGTGCGTAGTGCCTGGAACGCGGTGTCGCGCACCTGCACGTGGTTGGCAGCGGCAAGGGCGGCTGACACCAGCAGGATCACCGTGGCGCTGGTCAGCAACACCAGCAGGGTGATCCGGTCGGCCAGCGAGCCTTCGCGCGCCGGGGTGGGGGTCACTGCCGGCGGCCCTGTGGCGTCGCCAGCTTGAGGACCTTCGCGCTGACGCTCAGGCCACTGGCCTGGATGGCTGCGACGTTGGCGGTGAATCCCATCCGGCGGCCCGATCGGGACAGGCCGAGCATGCCGCCGTGCCGGGTGAAGTCGTGGCCCGCACCCACGGTCAGCACGCTGGCACCATCGATGCGCGGCAGCAGCTGTTGGGGCGTGATCGACGTCGAGCCGTGCACGAACACCACGTGGCTTCGCCGCAGCACCTCTGTGGCATCGGCCTGGCGGAGGCTGGTGACTTGTTGCACGCGGATGCGCCGGCCCTGGATCTCGCCGGCGGCGTTGGCGACCTCGCGCACCGCGTCCACCACCTCGCTGTCGCCCAGCACCGTCAGCACGTAAGGCGAATCGGGCGAGGGGAAGCGCGGCGGGGGCCACTGGGTGAAGCGCACGAAGTTCACCAGGAAGGCAGCCTCCAGCTGCACTTCCGCACTGTCCGTCGGCTGGGCGTCCACGCGGCCGGCGAAGGCCAGGCCCAGCATCAGTGAGGCCGCTCCCAGACGCGCGCGGCCCAGGCGCGAAGCGGCGGCGCGTGCGCCCGCGGCATGTGCCGGACGGGGGGCTGCGCGGGTGAAGCGGAAGAGGTCAATCATCGAAGCCCACCGTGACCTGTGCGAAGAGACCGCGCGGCACCTGCGCGCCGCTGCCTTCCGAGTGCCCGGAGTCGAGCAGGTTCTGTCCCCACAACGACACCGAGGTGTTCTGCCAGGGTCGCCAGCTCAGCCCGATATCCAGCCGCGTGTAGTCCTGTACGTCCCGGAACGGCACCTCGTCGACGTAGTACGCGGCGACGTTGAGTTCCATCGTGTCGGCGATGTCCAGGTAGGAGCGCAGCTGGGCCTGCTGCCGGGGAGTTGCGGTTTCATCGAAGGCCAGCACCGGTCCCCTGATGTCGGTATTGAGCCGGCTGTAGGAGGCTTCCATCCGCCAGCGATCGGTCCACCGCGCCGAGACGCTGATGTCGCCGCCCCACGTCGTGCCGCTGGCCTGGTCCGAGAACGCACCGATGATCGCGGGTGGCACGCCCAGCAACTGGCGGTAATCGTTGTAGAAGACCGAGGTATCCAGCGCGACGCGTGGAGAGAGCTGGATGCGGTGGCCCAGCTCGTAGGCGACCAGCTTCTCGGCCGGCAGCCGCTCGTCGCCGGCGAGGCCCAGCGGCACGATAACGCCGCTTGCCTGGCCGGTGGTCAGCAGGCCCAGGTCGGCGTAGGAAAACACCAGCAGGCCGTCTTCCTCGAACCGCGAAGGCACGCGCACGGGTCTCGATACCGCCGCCCACACGGTCTGTTTGGTCGACGGGGTCCACCAGGCGCGCACGCTGGGCTGGAACTGCAGGCCGACGAACTCGTGGTCGGTCAACTTGGAGCCGACCATCAGGAACAACGTGTCCTCGACCAGCTCGGAAGTGTTCTGGGCGAACACGTTGAGCGTGGACCAGGAGCGCGATCGCGGATCGAACAGCAGCGTGGTCCCGGGCGTGGTGTCGTCACGCGTCCAGTTCCAGTTGCCGCCCCAGATCAGTTGCTGGCGTTCGCCCCAGGGCGTCCACTGGCGGTACTCGAGATTGGAGTTCACCCGCTCCACGCCGAACCGGATGTTGCTGCGCTCGCTCTGGTCGGCGTAGGCCATCAACGACCAGCCGGCCTCGCTGGAGGGCGCATGGCCGACGCGCGCCATGAGATGCGCACCGTTGACCGTATCCTGCCCGCTGACGACCTGGAACTGGTTGTGCTCGCCCGGTACCGGCACGCGGACGGTGAAGTCGGCGGTGGGGTGGCCGTAGGCCTCGGCCTGTACGGAGGCATCCACGTCCTCTCGGACCTGGCCGTCCCAGCGCACGCCGGCGCGCACGGTCGACCATCCATCGTCGATGCCGACACCCGCAGCGTCCTTGAACTCGTCCTGCGACGCGTAACTGGCCCACAGCCGTACCGCGGAGTTCTCGCCGGTCGGGGCGCCATGGCGAAGCAGGGCGCGCCGCTCGCCCTGGGTACCGGCGCCGGCCTGCAGCAGCGTACCCAGGGTGGTCCGGGCGTCCTTGGTGATGACGTTGACCACGCCATTCATGGCGTTGACGCCCCACAGCGTCGCGCCGGGGCCGCTGATGACCTCGATCCGGTCGACGTCGGCCAGCGGTATGTCCACTGCGTCCCAGAACGTTCCCGACGTCAGCGGGTCGTGAACCAATCGGCCGTCGATCAGCACCAGGTATCGGTTGGCGGTCAGCGACGACCCGGTGAGGCCGCGCGTGCCAACCGTCCAGCTGCTGGCGTTGACACGCGCCACGTACATGCCCGGCACCAAGCGCAGTGCCTCGGGAAGGGTGCGGTGGCCGGAGCGGCGGATGTCCTCGCCGGTCAGCACGGTCATCGCCGCGGCGGTGGTGAACTGGGAGGCGGCGGTGCCGGCCAGGCTCGTCACTTCCGTCTGCAGCAACTCTTCCAGGCTCATGTTCGCCAGGCGGACCACGTCCTGGCTGGCCACGGCCGCGGCGGTGGCCGGCCCGGAAATGGCACAGCCAAGGGCCGCCGCGAGGGCGGTGTGCTTGAGAAGGGTCCCCGACATGCAGCGTGCCTTGCGAGCGAAACGATCGCGGAGTATGGCCCGTGCGCTCCCGGGCAACCAGCCAAGCGGTTCGCTGTTTTCCCGGTCCGTTCACACGCAATGCACGCCGTCCCGTCCGTAGGCGCCCTGTACGGTGCCAGCCGCCGATGGAGCGCAGGGCGAAGCGTCAGAGCGAAGCGGGGCGCATCGGATCCACCCGCCACGCCCGTTCAGCGGGCGGTGTAGCCACCGTCGATCACCAGTTCCGATCCGGTGACGAAACGCGACTCGTCGGAAGCCAGGTACACCACCCCCCATGCGATGTCGTCCGGGTCACCCACGCGCCCCAGGGGATGCAGCTGGGCGAGGTCGGACTTGCCCTGCTCCATGTCCGCCTGGCCGCTGTCGCGAAGGTGCTGTTCGACCAGCGGCGTCCATATGAAACCCGGGTGGATCGAACTGACCCGGATCCCATCGGGCGCGAACAGCAACGCATCGGTCTTGGTCATCAGCCGCACCGCACCCTTCGATGCGTGGTAGGGCGGCAGGTCCGGCGCGCCGACCAGCCCGTAGATCGACGACAGGTTGACGATGCTCCCGCCTCCGGCCCGGCGCAGGTGCGCTATCGCATGCTTGGTGCAGAAGAACACGCCCTTGACGTTGATGCGCTGCACGTGGTCCCACTCGGCCTCGGTGACCTGGTCGGTCGGCTTGTTGGCCCCGGCGACGCCGGCGTTGTTGACTACCACGTCGATTCCGCCCAATGCCTCGGCGATGCCGGACCAGGCCCGCTCGACCTGCGCTTCGTCGCCCACGTCAACGTGCCAGTAGCGCGCCGTCATGCCGCGGGCCACCAGCTGGGCGGCCAGCGACTCGCCGGGGCCGTCCTGCACATCCACAATCGCCACCCGGGCGCCTTCCTGTGCCAGCTTTTCAACGCATGCCTTGCCGATGCCGACGGCACCGCCGGTGACGATGCAGGACTTGTCCTGGACACGATTCATGTTGTTCTCCGGGGTTGGGGTGGGCAGCGGGGGTGCCGAGGCTACGACGGCGCGCGGCAACGGAACTTCGATGCGACAGGGGCCGGATGTATCAATCCGTCGCGGGTCGAGGCCTCGCGGGTGGGCGTGGCACGCTGGGTACGCCCATCAGGTCGACCCGGTCGCGGAACTCCGGCACCGATGCCGGCCAGCCGAGTTCGCGTTCCACGCGCTGGCGCAGTGCGTCGGCGGCGTCGGGTTCGCCGTGGCTCAGCAACACGCCGCGGGGCTGTCGCGGGGCGGCGTCGAGCCAGGCGATGAGTTCGTCGGCGTCGGCGTGGGCCGAACCGGTGTCGAGCTGGAACACCTCCGCGCGAACGTCCAGGTCCACACCGTACACCCGGAGCCGGCGCTCGCCACGCGCCAGTGCCGCGCCTCGCGTGCCTCCGGCCTGGTAGCCGCACAGCACGATGGCGTTGCGCGGGTCGCCGGCGAACGCCAGCAGGTGGTGCAGCACGCGTCCGCCGCTGAGCATGCCGCTGGCCGAGACGATCACCTTGGGGCCCTTGCGTGCATTCAGCGCCTTGGATTCCTCCACGCTGGACACCGTGCGCACCAGTCGGTCCATGCGGTCCAGTGCCGTCGCGTCGAGTCGATGTCCACCGAGGTGGTCGCGGTACAGCGCGGTTACGCGCGCGGCCATCGGACTGTTGAGGTAGAGGGGCACCGGCGGCAGCTCGCCGTCGTCGACCAGGCCGCAGACGACATGCAACAGTGCCTGCGCGCGTCCCACCGCGAACGCGGGGATCACCACGGTGCCACCGCGGGCCACCACCTTGGCCAGGATCGGCTTGAGCTCGGCACGCAGCGAGCCGGGCAGGTGCCGACGGTCGCCGTAGGTCGACTCGCAGACGATCCAGTCGCTGTCGGCGGGCGGCTCTGGCGCCGGCATCACCGGGTCATCCGGGCGGCCGACGTCGCCGCTGAAAGTGACGCGCATGCCTCCGTGTTCCAGCGTGACCGCGCCCGCGCCCAGGATGTGGCCCTGGGGGCGCAACATCCCCACCAAACCCGGCGCCGCAGCGAAATGCGCTCCGAACTCCACCACCTTCAGTTGTCGCAGCGCCAGCGCCGCGTCGCGTTCGTCGTACAGCGGTTTGGCCGGATGGTGCTTTGACGAGCCGACGCGGTTGGCATGGCTGGCCTCTTCCTCCAGAAGGCGGGCGGAGTCGGGCAGCATGATCCCGCAGAGATCACGGGTGGCGCGGCTGCACCACACCGGGCCGGAGAAGCCTTCCGCTACCAGCCGCGGCAGGTAGCCGGCGTGGTCGAGGTGGGCATGGGTCAGCACCACCGCGTCGATGCTGTCGGGTTCGATGGGGAAGGGCGCCCAGTTCTTCAGCCGTAGCGGCTTGTAGCCCTGGAACAGGCCGCAGTCGACCAGCACGCGGCTCTGCGGCGTCTCCACCAGGTAGCGCGAGCCGGTGACGGTGCCCGCCGCACCCAGGAAGGTCAGCGCGAAACCACTGTCGGGACCGGCCCCGGTCACCGTGCCGTCCCGATGCAACGGCGCGCGTGGCGGCGGGCGTACGGACTTGCGCGATGCGCTTGCATTGATGCGGACTCCTCCACGGGGTGGGGCCATGGGACGCCTATCCGGGGACGCGTGCCTTGATCGGGATCAAACCGGGAGGATTGCGGGTTGCCGCTCGCCACCCCCCGGCGAGGAGCGGCGGTCGGGACCGGTAGCACCGTCGCGCTGCTCCTATTCATTCCCGGTCCTCACGCGAGCACTGCAAAAGTAAATACATGTTTTCACGAAACATTATCAGCCATGTCGTTACGATGTACTGGCTTTGAGATGTACGGGCGTCGATTGGAAACGCATGCACGAATACAGGATCCAACTATTTGTAGACTCTGCGCCGGCCGGCCCACGCACTGGTCGGGTCCATGCCGGCCAGACAGGTGCCTGGAAGCGAAGGCACGACGTATCGAACTGATCTTCCGGAATGATCCAGGCCATGCGCACATGCGAGTATTTGCGCGAGAATCTCATAAGTATTGAATGATTTGATTATGAATATTGAATCAATTCTTGAATTATCCTGCTATCGCAATAATTAAAGAGCGTGCGATGTCTGGATAACCAAAAAAACCATTTCGATGAGCTGCCAGAGAAATACCGCAGCCCGTCGACCAGCGGCCCCAAGGGATCCACCGGATCCCGGGCCAAGCAACCGCCACTCCCGGGGCGTATCGACAACCCGGGCTCATCGCCGATGAGGGCGGCACTGCCACCTCCCGCCTGCCGCGGGATCACCGGTACCGGCGCCCCGAGTCAGTGGGTCCGCACACCGGTTTGGTGCTTGATCCGCGGCACCCAACAGGAGAACCATTCCATGGATACCCCAACCCAGAACATTTCGGGCGCCAACAAGGGCAGCCCACCGTCCCATCGCGGCACGCGAGGCGACAGCCCCCGGCCACGTACAGGGGACGAGAACCTGAAGAACAAGGCCGGTGCGCTGGCCGGAGAAGCCGAGGCCGAAGCCCGGGCGAATGTCGACGAGGCGCGCAGCACTGCCGCGGGCAAGGTCGACACGCTGGCAGACAGTGCCAAGGCCGCTGCCGCCGAGCTCAAGGGCGATGACATGGGCCACCTGTCGGATTACGTGTCCGAACTCGCGCAGAACCTGGGCCAGCTGTCCACCAACATGCGTGAGAAGACCGGCGATGACCTGCTGCACGAAGTCAGCCGGCTGGCACGCGACAACCCGGCGCTGTTCGTGACCGGCAGCATCGCGATCGGCTTTGGTCTTTCGCGCTTCGCCAAGGCCTCCACGCCGTCGCGGGAGAGCACGTCCGACAGCGGACGCGATTCGTCGCTTGGCCGCCGACACTCGGCCTCCAACCCCGCCACGCAGGGTTCGGTCGGTAGCGGATATTCCGCCGCCACCGGGTCGGGCACTACGCCGCCCTACGGCGCGCAGCCCGCGACCCGTATGTCCACGCCCTCCAGCAACGGCAGCAACCCCAGCAGCCAGCCGCAAACGGGGGTGCGCTCATGAACGCCCGGATGAAAGCCCATAGCGATGGCACGTACGTGCATACCGACATCCCCCGCAGGACGCCCGGGGATTCCGAACCGGAGCAGAACCAGGACGCGTCGATCGGCAGCCTGCTGAAGGAGTTGGCACACGAGGTGCCTTCGCTCCTCAACAAGGAGGTCGCGCTGGCCAAGAGCGAAGCGCGCGAAAGCCTGGATGCGACCAAGCGCGGCGTGGCCGCGGTCTCCGTGGGCGGCGCCGTCGCCCTGGGTGGCTTCATCGTCCTGTTGCTGGCGGCGGTGTACGCGCTGGGCAACGTGGTCGCACCGTGGCTGGCCGCGCTGATCGTCGGTGGCATCACGTTGGCCGTTGGCCTGGCGATGGTGGATGCCGGCAGGAGGAAATTCGACGCGCAGGCCCTGAAGCCCGATCGCACGATGGATGCCCTGCACAAGGACAAGAACGCTCTCCAAGGGAGGACGGAATGAACAACCAGGACAACACCACCAACAGCAACTACCAGACATCCGGCCGAACCTCGCCGTCTGCCACCCAGGCGCAGCTGGAGCGCGATATCAATCTTCAGCGAGACCACATCGGTGGCCTGCTGGACGCGCTTGAAAGCAAGCTCTCGCCGGGCGAAATGTTCGACCGCGTGCTCGGCTACGGCAAGGGCGGCGGGCGTGAGTTCGCCAGCAACCTCGGCGACACCGTGAAGGCCAACCCGCTTCCCACGCTGATGACCGCCGCCGGCCTGATGTGGCTGTATGCCAACAAGGACGACACCCCTCGCACGCGGTACCCGGGCAGCACCGGCTATGAGGCCAGCGGCTACGCCGATGCCGGCGATTACGAGGACGACGACGGGGGCATCCGCCAGCGTGCCCGCGAGGCCCGTGACGGCATGTCCGGGAAAATGGGCCACGCCAAGGACCGCGTCGGCGACGCCGCGCACGGTGCAATGGACACCGCCCGCCAGCGCGCCCGCCAGGCCAATGACGGCTTCCACCACATGCTCGAAGACAACCCGATGGCAGTGGGCGCGATGGGCATCGCGGTCGGCGCAATGCTGGGGGCGATGCTGCCCTCGACGCGCAAGGAAGACGAGCTGCTGGGCGAGACCAGCGACGACCTCAAGGACGACGCCAGGTCTCTGGCCAAGCGCGGTTACGACCGCGCCGCCGAAGCCGGCCGCCAAGTCAGCACCCCTAGGGAGTCCGGCAGAAACGAGCAACGTGCGCCGCACTGATCACCAGCTGTGACGCACCCCCCCCACGCCCGCCCCCGCGGGAACCGAAGGAGTACGACATGGACAAGAATCGAACCGAAGGTGCAAAGCACGAAGTCAGCGGCGCGGTGAAGGAAGGCGTCGGAAAGGCCACCGGCGACCGCTCCAAGGAAGCCGCCGGCAACATCGAGAAGAACGCCGGCAAGATGCAACGCGAAGTCGGCAAGGCCGCCGACGAGGTGCGCGACAACAAGCACCGCGACTGATTGCCCGCAACGCCGGCCCGTTGACTGACGGGTGGCACGCGCCCGGTACGCACCCCTGGTTTCAGGTGGAGCGGCCGGGCGTTTTCATGCGTGGGCTCCGGCCGGGCTCCCGTGGGGCTTTCGTGGGGCGCCGTGGCCACGTCCTTCCACGGACCCGCTGCTGTGGCATCCTCGGAGCCCGCGGCCCGCGTAGCCCGGCTTCTCGCAGCGTAAGGGTTCGGGGAGGTGGAACGGACACGTGGGACGGGGCGCCCGGGTGCGTTGCGTTACGCGGTGCGAAGTGGGCGGTCTGCACATCGAGGCCATCCAACCGACCCCTGCCCGGGGGGCCACCTAGCCGGCTGCGAAGGATCCAGATGACCGACAGGGAAACGTCCACGCACCAGAACGCGGCCGAATTCGCGTGGCAGGACGACGATGTGTTCGGCCGGATCGCGTCCCGATACGACACCTTGTGCGACGTTTTCAGCCTTGGTCTCCACAGGCTGTGGAAGCGGCGGGTGGCCCGGTGCATCGCCCGCGAGGACTGGAACACCCTGCTTGATGGGGCAACCGGAACCGGCGACATCATTCTCCGGTTGTTGCCCGCCACCTCGGCCCAGGGGCGCACGATCATCGCGTCGGATATCAGTCCCCGGATGCTGGCCATCGCGGCACAACGGTTGCGCCCCTCGACCGCCGTGAGTCTCCGCCAGCTCGATATGGAGCGCATGCCCTCCATTGCCAACGGCAGCGTCGATGCCTACTCGATCTCCCTTGGCCTGAAGATCTGCGACCGTCAGCTGGCGATGCAGGAGGCGTTCCGCGTCCTCAGGCCCGGGGGGCGGCTGATCGTGCTGGAGGCCTCCAACATCCGGTGGCGCTGGCTGCACCGCGCGTACCTGGCCTACATGGGCGTGTGCATGCCCCTTCTCGGCTGGCTCGCCACGGGCGGAGACGCATCGGCCTACCGCTACCTGCTGCAAGGGGTGCGTGACTTTCCGGGCGCCGAAGCGCTTGCCCGCGAACTCGCCGGACACGGGTACGTGGACGTGTCTTTCGAACGCCTCTCGCTCGGCATCGTGGCGATCCACACCGCGCGCAAGCCCGCGGAACGTGCCGATGGAGTTGGCCGTGCCGGCGAACCAGGGGAAATGGCAGTGGCCCCGCGCGGGCGCCCGTTGGACGTGCCGTCCGGCCTCGGGCCAGGGCGAAGCGTCAGAATCGACCCTCACGATCAGTGCGAACCGGAGCCCTGCCTTGACCGACCGCCGCGCCTCCCGCACCTGTGGAAAGCTCACCGCCCGCACGCGGGGTGAGCCGCTCCGGGTTTCGGTCTGCCATTGCCTGGCCTGCCGGGAGCTGACGCGTAGCGTGTTCGCGGCCCAGGGACGGTTCCCTCGGGTGGCTGTGACACTCGACGGGACCAGCCGCGAGTTCGCGCAGACCGGTGACGAAGGCACCACGGCGCGGTTGCACTTCTGCCCGGACTGCGGCGACACGGTCTACTACCTGTCAGGCAGCATTGAAACTTCCGACCTGCCCCCATCTATTCTTCCGGATCCATGTTCAAGGGCTTGAAAATGCTCTCTTCTCTCACTCTCCGCGCTCTTGCACTCGCTCTGCTACTCAGCACCGCCGCAGGAACGGGCGCGCACGAAAGTAGCGCGTACGTCCAGGACTTGCAGGACTCACTCGTCGCGTTCTCCGCATCGGACTTCGAAGCCCACGGCCCGCGTCCGGACAGCTTTCGAAACGTCGACCTCCGCTACCGTGAAAATGACCATGGCGCTCGCAGTTACATGCTCTGCGGACAGGTGCGTATGGGTGCTGGTGCCAAGGCGGATTGGGCTGACTTCGCCACCATCAAGACAGACCCCTACGAGCAGTGGGTCGGCGGCTCGGCCACCGACATGTGCGCCCGGGCAGTCCCAGTCTCACCCAGTGGCAACGACCTTTCCCGCGAGCTTCAAATGAAACTTCCCGGCAACTCCTCCGCAAGCAAGTCGTAGAGGGCGGGCACCCGGACTGTGGCCTAACAATTCGTTCAAGCCGCACCCGCTTCGTTACTTGGCTCAAAGGTGTTGTTGCTCCATTGCCACAACACACCGATTCGCAGGTTGCGGATCGGCTTAACTCAGGCGAAGGACGCGGTGCCCGACGCGGTGGCGATCCCGGTCGGGAACCTTGCCGACCCCACGTTCCCGCCGACGCGGGTGGTGGTGTACGAATCCCCTCAGCACCCGTGGGTGCGCGTGTCGGGTGCTCTGGAGCGCTACGACTGAGGACGCCGTTCGGGCTTACGCATCTGCAATCCAAGGGAGGGGTGGCATGGACGTTCGAGTGGTGATCTCGCTGGCATGCGCGCTGGTGGCCCTGCTCAGCGTGCCGCTGATCCTGCGGCGGGTGCCGCGCAACGTGTTCTACGGGTTGCGCACGCGCAAGACGCTGTCGAGCGACGCCATCTGGTACCCGGCCAATGTTTTTGCCGGGCAGGCGCTGGCGTTGGCCTCGGTGGCGGCTGCGGGCCTGGTCTGGCTGGTGCCGCCGGGCGCGCCGGAGTGGGTACCGGCCTTGCCGGTGGTGGCGGCGGTGCTGGCCGCGCTGGTCGCCAGCCTGTGGCACCTGCGTCGGTACTGACGCCGTTGTGATATCCGGCGCCTCCGTCCGAATCATGCGGCTAGAGGGCGCCGTTGCGCCACCACCGGACGAGACATGGAGATTGCCGCCCACATGAAGGATGCCACCGCGCGCGGGCAGTTCGAGGCGCTGCTTGGGCGTCACCGCGGCCTGGTGTTCAAGGTCGCCCACAGCTACAGCCGTGACGCAGAGGACCGCGCCGACCTGGCGCAGGAGATCGCCGCCCAGCTGTGGCGCGCCTGGCCGTCGTACGATCCGCGGCGGCCGCTGGCGACCTGGATGTATCGCATTGCGTTGAACGTGGGCATTTCCCACCTGCGTGGACGCAGCCGCCACGACGCCCACCACGTGCCGCTGGATGAAGACCACCATGGCATCGCGGGCGGGCAGGGCGCGGAAGAGGGCCTGCAACTGCAGGCCCTGCAACGGCTGATCGCCGGATTCGATCCGCTCAACCGCGCCCTGCTCCTGCTGTACCTGGACGAACGCAGCCACCGCGAGATCGCCGAGATCCTCGGCCTGACAGAAACCAACGTCGCCACCCGCATCGGCCGCCTGAAGCAGCGGCTGCGCGAGCGCCTGTGCCCGAAGGAGGGCTGACATGAACGCCGATATCGAACTGATCGAACTGCGCCGCAGCTGGCAGGCACTGGAACGCAGGCTGGAGGCGCAGCAGGCCTTGAACACCGAACTGGCGACACAGACACGCGTCGACAAGGCCAAGGCCCGGCTGCGCCCGCTGCTGGTGGGCCAGGTGATACAGGCCGCCGTCGGCATCGCCTGCACGGTGTTCTTCGCCCGATTCTGGTTGGCACACCTGGACGCGCCCGCGGCGCTGCTGTCGGGCGTGCTGATGCACGCCTGGAGCGTGGCGCTGGTGGTGTCGGCGGCCACAGAACTGCTGCTGGTGATGCGCATCAACTACGCCCAGCCGGTGCTGGCCATCCAGAAGTACCTGGGCGTGCTGCAGTACTGGCGCACGCGAATGGCACCGCTGCTGGGGCTGGCGTTCTGGGTGCTGTGGCTGCCGCTGGTGGCGGTACTGCTGAAGCATTTCACCGGGGCCGACGTTTCCGGGTGGTTCCTGTGGGCGAACATTGCCGTCGGGGTGGTCGGATTGGTCGGCACGCTATGGGGCGTGCGCCACCTGCGCCGCCGCGGGCACCGATTTGCCGATGCCATCGACGCCGACAACGCCGGCTGCGGGGTACGCAGTGCGCAGGCCTTGCTGGCCGATATCCGCCGCTTCGAGGCGGAGTAGGCTCCGCTTGGCCCCCGGTGCCTCAGTCGCTTGCGCATGCTCACCGGATCCTCAGGCGGCCCTCATGCCGCTCACGCGCCGCGCCTCTACCGTGCAGGCCACTTCCAGGCGGGGCGGCACACATGGCGACGAATCCTACGGGTGGCAAGGGCAATGGGCGGCGCGGCAACCGCCTGCGAGGGGCGATCTGGGGCACGGCCGCCGGCCTGCTGCTGTTGCCGGCGGTGGCGATGCAGTTCGATGGCAGCGGCGTGGACTGGGACGCCGCGGACTTCATCGTCATGGGTGCAATGCTGGCTGCGGCCTGCGGCACCTACGAGCTGGCGGCGCGGATGTCCGGCAACCGGGCCTACCGCGCCGCGGTGGGCGTGTCGGTAGTGGCGGCGTTCCTGATGGCGTGGGTGAGCCTGGCGGTGGGCATCATCGGGTCCGAGGACAATCCGCTCAACCTGATGTACGTGGGCGTGTACGCGGTCGGCTTCATCGGTGCGCTGGTGGCCCGCTACCGCGCCCGGGGAATGGCGGTCACGCTGCTGGCCACTGCGGCCGCACAGGGGCTGGTGGCGGTGGTGGCGATCACGGCCGGCCTGCTGGGCGGGCATGGCTGGATCGAGGCGCTACGGCAACTGGCGCTCAACGGCTTCTTCGCCACGCTGTGGCTGGTGTCCGCATTCCTGTTCCACGTGGCCGCGCGCGAGCGTGCGTGATGGGGCAGGGCAGAAGGGGCCGCGCGGTAGGATGCGGGTCACTTCCCACGTGACGACCCGTCCTCCGTGAGCGCCAGCGACGACATCCCCCCGCCACTGGCCACGCCCACCCGCGTGCGCTTCGAAGGCTTCGTCCTGGACACCGCCAATCGCAGCCTGGGCCGCGACGGCGTGCCGGTCGCGCTCAACGCGCGCTATTTCGATGCATTGGTGTTGCTGGTGCGCGAGCACGGGCAGCTGGTCGGCAAGCAGCGCTTCTTCGACGAGGTCTGGGCGGGCAGCGTGGTGACCGACGCCGCGTTGACCCAGTGCATCAAGGAGATCCGGCGCCTGCTGGGCGACGACGCCGGACGCCCGCGGTTCGTACGGACGGTGGCCGGACATGGGTACGTGTTCATCGCGCAGGTGCATGACGACACCGAATCGGTGGGCGTGCCAACTGACGCACCGGCGCCGGTGGAAGCCGGATCAAGCGTCGGGAAGCCGCCGACCGATTCCGACGAACCCCTGCAGCCGGCGCTGGCGCGCGTGATGCGCGACGGCGCCGCGGCCACGGCCGGCGGAGCAGCAGCGGGACTGCTGGGCGGGCTGCTGTACGGCTCGGCGTTGGCGGTAGCCCCGCAGTCGCAGGGGCTCGGCACGCTGTCGATCCTGATGGTGCTGCTGGCGCTCAGCCTGGCAGTGGGGATGGCCGGCGCCATGGGGGTGGGAGTGGGCATGGCCGCCGGCCGGCTGCGGGGCTCGGCGGCCGGGATGCTGGCCGGCGGGGCCGTGGGTGGCCTGGTGGTAGGTGGGCTGGTGAGGCTGCTGGGGTCGGACACCTTCACCCTGCTGGTGGGGCGCGCGCCCACCGGCATCACCGGTGGGCTGGAAGGCGCGGTGATCGGGTTCGCGCTTGCGGTCGGTGTATTTCTCGGAGGGGGGCTGGAGCAGCCCCGGGGCTGGCGACCGGCATGGTCTGCGGCGCTATCCACCGGCATCGCCGGTGCCCTGGTCACGCTCGCCGGTGGCAGCCTGATGGCCACCAGCCTGATGCGCGTGGCCGCCACCTTCGATGAAACCCGGCTCGACATGGCGCCGCTGGGCGCACTTTTGGGCGAGCCGCAACTCGGCATGGCCGCCCAGGCCGCGTTGGGCCTGCTGGAAGGCGGGATCTTCGGTGGTTGCGTTGCGGCAGCGATGTTGCTGGCACGCGGGCAAGGGGCGTCCGGGATGCAGGACCCGCAGGGGGTTCGAAGGCACCCGCGATAACGGGGCCCGGCCATTGCCCTGAATGTGCCCGGGACGGAAGCTGGACGCCGTCGTCGAGCGTACTTTTTCAACCCGGCCCACGGCGAAGATTGATGGACCGACATCCAATGTGGAGCTCGCCTTGAAGGTCCTGGATTTCCCCGGTTCCCGTCGGAAGTCGTCGCCGCCTCTACCGGCGCGGTTGGGTGAGCGCGTCCGCCTGCACCTGGCGGCGCAGCTGGGCGAGCAGTTCGATGTGACGGTGGTCGATCCGCTCGACTACCCGTCCCGACGTATTCAAACCGGCGTTCGCGCACGCACCGCGGACCCCGCCGGAAGCGCTTGCCGGACTCGAGGCATTGATCAGGCAGGCGGGGGCGCACGTGATGGTCAGTCCCGAGTACAACCATTCGATGAGCCCGGCGTCGTCGGACCTGCTCAACCACTTCCCCGGCTCGGCGTTCGCATTCAAGCCCAGCCTGATCGCGACCTATTCGAGCGGCCAGTGGGGCGGCACCCGGGCGGCGGTCAACATGCGGACCTTTCCTGTCGCAACTTGGATGCCTGCCGGTTTCGGCGATGCTCCATTGCCCGAGTGCCGACCGGGTGTTCGAGGCAGATGGCCGGCTGTGCGCCGACCAGGACCCGGACGAACGGACCCGGTACGTCGGCCGCGGAATCGGGCAGTTGCACTGGTGGGCGGATGCGGCCGACCGGCAGCGCGCGCTCCTGGATTCCACCGAGCTGTCTTCCGCTTTCACGAGGACGCAGGCCGAGCGGGATTCGCCCGCTGCATGACCGGCCAACCGGCCGACTGACGTTGTTGTTCCCGGAGGGTTATCCATGAGACATCGCGAGCGGCATCGGTCCCATCGCACCGGCTGGCTGCGTGCGGCCGTACTCGGGGCGAACGATGGCATCGTATCCACTGCCAGCCTGGTGCTGGGCGTGGCGGCCGCGGGCGTGGCGACGCAGTCCGTGCTCGTCGCCGGCGTGGCCGGACTCGTCGCCGGGGCCATGTCAATGGCTGCAGGCGAGTACGTCTCGGTCAGTTCGCAGTCCGACACCGAGCGCGCCGACGTGGACAGGGAGCGCCGGGAGCTGGCCGAACAGCCCGAGCAGGAGCACGACGAGCTGGTTGCGATCTACGTGAAGCGCGGGCTTGACCGGCCGCTGGCGGTGCAGGTCGCCACCCGGCTGACGGCGCACGATGCATTGGGCGCCCATGCACGGGATGAGTTGGGCATTTCCGACACCCTGGCCGCGCGGCCCGTGCAAGCCGCGCTCACGTCGGCGGCCACGTTCGCCCTGGGCGCGGCACTGCCGTTGTTGATGGTGCTGGTACTGCCGCACACCGGGCTGATGTGGGGCGTCGCGGGCAGTTCGCTGCTGTTCCTCGCGCTGCTGGGCCTGCTGGCGGCGCGGGCAGGGGGCGCCCCGGTAGGTCGTTCGGTATTGCGGGTCGCGTTCTGGGGCACGCTTGCGATGGCGTTGACCGCAGCGGTCGGCTCGCTGTTCGGCGTGGCCGCGTGACCGCGGCGCCGGCCCTGGTGCGTGTGCAGGCCTAGCCCTGCCGGGGCCCTTGGCGCAGGAAGAAGTCGACCATCTCCGCGGACGCGTCCGGCCCGGCCGGATCGGTGTAGGACCCTGCCGGGTCGCCACCACTCCAGGCATGGCCGGCACCGTGCACGGTCCACTGCTCCAGCCACGGCAGGCCGCTTTCGTCGACGGACACCTGGCGCGTGTAGGCGTGTCCGCCGGGTACGCGGCCGGTTTCGACCCGCGTCGACAGCGGGGGATGCAAGGCATCGGCCGCAATCGCCTCCGCATTGGGTAGCGCCACGGTCCGGTCCTGGTCTCCGTGGAAAAGGATCAAGGGCACGCCTGCTTCGCCCGGCGCCACGCCACGCATGGGGGTGGCGTCCCCCTTCTGGCCGTTCTGCATGGTCGCGAACGCCGACGGCACGTCCTTGGCGCTTGCGTAGGGCAGGCCGGAGTGCACGCCGATGGCGCGTACCAGGTCCGGGTGGGTGCGGCCCAGGATGACCGCCATTGCGGCACCGGCGGACAGGCCGGCGACGAAGATCCGCTCGGCATCCACGCGATGGTCCTGCGCGACCTGCCCAGCGATCCCGGCAAGGACCGACGGCTCACCCGTGTCGCCACGCTGGTCTTCGGGGCGAAACCAGTTCCAGCACTTGGCGTGGTTGGCCTTGCCCAGTTGCTGCGGGTAGGCGACGAGGAACCCGTGGCGGTCGGCGAGCCGGTTCATGCGCGTGCCGGCGGCGAAATCCTCGGCTGTCTGCGTACAGCCGTGGAGCATCAGGACCAGCGGGCGGGGCGTCCGGTCGGTGTCGTAGTCGGCGGGGATGTAGAGCCGATAGTCGCGGCGCCCGTGGGCATTGGCATACGTGGCGCTCAGGAAGCGGCCTCCGGCGGCGGGGGATGTCGCTGCGCTCGCCTCGTTGGCAACGGCCACGCGGGCGGCGCCGGGCGCCACGGGCGGCACCGGCGCCGCGCGTGGCTGCAGACCCGCATTGGCGAACGCGCGGTCGATGGTGGCGCGGATGCCGCCCGGATCGTTGGCGGGGTCCAGGCCTGCCGCGCCCAGTGCGCGCTCGATATGCTCGCGAGGCGTGGGTGTTGTGTGGCTCGTGGACTGCCGGGTATCACCGAGCAGTCGGGAAAGGAACTTCATGGTCGAACCCCGCTGAGTTTGCTGCAATGCAGCATACGCGGCGAAGGTTAACGGGTCCTCACCTCGGCACGGGAGCCACCAACGCCCATCAGCACGGCGACGTAGACCTAGGGAAAAACAATCGGGCGCCCTAGGAACGAAAACGCCGTGTCGACCAGGCCGACACGGCGTGCGATGCAACCATCAGCGATAAGCCCAGGCGATCCCGACCGCCAATCAGTAGGGCGGATCAGCCCCGCGTGGTGGTGCCGGCGGCGGCCATCTGGCTGGAGGGGCATGCCAGGAAACGCGAGGACGCCAGCCACTCCTGGTCCGGGTAGTACGCGAACACCAGGTGGCCGTCCTTGATGGTGTCGATCACCTCGCGCGCCACCTGCTGGCGCAGGGCAGGGCACCCCAGGCTGCGGCCAAGGCGGCCCTGGCGCTTGGCCTGCTCGGGATTCACGTAAGGTGCGCCGTGGATGACGATGGCGCGGGCACGGGCGGCGTCGTTGACGCCTGCCTCCAGGCCGTCCATCCGCATCGAGTAGCCGTTGCTGCCGACATAGGACTCGGCGGTGGCGAACAGGCCGAGGCTGGACTGGTAGCTGCCTTCCACGTTGGAAAAGCTGGTGGCCATGTTGTGGCCGGTATTGCGGCCATGGGCCACGTGCTCGGTATAGAGCACGCGCTGGCCGGTCAGGTCGAATACCCACAGGCGCGGCTCGGTGGACGGACGCGAGTAGTCGATCAGGGTGAGGTTGGCCTCGGCGCGCGCCTGGCCGCTGGCGACGGCGCAGTTGCGGGCTTGCAGCGCCAGGCCGAGCGCCTGCGGATCGACCGTGGGGGCCTGGGCGATCAGCGCCGCCATGAGCGGCGCGGCGATGGCCGCGCTGCCGGTGGAGGCGGTCGTCGTCGACGTGGTCGGCGTGGCGCTGGCGGTTGCGACCACCGGTTGCGCGAGCGCCAGCGATGCCGGCGCGGCCGAAGCTGCGGGTACGGCGCCGACGGGGGCGTCACGGCCGCCTGCGGCGGGGGATGCGGTGAGGGAAAGCGACACGGTCGCGGCGAGTACAAGCAACGGCAGGCGGATTCGGCTCATGGGGGTGAAGGCTACGTGATAAAAACTCGCGGGTCGACCCGTGAAGAATGTGTCGTTCACCTTTGTTTTTCTTCACTTTCCTGACTGGTTGGTGGAGCCGTAGCGGCGCCGGCCGCTTCGAGGATGGTGAAGCCCTCGGTGCTGACCGACGCGATGGGTTCGGGGGTTACCAGAAGGGTGCTACCCGGCGTCAATGCGGCATGCACGTGAACGGCAAACGCGGGATCGATGTGAACACGTCCGTCCGCCACCGCCTCCCTCGGACCTACCACCGCGCGTTGCTCGTCCAGGCCGATGACGATCAGCAGGGGACCCGCGGGGGGACCTCCGGGGTCCAGGTGAAGGCCGGATCCGCGGCGGGAGGCGCCGCGAAGGCGGGCGCGGCGGCCAGGACCAGGGCCAGCGCGAAGCCGACCATTCGGCCCCGCAGTGCCGGCGTCGGGCGCATCTGCCCGAACCGGATCAACGCACCACCGTGACCGGTGTCTGGCAGTGCGCGAGGACCTTGGCCGTCACCGAGCCCAGCAGGGCGCTCTTGAGCGCGCTACGGCCATGCGAGCCCATGACGATCAGGTCGCACTTGCCTGCACGTACCTGTTTGATCACCGCCTCGGCGGGCTCGGCGATCGCGTGGACCTCGTTGAAGGCCAGGCCTGCGCGCCTGAGCGCCGTACGGGCGCGACGGGTCGCGTACTCGCTGTTCTCGCGGTGGTAGCGGGCGGTGGCGTCCGGGCCCAGCTGGCGGGAGGCGTCGGGCAACAGCGGCGGGTCGGCGTGCAACAGGTGGATGGAGGGTGGTTTGGCCATGGCCTTGGCCAGGGCGACGACGTGCCGGGTTGCGCGCAGCGCCATGTCGCTGCCGTCGACGGCGAGAAGGATCTTCATCGAGTGGGCTCCAGTGTGGGGTTGGACGGGTCTGGCAAATGGCGCCTGGCCAACCGGGCCAGCGGCGGGGTACGTGGCCATTCTGCTGCCAACGTCGGAGCCGGCGCTTGATCCCGATCAAAGTGCGCCATGGGCACGACGCGAGTGCGGTTTTGATGCAGGTCAAACCGCCGGGACCGGCGATGCGCTCCAATGGAGCCGTCCCCCGCAGCGGTGCCCCGCCATGTTCAAGGACCTGCTCGTCCCACTTTCGGGCACGCCCGCCGATGCCGATGCGATCCGCGTGGGTATCGACATTGCAAAGACTTTCGACGCGCACCTTTCCCTGCTCGAGATCGTTGCGCTGCCGCTCCCGGCAGCCAGCCCCTGGGGGATGATCCCGGACGTGGCGATGGAAGGGCTCTACAGGCGCCTGCGTGACCAGGGTGAGGCCAATGCGGAGCAGCGGCGGCGGGACATGGCCGATGCGGGCGTGCCCGTGGAGGTTCGCCTCGTGGAGTCGCTGTTCACCGATTCGGCGCACATGGCCGCGCATTGCGCGCAATACGCCGACCTGTCCGTGGTGGCCGGCGCGGTGGATTCGACCGCCGACGGCGCGCGCCTGCATGACCTCATCGCGGAGCTGCTGGCGCATTCCGGGCGCCCGGTGCTGGTGGTGCCGCCGCGGAACCGCTCGCCGCGCCCGCCGCGCAACATCCTGATTGCCTGGCGGCCGTCCAGTGGCACCACCCGAGCCCTGCACGACGCGCTGCCGCTGCTGGTGCAAGCCGAGCGCGTCGACGTGGTGATCGTCGACCCCCCGCCTGGCGAGCAGGGCGACGGGCCGCAGGCGGGTGGCGACATCGCCACCCACCTGGCCCGCCACGGCGTAAAGGCCAACGTCGTGGTGCGCGAGTCGAAGGGGCGCGACGTCAGTGCGCTGCTGCTCGAGCATGCCGGCGCCATGCCGGCACACTTGATCGTCGCCGGCGGCTACGGCCGCTCACGCCTGCGCGAATGGGCGATGGGCGGGGTAACCCGCGAGCTGTTGTTCAGCAACCCGATGCCGGTGTTCTTCAGCCACTGAGGTAGCGGCGACCTGCACAGCGTGTGGGCCGAGCATGCAACGGTGGAGTGTTGCGCGCGTCCATGTCGGATGTCCGAAGGCGCTGGCGGTGAGCCGGCGCGCCCCGGCTCCACCGGAATGGATAGATGGACCGGCGCGGCCCACAGGCGCCTGCCGAAGCTCGGCAGTGGGACCAGGGGTGCCGCCGGGGTCTGGCGACCCCTCAGATCAGCCGTGAAGCTGCGCCACCAGGTCGATATAGCGCTGCTTGGCCTCGTTGGCGTCCACGCCTTTCACCTGCAGCCAGGCTTCGTATTTCGCGGAGCCGACGAAATCGAAGAAGCCCGGCTTCTCGCCCTGGACATCGCCCTCGGTGGCCTGCTTGTACAGCGCGTAGAGCTTGAGCAGGACTTCGTTGTCCGGGCGCTCGCCCAGCGACTGGACGTCCTGCAGCGCCTGGTCGAAGCGGTCATCGAGATCGGTCACGGCGGCCTCCTGCGCCCCCCGGCGAGGCGGCATGACAGCATGCGCGCGCCGGTGATTCAAGGCCGCCACCAGGCCGGAGGCGGGCTAGAACGCGCGGCACTGCCGGAACCGGACGGAACCCCCGCTGCCCGGCGGCGGCTGCAGCTGCAGCCGTGATGCACGCAGGTCGGGGTAGCGTTCGACCACCGCGCAGATCGCCGACACGTGCGAGTCGATGTCGAGGCCGGACTGGTAGATGAGCAGCGTCGACGGCGTCGTCCACACCGCTCGATCCACGCCGGGTACCGTCGACACGCCTTCGGCCACCGCTCGGCGCTGTGCTTCTTCGTCCAGCGCCGGCCCCGCGGCCGCCGCGGGAGCGGCTTGCGATTGAGCCGGCGCCTCCTCCGCTACGGGGGCACGGGAGGGAGCGGGAGCGGCAGCCGGTCGAGGATCCGTCGTTGGGTCGACTGCGGCCGTTGGAGAGGGTTGCAGCATCGCCACCAGGACGCCGACGGCGAGGCCCATCGCGACCGCCAGCGCCCAGCCCAACCGTTGCTCGCGCCGTGCCTGCAACTGCGCCTTGCGCGACAGGTCCTGGTGCAGGCTCGGCGGGATCAGGGGGTCGATCAGGCTCCACAGCGTGGCACCGTCGATGAGCTCGATGCCGCGCGGATTCCGACGTGCTTCCGGATCGATTCGCCCCAGCGTGGCCAGGACACCGCCGGCGGCGTTGTCGAAGCGCACCGCATCGGCCAGCTCGTCGACCTGCTTGCGGCCGATGCGGTAGTTGGCGCCCTGCTTGCAACTGAGCAGCCAATCGCGGCCCTCACGGTGCAGCAGCAGGTCGGCCTGTTTGCCGCGCTCGGCCATCGGGGTGGTGCGGCTGACCTCGAAGCCCTGCGCCTGCAGTGCCTCGATGACGAAATGGGAGAACTCGCGCCAGCGCATGGCGGCCAGCGCGGCGATACCACCGTGCATTTCCAGCCGTGGGCGACGCACGCGCTGCAGGTAGTAGGTCAGGCCGATGCCCACGATTGCCGTGGTCAGGAGGCCTGTCAGTAAAGGAAACGCTGCCTGCATCGCGTCCTCGCGCTTCTTGGGAGGGGGCGACTATAAGGCTCTGGCGCTGATTGGGAAGTGATCGGCGCACGCCGTTCCCCGCGAAGGCCGCACCCGCGGCGCATGGCTTCAATAAAAACGCCGCCCGGTCTGGACCGGGCGGCGCGTGTAACGCGGGTTCCTGCGGCAAGGATCAGCCGCCGGGCGCGCCCGGGACTGCAGGCGTCACGTTGTCGGCATCCGGCACGGCGCTGTCATCGACCGACGGCGTGGCCAGGCCCCGACGCTCGAGCAGGGGCTCGATGCGCGGCTCCCCGCCACCGGTGAAGTCGCTGAACAACTGCAGTGCATCCTTGCTGCCGCCCTGCGACAACAGGGCGCTGCGGAAGCGATCGCCATTGGCGGTGGTAAGGCCGCCGTTCTCCTTGATCCACTTCACCGTGTTGGCGTCGAGAACCTCGGACCAGATGTAGGCGTAATAGCCGGCCGAGTAGCCGCCCATGATGTGGCTGAAGTACGGCGTGCGGTAGCGCGGCGGCACCGGTGCGTAGTCCAGGCCGACCTTGCGAAGGGCGGCGGCCTCGAAGTCCATGACCTTGGCAGGCTCGGGCAGCTGGTCGGCCGTGAGCTGGTGGTACTCCTGGTCGATCATCGCCGCGCCCAGGTACTCGGTGGTGGCAAAGCCCTGGTTGAACTGTGCGGCGGCCACGACCTTGTCGAGCAACTCCTGCGGCATCGGCTCGCCGGTCTCGTGGTGCTTGGCGTAGTTGGCCAGGACGCTCGGCCAGTCGGCCCACATCTCGTTGACCTGGCTGGGGAACTCCACGAAGTCGCGCGGCACGCTGGTGCCCGAGAACATCGGGTACTTCACGTCCGAGAACATGCCGTGCAGGCCATGGCCGAACTCGTGGAACATCGTGGTCACCTCGTCCCACGTCAGCAGGGTGGGTTCACCCTCCGACGGCTTGGGGATGTTCTGGTGGTTGGCCACGACCGGCTTGGTGCCTTCCAGCTCGGACTGCGAGACGTAGGAGTTCATCCACGCACCGCCGCGCTTGGAGTCACGTGCGTACGGGTCGAAGATGAAGATCGCCAGCTGGCTGCCGTCCTTGTCGAAGACGTCGTAGGTCCAGGTGTCCGGGTGGTACTTGGGCAGGTCGGTGCGCTGCTTGAAGGTGATGCCATAGAGCTCGGTGGCGGCATGGAACACGCCGTTCTCCAGCACGTTCATCATCTCGAAGTAGGGCTTGAGCTCGGACTCGTCGAACGCGTACTGGTCCTGGCGGACCTTCTCGGCGTAGTACGCCCAGTCCCATGGCTGCAGCTGGAAGCTCGGCTCACCCTTGGCGGCCTGCTCCTTGTCGATCATCGCCTGCAGCAGCGCACCTTCGCGGCGGGCGTTGGCGACCGCGGCCGGGGCCAATCGCTGCAGCATCGCATTCACGGCCTCCGGGTTCTTTGCGGTCTCGTCCGCCAGCACGTACTCGGCGTGGGTGTCGTAACCCAGCATCTTCGCGCGCTCGGCGCGCAGCTTGAGCACCTGCGAGACGATGCCGGTGTTGTCGAACTCGTTGCCACGGCTGCCACGGCTCACCGAGGCTTCGTGGATCTTCTGGCGCAACGCACGGTTGGTCAGGTAGGTGTTGGGCGGTTGGCCGGTGGTGTTCTGCAGGGTGATGACGTACTTGCCGTCCAGGTCGCGCGACTTGGCCGCTTCCAGTGCAGCGGCGATCGCGCCGTCGGACAGGCCGTCCAGTTCTTCCAGCGTGTCCACGGTGATCGCCGAAGCATTCACTTCCTTCAGCACGTTCTGGCTGAACTGCGTGCCCAGCTTGGCCAGCTCGCCATTGATCTCGCGAAGGCGGGCCTTCTGCGACTCGTCAAGCTTGGCGCCGGCGCGCACGAAGTCGGTGTGGTAACGCTCGACCAGGCGGACGCCCTGGGCGTCAAGGCCCAGCGACTCGCGCCGGTCGTACAGCGACTGGATGCGGGCGAACAGTTTTGGGTTCAGGGTGATGGCATCGCTGTGGGCCGACAGCTTGGGTGCGTACTCGGCCTGCAGCTTCTGGCGGGCGTCGTTGGTGTCGGCGCCCAGCAGCGAGAAGAACACCGTGGCAGTGCGGCCCAGCACGTCACCGGCCTGCTCCAGCGCCAACAGGGTGTTGTCGAAGGTGGCCGGCTCGGGGTTGTTGGCGATTGCCTCGACCTCGGCAAGGTGCTCGGCCATGCCTCGATCGAAGGCGGGCGCGAAGTGGCTGTCCTTGACCTTGTCGAAGTGCGGGTACTTGAGCGGAAGGGTGCTTTCGGCGAAAAACGGGTTGCTGGCTTCAGTGGTCACGGACGTCTCGGCGGTGGCGGTCTGTGAGAAGGCGGGCGCGGCGGTGGCGGCAATGGCCACGGCCAGCGCCAGGGCAAGCGGATGCTTCATCGGACTTGAACCTCGTCGTAGGGAACCACCAAGGCTAACCGATGGGCCTTGAACCCTCGCGTGACGAAAGGCATGGCGCTGGTGCGCTGCAACACGATTCGCGGGCTGTTGACGCTCGCCGGAGGGAGAGGTGAGCGGCCGATTGCCACCGCGCCACCTGCACCAGACGCGTCAGCCGCGGTGTGCAGGAACACCCGGCAAAGGCACGCGACGCATGCATTCACTGCGCTCGTAGCCGGGTAGGCTTGGCTGGCGCAGGACCCCGCGCATTCGGCACGCTGCGGGTCAGACCTCCGCGCCAACCCCACACACGGTTTACTTCGAGGTTTCCAGACCATGACGACGGCATACGACTTCAAGGCCACCGACATCGACGGGTCGCCGCGCCCGCTGGAGGAGTTTCGCGGCAAGGTGCTGCTGATAGTGAACGTGGCGTCGAAATGCGGTTTCACCCCGCAGTACGCCGGCCTGGAGCAACTGACGCAGGAATACGGTCCCCGCGGACTGGTGGTGCTGGGTTTCCCCTGCGACCAGTTCGGCCATCAGGAACCCGGTAGCGAATCTGAGATCCGGGAGTTCTGCTCGACGCACTACAACGTCACTTTCCCGATGTTTTCCAAGGTCCAGGTCAACGGCGCGGCCGCCCACCCGCTGTGGGCGTGGTTGAAGCAGGAGAAGGGCGGGCTGCTGGGGATCGACTCCATCAAGTGGAACTTCACCAAATTCCTGGTGGGTCGCGACGGGCAGGTTATTGAACGCTACGCGCCCACCCAGGCGCCCGAGTCCCTGGCAGCCGATATCGAGGCGGCGTTGGCGTGAGCGGAGACGCGGCGCGCAATGCCTACGGGCTGCGCTTCACCCTGGAAAGACGCCACCTCCATGTACGCGTGGTCGGACACAAGGACGACTTGGCCACCACCGTTGCCTGCTGGAGAGACTTCGCCGCCGAGGTTCGGCGTACCGGGGCGGTGACGCTGTTGGTGGAAGACGACCTGCAGGGCCCGCCACTGGCGCCGGAAGACATGCCCGCGTTCATGGAGGCGATGAAGGGGGAAGGCCTGGCCGAGGTCCGCATCGCCTATGTGGAAGCCATAGCCCAGCGCATCGGACAGGTTGAGGTAGGGGAAATACTCGCCCGCGAGCTGGGATTCGTCGCAAGGGTGTTCGCCAGCCGCATGGACGCCGAGATGTGGCTGCGCCACGGTGAACGCTGAGCGCGACTACTTCTCGACGAACGCGCGTTCGAAAACGTACTGCCCGGGGCTGCCGATGCGCGGTGCGGCAGTGAAGCCACGGCCGTCAAGCAGTGCGCGGAAGTCGGCCAGCATCTGTGGGCTGCCGCAGATCATCGCGCGGTCGTGGTCGGGGTCCAGCGCCTGGATTCCAAGCTGGGCCATCATCCGGCCCGTCGCCATCAGGTCGGTCATGCGGCCGCAATGGTCTTCGCCCTGGTACTCGAACGCCTCGCGGGTCACGGCCGGGTAGTAATGGAGTCGGGAGGCGATCGTGTCGCCCAAGAACTCGTGCCGCGGCAATTCTTTTTCGACGTAGTCCCGATATGCGAGGTCCCGCGCATGGCGCACGCCATGGCACAGGATGACGCGCTCGAAACGCTCGTAGGTTTCCGGGTCCTTGATGATCGACAGCCAGGGCGCGAAGCCGGTTCCGGTACCCAGCAGGTAGAGGTTGCGCCCGGGATGCAGGTCGTGGATCAGCAGGGTGCCCGTCGGCTTGCGGCCGATGAGGATGCTGTCGCCGGGCTTGATGTCCTTGAGTCGCGACGTCAGCGGGCCGTCGGGAACCTTGATGCTGAAGAACTCCAGTTGCTCTTCCCAGTTTGCGCTGGCGATGGAATAGGCGCGCAACAGCGGGCGCGCGCTGCCACCGGCCTGTTCGACCGGTAGGCCGATCATCACGAACTGGCCGTTGTCGAAGCGGAAGCCGTCGTCCCGGGTGGTGGTGAAGCTGAAGTAGTCGTCCGTCCAATGGCGGACGTCCAGCACGGTTTCGGTGCCGAAGGCTGCGGACATGCGGGGGATGGGGCGATGCGTGTGGCCGTGCATTCTAGCTTCTTGCCCCGCGGGACGAGCGGCGAGGCGGTGCAGCCGGCGCCGTCGCATCGACGGCGAGGCTTGGCGCGGTCGCTGCCTGCAACCGGCGGCGGTGCAGTCAGGGCGCGTCCGGATCGCCCTCGATCGCACCTTCCGTGGCGGCCTCGGCAAGGCTCGGGCGCTGCCGGTCACGTCCAATCTCGCGGTCGATGCCGGCCAGGTCGCCGGCACCCACCAGGCCCAGTTGCGCGGCGTGCTCGGCAATGGCATGGCTGTCGCGCGCCCGCAGCATCGGCACCGAAGTGCCCGATACGCGTTCGATATGGCCATCAACGCCCCGGTCCAGCGGACTGTCCAGCTCCGGGTCCACGTCGCGGATGTAGATCGCGGCGATGCGGTCGGGGAAGGCGTGGGCCGCCTCGGCATAGAGCTCCGCATCGGCCTGGCCGGAGTCGCCCAGCAGCACCCATTTCAACGCCGGGAAGCGTTCGATCAGAGCAATCGCCTTCTCCAGCTTGTGGCCATGCCCCTGGCCCTTGATGAACTTGCCCGGCTCCAGGCCAAGGTCGCGCAGGAAGATGGGCCCGCACGGGATGGCATTGAGCTCCATGAAGTCCTCAAGCAGGTCGTAGAGGTTCCAAGGAGAGCTGGATACATAGAACAGCGGATGGCGCCCGGTGCCGTCGGCGCCCCGTTGCAGCGCCTGGTACAGCGCGGCGACCCCGTCGAGGGGCTTGCGGGTGCGGGCGTTGTGCAGGAACGCAAGTTGCGCGGCGGTCTTCCAGTCCACGATGGAGCTCTGCAGCACGGTGTCGTCGATGTCGGAGATGATCCCGAAAGCGGCCGTGGGTGAAACCTGCAGCACCGGCTGTGGCGTGGCCAGGGTCCCGTCGGCAAGCGACACGATTGCGTTGTCCCATGGGGTGTCGCTGGGCGTGGCATGGGTGTCGAACGCAGCGTGGTAATAGCCCTCGTGGTCGGTGCGGACCTCCATTTCGACGTCACGGAAGCGCAGCTTGAGGGCCTGGTCGGGTACTTCGTCGCTTGCGAACCGGCGGTAGGTGTCGAGCAGGTTGTCCCACCATGCGTCGCCCTCCTGCGGACCGGTGTGGGGCGGGTCGGCCAGCACGCGCCCCATCAGTTCGACGCCGCGCGTGTCGGCGAAGCCGCGGTACGCGGCGACATGCCGCGGCTGTCCAAAGCCGAACCGGCCGTTGAAGCGGCGCTTGGCGGCGTCGAGCTGTTCGTCCAGGTCGATGGCCGCCTCCTGCAGCTGGAGTCGGGCGGCGGCGCGGTAGCCGGCGGGGATCCCGGCCGCGCTCACCGCGGACCGCGCTCCTCGCGCGGCTTGACCGGGCGGTCGCCGACCAGCGCGCTTACCACGATCGCGACACCCAGGCCCGCGCCCACCAGGAACAGCAACAGTGCGATCGCCGGGTACCCGGCCATGCGCGGGCCGCCTTCGGTGTCCATCATCATCGCCGAGGCCAGGATCAGCGCGGCGGTCACCACCCCGGCGCTGATGCGGTTGGCGATCTTGTGCAGGCTTTCCAGCAGGTGCGACTCCTCCAGCCCGGTGACGCGCACCTGCATGCGGTTGTCGGCCAGCAGCGAGAGCACGTCGGAGATCTTGCGCGGTGACTCGCGCACCAGTTCCTGCACCTCCATCAGTTCGCTGGCCAGGTTGGCCGGCGAAAGCAACTTGCGCAGCCGTTGGCGCATGACCTGGTCCAGGTGCTCCTCGACCACGCGCTTCATGTCCATGTCCGGGTCCAGTGCCTGGGCCACGGATTCCAGGTTGAGCAGGGTCTTGCCCAGCAGGCTCATCTCCGGCGGCGTCCGCAAGCCGCAGGCAGTAGCAAGGCGCACCAGCTCGAGCATCAGCCGGCCTTCCGATTGCGCCCGCGCACCCGACCGGGCGGCGTAGCGCGACACCATCTGGCCGACGTCGCGGTAGTAGCGCTCCACGTCGAAGTCCTCCAGCCGCGTGCCCATGTCGACGGCTTCGGTGGCCACTTCCTCGCCCCGGCCGTCAACCGCGGCGAACAGCAGCTTGAGCAGGCGCTCGCGCTGCTTGGGCGGCACGTGCGCGACCATGCCCAGGTCCAGCAGCGCCAGCCGTCCGTCATCGGTGACCAGCAGGTTGCCCGGGTGCGGGTCGGCATGGATCTCGCCATGCACGAACACCTGGTCCAGGTAGCCCCGCATCAGGGCAGTGGCCAGCGGGCCGAGTTGGCGCTCGGTGCGCTGCAGCCCGGTGATATCGGTGGCCTTGATGCCGGTCACCAGTTCCATGGTGAGCACGCGCGGGCGGGTGAGGTCCCACACCGGGGTGGGCACGAACAGCTCCGGATACTGGGCGAAGTGGGCGTTGAACCGGTCCAGGTTCTCGGCCTCGGTCCGGTAGTCCAGCTCCGCGAGCAGCGTCTTGCGGAACTCGTGCACCCAGTCGGCGAAGTGCATCCGACGCCCCATGTCGGTCATGCGGTCGACACGCCCGGCCAGTCCGGCCAGCGTCTCCAGGTCGTCGCGGATCGTGTCGATGATGCCCGGACGCTGCACCTTGACCGCCACCAGGCGACCGTCGCGCAGGGTCGCGCGGTGGACCTGGGCCAGCGAGGCGCTGCCCAGCGGCACCTCGTCGAAGGTCTCGAACACCTTGTTGAGCCGCGTCTCCAGCGCGTCCTCGACCGCCTGGCGCACCTGGTCGAAGGGGACCGGCTCGCAGTCGTCCTGCATCCGCTCCAGCGCCAGCAAGTAGGGCGGCGGCACCATGTCCGGACGGGTCGACAGCGCTTGCCCGATCTTGATGAAGGTGGGGCCGAGCGCTTCAAGGTCGTCGACGAAAGCCTCCGGCCGGCCTTCCGTGCCGACCTCTCCGGCTTCGACCAGGGTCGCCGCATCCAGGTCCAACCCGGTGAACACGCCTGCGCTGCGATATTTGATCAGGAAGCGCAGGATCTGCGCGCTGCGGGCGAGCCCGCTGGTCATGTCGGTCATGGGAGCGCTCCGTGGTTGGCCGCAGCCTACGGGTGCCCGCGTCAACGGCGCTTCATGCATCCCGGCAGCGGGCCGGCGTGGCAAGCAAAGGACAGGAGGACGCAATGCGAAGGCTGTGGACCGTGGGGCATTCCAACCGGGACTGGGAGGCTTTCCTGGCGATCCTCGCGTCGGCCCGCATCGACGCGGTGGCCGATGTGCGGCGCTTCGCCGGATCCCGTCGCCACCCGCAGTTCAGCGGGGATACGATGGCCCTTGAATTGCCGCGTTCGGGGATCGACTACCTGCCGATGCCCGAGCTGGGTGGCCGCCGCCCCCCCGCATCGGACTCGCCCAACGATGCCTGGCGCAACGCCAGCTTCCGCGGCTACGCGGACTACATGGCCACGGCGGACTTCATGCAGGCACGAGCGCAGCTGGCGCAGGTGGCGGAAGGTCGGCGGACCGCGGTGATGTGCGCCGAGGCCTTGTGGTGGCAGTGCCATCGCGGGCTGATCGCCGACGCCTTCAAGGCCGATGGCTGGGAGGTGGTGCACCTGCTGGCGGCTGGCCGCAGCGACGAGCACCCGTACACCGGCGCGGCGCGGCTGGTGGAAGGGCGCCTGGTGTATTCGCGGCCACCGGAGCCGCAAGGTGCACTGTTCGGGTGAGCCGGTGCATGGAGTCCGGCGCTCGCGTCCGGAGCGGTGGGGCCTATCGGTATCCCGCCGCCTGCAACTCGAACAGCTCCGCATAGCGGCCTCCGGCGGCCATCAGCTCCTCGTGGGTGCCGCTGGCTTCCAGCCGGCCCTCGGCCAGCACCAGGATACGGTCGGCCATGCGCACGCTGGAGAAGCGGTGCGAGATCAGCACCGCGGTGCGCTGGTCGGACAGTTCCTTGAAGCGCTGGAAGACTTCGAACTCGCTGCGCGCGTCCAGCGCCGCGGTGGGTTCGTCCAGGATCATCACCTGCGCATCGCGCATGTAGGCGCGGGCGATCGCGATCTTCTGCCACTGGCCGCCGGACAGGTCCACGCCGGTCTTGAAGCGGCGGCCGATCAGCTGGTCGTAGCCCTTGGGCAGGCCGCTGACCACCTCGTCGGCCATCGCCCGGCGCGCGGCTTCGCGGATGCGGGCGGTGTCGTCCATGGCGTCGATCTGGCCGACGCCGATGTTCTCGCCCGCCGTCAGGTGGTAGCGCACGAAGTCCTGGAAGATCACCCCGATGTTGGCGCGCAGGTCATCCAGGTCGTACTCGCGCAGGTCGCGGCCGTCGAGCAGGATGCGGCCTTCGTCAGGGTCGTACAGACGGGCCAGCAGCTTGACCAGGGTGGTCTTGCCGGCGCCGTTCTCGCCCACCAGCGCCAGGACCTCCCCGGCGCGCAGTTCGAACTCCAGCCCGCGCAGCGCCCAGTGCTCCGCGTCCGGATACCGGAAGCCCACGTTCTCGAATGCGAACCCCCGGGTGATGGGCCGGGGCACGGGCAGGGCGTTGTCGGGGGTGGCGATCCCGGGCTGGATATCGAAGAACGAGAACAGGTCCTCCAGGTACAGCGCCTGGCTGGCCACCTGCGAGAAGCCGACCAGCAGCCCCTCCAGCAGCTGGCGCAGGCGACGGAAGCTGCCGGCCAGGAAGGTCAGGTCTCCGATGCTGAAGTCACCGCGCACCGTTCGCCAGGCGATGTAGCCATACGCGATGTAGTAACCGGCGGTACCCAGCGCGGCCAGCAGCGTGCCCCAGAAAGCGCGGCGACGCGCCAGGTCGCGGTTGGCGCGGAAGAACCCGTCGGCCAGCTCGCGGTAGCGCGCGATCAGGAATGTATGGAGGTTGAAGATCTTCACCTCCTTGGCGGTCTCGACGCTGGCACCCATCTGCCGCACGTACTCCAGCTGCCGGCGCTCGGGCGTCCAGGCGAAGTTGAGCGAGTACCCCAACGCGCTGAAGTGCGCCTCGCCGACGAAGGCGGGGATCAGCGCGACCGCCAGCAGCACGATCAGCCACGGCGCGTACACCAGCAGGCCGACGGCGAAACTGACCACGGTGATGCTGTCCTGCACCTGCCCGAACAGCTGGCTCATCAGGTTCATCCGGCCCATCGTCTGGCGACGCGCACGGTCCAGCTTGTCCTGCAGGTCCGGGTCCTCGAAATCCTCCAGGTCCAGCGTGGCGGCGTGTTCCATCAGCCGGATGCTGGTCGCGTTGGTGAACAACTCCGACAGCAGGCCGTCGCCGTAACTCACCAGCCGGCCCAGCAGGTCGGAGACGATCGCCAGGCCGAACTCGATGGCCAGCAGCCACAGCAGCGGGTCCAGTACGCCGCTGTCCCACGCCGCGCCCAGCGTGTCGAAACCGATGTCGGCCGCGACCAGCCGCACCGCCTCGTCGATGATCAGCTTGCCGACGTAGAGCGTGGCGACCGGCAGCAGGGCGCGGATGATGCGCAACCCCAGGCTCATGACCGTCAGGGCCGGACTGGTGGCCCAGATCTGCTTCAGGAACGGCCGCAGGTTGTGCAGGGCGTCCATCCTCTCGCGCAGGCTGGGTCGGTTGCCGGGGGCGGAGGCGCGGGGTCGGGACGTGTCGGAGGGCGTCATCGGCTGGATTGTTTTGCGCAGGCCGGGGAGGGCGGGTGAATCGGCGGAGGCGAGACCCCGGCCGCTTGTCATGGTTCGGCAATGGCCCGGTCAAGACGCTGCGGTAGAACCTAATGCATTCCGAACGGGGTGGAGAGCCGCTATGGGACGCGTCGATCAAGTGCACACGGATTCGCACGGGCATTTTCCCGGCCCGACCGCGCCAGGCGCTCCCACCTTCGAGCCTTGGGCGGTGCTGCCCGCCGACTCGCTGTGGCGGTTGTTGCAGCAGTCACCGCAACGGGTGGTGCAGCCGGCCCGCCCACGCCAGCGCGAACTGGACGAATAGGGCCGCCGGGACGAAGGCCTCCGGCTGGAGCGGCCGGTAGACTATGCGGCCCGCCGCCAGCCCGTTGCCTGCCGTGAGCCCAGCCGCACCCTGCACTGTCGCCGCCCAGCCGATCCGCCAGGAGGACTTCATCCAGTCCGTGGCCGACGCGCTGCAGTACATCAGCTACTACCACCCGGTGGACTACATCCGGAACCTGGCAGCGGCCTACGAGCGCGAGGAATCGCCTGCGGCCAAGGACGCGATCGCCCAGATCCTGATCAACTCGCGCATGTGCGCCGAGGGCCATCGTCCGATCTGCCAGGACACCGGCATCGTCACGGTGTTCCTGGAAATCGGCATGGACGTGCGCTGGGCCGACGCCACGATGGGCGTGGAGGACATGGTCAACGAAGGCGTGCGCCGCGCCTACAACCACCCCGACAACAAGCTGCGTGCCAGCGTGCTCGCCGACCCGGCCGGCAAGCGCACCAACACCCGGGACAACACGCCGGCAGTGGTGAACATGAAGGTCGTTCCCGGCGACACGGTCGACGTGATCGTCGCGGCCAAGGGCGGTGGCAGCGAGGCCAAGAGCAAGTTCGCCATGCTCAACCCGTCAGACTCGATCGTCGATTGGGTGCTCAGGACGGTGCCGACCATGGGCGCAGGCTGGTGCCCGCCCGGCATGCTCGGCATTGGCATCGGAGGCACCGCCGAGAAGGCGATGCTGCTGGCCAAGGAGTCGCTGATGGAGCCGATCGACATCACCGACCTGCAGGCACGAGGCCCGGCCAACCGCGCCGAGGAGTTGCGGCTGGAGCTGTTCGAGAAGGTCAACGCGCTTGGCATCGGCGCCCAGGGCCTGGGCGGCCTGACCACGGTGCTCGACATCAAGGTCAAGGACTACCCGACCCACGCCGCCAACCTGCCGGTGGCGATGATCCCCAATTGCGCTGCCACCCGGCACGCCCACTTCACCCTGGACGGCAGCGGTCCGGTGTCGCTGGATCCGCCGTCATTGTCCGACTGGCCCGAGTTGACCTACGACGCCAGCAAGGGGCGCCGGGTCGACCTTGACAGCGTGACCCGGGAGGACGTGGCGTCGTGGAAGCCGGGCGAGGTGTTGCTGCTCAACGGCAAGCTGCTGACCGGCCGCGACGCGGCGCACAAGCGGATCGTCGGCATGCTGGATGCGGGCGAGCCGTTGCCCGTCGACCTGCGGGGGCGCTTCATCTACTACGTGGGCCCGGTCGACCCGGTCCGCGACGAGGTCGTCGGCCCCGCCGGCCCGACCACCGCCACGCGCATGGACAAGTTCACCGAGCAGGTGCTGGACCAGACAGGGCTGCTGGGCATGGTCGGCAAGGCCGAACGCGGTCCGCTCGCCCTGGCGGCGATCCGCAAGCACCGCTCGGCGTACCTGATGGCGGTGGGCGGTGCGGCGTACCTGGTGTCGAAGGCGATCAAGGCCGCGCGCGTTGTGGCGTTCGAGGACCTGGGCATGGAGGCGATCTACGAGTTCACCGTCCAGGACATGCCGGTGACCGTGGCCGTCGACAGCCACGGCGAGTCGGTCCACGAAACCGGGCCGCGGGAGTGGCAAGGGCGGATCGGCAAGATCCCGGTGGTGGTCGAGCCGGCCTGACGGCCGCTCGTCCCACGGCATAGCGCTTGCGTAGGCGTCCGTAGGAGCTGTTCCAGCCGCGATGCCATCCTGTAGGAGTGACGTAAGTCGCGACCGCGGAACTCAAGTAGGCGACGTATCGCGACTCACGTCGCTCCCACACCCGGGCCGCGGGATTCTCGCGGCTGAAGCCGCACCAACAGAAGGCAGCAAGGCGCCCGCGATCGGAGTCGCGACTGCGTCGCCCCTGTGCGGCTACAGCCGGGCGACGAGCGCCTTCAGCCGCTTCCGCGTCGCGGGCGCCTGCAGGTAGTCCTTCGCCAGCCGCTCCAGAGCGAACAGGTTGGTCGAGCTGGTGTCGTCCAGGTCGTCCATGCCGATCACGAGGTCGGCCTGCATGCGGAAGTAGCCGTCGCCGACCAGGTGGCGGGCGATGTAGTCCACCGAGTCGGTGTTGCCGTCGAACAGCACGTCGATGATCGGGACCGCCCATTCAAGCGCGCCCCATTCGCGCGCGGACTTGAGGTCGATCGGCCGGTTGCGTTCGCCGGTGCCCACCGACAGCACTGTCAGGTCATGGCTGTTGTCGACGCGTGCATCCTTGCGCATGGCCTCGGCGATGGCGCAGGCCGTCGGGTTGTTGGCGACCACGCCGCCGTCGATCAGCGCGCACGGGTAGCCCTCCACCGTCATAGGGTGCGCGGGGAAGTAGGTGGGCGCCGCCGTCGAGGCGCGACACACCTCCCACACGGGCAGCGCCCGGTGCTGGGCCTTGAAGCTCTTGAACACCACCGGGGTGCGGGTCACGGTGTCGTAGGCAGTGACCAGCGTGGGTACGTTCAGTTGCCCCAGCGTGGTCTTGCCGAACACCTTCCGGAGCACTTTCTCCAAACCGGTGCCGTCGTACTTGGGTGCCGATGGCCCTTGCGTTAAAACCCGGCCGGCCCGTGACCACAGCCGGCCCGCAAGGCCGGGGAAGATCACATGGCGCTGGTCGCGGTAAAGGTCCGCCAGCTGCGCGGGCGAAAGGCCCACCCCCAGCCCGCACGCCACCAGCGCGCCGGTGGAACTGCCCGCCAGCAGGTCGAAGTGCTTGAGCACGCCGCCGGGCTTACCCGCCTGGGCCAGCGCATTTTCCACGCCCTCGATCCACAGGCTCGTTACCAGTCCGCGGATGCCGCCACCGTCCAGCGACAGGATGCGTTGCATCTTCATGCGCGACTCCTTCCGGTGCGGTCAAAGCTGCGATTTGATCGGCAGCATGAACTTCTCGGCGATCTTGTCCTTCCACGGACGGGCTTCCCAGAGCTCGTAGGTGTACTGCTGGGTGTGCTCCAGGTCCGACTCGAACACGTCGGTCATGCGTTGCGCGAACTCGCGGTCATAGATGTTGAGGCTGGCCTCGTCGTTGAGCCGGAACGACCGGATGTCGAAGTTGGTCGAGCCCACCGACGTCATCTCGCCGTCGATCACCAGCAGCTTCACGTGGATCATGGTGGGCTGGTATTCGTAGATCTCGATGCCCCCCTGCAGCAGCTCGCCCCATTCGGCCTTGGAGGCCAGGCGCACGGTCTCGGAGTCGATGTGCGGGCCCGGCAGGAGGATCCGGACCCGGACGCCGCGCTGGCGGGCCGAGACCAGGGCCTGCATCGTCAGGTCGTCGGGGACGAAGTAGGAGGCCGCGAGGTCGATGGTGTGCTCGGCAGCAGCAATGGCCATGAGGTACATCAGGTGCATGCTTTCGCTGCCACTGGCAGGTGAGGCGATGAACACGTGCGCCGGGCTGTCGCCGACGGGCTGCAGCGGCGGGAAATAGTCCGGGCCGTTGAGTACTTCGCCCGTGGTCTTGATCCAGTTGTCGTTGAAGGCCGCCTGCAGCTGGGCAACGGCCGGGCCTTCGATCCGGAAGTGTTCCTCGCGCCAGTGGTCCGGGTCCTCGGCGTTGCCCAACCACTGGTCGGCGATCCCCACGCCGCCGGTGAAGCCCACGCGTCCGTCGACCACCAGGATCTTGCGATGGGTGCGGTTATTGAGCCTGCCGATGTTGTACCAGCGCAGCGGGCGGTAGCGCTCGACCTTGACCCCGGCATCCTCCAGTTGCTCCAGCATCGCCTCTTCCATCTTGACGCTGCCGGCCCAGTCGATGGTGACGTTGACCGCCACGCCGGCCCGGGCACGTTCGGACAGGGTATCGGTGAAGGCCTGGCCAATGTCACCCGACCAGTAGATGTAGGTCTCGAAGGTGACGGTCCGCTGGGCCGAGCCGATCGCCTCGAGCATGGCGGGAAAGATTTCGGTGCCATTGCGCAGCGGCGTGATGCGGTTACCCGGCAGGATGGCCGGGCCCATCATCACCCCCATCTCGCGCTGGAACTGCGGGTCGCTGACCGCGTACCGGTGCTCGATCTTCCGGTCCAGCGTCTTTTCCGGCGTAGCGAAGTTCATGGCGATCGCCGCCACCACGATCGTGGCCAGAATGGTGATCGCGATCGTCCAGGTCATCTTCCTTCGGCTCCAGTTTCGTGGCATGGCGGTCCCCTTGAATGGCCGGCACTCTCGTTCAGGGGCGCGTTAAGTCGCGTGAACGGAGGGTCATACGAACCACGCCAGCGCGAACAGGCCCAGCATGGCGAAGGCAAGACCCAGCTTGAGCACCGTGCCCACCAGGATCCCGAGCCATGTCCCCAGTCCTACGCGAGCGGCATGGTGGACCTTCCGCCCGTGGATCAACTCACCGGCCAGGGCCCCCAGGAACGGTCCGGCAAACAGGCCGATGGGCCCAAAGAACAGGCCGACCAGGGTGCCGATGACGGAGCCGACCAGTGCCAGCCGGCTTGCTCCCACCCGCTTGGCACCCATCATCGTCGCGACGAAGTCCACCACCAGAGACAGCGCGGTCAGCAGGCCCAGAAGCACCAGCATCGGCACGCCCACTTCCTGGAAGCCGCCGGCCCATGCGGCCAGCAGCATACCGGCGAAAACCAGCGGCAGGCCGGGCAGGGCAGGCAGAACCGTTCCGGCGATCCCGACCAGGATCAGCAAGGCGGAGAGGAGGTAGTAGAGGGTTTCCGGTGCCATGTATCCATCGTCCTGTCCGGCTTGGCCGGGGTTGGTTGTTCGAGTCGCACGAGCGCCCGGCCCGTTGCGGTGAAATCACCAGCGATGATCTCACCTGCACTCACCCTGCCGTAAGGCCGTGCAGACGAATCCCGCGATCCGCGCGCCGCCGAACCATCGTGCGTCCCGGATACGAGAAAGCCCGGCCAGATGGCCGGGCTTCCAGTTCAGGAACTGCAGCAAGTCAGGATGGCATCAGCGGGTCCAGGCGCGGCCGTTGTAGACGCGGACGTAGGATCCCTCGCGGATTCCGCCCAGGTCATTCTGCGTAACCACCGTCGTGCGTCCGTCCTGCATGCGGACATAGACGTTGTAGGTGGCGCCGCCGGTGCGGTTCTGGATGGCGTTGCCCGCTACCGCGCCGGCAACCGCGCCCGCAACCGTGGCGGTGTTCTGGCGGCCTTCGCTGTCGGTCTGGTCCTTGGCGATCGCACGGCCCGCGGCCGCACCCACAAGACCGCCGAGCACGGCACCCGTCGCGCGCGGCGCGTTGCTGGTGCCGCTACCCACCTGCTCGATCCGGGTCACCGTGCCGCAGTCGTAGCAGTTGGCGGTGCTGTTGCCGTACCCGACGCCCGCGCCGGCGCCGGCCGAACCGTAGCCGGAGGTGGCGCAACCGGCCAGTGCCAGTACCGAGGCGGTGGCCACGCCAAGCAATCGAAGGTTCAAAGTGTTCATTCCGCTCTCCTAAAATGGTGGGACGGGTGGCGGAACCGCCACACGCCGCCACCGTAGGCAGCGATCCGTGAACGAGTGATCAACCCGCGAGGGGTGCATTCATCAAGCCAGAGGCTCCAGCACGAAGCCCGTTACGCCTGGTCAGCCCCGGAAGTCCTGGTGGCATGCCTTGCATGCCTCGCCGATGTTCTCGGACGTGGCCGTCGCGCTCTCACAGTTGAGCGGCGGGCTGCCAAGGGCATCGTCAAGGGTGGCGCGGAGGAGGCGGGCGTGCTCGGTGAAGCGCGCGTCGTCGCGCAGGTCGGGGAATGCCGGCTCAAGGTCGTTGGAAACAACCCGCAGTGCCTGCAGGTGCGGGAGTATGTCGGTCGCCGCGCAGCGGTTGGCCTCGATCGCTTCGCCCATGCGGGCGCTGTGCGCCTGCATCATGCGCATTGCAGCGTCGGGATAGTGGTCGGACCAGTCCTTTCGGGACTCCAGCGAACGCATCAACATCACCACGCCCAGCACGCCGATGACCAGCCCCAGCAGGAACACGAAAAGATAGCGGGCACCATGGCCCTTGCGCGTGGTCGAGGCGTCGGCCCGGGAGTCGTGGGGCTGGGTATCGCTCATGGCCGGGACTCCGAAATATGTGTGGCCGGACGATACCACGCAGTCGGTCGGCCAGCCTGCCAGCCAGTTCGCCCCTTGCAAGCCGATCGCCAGCCAAGTCGATCGACTCAATGGCAATAGACTATGCCGATGTCCAAAGATGACCCGGCTCCTCGCGCCCTCGACGCGCACTGGTACGACCGCTTTGGCGGCATCGACCGCCTGTACGGCCGCGGCACGCTGGACCGCCTGGCGGCATCGCGGGTGGCGATCATCGGCCTGGGTGGCGTCGGGTCGTGGGTGGCCGAGGCGCTTGCGCGCAGTGGCGTGGGCCACCTGGCGCTGGTGGATGCCGACGAGATCTGCGTGTCCAACACCAATCGGCAATTGCCTGCGCTGGAGGGCCGCTACGGCTGGACCAAGGTCGAGGCGATGGCCGAGCGCTGCCGGGCGATCAACCCCGCTATCGGAGTGGACGAACACCCCTGCTTCCTGACCTCCGGCAACATGGAGTCACTGCTGGCGCCCGGGTTCGATCTGGTGCTGGACGCATGCGACAGCTTTCGCAGCAAGGTGGAGCTGGTGGCGTGGTGCCGTCGTCGCAAGCAACCGGTGATCGTCTGCGGTTCGGCCGGCGGGCGCACGGACCCGACCCAGGTGCGGGTGCGGGACCTGTCGCGCACCGAGCACGACGCGATGCTCGCGTTGATCCGCAAGAAGCTTCGCGCCGACTTCAACTTCCCCCGCAACGCCAGCCGCTACTTCGGTGTGCCCGCGGTGTATTCGCTTGAGAACGTCCAGTACCCGCAGGCCGATGGCCGCGTATGCGGAGTGCGGCCGAAGATGGACGGTGACGCGGGGTTCAAGCTCGACTGCGGAGCGGGGTTGGGCGCGGCCACGCACGTCACCGGGGCATTCGCCTTCGCCATGGTCGCCAAGGCCATTCCGATGCTTCTTAAGGATAAGGATCCGACGGGGCGCGCCGACGCCGACCCAGTGCAGGCAGACGCCGTCAGTGCGCGGGAAGCTTGAACAGCCGCTCGGCGTTGCGAGATGTCGCCTCGGCTACCACATCGGGTTCCACTCCCCGGAGTCCGGCGATGACCTGCGCCACGTACCCCAGGCGGGCCGGTTCGTTGCGCTGCCCGCGGATGGACGCATCGGGCTGGTCGGGTGCATCGGTCTCAAGCAGCAGGTGTTCGAGTGGCATGGTCGTGGCCAGGCGGCGCAGCCGTTGCGCCCGCTCGTAGGTCACCGGTCCGCCCAGTCCAAGCAGGAAGCCCTGGTCCCACAGCTGCTCGGCCTGTTGGCGGCTGCCCGAAAAACTGTGGACCACGCCGCGCAGTGGCGCGAAGCGCCGGATCGCGGCCAGTACGTCGTCGACCGCGCGGCGCGCGTGCACGATCAGGGGCAGGTCGAAATCCCGGGCCACCCGCAATTGGCCTTCGAAGTAGTGCGACTGCTCATCGCGGTCCAGGCCGTCGATGAAGTAGTCCAGGCCGCACTCGCCGATTGCGAGGGGCTGCTCGCGCTCGACCCAGAGGCGCAGTTCATCCAGATGTTCCCGCCGGTGGTGGACGAGGAAGGTGGGATGCAGGCCGTATGCGGGATACAGGCCTGGTCCGCGGGCGCACACGTCCCTGAGCTTGGGCCAGGAGGCCTCCGTAACGGCGGGAACGACCTGGCGCCCCACGCCCCGCTCGCGGGCGCGTTCAACCACCGCGGCCCGGTCCGGGTCGAACTCGGGCGCATCCAGGTGGCAGTGGGTATCGACAAGGTCCAAGCTCGTGGATCGTCGCCCGTCACACTTCAACGCGCGGGTTCATTTGCGCGGGTCAACGTCGATCGGTTCCTTGCGGCTCTTCCAGTTGGCCAGCAGCAGGGTACCCAATGCCAACAGGATCTCGTCCACGAACGGGAACGGATCGGGAACCACCAGAGTGATCGCGAACAGCGCCGCGGTCAGCTTGAACAGCGTGGGGTAGCGCAGTTTGCGTGCCCAGCCCAGCAGTGGGAGAAGAAGCGGATTGGCCATGTCGGGTGCCTGTCGCAGGATTCGCTGACGCTACCACGCAGGTGCGGCCCCATTCACGGATCCGGAGACAGCGCGTCAAAAAATTGGCACGGGTTCAGCTTCGCGGTGGTGCAATGCCTGCCTCACACCAAGTCGGGCCCAGAGCCCGCTCCCGGAGGTCGGTAATGAACAAGAACATGCTCGCAGTCGCATTGGCGTCGGTGCTGGTCGGCGGCGTTGCCGTCGCCGCGTACAACAGTTTCACCGACGGTGGAGATGACCGCCCGGACGGTGTTGCCACCGCGGCGGAGTTGGGAGCCCTGGGCCTGGATGCCGGCATGGACCTGCCGGCCGGGGAGGCGATGGACGACATCGAGTATGCCGACGTGGTCAATGTCAAGCCGGTCAGCGAGAAGCAGGCGCTCTATGCGACCGTCATCGGCACCGATCCCATCAGCGAAACCAGTACCGTGTCCAGCCCCCGCGAGGTGTGTGAGGACGTGGTGGTGCAGGAACGGCTGCCCGAGCGCGATGGCAATGTCGGTGGCACCGTGGCCGGCGCGCTGATCGGTGGACTGGTCGGCAACCAGGTGGGTGGGGGCAACGGCAAGAAGCTGGCCACGGTCGCGGGTGCGGTGGGCGGCGGGTACGTCGGCAACCGCGTGGACCGCAACCACGTGGGTGGGCGTGTGGTCGAGCGCGTCGACCGCCAGTGCCGGACCGTGTCCGATACGTCGAAATCCTCGAAGGTGGTGGGCTACAACGTGACCTACCGCAACCCCGACGGCACCACGGGCACCATGCGCACCGGCAGCAAGCCGGGCAGCCGGATCTCCCTCGGTAGCGAGGACGAGGTCGTGGGCTACGACGTGACCTACCGCTACGAAGGCCAGCAACAGACCATCCGGATGGACGACCAGCCGGGCGAGCGCCTGCCGGTGATCGACGGGCAGGTCGTCACCCGGACTGCGCTGGTGAGCGAGAACGACCGCGGCTGAGCGCGCATGGCCGGGTGGGGCAAAGGGGCCGGGTTTCCGGCCCCTTTGCATGTGTGGGCTCCCGCTTTCGAGGCGTTCCCGGGGTGCCGTGGCCGCGGGCGCCCCGATACAATGGCGATCTTTGACCGCCCGAGTCCCCCCATGGCCCTGCACCCCTACGACCTCTACGACGTCCGCTCCCTGCTCAGTGAAGAGGAGTGCGCCGTCCAGGACACCGTCGCCCGGTTCACCGATGAGCGCGTGCTGCCGATAATCGGAGACGCCTTCGACGAGGGCCGATTCCCCAAGGAACTGGTCGGCGAAATCGCCGAGCTTGGCCTGCTGGGCTCGACCCTGCCGGAGGAGTACGGCGGTGGCGGGCTCAATTCGGTCTCCTACGGCCTGATCTGCCAGGAGCTGGAGCGCGGCGACAGCGGCATCCGCAGTTTCGTCTCGGTGCAGTCCTCGCTGTGCATGTACCCGATCTTCGCCTACGGCACCGACGAGCAGAAGAAGCGGTGGTTGCCCGACATGGCAGCGGGCAAGGTGATCGGCTGCTTCGGGCTGACCGAGCCGCATGGCGGCTCCGACCCGGCCAACATGAAGACCGTCGCCAGGAAGGATGGTGGCGACTGGGTGATCAACGGCGCCAAGATGTGGATCACCAACGGCAACCTGGCCGACATCGCCATCGTATGGGCGCAGACCGACGACGGCATCCAGGGCTTCATCGTGGAGAAGGGCACGCCGGGTTTCGCCGCCCAGGAGATCAAGCACAAGATGAGCCTGCGGGCTTCGGTGACCAGCTCGCTGTTCTTCGACAACGTGCGCGTCCCCGACTCCAGCCGCCTGCCCAACGTCAAGGGCCTCAAGGGTCCGCTCGGCTGCCTGACCCAGGCCCGGTACGGCATCACGTGGGGGCCGATCGGCGCGGCCGTCGCCTGCCTGGATGAAGCCCTGAACTACAGCAAGGAGCGCATCCTGTTCGACCGTCCGCTCGCGGCCAACCAGGCCGTACAGCTGCGCCTGGCCGACATGGCGCGCCGCATCACCAGCGCACAATTGCTGTCGCTGCAGCTGGGGCGGTTGAAGGATGCCGGCAAGATGGCTCCGACCCAGGTCTCGCTTGCCAAGTGGAACAACTGCCGCATGGCCATCGACATCGCCCGCGACTGCCGCGACCTGCTCGGCGGCGCCGGCATCACTACCGAACACGCAGCCATTCGCCACGCGCTCAACCTGGAGTCTGTGATTACCTACGAGGGCACCGAGACCGTGCACCAGCTGGTGGTCGGCCGTGAGCTGACCGGCATCAACGCGTTCTGACCGTGGCCACGGGCGGCGGTCCGATCGACCCGGTGCCTTTTGAAGGCAGGGTGCCCGATGGTTTGGCGGCGACCCGGCTGGAAACCGAGCGACTGGTGCTGCGTGTGCCGCGCATCGAGGACTTCGAGCGTTACGCGGACATGTTCGCCCGCGAGGAGCTGCGCTCCATCGGCGGTCCGCTGGTGAGGGGCGAGGCGTGGCGCCGGTTCCTGCAGATGCCGGGCGCTTGGATGCTGCAGGGTTTTGCGATGTTCTCGCTGGTCGAAAAAGACACCGGCCGGTGGATCGGCCTCGCGGGCCCCTGGCATCCCGACGGTTGGCCCGGTACCGAAGTGGGCTATTCGCTGCACCCGGACGCGTGGGGCATGGGCTACGCCACCGAAGCCTGCGAGGCGGCGATGGATTTCGCCTTCGACCAGTTGGGCTGGGATGAAGTCGTCCACACCATTGCCCGCGACAACGCCGGCTCGCAGTCGGTGGCTCGAAGGTTGGGTGCCCGTAACAGGGGTCCGGTCACGCTGCCGCCGCCGCTGGATGCCATCGAGGCCGACCTGTGGGGCCAATCCCGCGCCGAATGGCGCTCGCGTCGCGTTCGTCACACGGTTGCCTGACCTCACCCCTTCATCCGTCGACCCCGTGGCCAGGCCACGGGGCGGAGACCTGCATGACCGCGTCGATTCCCAACCCCGTCCCGGCCCGCATGCGCGGCCTCAACCGCGCCGAGATCTGCGACGTCAACTTCACCGAGTTCGTTCGCGGCTGGAACGGCCACCGCGACGTGGCCCCGGCACCGCACGAAGCGGTGCTCGACGGCAGCGCGCTGGACGCCGCGGGCTTCCGGGAGCTGTTCGAATCCCAGTTGATCAGTCGCCACCTGGACCTGATGGCCCGCGTGCTGCGCGTGCAGAACAAGGTCTTCTACACGATCGGTTCCAGCGGGCACGAGGGCAACGCGATGGTCGCCCGGCTGACGCGCCACACGGACCCCGCGTTCCTGCACTACCGCAGCGGCGGGTTCATGGCCGAGCGCTTCCGCAAGTTGCCGGGCATGGACCCGATCATGGATTCGGCGCTGAGTTTTGCCGCCAGCTCCGACGATCCCGCCAGCGGCGGTCGCCACAAGGTCTGGGGCAGCAAGTCGCTGTGGGTACTCCCGCAGACCTCGACCATCGCCTCCCACCTGCCCAAGGCGCTGGGCACGGCAATGGCGATCGAAACCGCACGCCGCCTCGGCCACCCGTTGCCGATCCCGGGCGACAGCATCGCCATCTGCTCGTTCGGCGATGCCTCCAGCAACCATGCCACCGCGCAAACCGCCTTCAATGCCGCGGCCTGGTCGGCCTACCAGAAGCTGCCCGCGCCGGTGCTGTTCGTGTGCGAGGACAACGGCATCGGCATCTCGGTGAAGACGCCCAGCGGTTGGATCGCCCGCAACTTCGCCAACCGGCAGGACCTCGACTACTTCCATGCCGATGGCCTGGACCTGGCGAGTGGATACGGCGACGTGCAGCGCGCGGTCGAGCATTGCCGGCGCACGCGACGGCCGACGTTCCTGCACCTGCGTACCACCCGGATCATGGGCCACGCCGGCACCGATTTCGAAATCGAGTGGCGCTCCGTCGAGGAGCTGTGCGCGGTCGAGGCCACCGATCCATTGTTGCGTTCGGCGGCCATCGCGATGGAATCGGGCCTGATGTCGGCCGACGAAGTGCTGGCGCTGTACGAGGCCACGCGCGAGCGCTGCTTTGCCGCGGCGGGCGAGGCGGACAGGCGCCCGAAGATCGAAACGCTGGAGCACGTGATCGCGCCGCTCGCGCCCTACACCCCGCAAGCGGTCATGGCCGAGGCCACGCGGGTGGACTACGCAGGCCGGCGCGTGGAGGCGTTCGGGTCCGAAGCCAGGCTGCCCGAGGGCCAGCCGCCGAGGCACATGGCCATCCAGATCAACAACGCGCTGCATGACCTGTTCGCCAAGTACCCGGAAACCCTGCTCTTCGGCGAGGACGTGGCGCAGAAAGGCGGCGTGTACACCGTCACCAAGGGCCTGCAGAAGGCATTCGGGCGCCGCCGCGTGTTCAACACGCTGCTGGACGAGACGATGATCCTTGGAATGGCGCAGGGCTTCGCCAACCTGGGCCTGCTGCCTATTCCGGAAATCCAGTACCTGGCCTACTTCCACAACGCCTGCGACCAGATCCGCGGCGAGGCGGCCAGCCTGCAGTTCTTCAGCAACAACCAGTTCGCCAACCCGATGGTGGTGCGCATCGCGGGGCTGGGTTACCAGCGGGGCTTCGGCGGGCATTTCCACAACGACAACTCGATTACCGCACTGCGCGACATCCCAGGCCTGGTCGTGGGTTGCCCCTCGCGGGGCGACGACGCGGCGACGATGCTTCGCACCCTGACCGCGCTGGCCAAGGTCGACGGCCGGGTCAGTGTGTTCCTCGAGCCGATTGCGTTGTACATGACCAAGGACCTGTACGAACCGGGCGATGGGCGGTGGTTGACGGCGTACCCGGCGCCCGAGGAGGCGATGACGCTGGGCGAGGGCCGGGTCTACCTGCCGGATAGCGGAGGTGAGGGCAGTGACCTGGTCATCTTCACCTACGGCAATGGCGTGCCCATGAGCCTGCGCGCCGCCCGCGAGATCGAGGCCAGGCACGGCTGGAAGGCGAGGGTGGTGGACCTGCGCTGGCTGGTGCCGCTCAACGCCGCGTACATCGTCGAGCAGGCGAAGTCCGCCAAGCGCATCCTCATCGTCGACGAAGGCCGCCACAGCGCAGGCGTGGGCGAGGGCGTCATCACCGCGATCGCGGAAGGGGGCCATGGCGCACGCCCCTTCCAGCGCGTGGTGGGTGTCGACACCTATACCCCGCTGGCCGGTGCGGCATTCCTGGTGATCCCGGGCGAGCAGGACATCGTGGCGGCGGCGGACCGTCTCGCGGGCTGAGGCTGCAGGTCCGGCAGCGGCCACATCGCTGACCCTGTAGGAGCGACTTCAGCCGCGATCGGCGCCCGCCGGTTGCAGCTTTCAGAAGTGGCTAACGGGTGCGTGGCCAGGTGCCGCAGGGGTGCCGCCCCCATGCCGTTCCTACACGGCGCGGGTCGTTGCGTGATCGCGCCTGAAGCCGCTCCTACGAGGACCGGTCATGGCGGCGGGCAAGTCCGTCCAGGAGGTCGCCCTCGCGAACGGGCGTGCCGCCTGCGTCAAGACCGGTCGCAGGCCGCTCCAAGGGCAGAACCGCCAGAGCGACAGCACCCGCGGGCGGCATGGCGCAGCTGGACACGACCGTGCCCAAGGGCGTGGCGCCGGATCGCACGTCCGCCCCCACCTCCACCGGCGCATCTGCCTCCAGCAGCGCCAGGCCGCGTTTCACCTTCCCCAGGAAATGCGTCCGCGCCACGATCTCCTGTCCCGGGTAACACCCCTTCTTCACGCTGAAGGCCCGCAGGCGCTGGAGCGACAGCTGCTGGGGCGTCCAGTGCCCGGCCTGCGAGGGCGGCAGGCGCGGCAGGCCATGGCGCAGGTCCTGCTCCACCCAGCGCCTGTTGGACGCGGCATGCGGTTCGCCGCAGTCCGCCGGTCCAAGCCGAAGCGTGCGCGCACCGCCATCGCCGCCCATGTCGAGTTCGACAACCTCACCGTCTGCCGTCGACGCTCTGCCTGCGGTTGCGCTGGCAGGTGCTGCGAAGCGCCCGACAGCCGCGACATCCTCCAATACGTCGATCCGGACCTTGCTGCGAAAGAGGAAGCGCGAGAGCGCGGAACAGACCGTTGCGGGATCGGCGTCGGGCATCACGGCCCACAGGGTCTGGTCGTCGCGGCGGAGCAGGGCGAACAGCGCAACCACGCGCCCTTTTGGCGTCAACCAGCCGTTCCACTGCCAGTCCAGCACGTCCAGCGCCGCCACGTCGTTCATGAACTGGGCCTGGGCGAACGCCGTCGCATCCGGCCCGGATAGTGCCAACACGGCGTGGCCGTCGAGCCGGAAATCGCGTGGTTCCGGGGTTTGCGGGTTGTCAGGCATGGGGGCGGGAATTAAGCTTCATCGCCCCGATGATAGGCGAATCCCCAACTTCGACCGGCCCGGCCGACCCCACCGCGACGCCCGATCCGGCGCCCGGGGACGCCGGTGTCGAGCGCAAAGGGGACCGCCCGACACAGCCGCCCGCCCAGCCGCCCAGCGAGTGGGGCGGACGCGAAGGGCCCGACCCGGTGCGGTATGGCGACTGGGAGAAGAACGGGCGCTGCATCGACTTCTGATGCGGCCCCGGCCCGGTTCCAGCTCGTAGCAGTTCCGTCCTACCCATCCGCCACGCGGCCCTGCCGCCCAGCCGAGACCGCTGCCACCCATGGCCAGTCGCCCACGTCCCTTGTCGCCCCACCTGCAGGTCTACCGGTGGCAGATCCAGATGGTGACCTCGATCCTGCACCGCGCCACCGGCGTGATCCTCACCGTCGGCAGCCTGCTGATCGTGTGGGCACTGGTCGCGCTGGCCTCGGGTCCCGAAGCGTGGGGTGACTTCACCGGGTTCGCCGGCTCGCCACTGGGCTTCCTGGTCCTGTTCGGTTGGAGCTGGGCCCTTGCCTTCCACCTGGTCAATGGCATCCGCCACCTCGTCCAGGACGCAGGCGTGGGGTACCGGATCGAGTCGTTCACCACCAGCAGCTGGATCTCGGTGGTCGGAAGCCTTGTGTTGACCGCGATCATCTGGCTGGCGGCCATGTTCCTGCGGGGTGAGGCATGAGCCTGCGCCTGCGCCACCCCATCAAGACCGCGCGCGGCCTGGGCTCGGCCAAGGACGGCACGCACCATTGGATCCTGCAGCGCATCACCGCGATCGCGCTGGTTGCCCTGTCGCTCTACCTGGTCGGCCTGGTGGCGTGGCTGGCCGGTTCGGGCTACGGCGAAGTGCGCGCAGCCGTGGCCCATCCGGCCAACGCGGTGTTGCTGGTCGCCTTCCTGGTCACCTCGTTCTGGCACGCCAAGCTCGGCATGCAGGTGATCATCGAGGACTACATCCATACCCCCTGGCTTGCCGCCACTGCGCAGCTGCTGGTCATTTTCGTGTGCGTCCTCGCGGCCATCGCCAGCGTGCTCGCCGTCATCCGCATCGCGCTGGGAGCCTGATCCATGGGTGCCGCTTACAAGATCCACGAACACACCTTCGACATGATCGTCGTGGGTGCCGGTGGCGCCGGGCTGCGCGCCACCTTCGGCCTCGCCCAGAAAGGCCTGAAGACCGCCTGCATCACCAAGGTGTTCCCGACCCGCTCGCACACCGTCGCCGCCCAGGGCGGCGTGGCGGCGGCGCTGGGGAACATGGGCGAGGACGACTGGCGCTACCACTTCTTCGACACGGTCAAGGGGTCGGACTGGCTGGGTGACCAGGACGCCATCGAGTACATGTGCCGCGAGGCGATCCCCGCGATCATCGAGCTGGAGCACCAGGGCGTGCCGTTTTCGCGCACCGACGACGGGCGCATCTACCAGCGTCCCTTCGGCGGCATGACCACCCGCTTTGGCGAGGGCCCGCCGGCGCAGCGCACGTGCGCCGCCGCCGACCGCACCGGCCACGCGATCCTGCACACGCTCTACCAGCAGTCGCTGGCGCACGACGCGCAGTTCTTCGTCGAGTACTTCGCCCTCGACCTGATCATGGACGCGGACGGCGCCTGCCGCGGCGTCCTGGCACTGGACCTGTCGACCGGCGAGCTGCACCTGTTCAAGGCCCAGGGCACCGTGCTGGCCACCGGCGGCTATGGCCGCGCGTACTTCTCTGCGACCTCGGCCCACACCTGCACCGGCGACGGTGGCGGCATGGTGCTGCGCGCCGGCCTGGCGCTGCAGGACATGGAGTTCGTGCAGTTCCACCCGACCGGCATCTACGGCGCCGGCTGCCTCATCACCGAAGGCGTGCGGGGCGAGGGCGGCATCCTGCGCAACAGCAACGGCGAGCGCTTCATGGAGCGTTATGCGCCAAGCGTGAAGGACCTGGCGCCGCGCGACATGGTCAGCCGTTCGATGACGATGGAAATCCGCGAAGGCCGCGGCGTTGGCGAGCACAAGGACCACATCCTGCTCGACCTGACCCACCTGGGGCCCGAGGTCATCCACGAGAAGCTTCCGGGCATCGCCGAATCGGCCCGCATCTTCGCCAACGTGGACGTGGAGAAGGAGCCGATCCCGGTCATTCCCACCGTGCACTACAACATGGGCGGCATCCCGACCAACTACCACGGCGAAGTCGTGCAGTTGCGCGGTGGCGACCCGGACGCGGTGGTGCCCGGGCTTTACGCCATCGGCGAGGCCGCCTGCGTATCGGTGCACGGTGCCAACCGGCTGGGGTCGAACTCGCTGCTTGACCTGGTGGTGTTCGGCCGCGCGGTCGCCAACCGCTGCGCCGAGACCATCACCCCCAACGGCAAGGCCACCACGCTGGCCGGCGATGCCCTGGATGCGTCGCTGTCGCGACTGGACACGTTGCGCAATGCCAACGGTGGCACGCCCACCTCGGTCATCCGCGACAAGATGCAGCGCACCATGCAGGCCGACGCCGCGGTGTTCCGCACCGGCGAGACGCTGGCCGAAGGCGTGGCCAAGATGCGCGAGATCCACGCGTCGTTCGCCGACGTCAAGGTCAGTGACCGTTCTCTGGTCTGGAATTCCGACCTGGTGGAAACCTACGAACTGGCCAACCTGCTCGACCAGGCGCTGGCCACCATCGTGTCTGCCGAGAACCGCACCGAGTCGCGCGGCGCGCATGCACGCGAGGACTACCCCGAGCGCGACGACAGCGGCTGGCTCAAGCACACCCTGTGCTGGGTCGACCCGGCCGGGACGACCACCATCGACTATCGCCCGGTGCACATGCACACGCTGACCAGCGATGTGGACGTGATCCCGCCGAAGAAGCGCGTGTACTGACCGGACCCCAGCCCATGGCCGAATTCGCACTCCCGAAGAACTCGCAGATCCAGAAGGGCCGGCATTTCGATGCCCCGGGCGCAAGGCAGCCCCGCACCTTCAAGGTCTACCGCTGGAACCCGGATGACGGACTGAACCCTCGCGTCGACACCTACGAGGTCGACCTGGCCGCGTGCGGACCGATGGTTCTGGACGCGCTGATCAAGATCAAGAACGAGATCGACCCGACGCTGACGTTCCGGCGCTCCTGCCGCGAAGGCATCTGCGGCTCGTGCGCGATGAACATCGACGGCACCAACACGCTGGCGTGCACCAAGGCGATCGCCGACTGCGCCGGTGACGGCGAAGTGCCGATCTACCCGCTGCCGCACATGGAGGTGGTCAAGGACCTGGTCCCGGACCTGACCCACTTCTACGCCCAGTACGCGTCGATCAAGCCGTGGCTGCGTACCCAGAGCCCGACGCCGTCGGATCGCGAGCGCCTGCAGTCGCCGGCCGACCGCAAGAAGCTGGACGGCCTCTATGAATGCATCCTCTGCGCGTGCTGCTCGACCAGCTGCCCGAGCTACTGGTGGAATGGTGACCGTTACCTGGGCCCGGCCGTGCTCCTGCAGGCCCACCGCTGGATCGTGGACAGCCGCGACGAGGACACCGGCGCACGCCTGGACGACCTCGAAGACCCCTTCAAGCTGTACCGCTGCCACACGATCATGAACTGCACGCGGACCTGCCCCAAGGGCCTCAACCCGGCGCAGGCGATCAGCGAGATCAAGAAGCTGATGCTGGCGCGCCGCGCCTGAGGCGCCGGCGCGTGAGGGTAGGTGCGTCCCGGATCCGCCGTGCACGGAACGGGGCGGGTGTGGCGCTGGACGGACAGTTCAACGGACGCCGATGGGTGGCCCCGCGGGGGCGCCCGGGGGATGATCTTCCGAAGGCCTGAGGGGTTGTGACATGACCGACACGTCGATCTTCCTGCCTGCGCTGGCGATGGCCGCGCTGACCTTCGTGGTCTGGTGGCGCATGTACTTCATGCGCGTCGGCCAGATGAAGCGCGACCGGATCCATCCCCAGCGCGTGGCCACCTCGGCGCAGTCCGCCTCGTTGCTGACCGACAGCCGGGCCGCGGACAATTTCCGCAACCTGTTCGAACTCCCGGTGCTCTTCTACATGGCGGTCGTGGTCGCCGCCGTGGCGGGCCACGCCGACGCCGTGGTCCACGTGCTGGCGTGGCTGTTCGTCGCGCTTCGCGTCGCACACAGCGCCATCCACTGCACCTACAACAAAGTCATGCATCGCTTCGCGGCGTATCTGCTCGGCGGTCTCGTGCTGTGGTTCCTGTGGGGCTACCTGGCCCTCGGCTTGCTGAAGGGCTGAGGCGGGGTTGGAAATCGCCGACGACGAAGCGGAACTGCGGCGCCTGCGCTGGAAGTGCCGGCGCGGGATGCGCGAACTGGACCGGCTGTTCGAGCGCTACCTTGACCGCGCATGGCGGCAAGCACCGCCCGCGGAACGCGTGGTTTTCCTACGGCTGCTGGAAACCGAGGACGATAGGCTGTGGCACTGGTTCATGGGGCATGACACGCCAACCGATGACGAGCTCGCCGACCTGGTCCACCGCATCCGCTCCCTGCCGGCTTGAGTGGCGTCCGTCGCGCTGGCTGCTGCTGGCGCTGGTCCTGTTGACGGCGGGCGCCGCGGTTTCGCTGCTGGCGTCCGATCTGCCGCGCACCGTCGCATGGGGCGGGGCGCTCGCGGCCCTGCTGTACGGTTTGCGTGTTTCCCGGAGTGAGCTGAGGAGGCCCCCGCGATTGCTGGTGGCGCCCGGCGATTGCACGAAATGGCGTATCGATGGACAGCCGATGCCCGGCCTGGTCCTGAAGTGGCGTGGCCCGCTGCTGTTCGTGCATTGGCGTGGGCCGGCGGGCCGCGAGCGCCTGGCCTGGTGGCCTGACACCCTGCGCGCGCCCCAACGGCGTGAACTGCGACTGGCCGCGCCCGCCCCCGGGACTGCGCGTGATGCCGGTTCGATGGCACCATAGCCGCTTCCTCCGGTTGGCCCGCGCATGTTCAAACCCATTCCCGTCGCCATCGGGCTGCGCTACCTGCGCGCCAAGCGCCGCAACGGCTTCATCTCGTTCATATCGTTGGCCTCGATCCTGGGCATCGCACTTGGGGTGGCGGCGTTGATCACCACGCTGGCGGTGATGAGCGGCTTCCAGCGGGAGATCCGCGACCGCATGCTGCAGATGGCCGCCCACGCCACCGTCAGCGCGTACGGCGAGCCGCTGACGGACTGGCCGGAAGCGGTGCGGCGTGCCCTGGCCGACGACCGCGTGGCGGGCGCTGCGCCCTACGTCGAGAAGGAAGCACTGCTCAATGGCGCGCGCAACCAACCTGCATTCGTGCGCGGCATCGTCCCGGAAGAGGAGGCCAAGGTCTCCGTGCTGGGCGAAAAGATGAAGGCCGGCGAGATGGCTTCGCTGGTGCCGGGCGAATTCAACGTACTGCTCGGGACCGAGCTTGCGCTGTGGCTTGGGGTCGGCGTCGGCGATGACGTGGTGATGACCCTGGCGGATTTCCGCAGCACCCCGGTCGGCGCGGTGCCACAGCTCAAGCGATTCACCGTCACCGGGCTGTTCGAGGTCGGCTACAACGAGTTCGACAAGGGCATGGCGTTCGTCCACATGCATGACATGCAGCGCGTGATGCGCATGGGCGACGGCGTTACCGGCGTGCGCCTGAAGCTGCACGACATGGACCAATCGTGGGATGTCGCACGTGACCTGGCGGTCGAGTTGGGCGGCCCCTACCGGGTCAGCGACTGGACCAGCGAGAACGCCAACATGTTCCGCGCGCTGAAGATGGAGAAGACGATCATGGCGATCCTGCTGTCGCTGATCATCGCGATGGGCGCCTTCAACCTGGTCAGCTCGCAGGTGATGCTGGTGACCGACAAGCAGGCCGACATCGCCATCCTGCGCACCCTGGGCCTGACGCCCAGGGCAGTGATGCAGGTGTTCATGGTCCAGGGATCGTTGATCGGCGTGATCGGCACCGTGCTGGGGGTGGTGGGCGGCATCGTGCTGACGCTCAACCTGGAGCACATCCTGCAAGGCATCGAGTCGCTTTTCGGCGTGGTGCTGCTGCCGGCGGACGTCTACTACATCACCGGCCTGCCGACCGACCTGCAGGCCAGCGACGTGACGATGATCGCGCTGGTCGCGCTGGCGATGGCATTCATTGCCACGCTCTATCCGGCATGGCGCGCCGCACGCACGGCACCGGCCGAGGCCCTGCGTTATGAGTGAACCCATGAGCGACTCCACCGACGCCGCTGCCGTCCAGCCGCCGCACAAGCACGCCGGGGAGGTGATCCGCGCTGCCGGCCTGGGCAAGACCTACGCCGAGGGAGACCTGCGCACGCCGGTGTTCGATGGACTGGACCTGGAGGTCCATGCAGGCGAGACCGTGGCGATCCTCGGTGCGTCCGGCGCCGGCAAGAGCACCTTGCTGCACCTTCTGGGAGGGCTGGACATGCCCACCGCGGGCGAGGTCTTCGTGGCCGGCCAGAAGATGAGCGCACTGTCGGATGCCGCCCGGGGCACGTTGCGCAACGGCGCGCTCGGGTTCGTCTACCAGTTCCACCACCTGCTGCCGGAATTCACCGCACTGGAGAACGTGATGCTGCCGGTGCTCCTCAGCGGCACCTCGGTGGCCGACGCCTCCGGGCGCTCGCGGGCGCTGCTGGAGTCGGTGGGCCTTGGCCACCGGTTGCAACACAAGCCCGGCGAGCTGTCGGGCGGCGAGCGCCAGCGTGCAGCCGTTGCCCGCGCGCTGGTCAATCGACCGGCCTGCGTGCTGGGTGACGAACCGACCGGCAATCTCGACGAGAAGACCGCGGGTAGGGTGTTTGAACTGATGCTCGCGCTCAACCGGGAACACCACACCGCACTGGTGCTGGTGACCCATGACCGCCGCCTGGCACGCCGGCTGGACCGCGTGCTGGAGCTCCACGAGGGCAGGCTCCGGGAACTGCGAACCGACGAGGTGTAGGGACATGCAACATGCGGCAGGGACGCCGCCCTTTGGACTCGTGGCCGCGGCCGCGCTGATGGCCGGTGCATCGGCCGTGCTGTGGGCCCCGGTATTGCCTTCTCCGATCCTGGCCGGCGCCGCGATGGGTGCAGGGGCGTGGACGTGGTGGCGGGGCAGGGCCCTGCGCTGGCTGGGCTCCGCGCTGGTAGGGGCCGCCGTCGCGGCGCTGCATGCGTCGCATGCGCTGTCGCTGCAGTTGCCGCCGGAATCCGGCCGGCAGGACGTGACCGTGTCGGGGCACGTTGTGGGGTTGCCGGAACACGAGCCGCAGCGGACTGTCTTCACCTTGCGGGTCGACACGGGCGGTGAACAGCCCAGTGGATTGCGCGGCCGCCGCGTACGGGTCGCCTGGTACGGCGAGGGATTCGGGGCGCGCGCGCGTGCGCCCACGGTGCGTCCGCGTGCGGGCGAGCGCTGGCAGCTCGAGCTTCGCGTGCGACCCCCACGCGGCCTGCGTAACCCGGGCGGATTCGATGGCGAGCGCAACGCGCTGGTGAAGCGCCTGGCGGCGACCGGATACGTGCGGAATCCCTCGGCGGCGCGGCGCCTGGCGCCCCCCCGAGGCCTGCACGCATGGCGCGAAGCGATGTCCGACGCCATTTCGCACACGGTCCCCGACCCGTCGAGCCGGTTCGTACGGGCCTTGGCGATCGGTGATACCCGGGGGCTGGAAGACGATGACTGGGAGCGGCTGCGCGCCAACGGGCTCACCCACCTGGTCGCGATCTCCGGCTTCCACGTGGGCCTGGTGGCCGGATTCGCCGCACTTCTCGCCGGCATGCTCTGGCGCGGGCTGCCAAGCCTGGCCAGGGTCGTCCCGCGTCCGCTGGCCGCCGCAGCGGCTGGCCTGGCGGGTGCGATGGTGTACGCGGCGGTCGCCGGCTTTGCCTTGCCCACCGTGCGAACTGTGCTGATGATCGCCGTGGTGGCCGCCGTCAGGTGGCAGCGGCGGCCCTTGCGCATGGGAGACGCGCTTGCACTGGCCGCCATCGTGGTGGTCTTGCTGGATCCGCTGGCACTGCTGACCGCCGGGTTGTGGTTGAGCTTCGTCGGCGTGGCGTGGCTGCTGTGGTGCCTGCCCGAGCGCGAGCGGCGACCCTTGCATGAACTGGTGTCCGCGCAGGGCGTGGCCAGCGTCGGCCTGCTGCCGCTCACCGTGGTGCTGTTCGGTGAAGCGTCGTTGGCCGGACCCATCGCCAATCTCGTGGCCGTCCCGTGGTGGAGCCTGGTGGTGGTGCCCACCGCACTGGTCGGCACGCTGCTGGAAGCGCTGCACGAAGGCGCCGGGGCGTGGGCATGGCGCACGGCAGCCTCGCTGTTCGATGCGTCGTGGCCGCTGTTCGGCTGGCTGGCCGATACCGGGCTGGCCCTGTGGTGGCTGCCGGAGCCACGCTGGTTCGCGCTGCCGCTGGCGATGGCAGGCGCGTTCTGGCTGTTGCTGCCGCGGGGCCTGCCGGGCCGGCCGCTTGCCGTTCTGCTCTGGTTGCCCCTGTTGATGCCGTCCCGGCAATTGCCGCCCGTGGGCGGGTTCGAGGTGACGATGCTGGACGTGGGCCACGGGCTGGCGGTGGTGGTACGCACGTCGGGCCACACCCTGCTGTATGACACCGGCCCGGCGGTGCCCCACGGCTTCGACGCGGGTGAGAGGGTGGTGGTGCCGGCGCTGCGCGCATTGGGCGTGCGCCGGCTGGACCGCGTAGTGGTGAGCCACGCCGACAGTGACCATGCGGGCGGACTCGACGCCGTTCGCAGGTCGTTCCCCGCGCCACCGCTCGCACCGGCCGGCTCGGGGCTGCTTGATGCCCCGGGATCGGTGACCTGCGAAGCCGGGGGTGGATGGGAATGGGATGGCGTGGCATTCGAGTTCCTGCACCCGCCACGGCACTTCCCATACTTCGGAAATGAAGCCAGTTGCGTGCTCAGCGTGCGCGGCGCGCACGGCCACGCACTGCTGACCGGCGATATCGGCGAAGTGGTGGAGCGCACGCTGGTGAAGCTGCACGGCGCCCGGCTGCGGGCTGACGTGGTGACCGTGGCACACCATGGCAGTGGCGGCTCGTCGGACCCGGCGTTCGTCACGGCCACCGGGGCGCGCCATGCGCTGGTCGCCTCCGGGCACGACAACCGGTTCGGACACCCCCGACCCGAGGTAGCGGCGCGTTGGCGCCAGGCCGGCTCGGCCCTCCACGACACCGCAACGGGTGGGGCGATAACCGCCCGGTTCGACGAACAAGGCGTTCAGGTAGTGCGCCGCCGCCTTTCCCACCGGCGGTCGTGGGATGCACAGTTGCGGTCCGGGACCCGCGTCGGTCCGGTCGATGAACCCGCTGGGCTATCCTATCGGCTGGATTGAGACGGCCACTGGCCGGAGGTTCGCGTGCTGGAACTGGTCAAGGCCGGCGGTTGGCCGATGATCCCGCTGTTGCTGCTGTCCGCGGTTGCCATCGCGATCATCGTGGAGCGGGCCTGGACCCTGCGGCGCAACGCGGTGATCCCGCCGTCGCTGGGCGACGAAGTGCGGGCGTGGGCCGCTCGCGGCAAGCTGGACCCGTCCCACATCGAGTCGCTACGTCGCACCTCGCCGCTGGGCGCATTGCTGGCGGCGGCGCTTGACGTCCGTTCGCGGCCGCGTGACCTGGTCCGCGAACGCATCGAGGACGTCGGTCGCCACCTGGTGCACCGGATGGAGCGCTATCTGAACTCGCTGGGCACCATCGCGGCATCGGGACCCCTGCTGGGACTGTTCGGCACCGTGGTCGGCATGATCCAGATGTTCCTGGCCATCGGTGACGGCGGCCTGGGTGACGTGAACCAGTTGGCGGCCGGCATCGGCAAGGCGCTGGTCTGCACGGCCACCGGCATGATCGTGGCCATCCCCGCGCTGATGGCGCACCGCTGGTTCCGGGGCCGGATCGCCGAATACATCGTGGCCATGGAGCACGAAGCGATGCTGCTGCTGGATACCATCGAGCCGGGTACGTCCCCGGCGGCGTCGCGGCCAGTGGCAACAGCGGCCGGCTGAGGCGACGGATGCGCATTCGCGACCACCGCGCCGACGACGAGCCGGAGATCAACCTGGTTCCGTTGATCGACGTGATCCTGATCCTGATCATCTTCTTCGTGGTGACCACGACCTTTGATTCGCGTTCCATGCTCAGGCTCGAACTGCCGCGTGCGACCGGCGAGCCGGCCGTCGACAGCGCCACGGCGCTCAGCGTGCTGGTCAATGCCGACGGGCGCTACTTCGTCGCCGACCGTGAGGTGCTGAGCGATGACATCGAATCGCTGAAGGCCACGCTCGCCGAGGTGGCAGGGGATGACCGCGAGCGCCCGGTGCTGCTCCGCGCCGACGCCCGGACCCCCCACCAGGCGGTGGTGACGGCGTACGACGCGCTGGGCCAACTGGGCTTCCGCCGGGTGATGGTGGCGACCGCTCCGGCGGCCACGGAATCCGCCCCGTGAGCCAGGACGCCCCGGCCTGGCCGACCTACCGCCGGCTGCTGGGATTCGCCACCCGGTACCGCGGGCTGCTGATGATCGCGGCGCTGGGCATGCTGCTTGAAGCGGCGGCAGGGGGTGCCTTCACCTGGCTGATGCAGCCGATCATCGACCAGACCTTCGTGGTCGGGGAGGCGGGCGCGCAGCTGTGGATGCCGGCGGCCATCGTGGGCCTGTTCGTGGTGCGCGGTATCGCCGGTTACCTGGCGGACTTCTACATGGCACGTTCCGGCCGCGGCATCGCCCGCGACCTGCGCGTGCGCGTGCTGGGCAAGTACCTGCGGCTGCCGGGGCTGCGCTTCGACGCCGAGCCCGTGCCCTCGATGCTGGTGCGGCTTGGCTCGGACAGCGACCAGGTGTCGCAGGCGGCGATCGACGCGGCCAAGGTGATGGTGCAGCAGTCGTTGCAGATCATCGCCTCGCTGGTGGTCATGCTGCTGGCCAGCTGGCAGGTGACGCTGACGATCCTGGTCATCGCGCCACCACTGGCCTGGATCATGGACAGGGTGGCGCGGCGTTACCGCCGTGTCAGCCATCGCATCCAGGAAAGCAGCGCGGTGCTGATGCAGGCGGCCGACCAGACCCTGAGCGGCCACCAGGAGGTCAAGGTCTACGGTGCACAGGCCGTCGAGCATGCGCGCTATGCGGCGATCGCCGAGAACCACATGAAGCTCAACCTGAAAGTCGAGGCGACGCGCGCGATCTCCTCGGCCATGGTCCAGCTGATCGGCTCGATCGGCCTGGCGCTGTTGCTGGTGATGGCCGGTTGGCAGGCCTCGCAGGGCCGTTTGACCGTGGGTGGCTTCTTCTCCCTGATGATGGCGATGATGGCGATCCTGCCCTCGCTCAAGCAGCTGACCAACGTGCAGAACATGCTCCAGCGTGGCGTCGCGTCGGCCGAGCGGCTGTTCCAGGTCATCGACGCCCCGGACGAGCGCGACGCCGGCACGCAGCCGCTGGGGCGGGCGCGTGGCGAAATCGAGTTCCGCGGTGTTTCCGCGCGCTACCCGGGTCAGGAGCGGGTCACGCTTGACGATGTGAGTTTCATTGCCAGGCCCGGCACCGTGACCGCCATCGTCGGCCGTTCGGGCAGTGGCAAGTCCACCCTGATCAAGCTGATCCCGCGCTTCTACGAGTCCGAGTCCGGGCAGATCCTGCTCGACGGCCGGCCGATCGACGACTACCCGCTGGCGGACCTACGAAGGCAGATCGCCCTGGTCGGCCAGCAGGTGATGCTGTTCGACGGCAGCGTCGAGGCAAACGTCGCCTACGGCGAGATGGAGGGCGCGAGCCGGGGGGAGCTGGAGCAGGCGGTGCGCGGCGCCAACGCCATGGAGTTCGTCGAGCACCTGCCCGACGGCATGGATACTTCGATCGGGGCCAAGGGCGGGCGACTGTCGGGCGGGCAGCGCCAACGGATCGCCATCGCGCGGGCCATGCTGAAGGATGCACCCATCCTGATCCTGGACGAGGCGACCGCGGCACTGGACACGGAATCGGAGCGGCTGGTCCAGGACGCACTGGAACGGTTGATGCCGGATCGCACCACGCTGGTGATCGCCCATCGGCTGTCCACCATCGAGCACGCCGACCAGGTGCTGGTGCTCGACCAGGGCCGGATCGTGGAGCAGGGCACCCATGCCGAGCTGCTGCGGCGCGACGGACTGTACGCGCACCTGCACCGCATGCAGTTCCGCGAGCCGCAATGAACGCACCCGCCAAGCCGCGCGCGCAGGGCCCGAGCTACTGGTTCGACGAAGCCGGGCAGGCGCCGCTGCACGCGCGCGTGGTGGCCGCGCTGTATTCCGGTGTGACCGGACTTCGGCGCGGCCTGTATGCGCGGGGCCTGCTTCGCAAGAAGCACCCGGGCGTGCCGGTGATCGTGGTCGGCAACCTGATCGCCGGCGGCGCCGGCAAGACCCCCCTGACCGTGGCCCTCGTCGAGCGCCTGCGCAACGAGGGCTGGACGCCCGGGGTCGCCAGCCGCGGTTACGGTCGCGATGGCGACGGCCCGCGGTGGGTCGAGGCGGATACGTCCGTTCGCCAGGCCGGGGATGAACCCCTGCTGGTGGCCAGGCAGACCGGCGCGCGGGTACGCGTGGGCCGCGACCGCGCGGCCGCAGCGAGAGCGCTGGTGGGTGAGGGGTGCGACATCGTGGTGTGCGACGACGGCCTGCAGCACTACCGCCTGGCGCGCGATGTTGAAATCGAGGTGATTGACGGCCGCCGCCGCTATGGCAATGGCCTGATGCTGCCGGCCGGGCCACTGCGCGAACCCGTCTGGCGCGGGGGACGGTGTGATTTCCGCGTGGTCAACAGCGGTGGAAACGCGATGCCGGAGACGGGATTCGGCGAATGGCCGATGCGGTTGGCGTGCGATCGCGCGCTCCCGCTGACGGGCGGCCGCCCACGTGCGCTGGCGTCGTTCGCCGGTCACCGGGTCCATGCGGTCGCAGGCATAGGCGACCCGGAGCGCTTCTTCGCGATGCTGCGGGCCTTGGATATCGCGGTCGTGCCGCACGCATTTCCCGACCACCACCGCTACCGGGCCTCGGACTTCGAGTTCGGCAGCCGCCTGCCGGTACTGATGACGGAAAAGGACGCGGTGAAGTGCGCCCAGTGGGTCGATCCGTCGCACTACGCGGTGCCGGTCCGTGCCGAGTTGCCGGAGGCGTTCTGGATATCGTTGTTGGACCGGCTGGGCGGCAAGTCCGCGAAAGGCGCCGAGGACGTGACGGGTACGGGCGGGAAGGGCAGCAGCCGTGACGGGTGATTTCGTTGTCGTCATTCCGGCGCGCCACGATGCGTCGCGACTGCCCGGCAAGCCGCTGTGCCTGCTGGCGGGCGAGCCGCTGGTGCTGCATGTGGCCCGGCGCGCGCTGGCCGCGGGTGCGCGCGAGGTCTGGGTCGCCACCGACGACGAACGCGTTGTCCGCGCGCTGGACGGCGCAGGGGTCAGGGTGGCGATGACCGGCCGCGACCACGCTTCCGGCACCGACCGCCTGGCCGAGTGCGCGACGCAGGCGGGCTGGGCGGATGACACCGTCGTCGTGAACCTGCAGGGCGATGAGCCGTTCGCGCCGGCTTCCGGTATCCGGCGCGTCGCCACGCTGCTGGTCGAGTCGGACGCGGACATGGCCACGCTGGCGGCGCCGATCGCAGACGTGGACACACTGCTGGACCCCAACGCCGTCAAGGTGGTGGTCGATGCCAGTGGCCTTGCCCTGTACTTCAGCCGCGCGCCGGTGCCGTGGCCCCGCGATGCGTTCATGAACGACCGCACGCGCCTGCCCGGGGGTGGCCACTGGCGGCGCCACATCGGGATATATGCCTACCGGTGCGGCTTCCTCAAGTGCTTCACCGCCCTGCCTCCGGGCCGGCTCGAGCAGGTCGAGGCGCTCGAACAACTCAGGGCGCTTGAAGCCGGCTTCCGCATCGCGGTGGCCGATACGCCCGAGGCGTTCCCGCCCGGCGTCGACACCCCGTCGGACCTGGCCCGCGCCGAGGCCAGGGTGTCGGAGCGTGGCTGAACCATGAAACTGCTCGTAGTCTGCCTGGGAAACATCTGCCGCTCACCCACGGCGGAAGGGCTGATCCGCGACCGCCTGGAGGCATCGCATCTTCGCGGCCGGGTGGTGGTGGATTCGGCGGGCACGGGCGACTGGCACGCCGGCCAGCCGCCCGACCGCCGCAGCGTGGCCTGCGCCGCGCGGCACGGCGTCGATATCGGTGGCCTGCGGGCGCGGCAGGTCGAGCCGGAGGATTTCCATGCGTTCGACTGGATCCTGTGCGCCGACAAGGCCAACCTGCGCGACGTGAAGCAGGTCGCCCCGGCGCGGGCGCGTGCCGAGGTTGCCCTGCTGCTGGAATGGGCAGGACTGGAACCCGCGCTGCGCGAGGTGCCGGACCCCTATGCGGGCGATGTCAACGAATTCGAGCGCGTCTGGGCACTATTGGAGCGGGCGGCGGATGGGGTCGTGGAGCGACTCTCCCGCCAGATGGGGTCAGCACCTTTCCCGTTGCGATAGCGCAGCGTAGACGCGCAGTTGGAATCTCGCTGCACCGCGGTGTCCACCCCTTGCGGTGTGAATCCGGCGCTTGAGGGCGACCCTCGCCCATAATCGGCCCCATGCCCGCGCCGATGCAGACAACCCCCGTCCCGCCACCCCGTTCCACCTCGCGACCCGAGCCCGGCCGAGCGCCGGGTACCGGCGGGCGTCGTGCGGGGGAGTCCGACCGGTGAGCACCCCGGCAAAGCCGGCGAAGTTCGACGGCAAGGACTTCTCCCGCCGACTCAGCACCGCACCCGGCGTATACCGGATGGTCGCCGCGGACGACAGCGTGCTGTATGTCGGCAAGGCAAGCGCGTTGAAGAACCGCGTGGCCAGCTACTTCAATGCGACCGCAAAGTCAGCACGCATCACTTCGATGTTGCGCCAGGTCGCGCGCATGGAAGTCACCGTCACGCGCACCGAAGCGGAGGCGCTGATCCTCGAGAACCAGCTCATCAAGTCGCTCAAGCCGCGCTACAACGTGCTGCTGCGCGACGACAAGAGCTACCCGTACGTGTTGATGACCCAGGAGGCGTGGCCCCGGATCACCATGCACAGGGGGCCGCGTTCCGTGCCCGGTCGCTATTTCGGGCCTTATGCCAGCGTTGGCGCGGTGCGCGAGACGCTCAACCTGATCCACAAGCTGTTCAAGCTGCGCAGCTGCGAGGACAGCGTGTTCCGGAACCGGTCGCGGCCGTGCCTGCAGCACCAGATCGGGCGCTGCAGCGCACCCTGCGTGGGGCTGGTGCCGGCGCGGGAGTACGCCGAAGCGGTGCGTCGCTCCAGCCTGTTGCTGGACGGAAAGAGTGACGAGCTGACGCGGGAACTGGGCGCCGCGATGGAGGCCGCCAGCGCGCGCCTGGACTTCGAGCAGGCGGCCCGCCTGCGCGACCTGGTCGGATCGATCCGCACCCTGCAGGCTCGCCAGTATGTGGACGGCCGGGCCGCCGACCTGGACGTGCTTGCGGTGGCGATGCAGGACGTTTCCGCGTGCGTGATGCTGCTGTCGTTCCGTGACGGCAGGAACCTCGGCACCCGCGCGTTCTTCCCGCGTACCAACGGCAGTGACAACCCCGAAGAGGTGCTCGCCGCCTTCGTTTCGCAGTACTACGGCGAGCAGGTGCCGCCCCGCGAGATCGTGCTTGACCGCGACATCCCGGACCGCGAGCTGATCGAACACGCGCTGTCGGCCGCGGGCGAACACAAGGTGCAGATCCGTTGCAACGTGCGAAGCGAGCGCGCCGGCTACGTTGACATGGCGCGGCGCAACGCCGAACTGGCGCTGGCCAACGAACGTACCAGCCACGCCGCGCAGCGTGCGCGTGCCGAGGGCCTGCGCGACCTGCTGGGCCTGCCGGGCGTGGCGTCGCGCATCGAATGTTTCGACATCAGCCACACCATGGGAGAGGCGACCGTGGCGTCGTGCGTGGTGTTCGACGCCGAGGGCCCGGTGCGCGGCCAGTACCGGCGCTACAACATCAGCGGCATCGAGCCGGGCGATGACTACGCCGCGATGCACCAGGCCCTGCGCAGGCGCTTCCTGCGGGCGATGGAGGAGCGGGCAGGGGCGGCGGACGGAGCGGGTCGGTCGAGCGCATCGAGCGGGAAGCCCCGCGTACATCCCCGCGCCTCGGCCGCCCCGGGCGTGTTGCCCGACGTGCTGTTGATCGACGGCGGAGCAGGGCAGGTCGCCCAGGCACGTGCCGTTCTCGATGAGCTTGAGGTTCCAGGTGTCGTACTGGTCGGCGTCGCCAAGGGGCCGGCCCGACGGCCGGGCGACGAGGAACTGCTGTTGCCCGATGGCCGTGCGCTGCGACCCGGGGCCCAGTCACCGGCGCTGCAGCTGGTCCAGCAGGTGCGCGACGAGGCGCACCGCTTCGCGATCACCGGCCACCGTGGCAAGCGCCAGAAGGTGCGTAACAGCAGTCGCCTGGAGGATATCCCAGGTATCGGGCCGCGCCGACGCGCCAGCCTGCTGCGGCATTTCGGTGGCCTCGGCGGGCTCAAGGCAGCAGGAGTCGAGGAGATTTCGCGCGTGGAAGGCGTCAATGCCGCCCTGGCCGAGCGCATCTATGCCACCCTTCATGGCCTGGATGCCCCCACCCCCAGCGGCGATGCAGCCGCGCGCCCGGAGCGATGATGAAGTTGACGGTCCCCACCATGCTGACGCTGCTCCGGATCCTGCTGATCCCGGTGCTGGTGCTGGTGTTCTACCTTCCCTTCCGGTGGACCAACTTCCTGGCGGCGGCGATCTTTGCCTTCGCTTCCATCACCGATTGGCTGGATGGCTGGATCGCGCGTCGCTACAACCAGTACTCGGCGTTCGGCGCATTCCTCGACCCGGTGGCCGACAAGCTGATGGTGTCGACGGCACTGTTCCTCATCGTGCAGGCACACCCTACCCCCTGGATGGCGTTGTGGGCGGCGGTGATCGTGGGCCGCGAGATCGCGGTCTCCGCGCTGCGCGAGTGGATGGCCGAGTTGGGACAGCGCGCCAAGGTGTCGGTGGCGACGGTCGGCAAGGTGAAGACGGTGGTGCAGATGCTGGCGCTGATCTGCCTGCTGTACGCGTTGCGTCCGGACCGGCCGGTGTACGTGGATCCCTGGATGGGCCGGGCGGTCTTCGTGATCGGCGACTGGCTGCTGGCGGGGGCGGCGCTGCTGACGTTGTGGTCGGGTTTCGAGTACCTGCGCGCCGCGTGGCCGACGATGGTCGGGGAAGAGAAAAGATAGTTGACAGATACGCCGCCATGCCTAAAATGGCGGTTCCTCAGCGGGAATAGCTCAGTTGGTAGAGCACGACCTTGCCAAGGTCGGGGTCGCGAGTTCGAGTCTCGTTTCCCGCTCCAGTTCTTCCGGCGATCCAGTCCACCGGGTTGCCCGCCAAGACCCCGCTAGCGGGGTCTTGTCTTTTGAGGCTTCCGCACAACGCGAGTTGCAAGCGGTATGCTTGGTTCCAGTCACCGGCCGGGTGGCAGAGTGGTTATGCAGCGGACTGCAAATCCGCGTACGCCGGTTCAATTCCGACCTCGGCCTCCAGTTCCAGGGCCCCGCTCCGGCGGGGCCTTTTTTTGTCCGTGATGCGTTTTCCGGCACGCCGTGGCGCCGTCCGCAGATGGCACTTCAAAGCCCCGGTGCCAGGCACCGGGGCTTTGAAGTTTCCAAAGGCGCCTGGCTGGGCGTTAAGCCGCCTTCTTCGCCGCCAGCTGGCGCAGCACGTAGTGCAGGATGCCGCCGTGGCGGAAGTACTCGACTTCCTTCGGCGTCAGCAACAGGACCTGGACTTCGAACGTTTTCTCGCTACCGTCTGCGTGCCGGGCAATGACCGTTGCGCGCTTCGAAGCACCGTCCTGCAGGCCGGTGATCTCCACCGTCTCCGAGCCGTCCAGGCCCAGCGAGCGGACGCCTTCGTTGTCCTTGAACTGCAGCGGCAGCACGCCCATGCCCACCAGGTTGGAGCGGTGGATGCGTTCGAAGGTCTCGGCGATGACCGCCTTGACCCCCAGCAGGTTTGTACCCTTGGCCGCCCAGTCGCGCGAAGAACCGGTGCCGTACTCCTTGCCGGCGAACACCACCAGCGGTACGCCTTCGGCCTTGTACTTCATCGCGGCGTCGTAGATCGACATCCGCTCGCCGGTAGCGCCGGACCCGTAGTGCAGCGTGTTGCCGCCTTCCTCGCCGCCCAGCATCAGGTTCTTGATGCGGATGTTGGCGAAGGTGCCACGGACCATTACGTCGTCGTTGCCGCGACGGCTGCCATAGCTGTTGAAGTCGGCCTGCTGCACGCCGCGCGACTGCAGGAAGGCGCCGGCGGGGCTGTCCTTCTTGATGTTGCCTGCCGGCGAGATGTGGTCGGTGGTGATCGAGTCGCCGAACAGGCCCAGCACGCGTGCGCCGTGTACGTCGCTGATGGTGCCGACGTCCATGGTCATGCCGTCGAAGTATGGCGGGTTCTTGATATAGGTGGACGCCGCGTCCCACTCGAACGACTCGCCTTCCGGCGAGGTGATCTGGTTCCAGCGGCTGCCACCCTTGAACACGTCGGCGTAGTTCTGCGCGAACAGCTCCGGGCCGACCGTGGCGGCGATCATGTCGCCGATTTCCTTGTTGGTCGGCCAGATGTCGCGCAGGTAGACCGGCGCGCCGTCGGTGCCATGTCCCAGCGGCTCCTTGGTCAGGTCGATATCGATGGTGCCCGCGATCGCATAGGCCACCACCAGCGGCGGCGAAGCCAGGTAGTTCATCTTCACTTCGGCGTGGATGCGGCCTTCGAAGTTGCGGTTGCCTGAAAGCACCGCGGCAACGGCCAGGTCGTTCTGCGCAATGCCCTTGGACACCACCTCGGGCAACGGGCCCGAGTTGCCGATGCAGGTGGTGCAGCCGTAGCCGACCACGTAGAAGCCGAGCTTCTCGAGGTCGTCCAGCAGGCCCGCCTTCTGCAGGTAATCGGTGACCACCAGCGAGCCCGGTCCCAGCGAGGTCTTCACCCACGGCGCGGCCTTCAGGCCCTTGGCCGCTGCGTTGCGGGCCAGCAGGCCGGCGCCGAGCATGACCGCCGGGTTCGACGTGTTGGTGCAGGACGTGATCGCCGCGATCACGATCGAGCCGTCCGTGAGGTGGTGCTCTTCATCGGCGATGTTGATGACCGACACGGGCCTGCCGGCGAGATGGGCGGCCTGCGGCTGCGCGCCACCTTCCTCCTTGAACTCGACCACGCGCTCGTAGTCGACCTTGCGGTTGGCCACAAGCCCTTCCAGGTTGGCGTGGAAGTTCTCCTGCATGTTCTCCAGCAGCACGCGGTCCTGCGGGCGCTTGGGGCCGGCCAGCGAAGGCTTGACCTCGGCCAGGTCCAATTCCAGGGTCGCCGAGTAATGCGCATCGGGCTGGCCGGGCTCGTGCCACAGGCCTTGCGCCTTGGCGTACGCCTCCACCAGGGCGATCTGCTCCTCGCTGCGGCCCGAAAGGCGCAGGTAGGTGATGGACTCGGCGTCGATGGGGAAAATGCCGCAGGTGGCGCCGTACTCGGGCGCCATGTTGGCGATCGTGGCACGGTCGGCCAGCGGCAGTGCCGCCAAGCCTTCACCGAAGAACTCGACGAACTTGCCCACTACCCCCAGTGAACGCAGCATCTGGGTAACGGTCAGCACCAGGTCGGTCGCGGTGGTGCCTTCGGGGAGCTTGCCGGTCAGCCGGAATCCGACCACTTGCGGGATCAGCATCGACGAGGGCTGGCCGAGCATGGCTGCCTCCGCCTCGATGCCGCCGACGCCCCAGCCCAGCACGCCGATGCCGTTGATCATCGTGGTGTGGCTGTCGGTACCGAAGACCGTGTCCGGGAATGCGAGCAGCTCGCCATCGACGACGCGGTCGCACACCACGCGCGCCAGGTTCTCCAGGTTCACCTGGTGGACGATGCCCGTGCTCGGTGGTACCACCTTGAAGTTCTCCAGCGCCTTCTGGCCCCAGCGCAGGAAGCTGTAACGCTCGTGGTTGCGCTCGAACTCGATCTTCGCGTTGAGGTCCAGCGCTTCGTGGCTGCCGTATGCATCGACCTGCACCGAGTGGTCGATCACCAGTTCCGACGGGATCTGCGGGTTGATCTGGCTGGCCTTGCCGCCCAGCTTGTGCACCGCGTCGCGCATCGCGGCGAAGTCCACCACGCAAGGCACGCCGGTGAAGTCCTGCAGCACAACGCGTGCGGGCATGAAGGCGATCTCGGTGGACGGCTCGTCCCGGCAGTCCCACTGGGCGACCGCCTCGATGTGCTCCTTGCCGACCGTGATCCCGCCGTCCTCGTGGCGAAGCAGGTTCTCGAGCAGGATCTTCATCGAGTAGGGCAGCTTGCCCAGGTCGAATCGCTGGCCCAGCTTGGGCAGGCTGAAGTAGGTGTAGGACTTGCCGTTTACGTCGAGTTGCGCGCGGGTGGCGAAGGAGTCTGCCATTTGGGGCTCCGTGGCTGCAGCTGAGGGGGAGGCGGGACGCCGCGCCGGTCCGGCGAGCGCGAAAACACCGCGTAAAGCCCCGTGATTATGCCGCAAACGGTGGCGTATTGCCCGCTTTCGCCCCACGGCGCTCGCGCAGGGACGGCGCCGCGGAACTAGCCGCCCAGGTGCGCCCGGACCGCCGCCAGAAGTTGCGAACGGCGCAGCAGCAGGTCCCAGAGGCTGCCTCCCAGCTGGCGCCACAGCACGGCCGAGCGCATCGCGCCGAGCAGTACGGCGCGTACTTCGGCGACGACATCGGGTTGCCCCAGGTAGTGAGGATTGCCCTGCACCAGCACGCGCGGCCGCAGGTGGCTGAGCGTCTCCGAATACAGCCGGCCCAATGCCGCCAGCACGTCCGGATGGCTGCTGCCGGATACACGTGCCGCATCGGCCTGGGCCAGGATGCCCTCCTGCACGCGGTCCACCTTCTCGCCATCACCGCTGAAGCGACGTTCCAGCTGCATGACGGCCAGAGCCAGCCGCGGCAGGTGTTCGTCGGCGATCCGGCTTTCGAAATAGTCGCGCAAGAGCGCCAACCCGGGCCGCACGTTGTCCACCCCGCCATACACGTCGGCAGTGGAGGCTGCGTCCACCCGGAACACCGAATCCAGCACCGGATTGACCGCGGCGGACTCCGCCTGCCCGGTGTCGGCGATGCGTCGCACCTGGGCCAGTGCCTGCGCCAGGCCGGCCAGCGCCAGTACTCGATCGGACATGGGGTTGAAGCGGGTCTGGCTCATGCAGCAGGTGGGTCCTTGGAGGTGGGCGGGACAGGGATCGGCAGCGGGGCGTCGGTAGCGGCGATGACCGCGCCACCCAGGCAGGTATCACCGTCGTACAGCACCAGCGATTGCCCGGGCGTGACTGCGCGTTGCCGCGTATCGAAGCGCACCTGCAGGGTGCCATTGTCGCCTACCTGCACCCGGCAAGGCTGGTCGTGTTGCCGGTAGCGGGTCTGGGCGGTGCATGCGAAGTCGACTGAAGGCGGCGAACCCGCTACCCAGTGGGCGTCTCCGGTGGTCAGCCCGGTGGACATCAGCCAGCGGCTGTCGATGCCCTGGTCGACGAACAGCACGTTTCGTTCGACGTCCTTTGCCACGACGTACCACGGGGCCTGTGCGAAGCCGCGCACGCCGCCGATATTGAGGCCCTCGCGCTGCCCCAGGGTGAAGTAGAAGACGCCGGGGTGCGTACCGATCTCCACGCCGTCCGGGGTCCGGATCGGGCCTGGTTGGGCGGGCAGGTAGCGGCCAAGGAACTCGCGGAAGTCACGCTCTCCTATGAAGCAGATGCCGGTGGAATCCTTCTTGGCGGCGGTGGGCAGGCCACTGCTGGCGGCCAGGGCGCGGACGTCGCTCTTGAGCATGTCACCCAGCGGGAAACGCGTCGAAGCCAGTTGCGCTTGCCCCAGCTGGTGGAGGAAGTAGCTCTGGTCCTTGTTGCGGTCGACCGCGCGAAGGAGCATGAGATGGCCGCTGTCGTGCCGCCGCACGCGCGCGTAGTGACCGGTTGCGATGTACTCGGCGCCAAGGTCGCGGGCCGCGTCAAGGAAATGCTTGAACTTCACTTCGCGGTTGCACAGGACGTCGGGATTGGGCGTGCGACCTGCCGCGTACTCGGACAGGAAGTGCTCGAACACGTCGGCCCAGTAATGACTCGAGAAGTCGCGGAAATGGATGCGTATGCCGAGCCGCCCGCAGACGGCGACCGCGTCCCGGCGGTCGTCCTCGGCCCGGCACTCACCGGAACCGTCATCGGCCCAGTTCTGCATGAACAGTCCGGCGATCGGCTCACCGCTGGCCTGCAGGCGCAGTGCCGCCACCGAGGAGTCCACCCCCCCCGACATCCCCACGATGGTCCGCGCCGTCCCCACCGCTGGACTCACGCCATCTGCTGGAGCAGGTCGAGCGGTTGGCGGCGCCCGGAGAGGAAATCGGCCGCGGCCTGCCAGACCAGGGGGCTGCGATGGCGCACGGCCTGGGCCTGGAGTTCCGCGGGGGTCATCCAGAGCGCCTGGACGATGCCCTCGTCCAGCGCGCGCCCGGCGTGCTGGCGAACGGGCTCGGCGGCGAAGGCGAAGCGCAGGTAGTGGCGGCCCGGGCGGCCGTCCTCGTCACCGGGTGCCGTCCACTGGTAGGCACCCACGAAGGCCGACAGGCGGACCTCCCAGCCGGTTTCCTCCAGCGTCTCGCGGCATGCGGCGTCCTGCAGGCTCTCGTCGGGCTCCAGGTGGCCGGCGGGCTGGTTGAGCACGAGCCGCCCGCCCACGGTCTCTTCCACCATCAGCAGGCGGCCCTCGTGCACCACCACGGTGGCCACGGTGACGTCGGGTTGCCAGAACCGGCCTTCGCGGTAGGTCACGTCAGAACGCGTCCTTGCCGCCGGTCAGTTCCACTTCCATCTCGTCGGCGACGTGGATCGCGTAGTTGATCGCGGCATCCAGCTCGGCCCCGGTGGCACTGGCCGGCACCTTGACCACCAGCACGGCAATGTCGTCCTGGCGTACCCAGGCGCCCAGCTTGCCGGTGTGGCTGGCCTGCAAGAGGCGGTTGGCGAGGGCGGCCGGGAAGTCACCGTCGTCCGAGCGGTAGGCGGGCGACCAGACTTCGCGCACCTGCAGCGCGCCGTACTCCTCGGTCGTGGAGATGACATAGGCCAGCTGGCTGCGCCCCTCCTCCAGGTCGAACAGCAGCTTGAAGTCACCGTCCTCGTCGACCTCGAACCCGTAGTCCAGCGCCTCCAACTGGGCACGCACCAGCGGGTCGGCCTCGGGGGTGGCCGCGCGCTCGTCGGCGACGGCGGGAAGTGCGAATGCCAGGAGGAACGGCAGCAGCAAGGCGTTGGCGCGCATGAGGATCCACGGGTCGGGAAAGACCGCATTCTGACGCCCGGCCCCCGGGAGCGTCCACGGGGGGCGGGACGCCTTCCCGTGGGGCGCCCTTATAATCGATCAATGCCCAAGCACACCGAACACGACCACCAGCACGGCGTGCTGGTAGAGAGCGGAAAACCCGAAGTCGCGCGCCCACCGCTGTACTCGGTGTTCCTGCTCAACGATGACTACACCCCCATGGACTTCGTGGTGGAGGTGCTCATGCGCTTCTTCCCGATGACCGCAGAGAAGGCGACCCAGGTCATGCTGCACGTCCACACGCGCGGTCGCGGAGTCTGCGGTGTCTTCACCCGCGAAGTCGCAGAGTCCAAGGTGGCACAGGTAAACGAATACTCACGGCTCAACCAGCATCCCTTGCTGTGCACGATGGAAAGGGCGTAATAGGGGCCTGTGGCATGCAGCAAGGCTTAGGCTTGATGGGCACACCGGCTTTCCGCAATCGCGGCTAAGCAGACGGGTCCAACGCGGTTGGGGCTCCATGGAAAAGGCGGTGGGTGTCCCCATCTAGGACGGCAGACGCTTCTGGAGGCACCCTCCCCATGTTCAGCAAGGATCTCGAGTACAGCATTGGCCAGTGCTACAAGCGCGCCCGCGAGGCTCGCCACGAGTACATGACGGTCGAGCACCTGGCCCTGGCACTGCTCGACAACCCGTCCGCCGAGGGGGTACTCAAGGCGTGCGGGGCCGACTTCAACCGCCTGCGCGGCGACCTGGAGCAGGCCATCGCCACGTCCGTATCGGTGCTGCCCGACGAAATCGACCGCGATACCCAGCCCACGCTGGGCTTCCAGCGCGTGCTGCAGCGCGCGGTCTACCACGTGCAGTCCTCGGGCAAGAAGGAGGTGACCGGGGCCAACGTGCTGGTGGCCATCTTCGGCGAGAAGGACTCCCACGCCGTTTATTACCTCAACCAGCAGGATATCGTCCGGCTGGACGTTGTGAACTACCTGTCCCATGGCATCGCCAAGCAGGGCGGCGAACCGGCCCCAGAGGACGGCGAAGCCAAGCCCGGCGAGGGCGCCGAAGGCGAAACCAAGTCCGATCCGCTGGCCGAGTTCGCCATCAACCTCAACCAGTTGGCCCGCGACGGCAAGATCGATCCGCTGGTCGGCCGCGCCGACGAGGTCGAGCGCACCATCCAGGTGCTGTGCCGGCGTCGCAAGAACAACCCGCTTTACGTGGGCGAGGCCGGCGTGGGCAAGACCGCGATCGCCGAGGGCCTGGCCAAGCGCATCATCGACGGCGACGTGCCGGAGGTGCTTGGCGAAGCGACCATCTACGCGCTGGACCTGGGCGCGCTGGTGGCGGGTACCAAGTATCGCGGCGACTTCGAGAAGCGTCTGAAAGCGGTACTGGCCCAGCTCAAGAAGATCCCGGAGGCGGTGCTGTTCATCGACGAGATCCACACCATCATCGGGGCCGGCTCGGCATCGGGCGGCACGATGGACGCCAGCAACCTGATCAAGCCGGCGCTGTCATCGGGCGAGCTGCGGTGCATCGGCTCGACCACGTTCCAGGAATACCGCGGCATCTTCGAGAAGGACCGGGCGCTGGCACGCCGGTTCCAGAAGATCGACATCGTCGAACCTACCGTGGGCGAGGCGTTCGAGATCCTGCAGGGCCTGAAACCCCGCTACGAGGCCCACCACGGCGTGGTGTATGCGGACGACGCGTTGCAGGCGGCCGTGGACCTTTCGGTGAAGCACATCGGCGATCGGCTGCTGCCCGACAAGGCGATCGACGTCATCGATGAGGCCGGCGCCCGCCAACGGCTGCTGCCGCTGGAAACGCGCAAGTCGAGCATCGATGTCGAGGAGATCGAGACCATCGTGGCCAAGATGGCGCGGATCCCCGCCAAGCAGGTATCGGCCACGGACAAGGACGTGCTGCGCAACCTCGAGCGCAACCTCAAGATGGTGATCTTCGGGCAGGACCCGGCGATCGACTCACTGACGGCTGCGATCAAACTGGCGCGTTCCGGCCTGGGCAACCCCGACAAGCCGATCGGCAACTTCCTCTTCGCCGGCCCCACCGGCGTGGGCAAGACCGAGGTGACCAAGCAGCTGGCGCTGCAACTGGGCATCGAACTGGTGCGGTTCGACATGTCCGAGTACATGGAACCGCATTCGGTCAGCCGCCTGATCGGCGCGCCTCCGGGCTACGTCGGCTTCGACCAGGGTGGCCTGCTGACCGAGAAGATCGTCAAGACCCCGCATTGCGTGTTGTTGCTGGACGAGGTGGAGAAGGCCCACCCGGACATCTTCAACATCCTGCTGCAGGTCATGGACCGCGGCGCACTGACCGATACCAACGGCCGCGAGGCGAACTTCAGGAACGTGATCGTCGTCATGACCACCAACGCCGGCGCGGCGCAGGCGGCGCGGCGCTCGATCGGTTTCACCAAGCAGGACCACGCGACCGATGCGATGGAAGTGATCCGCAAGAGTTTCAGCCCGGAATTCCGCAACCGCCTGGATGCGGTCGTGCAGTTCCAGCCGCTCGGCTTCGACCACATCCTTCGCGTGGTCGACAAGTTCCTCATAGAGCTGGAAAGCCAGCTGCACGAGAAGCAGGTGACGCTGACCGCCACGCCGACGGCGCGGGACTGGCTGGCCCAGCACGGCTTCGATCCGCTGATGGGCGCACGGCCGATGGCGCGGGTCATCCAGGAGAAGATCAAGCGCCCGCTGGCCGACGAGTTGCTGTTCGGTAGCCTGGTAGGGGGCGGCCGGGTCACCGTGGATGTGCGCGACGGGGAGCTGACCGTCGATGCCCAGGCCGAGCCGGAAAAGCTGCTGCCGGTAACCGTGTAGCAAGCCCGCCCAAGGGACAGGCATGGAAAAGGCGGCCACTGGCCGCCTTTTTTTCCTTCGGGCAACGCCTGCGCCGCGGTTACTTCATGCGGTAGGTGATGCGGCCCTTGGTGAGGTCGTACGGGGTCATCTCCACCTTCACCTTGTCACCGGTGAGGATGCGGATGTAGTTCTTCCGCATGCGTCCGGAGATGTGGGCGATGATCTCGTGCCCGTTTTCGAGGCGCACACGGAACATGGTGTTCGGAAGTGTTTCCGCCACCGTGCCCTCGAATTCGATCACGTCGTCTTTTGCCATGTGTTTCCTGATGTTGCATTGAAAACGGGCGCAGCGCGCCCGCGAAGCCGCATATGGTGCCATGCGGCTGCACGATGTGCAAAGGCGGGCCGGCAGCGCTAGCGGGGGGCTGCCAAGTGGGAGGCGGGACGATCGCCGCAGGCGGAGGTCCATGGGCCGACAGCGCAGGTCTGGGCGACCAGCGCCTCCACCGTCGACAGGAACTCGCGCCGGTCCATCGCCTGTGCCCCCATGCGGACGAGGTGTGCGTTCTCGACCTGCGCATCGAGCAGGGGCCAGCCCCACTCGAAAAGCAGGCCGGCCAACCCGGCCAGCGCCGCCTTGGAGCCACCGGATCGTGCACTGAACATGCTTTCGCCGAAGAACATCCGGCCCACCGCAACGCCATAGATGCCGCCCACCAGCGAGTCCCCGTCGAACACCTCCACGCTGTGGGCATGGCCCAGCCGGTGCAGCGCGCCGTAGGCCGATGCCATGTCAGGCGTGATCCAGGTGCCCGACTGGCCCACGCGGGGCGCCCGGGCACAGGCCTGGACGACGGCGTCGAAGGCGGTATCGGCCCGAACCGTCCAGCCGCTACCGCGCAACTGCCGGCGCAAACGCGAGCCCACGCGGACGGCGTCGGTGCGGAAGACCATGCGTGGGTCGGGCGACCACCACAGGATGGGTTGGCCGGCGGAGTACCAGGGAAAGATCCCGGCGCGGTAGGCGTTTAGAAGACGGGTCGGCGACAGGTCGCCGCCCACGGCGAGCAAGCCGTCGGGCTCGCGCAGGGCGAAGGCCGGATCCGGGAAGGGTGCCCCCGGGTCAGGCGCCAGGCGGTGCAGGTGCATCGGCATCCTTGAAGGGTGATCGCGCCGCCAGCAGGGCCGCGTGCTGGCGCACGACGGCCGCCTCCTGCGCGCACCAGGCTGCCAACGGCGCGCGGAAGCGGGGGTCGGCAACCCAGTGGTGGCTGCGCACGAAGCGGGGCAGGAAGCCGCGGGCGATCTTGTGCTCGCCCTGGGCGCCCGGTTCGAACCGCGTCAGCCCCTCGCGCAGGCAGTACTCGATGCCCTGGTAGTAGCAGGTCTCGAAATGCAGGCCGGGCAGGGCGTCGTCGGCACCCCAGTAGCGTCCGTACAGGGTGTCGCCGCCCCGCAGGCACAGGGCGCCAGCCACGGTGGCGCCGGCCCGTTCGGCAAGGATCAGCACCAGTGCTTGGGGCATCGCCTGGGCCAGGTGGGTGAGGAAGGGCAGGGTCAGGGCGGGGGAGTTGCCGTACTCGGAAAACGTCCGCTGGTAGAACCCGTGGATGGCTCCGAGGTCGGCCGGGCTGGCTTCGTCTCCGTGCACGATCCGGAAGGTCACCCCGGCGCGGGCTACCCTGGCCCGTTCCTGGCGGATGTTCTTGCGGTGGCGATGGTCCATGGCCGCCAGGAAGTCATCGAACGTGGCCCAGCCCGGGTCGTTGCTCCAGTGGTACTGGACGTCCAGGCGCTGCATCCAGTCGCCATCGAAAGCGGCATCCTCGTTCCCGGGGTGGAAGTTGACGTGCACCGACGAGTATCCGGAGTCGGCTGCAACGCGCGGCATCGCGGCAGCAAGCCATTGCCGGTGACGGAGCTCGTCCGCCAGGAGCCGCGGGCCGGTTACAGGGGAGTAGGGCGCCGCGCACAGCAGCTTGGGGAAGTAGTCCAACCCGTGCTGGTCGTAGGCGTGCGCCCACGCGTGGTCGAACACGAACTCGCCATGGGAGTTCTCCTTGCGGTAGGCGGGCGCGGCGGCGAGCAGCCGGTCGCCCTCCCATAACGCGACGTGGCGGGGCGACCAGCCCCATGCCGAACGCAGGCACCCGTGCTCTTCCAGGCCGGAAAGAAAGGCGTGGCACACGAAGGGGTTGCGGCCGTCGTGCAGCGCGTCCCACTGCGCCGCGGGAATCTCCATCAGGTGACGGTGGAGCCGGACGTCAGGCATCGTGCATTGTAGGAGCGCCCCCGGGCATGGCGATTCCGTCCTTCCAGGACTTCGTAGGAAACCTTCCGGAATCCGGCCTTCGTCCCCGAACGGCACAAACCGCGAATGCGCGATGTGGCATTCGAACGATGCCAGCGCCGGCTTTCCAGCGGCTGTCGGCGAGTTCTATTCGCCCTTGTCGAGGAACTTCTCGGCATCCAGCGCCGCCATGCATCCGAATCCGGCCGAGGTAATGGCCTGGCGATACACCTGGTCGGCAACATCGCCCGCGGCGAATACCCCGGGCACCGACGTCTGCGTCGCATTGCCATGCAGGCCGGTCTGGATCGTCAGGTAGCCGTTCTTCATGTCCAGCTGGCCTTCGAACAGGCTGGTGTTGGGGGTATGGCCGATGGCCACGAACAGGCCGTGGATCGCGAGCTCGCGCACCCCGTCGTCCTGGACCGACTTGACCCGCAGCCCGGTCACGCCGGCGTCGTTGCCCAGCACTTCCTCGACCACGTGGTGCCAGACCGGTTCGATCTTGCCCGCCTGCACCTTGGCCATCAGCTTGTCCTGCATGATCTTTTCCGCGCGAAGCGTATCGCGACGGTGCACGAGGTAGACCTTGCGGGCGATGTTGGACAGGTACAGAGCCTCCTCGACCGCCGTGTTGCCGCCGCCCACCACCGCCACGTCCTGGTCCTTGTAGAAGAAACCGTCGCAGGTCGCGCAGGCCGACACGCCACGGCCCTTGAATGCCTCCTCCGACGGCAGGCCCAGGTACTTGGCGGTGGCGCCGGTGGCGATGACGAGGCCGTCGCAGGTGTACTCGCCGTTGTCGCCAACCAGGCGGAACGGGCGCCTGGACAGGTCGGCCGTATGCACATGGTCGAAGACCACCTCGGTGTCGAAGCGCTCGGCGTGCGCCTGCATGCGTGCCATCAGGTCGGGGCCCATCAGCCCATGGGCATCGCCGGGCCAGTTGTCGACCTCGGTGGTGGTCATCAGCTGGCCGCCCATCTGCAGGCCCGTGATCACCAGCGGCTTGAGGTTGGCGCGGGCCGCATAGACGGCGGCGGTCCAGCCGGCGGGTCCGGAACCGAGGATGATCAGGCGGGCGTGCTTGGAAGGGCTCATGGGTATAATCGCGGCTCTTGGGAAGCGCCAGGGCAGGCGCGGATACGGGCGTGGTGCAGGCAGCCGCGGTGCGGCGAAGACGACCCGTCGGGGGCCATAGAGTGGCGCCCGCATCCCTGCAAGACAAGGCAGGCCCGCGGACACTGCGTTGCAGGTTCGCGGCCCGGCTTCCATCCCAATCGGTTCCACAAGGCCAACCCGGCCAGCACCCGCCGCGCATGCGGCGTTTTTTTCGGCATCACCGGAGAGCAGTGCAATGCGTATCGGCGTACCCAAGGAAACCAAGACCCTCGAGGGCCGCGTCGCCCTGGTGCCGGCCGCCGCCGGTTACCTCGTCAACCGCGGCCATGAGGTCTGGATCGAGAAGGACGCGGGCATCAAGAGCGGCTTCAAGGACGACCAGTACACCCGGCTCGGGGTGAAGGTGGCCCCGGATGCCGCCGCGCTGTACGACAAGGGCGAGCTGATCGTGAAGGTCAAGGAGCCCATCGCCGGCGACCTTGCGCACCTGCGTCGCGACCACCTGCTGTTCTGCTACCTGCACCTGGCCGCCGAGCCGGCGCTGACCCGACACCTGCTGGACATCGGCCTGACCGGCGTCGCCTTCGAAACCGTCGAGCTGCCGAACGGCGACCTTCCGCTCCTGTCACCGATGTCGATCATCGCCGGCAAGATCGCGGTGCAGTCGGGCACGACGCTGCTGCACCAGCCCTTGGGCGGCAAGGGCAAGCTGTTGGGCGGGCTGCCGTCGACCTCGCGTGGCAAGGTGGTGGTGTTCGGCGCGGGCGCCGCCGGCGGGGCCTCGGCGGCCCTGGCGGCCTCGGCGGGAGCCAACGTGGTGGTGTTCGAGATGCGCCAGGACCGCATGGACGAGATGATGCGGCTGGGCCACAACGTGACGGCCCTGTACCCCTACGACGACGTGGTAACGCGTGAAGTCGCCGATGCGGACCTGGTGGTTGGTGCGGTACTGGTGACCGGGGCCCGTGCGCCGCACGTGCTGACCCGGGACATGCTCCGGGGGATGGAGGACGGTAGCGTGGTGGTCGACATCTCCATCGACCAGGGGGGCTGCTTCGAGACCTCGCGCCCGACCAACTGGAAGGAGCCGACCTACGTCGAGGAAGGGGTGACCCACTTCTGCGTGACCAACATGCCCGGCGCGGTGCCCCAGACCAGCTCCCAGGCCATATGCGCGGCGGTCCTGCCGTGGGTCAGCAAGCTGGCCTCGGGCAACTGGCGCGGCAACGACGCACTGGTCCGTGGCATCAATATCGAGTCGGGCCAGCTCGTGCATCCGGCCCTGAAGGGCATGGCGCTCTGACCCGGAGCCCCGGTGGCCGCGCTTGCGGCCACCCTTCGCTGGCGGGTTGTTTCCTGTACATTCAACGAGTAACGCAACCTAGCTGAGGCAGTACATCACGGTGGCAGCCGCTCCCAGTCGCAGGAAAACTTCGTCCGCAGACAAGCGCAGCGCGCCGTCGCCGCGCCGCCAGCGGTTGATGCGCGACATCGCGCTGATCGCTATCGCACCGTTCCTGCTGTACCTGCTGGTTTGCCTGGTCACGTATTCCCCGCAGGACCCGAGCTGGTCGCAATCGGGCAGCATCACCGCGCCGCTCCAGAACGCCGGCGGCAAGGTGGGCGCCTGGTTGGCCGACATGCTGCTGTACCTGACCGGGTACGTCGCGTTCCTGCTGCCGGTCGTACTGGGTGGGATCGCGTGGATCGCGCTGTTTGGCATGGATGCCGATGGGGATGGCGATGCCGACCTGGGCCCGGCACTGCGCCTGGTCGGGATCGTCGGCTTCCTGGTCTCCGCGACAGGGCTGCTGCACCTTCGGATCGGCGTGGCGCCGGATTTCTCTGCCGGTGCCGGTGGCATCCTCGGCCAACTGGTGGGCCGCTCGCTTTACAGCGGGTTCGGTCCGGTCGGCGGAAACCTGTTCCTGTTGGCGCTGCTGCTGGTGTCGATAACCCTGGCCACCGGGCTGTCGTGGCTTGCGGTGATGGACCGGATCGGACAGGGCGTGCTGGCGCTGGGGCCGTTGCTGGCCCGCGTGTTCCGCCGTGGCAGCCAGCAGGCCACCCAGTGGCAGCAGGCGCGCGCGTACCGCGGGGAGCGCGAAGAGGTCCGCAAGGTCGATAGCGAACTGCGTGCCAAGCGTGCACCGGTCAGGATCGAGCCACCCGCACCGGCCGCGGTGGAGAAGAGCGACCGGGCCAAGCGCGAGCAGCAGATCCCCCTGTTCCACGTCGGCGACGGAAGCGGCATCCCGCCGCTGGCCCTGCTGGACGATCCCAAGCCGCAGCCCAAGGGCTACGACGAGCAGACGCTGGAGACCATTTCCCGGCAGATCGAGTTCAAGCTCAAGGACTTCCGTATCGATGCCAACGTCGTCGGTGCGTACCCGGGGCCGGTGATCACACGGTTCGAGATCGAGCCCGCGCCAGGCGTGAAGGTCAGCCAGATCAGTTCGCTGGACAAGGACATCGCCCGCGGCCTGTCGGTGAAGTCGGTGCGCGTGGTCGACGTGATCCCGGGCAAGTCCGTGATCGGCCTGGAGACGCCCAACACGCAGCGCGAGATGATCTACCTGTCCGAGCTGCTGCGATCGCGCGAGTACGACAAGTCAGGCAGCCCGCTGACCCTGGCGCTGGGCAAGGACATCGCCGGCCGGCCGACCGTGGCCGACCTGGCGCGAATGCCGCACCTGCTGGTGGCGGGCACGACCGGGTCAGGCAAGTCGGTGGCCGTCAACGCGATGGTGCTCAGCCTGCTCTACAAGGCGTCCGCCAAGGACGTCCGGATGCTGATGATCGATCCGAAGATGCTGGAACTCAGCGTCTACGAAGGCATCCCGCACCTGTTGGCGCCGGTGGTCACCGACATGAAGGAGGCCGCCAACGGCCTGCGCTGGTGCGTGGCGGAAATGGAGCGGCGCTACAAGCTGATGTCCGCGGTCGGCGTGCGCAACCTGGCCGGGTTCAACAAGAAGGTCCGCGACGCCGCCGATGCCGGCCAGCCGATGCTGGACCCGCTGTTCAAGCCCAACCCCGACGTCGACGAGGCACCGCCGCAGCTGGAGCCGCTGCCGTACATCGTGGTGTTCATCGACGAATTCGCCGACATGATGATGATCGTCGGCAAGAAGGTCGAAGAACTGATCGCCCGGTTGGCGCAGAAGGCGCGGGCTGCCGGCATCCATTTGATCCTGGCCACCCAGCGTCCGTCGGTGGACGTGATCACCGGCCTGATCAAGGCCAACATCCCGACGCGAATCGCGTTCCAGGTGTCCAGCAAGATCGACTCGCGCACGATCCTGGACCAGTCCGGCGCCGAGACCCTGCTGGGCCATGGCGACATGCTCTATCTCCCGCCCGGCACGGCCATGCCCGAGCGCGTGCACGGCGCGTTCGTCTCCGACGAAGAGGTCCACCGCGTCGTGGACCATCTCAAGCAGGCCGGGGGCGGGCCCGATTACGTCGAGGGCGTGCTGGAAGAGGTGCAGACGCTTGGCGACGGCGTGGTGGTGGGCGCGACCGGCCTGCCGGAAGCCGGCGGGGGAGGCGACGAGTCCGACCCGCTGTATGACGAGGCGGTACGCATCGTCACCGAGACCCGCCGGGCGTCGATCTCCGGCGTGCAGCGGCGACTGAAGATCGGCTACAACCGGGCCGCCCGCCTGATCGAGGCCATGGAGGCGGCGGGCGTCGTGACCCCGCCAGAACACAACGGCGACCGCTCCGTGCTGGCACCGCCGCCACCGCGCTGATCGCGTTGCGCTGATCGCGTCGGGCTGGTCGCGTCGGGCTGGTCGCATCGGGCTGGTCGAGGCGGGCTCGTCAAGGCGGGCGCGGTGGCTGGAGGGCTGAACGAGGGGCGGGGCACGGGGCTTCATGCGGCGGCTCGTGAGCGCCTGTTCATCCCGGTCGCGGCAGACTTGCAGCATCGCTACAGGAGCAGCCAGATGACCCGTATCTCCCGCTATTCCGCAATCGCCACAGCCGTGCTCGCCTCCGCGCTTTTCGCCGCACCGGCACTGGCCGGTGCCCGTGACGACCTCGACTCGTTCACCCGCGGCCTGAAGGGGCTGGACGGAAAGTTCAACCAGAAGGTGTACGACGCGGGTGGCCGGCTGAAGGAGACCTCCAGCGGCGACGTGGCGCTGTCTGCGCCGCGCCTGTTCCGTTGGGAGTACGCCAAGCCGTATCCGCAGTTGATCGTTGCCGATGGCAAGACGGTATGGATCTACGACGAGGATCTCGAGCAGGTCACGCGTCGCCCCCAGGGCGCCGAAGAGCAGAACAGCCCGCTGACGGCGCTGATCGACCCGAGTCGGCTGGACCGCCAGTTCGTGGTCAAGGAAGAGGGCGAGAAGGGCGGCCTGAGCTGGCTGTCGCTGGTGCCGCGCGACGAAGGTGGCGCCAGCTTCCGGTCAGCTCGCCTGGCGTTCGGCAACGGCGGCCTGGAACGCATGATTGTGGTGGACGCGGTCGGGCAGCGCACCGAGATCAAGTTCGGAAAGTGGGAACGCAACCCCGCCTTCCCGGCAAGCACCTTCAAGTACACCCCGCCTGCCGGGGTGGACGTCATCGGCGGCTGACCGCACGACAACTGGAACTTGAACGGCGGGCCCAGCCCGCCGTTCTCATTTTGTTGCGGTCTTAAATCGTTCATTTTCAATCGCTTGGACTCACATCATTTCGACGGTGCGCACGCAAGACTGGCCTCGAACCCCGGACTCTCCGGTGGCTCGACGATCCCAAGGCAGGTCATCCCATGCGCCGCACCCCGCTCACGCTTCTTCCCGTCGCCACCCTCAGCCTGGCCATCGCCCTGATGGCGGGCCGCAGCGATGACGTCGATGCCGCGACGCCGCCCCAGGCCGGGGTGATCGCCCAGGCCAGCGTGACCGCGCCGGGCAGCCGGGTGGAGGCCGAACAGGCCCTGGATGCGACCGTTGCCGCGGCGTTGATCGGCGCGGTGGCCGGCCAGTTCGACGAAAAGGATGTGGAGGTCCGGCTGATCGACGTCGATGTCGAGGACGCGAGTCTCCGTGACCGGCAGCTGATCGGCCGTGGTGAACTGCGACTCGGCGACAGTGACGAATGGATCGCGTTCGGCTTCGAGGCCCTGTACGACACGGTGGAGTCGGTCGTGAGCTATCCGCGTCTCACCGTGGGTGAAGGCGCTACCGCCGATCCGGTCTCATTGGATGCGTCGATTGCCCGGACGCTCGGTGATCGTGCCGAAACGGCGTTGACCAACGAGTTCTCTCAGCAGCCGGTCAGCCTGACCCTGGAAGACGTGCGTAGCATTGACGCGGGTGGACGCTACCTGCGCGTGGAGGCCTCCGGCACTGCGGATTTCGGTCGCGAGGGCAACGCCGCCGCGCAGGTGCACGGGCTGTTCGACCAGCAGAAGGACCGCTGGGTACGCGTGAGCTACGAGCTGGGTGAGGCGCCAGCACCTTGGGCTGCCAATCGCGTTGCCAGCCGCTGAGCGTTGCCAGCCCCCAGCGGCGACAGACCGCGGGACAGACATCCAAGACGGCGCCCCTCAGGGCGCCGTTCTCGTTGGCGCCGCCTGCCGTGACGGGAGAATAGCCCCCGTGGGCAGGCGCAGCACGTACCACTTGCTATCGTGCCCACCCGCAATCAACCGGCAAACCTTCGCCGTGCCACGCCGCTCGCCAGCCCCCACCTCACTCAAGGAAGCCCCAGGCCTGCTGGACGCCGATCGCGACGCGATGCGACCCCTGGCCGAACGCATGCGTCCGCGCAGCGTCGACGAGATGGTCGGCCAGCGGCGCCTGTTGGCGCCGGGCTCGGCCCTGCGGCGTGCGGTTGAATCGGGCCGGGTGCATTCGATGGTGCTCTGGGGCCCGCCGGGCTGCGGCAAGACCACGCTTGCATTGCTCCTGGCACGTCATGGGCAGGCGGAGTTCCGGGCGATATCGGCGGTGCTCTCGGGCCTCCCCGAGGTTCGCCAGGTGCTGGCCGAGGCGGCGCAGCGGTTTGCCGAGGGCCGGCGCACGGTGTTGTTCGTCGACGAGGTGCATCGCTTCAACAAGACGCAGCAGGACGCGTTCCTGCCGCACATTGAGCGCGGCACGATCATCTTCGTGGGCGCCACTACCGAGAACCCCTCGTTCGAACTGAACTCCGCGCTCCTGTCCCGCTGCCGGGTCCATGTGATGGAAGCGGTCTCGGCCGAGGACATCGCGATCTCCCTGCAGCACGCACTGGACGACGCGGAGCGGGGGCTGGCATTGCAGGGGCTGCGGGTGGCCGACGACACGCTTTCGCAGATCGCGCAGGCGGCCGATGGGGACGTGCGCCGGGCCCTGACGCTGCTGGAGATCGCCGCGGAACTGGCGGCGGATGAAGGCGGCGAGATCACCCAGGCGACGCTGGTCCAGGTCCTGGCCGATCGCACCCGGCGCTTCGACAAGGGCGGTGAGCAGTTCTACGACCAGATTTCCGCCCTGCACAAGTCGGTGCGCAGCTCCAATCCCGATGCCGCCCTCTACTGGCTGGCGCGGATGCTCGACGGCGGCTGCGACCCCGCCTACCTGGCCCGTCGGTTGACCCGGATGGCGGTCGAAGACATCGGGCTGGCCGACCCCAGGGCACTGCAGATGGCGCTGGAGTGCTGGGACACCTTCGAGCGCCTGGGCTCGCCCGAGGGCGAGCTGGCGCTGGCCCAACTGACCCTGTACCTGGCCAGCACCGCCAAGTCCAACGCGGCCTACGCGGCCTTCAAGCAGGCGCAGGGCGATGTCCGCGAGCACGGCACGCAGGACGTGCCGATGCACCTGCGTAACGCACCCACCCGGTTGATGAAGTCGCTCGGCTATGCCAAGGGTTACCAGTACGACCACGGTCATGATGGCGGGGTGGCGCTGGAGCAGACCGGCTTCCCCGATGCGATGGGCGAGCGGGTGTACTACCAGCCGGTGGAGCGCGGGCTGGAGATCAAGCTCAAGCAGAAGCTGGATGCGCTGAGGGAGCGGCGTTCGCAGGCACGGCGCGCTACCGCCCCCGGAACGGACTGAGCTCAGGTAAACGAAGAGGAGTTAACAGTTGGTTTAAAAAGCTCTTCTATGAGATTGATGTTTATACGATTTGTGGAGTCGATTCAGCGCGGAGCCATACCCCGGGATGCCGCGCTGACATTCACCCTCGACTCCCAGCCCGATCCGCCGGTAGTCCCGGTCAGTATCCCTAGCCGGGCAGGGGCCCGGCACGGCTTCAGGCGCCCGTGGCTGCGATTGCTTCGTATGGGTTCGGGCAACTGGTCGGGCGGGCTCGAAGCTGCCATAATGCGCGGCTTCCTGCGGCTGGCCCGCGGGAACCTTGCTCCACCGCACCCATCCGGGCGACGGGGGGCTGAACCGGCCGGCGCGTCCACGCGCGGCCTTCATCCACAGGGAAACCACCATGCGTCATTACGAAGTCGTGTTCCTGGTCCATCCGGACCAGAGCGAGCAGGTGCCGGCCATGATCGAGCGCTACAAGGGCTTGATCGAAGGCGGCGAAGGCAAGATCCACCGCCTGGAAGACTGGGGCCGCCGCCAGCTGGCCTATCCGGTCCAGAACCTGGTCAAGGCCCACTACGTGCTGCTCAACATCGAGTGCAGCCAGACCGTGCTCAACGAGCTGGTCGACGGGTTCCGTTTCAACGACGCGATCCTGCGCCACCTGGTCATGAAGCGCGACGAGGCCGACACCGAGCAGTCGCTGATCATGAAGTTCAAGGACGAGAAGGGCGACAAGCCCGAGCGCAGCGAGCGCCGTCGTCGTGACGACGACAGCAGCGACAGCAACGACAGCGACGGCGACGGCGACAAGAACGACGCCAAGTCCGACGACAACGCCGAAGCCGCCTGATCGCGCCCATTAGGAGCAGCACTGACATGTCCAAGTTCTTCCGCCGCCGCAAGTTCTGCAAGTTCACCGCCGAGGGCGTGACCGAGATCGACTACAAGGATCTCAACACCCTGCGCCAGAACCTGACCGAGACCGGCAAGATCGTCCCGAGCCGCGTGACCGGCACCAAGGCCAAGTACCAGCGCCAGCTGGCGACCGCGATCAAGCGCGCCCGCTTCCTGGCCCTGATCCCGTACACGGACAACCACAACGTCTAAGCGGTGCGGCAGGGGCGGGCGCCACGCCAGCTCCATGCTGAACCCCCGTTCGGACAGCGACTACCGCTGCGGCGCCCTGCGTCGCTAACGAATCGAGCTCGACACGAGCACTGGAGCACCACCATGCAACTGATCCTCCTGCAGAACGTGCAGAACCTCGGCAAGCTCGGCGACAAGGTCACCGTCAAGCCGGGCTACGGACGCAACTTCCTGGTCCCGCACGGCAAGGCCGTCCCGGCGACCGAAGCCAACCTGGCCGAGTTCGAGGCCAAGCGTGCCGACTACGAAGCCAAGGCCAAGGCCTCGCTGGACGATGCCGAAGCCCGCAAGGCCAAGCTCGAGGGCGCCGAGGTCACGATCCACGCCAACGCCGCCACCGAAGGCAAGCTCTACGGCTCGGTGACCAACCGTGACATCTCCGACGCGCTCACCAAGGCCGGTTACAACGTCGAGAAGTCCGAGGTCATCATGGGCGAGGGCGCGATCCGCCACACCGGCGAGTACGAGGTGCAGTTGCACCTGCACGCCGACGTGGAGACCAGCGTCAAGGTGATCGTGGCCCCGGAAGCGGCCTGATCCCCCTCGCGCGCCCGGCCTGTGGCCGGACGCGCATGTGGCATGCGAACGGGCGCCTCGGCGCCCGTTTCGTTGTGGCCGGGCCACGGTCGCTCGGATGGCCATGCCGCCTGTTCGGGGGATGCCAGGGACCCCGTTTCGGGCCCGGTATCAACAGGTGAGACCGGGCGGCACTACAAATATCGACGTTATCCACAGGTTGTTCCGTCGCGTGCCCACAGGCGGAGTGCCTAGGATGCGTGTCCGATAGTCGAACACAGGCCATGGACCCGGCCGCGCATGGGAACCGCGCACACAGATGAATGCACGTCCGGGACTGAGGGGGGAATACCGCGGCGACAAGCGCTTCGAGACCCGCGCCGACCAGCGCGTCGACCAGCTGCGCGTGCCGCCGCAGTCCGTGGAGGCCGAGCAGGCCGTGCTGGGCGGCCTGATGCTGGCCCCCGACGCCTACGACCGCGTCTCCGACCAGCTGATCGACCAGGACTTCTACCGCCGCGACCACCAGCTGATCTTCCGCGCGATCCGCGAGCTGGCCGAGAAGGGCAAGCCGTTCGATGCGGTGACGCTGGGCGAGTGGTTCGAGTCGATGGGGCAGTCCGAACTGGTTGCCGGCGGCGCGTACCTGATCGAGCTGGCCAGCACCACGCCCTCGGCCGCCAACATCGTGGCCTATGCCGAGATCGTCCGTGACAAGGCGGTGCTGCGCCAGCTGATCGAAGTGGGCACCACCATCGTCAATGACGGCTTCCAGCCCGACGGCCGCGAGAGCACGGAGATCCTGGCCAGCGCCGAGCAGCAGGTGTTCGCCATCGCCGAGGCCGGGGCCAAGGGCAAGACCGATTTCGTGGCGATGAACAAGGCGCTGTCGGAGGCCTTCGACGTGCTGCAGACGCGCTACGCCGCCGGCGGCAGCGTGACCGGCCTGCCCACCGGGTACACCGAGTTCGACGAACTGACCGCCGGCCTGCAGCCGACCGACCTGCTGATCCTTGCCGCCCGGCCGGCCATGGGCAAGACCACCTTCGCGCTCAACATCGCCGAGCATGCCGCCATTCGCACCAAGAAGGCGGTGGCGGTGTTCTCGATGGAAATGTCGGCCAGCCAGCTTGCGCTGCGCCTGATTTCCTCCAATGGCCGGGTCAACGCCCAGCGCCTGCGCAGCGGCCAGTTGGAGGACGAGGACTGGAGCCGCGTCACCAGCGCGATCCGGATGCTCAAGGAGGCCAAGATCTTCATCGACGACACGCCCGGCCTGTCGCCCGAGGCCCTGCGTGCCAAGGCCCGCCGGCTCAAGCGCGAGCACGACCTGGGGCTGGTGGTGATCGACTACCTGCAGCTGATGTCGGTGCCGGGCAACAGCGAGAACCGCGCCACCGAGATCTCCGAGATCTCCCGCGGCCTCAAGCACCTGGCCAAGGAGCTCAACGTGCCGGTGATCGCGCTGTCCCAGCTCAACCGCTCGCTGGAAACCCGCGCCGACAAGCGCCCGGTGATGGCCGACCTGCGCGAGTCCGGCGCCATCGAGCAGGACGCGGACGTGATCGTCTTCATCTACCGCGACGATTACTACAACAAGGAAAATTCGCCGGACAAGGGGCTGGCCGAGATCATCATCGGCAAGCAGCGAAACGGCCCGACCGGGTCGGTGAAGCTGAAGTTCTTCGGCGAGTACACCCGCTTCGACAACCTCAGCCACGACGCGGTGGGCAGCTTCGAGTAGGGGCGCGGCACGCATCCGAGCCCCTGACCCGACGCCCTGCTAACGTCCCCCGATGGCCCGACCCACCTCCGCCACCATCCACACCGACGCGCTGCGCCACAACCTGGGCCAGTTGCGTGCCCGCGCGCCTGCCAGCCGGGTGATGGCGGTGGTCAAGGCCGACGGCTACGGCCATGGCCTGGAGCGGGTGGCCCGTGCGCTGGGCGCGGCCGATGCCTTCGGCGTGGCCGCGTTGTCGGACGCCGAGCGGCTGCGGGCGGCCGGCTTGTCGCAACCCATCGTGCTGCTGTCGGGCATCAACGAGCCCGACGACATCGCCCGCGTCCGCGAACTGGGCGTGGAGTCGGTGGTGCACCACCACAGCCAGCTGGAGATGCTGGAGCAGGCGCCTGCCGGCCCGGCCGTGCGGTGCTGGTTGAAGGTCGACTCGGGCATGCACCGGCTGGGCTTCCCGCCCGGGGCCGTGCGCGATGCGCATGCCCGGCTGGAAGCGGCCGCGGCGGTGGCCGACGGCATCGTGCTGATGAACCACTTCGCCAGTTCCGACGAGTTCGAGGGCGACAGCGGCGCCGGCCAGCAGACCCGCGAGCAGCTGCGGGTGTTCGCCGAGGCGACTGCCGGGCTGCCCGGTGCGCGGTCGCTGGCCAACTCCGCCGGCGTGCTGGGCTGGCCGCAGGCCCACGCCGACTGGATCCGCCCGGGTGGCGCGCTGTACGGCATGTCGGTGGTCGCCGGCACCACCGGCACCGACTTCGGGCTGCGCCCGGCGATGACCCTGGCCACCCGCCTGATCGCGATCAACCCGGTCTGCCGCGGGGGGCGCATCGGCTACTCGGGCACCTGGACCTGCCCGGACGACATGCCCGTCGGGGTGGCCGCGATCGGCTATGGCGACGGCTATCCGCGCGCGGCGCCGTCGGGCACGCCGGTGCGCGTCAACGGCCAGCCGGCGCAGGTGGTGGGCCGGGTCTCGATGGACCTGATGGCGATCGACCTGCGCGGGGTGCAGGCCCGGGTGGGGGATCCCGTCATCCTGTGGGGCCCCGAGTTGCCGGTCGAGCGTATTGCCGAAGGCGCGGGCACCATCGCCTACGAGCTGACCTGTTCGATCACCCGACGGGTGCGCTTCGTCGAGCAATAACCAGCCACGCAGGTCCGGTAAAAATGAACGGGGCCGCTGAAAAAAAAAGCGGCTGAATGGGGCCGGGCATCTCGCCCCATGCGACGCAAGGGTGTACAAATGTACACCTGATGACCCCATCCGACGCCCCCTCCGATTCCTTGCCGTCCCAGCGCGCCGCGGTGCTGGCATTCCTGCGTCGGGAGCTGGCGGCCGGGCGCGCGCCCAGCCTGGCGGAGGTCGCCCAGGCCTTCGGTTTCGCCTCCCGCAACGCGGCCCGGAAGCACGTGCAGGCACTGGTGGGGCAGGGCCTGCTGGAGCAGGTGCCGGGCCGCACGCGCGGGCTGCGCCTGCCCGAGGGCACCGCCGACCTGCTGCCGTTGCCGGTGCTGGGCCGGGTGGCGGCGGGCGTTCCGGTCGGCGCCGACATCGGGTTGGACCAGCAGCTGTGGCTGGACCGCCGGCTGTTCTCGCCGGTGCCGGACTACCTGCTGAAGGTGCAGGGCGATTCGATGATCGACGACGGCATCCTCGACGGTGACCTGGTGGGCGTGCACCGCACGCCCGACGCGCGCGATGGCCAGACCGTGGTCGCCCGCATCGATGGCGAACTGACCATCAAGCGCCTGCGCCGTGGGCGCCAACGCCTGCGGCTGATGCCGCGCAACCCCGCGCACGCGCCGATCGAGGTGGAGCCCGGGCAGGACTTCGCCATCGAGGGCGTGTACTGCGGCCTGGTGCGGCGGGGCTGACGTGGGCGCGCTGCTGGCCCTCGACAGCCTGCTGGCCACCCGCACGCTGTGGCATGCCGGGCGCGGCACCGCCCCGGATGCGGCGGGCGAGCCGACCGGCCATGGCGCGCTGGATGCCCTGTTGCCCCGGCAGGGCTGGCCGCGCGGTGCGCTGACCGAACTGCTGCTGCCCGCCGACGGTGTCGGCGAGTTGTCGCTGCTGGCACCCACGCTGTCGCGGCTGACCCGGGCCGGCGGCACGGTGGCGGTGGTGGCGCCGCCGTACGTGCCCTATGCCCCGGCCTGGCAGGCCGCCGGGATCGACCTGGGCCTGCTTGAGATCGTCGACGCGGCCCCGCGCGATGCGCTGTGGGCGTTCGAGCAGTGCCTGCGCAGCGGTGCGTGTTCGGCGGTGCTGGGCTGGCCCGCGCAGGCCGACGGCCCGGCGCTGCGACGCCTGCAGGTGGCCGCCGACAGCGGCGATTGCCTGGGCTTCGCCCTGCGTGACCGCCGCCATGCCGCCAACCCGTCGCCGGCCGCGCTGCGGCTGGAAGCGGTACCCGATGCGGATGGCCGGGTCGCCTGGCAGGTACGCAAGTGCCGGGGCGGACCGGTGCCCGCGCAGGCCTTCGTCCCCGAACCGGAGGCCGACGCAAGGCGGCCGGTGGCCTGTTGAGGCGCGCGCATGCTCTGGGCCTGTGTACTCCTGCCGCAGCTGGCGCTGGACGCCGTCCTTCGCCGCCTGCCTGATCCCCACGCGCCACTGGCGCTGGTGGCCGGGCCGGCGCAGCTGCGCACCCTGCAGGCGGTGAATGCCAGCGCGGCCGACGCCGGGCTGCGGCCGGGCATGCGGCTGACCGCGGCGCACGCGCTGCTGCCGGAAGTCGCTCTGGTCGAGCACGACCCTGCCGCCGAAGCGCGCTGGCAGCGTTTCCTGGCCGCCTGGGCCTACCGCTACAGCTCACTGGTCAGCGTGCAGTGGCCAGGCTGCATCGTGCTGGAGGTGCGGGCCAGCTTCCGCCTGCTGGGGCCGTGGCCGCGGATCCAGGCGCGGCTGCGCGAGGACCTGCACGCGCTCGGCTTCCAGCACCGCATCGCGCTGGCACCCACGCCACGCGCCGCCCACGTGTTCGCGGGCCTGCGTGATGGCCTGGCGGTATCGAACCCCGCGGCGATGGCCGAGGCCCTGGACCGGGTACCGGTACGTCGCGCGCGGTTGCCCGGCGATGCCGGCGAGCGCCTGCAGCGCATGGGCCTGCGCGACCTGCACAGGCTGCGCGCCCTGCCGCGCGACGCGTTGCGCCGCCGTTTCGGTATGCCGGTGCTGGAGCACCTGGACCGTCTCTACGGGCAGGCCGACGACCCGCTGGCGTACTACGCCCCACCGGACCATTTCGATGCACGGGTGGAGCTGGGCTACGAAGTCGAGAGCCACACCGCGCTGCTGTTCCCGCTGCGGCGGTTGGTGGGCGACCTGTGCACCTACCTGTCGGTACGCGACGGCGGGGTACAGCGCTTCGTGCTGCGGTTGGAGCACGAAGGCGGGCACACCGACGTGCCGGTCGGCCTGCTGGCGGCCGAGCGCGAGCCGGCGATGCTGTTCGAACTGACCCGCAACCGGCTCGAGCGGGTGCAGTTGCATAAACCGGTGGTGGCGGTGCGGCTGCTGGCGCGCGAGCTGCCGCCGTTCGTGCCGGCCGCGCGCGACCTGTTCGATGCGCGCGCGCAGCAGGCACTGCCCTGGCCGCAGTTGCGCGAGCGCCTGCGGGCGCGGCTCGGCGACGCGGCGGTGTACCGGGTGGCACCGGCAGGCGATCCGCGCCCGGAGCACGCCTGGCGCAAGGTGGAAGGCGAGGGCATCCCGCCGCCCCCCGCGCCCCCGCGGCCACCGCGCCCGCTGTGGTTGTTGCCGCGTCCCGTGCCCCTGCGCGACCCGCGCCTGCGGGTGCTGTCGGGCCCCGAACGGCTGGAAAGCGGCTGGTGGGACGGCGACGACGCGCGCCGCGACTACTACGTGCTGGAAACCTCGCAGGGGCAGCGGGCGTGGGCGTTCGCGCCACCGGGCGAGCAGGGCGGCTGGATGCTGCATGGCTGGTTCGCATGAACCGGCACCTCGCAGGGGTGGTCGCATGAGCTGGGACGACGCCATCGACGGCGTGGACCGCGACACCCCGGGCGGGCGCCCCCCGCGCGCATGGGAGGTCACCCGGCGCCTGGCACTGCCGGCCGCCAACGACGCCGATGCGGCGCACGACGACGGCCTGCCGGCCTATGCCGAGCTGCACTGCCTGTCGGACTTCTCGTTCCTGCGCGGCGCGGCCAGTGCCGAGGCGCTGTTCGAGCGTGCCGTGCAGTGTGGCTACGAGGCCCTGGCGATCACCGACGAGTGCTCGCTGGCCGGCATCGTGCGTGCGCTGGAGGCTTCGCGGGCGACCGGGCTGAAGCTGGTGGTGGGCAGCGAGTTCACCCTGGGGTGCGGCCTGAAGCTGGTGCTGCTGGTGGAAACCCGCGCCGGCTACACCCGGCTGTGCGAGCTGGTCACCATCGCGCGGCGCGCCGCGCCCAAGGGCCGCTACCGGCTGGCACGGGCGGACGTTGAACGCGTGCTGGGCGGCATCGCGCCGGACGCTTCGGGCCTGTTCGCGCTGTGGGTCCCGGGACCGGAGCCGGACGAGGCGCAGGGCCACTGGCTGCAGGGTGTGCTGGGCGATCGCGTCCACCTGGCGGTGGAGCTGCACCGCGAGCAGGACGATGCCCTTCGACTGCAGCGGCTTCTGGCCGTGGCCACGCACCTGCGGATGGCCCCGCTGGCCAGCGGTGACGTGCACATGGCCGTGCGCCGGCAGCGCGTGCTGCAGGACACCATGACCGCGATCCGCCACCGCACGCCGCTGGCCGACTGCGGCGTGCATCTGTTCCGCAACGGCGAACGCCACCTGCGCACGCGGCGGGCGCTGGGCAACATCCATGCAACCGCCGAGGGCGGGCCGGACCTGCTGGAGGCGGCCGTCGCGCTGGCGAGGCGCTGCACCTTCCGCATGGACGACGTGCAGTACGACTACCCGGCCGAGCTGGTCCCGGCCGGCCACACGCCCACCACCTGGCTGCGCGCGTTGACCGAAGCGGGCATGCGCGAGCACTGGCCCGATGGCGTGCCCGCGGCCGTGGCGCGGACCATCGAGGGCGAACTGGCCCTGATCGTGGACCTGGCGTACGAGGCGTTCTTCCTGACCGTGGAGGACATCGTCCGCTTCGCCCGCTCGCGCGGGATCCTCTGCCAGGGGCGCGGCTCGTCGGCCAACTCGGCGGTGTGCTTCGCGCTGGGCATCACCGTGGTCAACCCCGACGAGACCCGCCTGCTGATGGCGCGCTTCCTGTCCAAGGAACGCGACGAGCCCCCGGACATCGACGTGGACTTCGAGCACGAGCGCCGCGAGGAGGTGCTGCAGTACGTCTATGCCAAGTACGGCCGGGCGCGCGCGGCGCTGGCCGCCACCGTGATCCGCTACCGCGGCAAGAGCGCCGTGCGCGACGTCGCCCGCGCCTTCGGCCTGCCGCCCGACCAGGAGGCGTTGCTGGCCGAATGCCACGGCTGGGGCAACGGCGAGGTGCCCATGGACCAGCGGCTGCGCGAGGCCGGGTTCGACCCGGACAACCCGCTCATCCGGCGCGTGCTGGGCGTGGCCGCGCTGCTGCGTGGCCACCCGCGCCATCTCTCGCAGCACGTGGGCGGCTTCGTGATCAGCGATGCGCCGCTGTCGAGCGTGGTGCCGGTGGAGAACGCGGCGATGGCCGACCGCACCATCATCCAGTGGGACAAGGACGACCTGGAGACCATGAAGATGCTCAAGGTCGACTGCCTGGCGCTGGGCATGCTGACCTGCATCCGCAAGGCGGTGGAACTGGTCGAGTGCCACCGCGGCCACCGCCTGGACCTGGCCCGGCTGCCAACGGACGACCGCCCCACCTACGAGATGATCCAGGCCGCCGACACCGTGGGCGTGTTCCAGATCGAGTCGCGTGCGCAGATGAGCATGCTGCCACGGCTCAAGCCCAGGGACTTCTACGACCTGGTGGTGGAGGTGGCCATCGTCCGGCCCGGCCCGATCCAGGGCGGCATGGTGCACCCCTACCTGCGCCGCCGGCAGGGGCGCGAGCCGGTGACCTATCCCTCCGAAGGCATCCGCCAGATCCTGGGCCGCACGCTGGGCATCCCGCTGTTCCAGGAGCAGGTGATGGAGCTGGTGATCCATGCCGGCTACCAGCCGTACGAGGCCGACAACCTGCGCCGCTCGATGGCGGCGTGGCGGCACGGCGGCGACATGGAGCCGCACCGGTTGAAAATCCGCCAGCTGATGGAGGCCAAGGGGTATGCGTCGGACTTCATCGACCAGATCTTCGAGCAGATCAAGGGCTTCGGCTCCTACGGCTTCCCGCAGAGCCACGCGGCGTCCTTCGCCAAGCTGGTCTACATCAGCTGCTGGCTGAAGCGGCACGAGCCGGCGGCCTTCGCCTGCGCCCTGCTCAACGCCCAGCCGATGGGGTTCTACTCGCCCAGCCAGATCGTGCAGGACGCGCGGCGAGGCCACGGCGGGCGCGTGGGCGTGGCGTTCCACCCGGTGGACGTGACCTGCAGCGACTGGGACAACACGCTGGAGGGCGGCCATCCACGGCGCGGCGTGGACGACGGCGGCCAGGCGGCGATCCGGCTGGGGTTGCGGCAGGTGGCGGGGCTGTCGGAGGCGATGGGCCGGGCGATCGTCGCCGCGCGCCGGCAGCAGCCGTTCGCCGACGTGCGTGACCTGTCCCTGCGCGCGGGGCTGGACGGGAAGGCACGCACTGTCCTGGCCGAGGCCGGCGCCCTGCAGGCCCTGGCCGGCCATCGCCATGCGGCCCGCTGGGCGGTGGCGGGGGTCGAGCGCCGGCGGCCGCTGCTGCCCGGCAGCCCCGACGAGGACGCCATCGAATTGCCCGCGCCCGGGACGGGCGAGGAGACGCTGTCGGACTACCGCGGGCTGGGCCTGACCCTGGGCGCGCACCCGCTGTCGTTGCTGCGCACGCGGCTGCAGCGGCAACGGGTGATGGACTCGCGGCAGTTGCACGGGCTGGCCCATGGGCGCGGCGCGCACGCGGCCGGCATCGTCACCCAGCGCCAGCGCCCGGCCACCGCCAGCGGGATCATCTTCGTCACCCTCGAGGACGAGCACGGCATGGTCAACGTCGTGATCCGGCCCAAGGTGGCCGAACGCGCCCGTCGCGCGGTGCTCGGCGCCCGGCTGCTCGCGGTGCGCGGGCGCTGGGAGTGCATCGACGACGTCCGCCACCTGGTCGCCCGGGACCTGCAGGACCTCAGCCACCTGCTGGGCGAGTTGCAGGCGCGTTCGCGCGATTTCCACTGACCACCGTGATGCATGCCCTGCACGCAATGACCGACGACCTGTTCGCCCCCGGCGTGGTGCAGCTGGTGGACGACGCCGAGGGCGGCATCCGCTACTGGCCGGCCGCCATCGATCCGGCACTCGCCCGGGACTGGTTCGACACCCTGCGGGCGGGCGCCGCCTGGACCCACCTGCAGCGGCCGATGTACGACCGCGTCGTCGACGTGCCGCGACTGCTGGCCAGCTACGCCGTCGACGACCTGCCCGCGGAACTGCCACTGGCGGACCTGCTGGCGTGGGTGCAAGCGAGGGCGCCGGCGCCGTATTCGCGCATCGGCTTGAACCTGTATCGCGACGGCAACGACAGTGTCGCCATGCATGGCGACAAGCTGCACACCCTCCGGGCGGGCCACCCGATCACCCTGGTATCGCTGGGTGCGCCGCGGCGCATGCTGATCCGGGCCCGAGCGGGGGCTCGAGGGACGCTGGCGGTCGACCTCGCCCCTGGCAGCATCCTGTCGATGAGCCACGCCTCGCAGTCCACCCACGAGCACGGCATCCCCAAGACCCGCCGCCCCCAGGGCCCACGCCTCAGCGTGGTGTTCAGGGCCAGGGCGTAGGAGGACACGGCATGAAAGGGCGCGATGGTGCGCGCCAGCTGCAGACGGGGCGGGTCGGGAAACCTGCCTCGGCATCCGCGGGTGACCGGAGCCAGCTCCAGTAGGGACTGGCTCAGCGGGGCCAGCGCTGGTGCAGTTCATCGATGACGAAGCGGTGCGCGTGAAGCCCGTTCCCGGCATCGTGCTGGCGCAGGTGGGGATGGCCGTCGGGCAGGCCGGCGTGGTCATGCGCCAGCTGCTCCGGATCGTCCGACGGCCAGCTACGCCACGCCGCCAGCAGCCCCAACAGCGCCAGCGCGCCGAGCGCCGCGAGCGCGGCCTGCATCCCGTAGCGGGCGCCGAGGGCTCCCGCCAGCGGGTAAGCCAGCAGCCAGCACACGTGGGACAGGGAGAACTGCGCAGCGAACAGGAACGGCAGGTCCTCCGGCAGGGATGATCGACGCAGCAGCCGCCCGCCCGGCGTCACCAGTCCGGCGTAGGCCATGCCGAGCACTGCCCAGCTCGCCAGCAGGACCGGCCACGTCACGCCCATTGGCGCGGTCCATAGCGCCGTTGTCGCGGCCAGCGACAGCACCATGGCGACGGCCGACAGCAGCATCACCCGGCGGTCGGACACGTGCTCGAGCAGCCGCGGAAGCAGCAGCGCGACCAGCATCGAGCCAGCACCGAACGCTGCAAGCGCCCATGCCACCTCGCGTTCGCTGCCGCCGAGCCCGTCGCGCACGATCACCACGGTGTTGACGAAGGCCATCGCGCCACCCGCCGCGGCCACCAGGTTCAGGGCCAGCAAGCCCCGCAACCGCGGCGTACGCAGGTAGATGCGCATGCCGCGGATGGCCCGCGCATAGGGGCTGCCGCTGCTGCGTACCGCCGACGCGACCGGAAAGGCGGCGCTGACCACCAGCAACGCCGAGACTACGAAGCCGGCCGACGTCCCGGCGAACAGGCCGTGGAAACTGATCACGGTCAGCAGCGCGGCGGCGATTGCAGGGCTCAGCAGGCTTTCCAGGTCATAGGCCAGGCGCGACAGGGACAGCGCGCGCGTGTAGTCGCGTTCGTCGGCGAGCAACTCGGGAATGATCGACTGGAAAAGCGGCGTAAAGCCGGCCGAGGCCGATTGCAGCACTCCGATGACCAGGTAGACCTGCCACAGCTCGCTGACAAAGGGCAGCGTCAGCGCGGCCCCGGCGCGGACAAGGTCCAGCGCGACCAGTGCCCGCTTGCGCCACCGGGGCGGGACCAGCGCGGCCGATACCGGGGCCAGCGCCACGTAGACCGCCATCTTGATCGCCAGCGCCGTCCCCAGCACCTCACCGGCGCGGTCGCCGGCCAGGTCGTAGGCCAGCAGTGCCAGTGCGACCGTTGCCAGTCCGGTACCCAGCAATGCCACCACCTGAGCGGCAAACAGATGGCGGAACCCTCGGTGGCGCAGGATCGCGAGCATCGTCGGTCAGCCCACCGTCCCGCCACGGGCCAGGGACGCGGCACCGTCGCCGGGGTGCCGGCCGTGCGCGCGCCGGCGGCCCAACTCGCCGAAGCGCAGGTAGAGCGCCGGCAGCACCAGCATGTTCAGAACGGTGGAGCTCAGCAGGCCCGCCAGGATCACGATGGCCATGGGCGCCTGGATCTCGCTGCCCGGTTCCCCCGCCGACAGCGCCAGCGGCACCAGGGCCAGGGCGGTGGCCAGGGCGGTCATCGCGATCGGCACCAGGCGCTCTTCCGCGCCCCTGCGCACGCGCTCGATCGGGTCGTCGATGCCTTCGTCGCGCGCGAGGTGGTGGATGTGCGAGATCAGCATCACGCCGTTGCGCGTGGCGATGCCGAACAGGGTGATGAACCCGATGATGGAGGCGATCGTCAGGATCCCACCGGACAACCACACGCCCGCCACGCCACCGAGCAGGGCCAGCGGCAGGTTGAGCATCACCAGCAGCGCGTCCCGGGTGCTGGAGAAGGCCAGGTACAACAGCAGGAAGATGCCGACGACCACGCCGCTGCCGAGCAGCAGCAGCGTGCGCGAGGCGGCCGCGGCACTCTCGAACTGGCCGCCGTACTCGACGTGGTAGCCGGCCGGGAGGCTGATGTTCTGTTCGATCCGTTGACGCGCATCGTCTACCACGCCGGTCAGATCGCGCCCCGCCACATTGGCCATCACCACGATGCGCCGCTGCACGTTCTCGCGGCCGATCTGGTTGGGGCCGCGGCTGCGCTCCACGCGGGCCAGGGCCGACAGCGGGACGCGTGCGCCCTCCGGTGTTGCGACCTGCAGGGCCTGCATGGTCTCGACGCTGTGGCGTGCCGAGTCCGGCATGCGCACCACGACGTCGATGCTGGCATCGCCTTCCAGCACGCGCGAGACGGTGCTGCCGAAGAAGGCCGCTTCGATCACGTGGCTGGCCTCGCGCACGCTCATGCCGTATCGGGCCAGTGCGCCGCGGTCGAAGCTGACGGTCACGAAGGGCAGTTCGGATTGCTGCTCTAGGTTCACGTCGACCGCACCCGGCACCGCCTTGACCTGGTCCTCGACCTGCTGGCCCAGCCGGCGCAGTTCGTAGAGGTCCTTGCCGAACAGCTTGATCGCGATGTTGGCGCGGGTGCCCGAAAGCATGTGGTCGATCCGGTGGGATATGGGTTGTCCGATAACCACCTGCGCGCCGGCGATACCGGAGAACTCGCCGCGCAGGTGCGCCAGCAGGGCCTCCTTGCTGCGCTCGGCCATCGCCAGCGTGACCTCGATCTCGGAGGCGTAGATCTCCTGCGCGTGGGGGTCGAGTTCGGCGCGTCCGGTGCGTCGACCGGTTGCGACGACCTCGGGCTGCGCGAGCAGGATCTTCTCCACACGGCCCGCCAGCGCATCGGACTGGTCCAGCGAGGTGCCCGGCAGGGTGGTCACGTTGACCGTCAGGCTGCCTTCGTTGAAGTCCGGCAGGAACGCGCGGCCGGCACCCAACAGCGCGACCAGCGTCAGCACCGTGCCGACCACCGAAGCGATGCCGATGGCGCGCCAGCGCGACACGGTGGCGTCGAACAGCGGCCGGTAGCGGGCCTTGAACCAGCGCGACAGGGCCGACTCGCGGGCCTCGCGCACGATCTTCGAACGCGGCAACAGCAGGCTGCACAGCACCGGCGTCACGGTGACCGCGACGGCGAGCGACGCCAGCAGCGACACCACGTAGGCGAACCCCAACGGCTGCATCAGCCGGCCTTCCACCCCGCTCAGGAAGAAGATCGGCAGGAACACCAGCACGATGATGATGGTGGCGAACACCACCGAGCCCTGGATCTCGCGGGTGGCTGCGAACACCAGGTCCAGCACGCCGCGCCGTCGGGACTCTGGCAGCACCGCGTTCTCGCGCAGCCGGCGCACGGTGTTCTCGACCACGATGATGGCGTCGTCCACCAGCGCGCCCAGAGCAATCGCCATGCCGCCAAGCGTCATGGTGTTGATGCCGATCCCGGCGGCCTTCATCGCCAGCACCGCCACCACCAGCGAGAGCGGGATCGCCAGCAGGGTGATTCCGGTCGCGCGTACGCTGAGCAGGAATGCGAACACGATCGCGACCACCAGCAGCATGCCTTCGACGATCGCGCGCCCCAGGTTGCCGATCCCGACCTCGATGAAGTCCGCCTGCCGGAACAGGTTGGCGCTGATCGTCATGCCGGCCGGCAACGTGGTCTGGATGTCGTCCAGCACGCGGTCGAGCTCGCCCGTCAGCGCCAGGGTGTTGGCACCGGGCTGCTTCTGGATGCCGATGACGACCGCAGGCTCCCCGTTGAAGGCCGCCGTGCCGCGCGTGGGTGCCGCGCCGACCCGAACCTCGGCCACGTCCCGCACGAGCACCGGGCGGTCGCCACGGCGTGTGATGAAGACCTCACCGAGGTCCGCCGGCTCGAGGACGCGGCCGCGACCGTGGATCAGGAACTCCTGCGCGTTCTCGACGTAGAACCCCGCGGACGTGTTCTCGTTGCTCTGGCCCACCGCGTCCATCAGCTGGTCCAGGGTGACGTCGAAGGCGGCCATGCGCAGCGGGTCGGCCACCACCTGGAACTGGCGGGTGTCGCCGCCATTGGGGATGACCTCGGCCACGCCAGGCACCGCGAGCAGGCGTCGACGCAGTACCCAGTCGGCCGCCGTCTTCAGCTCCATCGGCGAGTGCCGGTCGGAGTGCAGGGCGATGAACATGATCTCGCCCATGATCGAGGTGATCGGGGCGAGCGTGGGCTCGGGCAGGTCCGGCGGCAATTGGCCGCGCACGGTCGCGATGCGCTCGGCCACGATCTGGCGCGCCTGGTAGACGTCGGTGCCCCAGTCGAACTCCACGGTGACCACGCCGATGCCGATGCTGCTGTTGGAGCGCACGCGGCGCACGCCGGGGGCCCCGTTGAGCGCGGTTTCCAGTGGGAAGGCGATCAGTGTCTCGACCTCCTCCGGTGCCATGCCATGCGCCTCGGCCACCACGGTCACCGACGGGGCGGTGAGGTCGGGGAACACGTCCACCGGCATGCGCTGGGCTTCGATCGCGCCCCAGAACAGCAGCAACAGTCCGCCGAACAGCACGAACAGGCGGTTGCGAAGGGACCAGCCGATCAGCTTCTCGATCATTCCGGCGCCCTCAGTGCGCGTGGCCGTGGCCCATGGCTTCCGGCGTCGCTGCCGCCAGCCGGACCTGCATCGCGCCACGGCTGACCACGCGATCACCCGCCCGCAGGCCTTCCAGCACCTCGAAGCGGTCGCCGTCGCGCAGGCCGAGCCGGACCGGGACGCGCGAGAACGACTCGCCACCCCGCATCACGTAGACGACCCGCTGGCCGCCGTCGTCGATGACGGCTTCGGCTGGCACGCTCAGGCCCGTGCGCGTGCCGCCGGTGAACACCCGCGCCTGCACGTTCTGGTTGAGCGCGATGCGCGGATCAGGGTCCGTCATCGCCAGGATCACCGGCACGCTCCGGCTCTCGGGGTCGATCATGGCGCCGACGCCGACCAGCCGGCCGTTGTCGCCGACGCGGATTTCCACCGGCGCGTCCAGTCCGGGCAAGTCGAACGCGGCACCGGTGGGTTCCTGCAGCCGCGCGGCGTCGGCCTCGGCCACGTGCGCCTCCAGCCACAGTTCGCTGCGGTCCACGATGTGGAACAGCAGGTCGCCTTCCTGCACCGCGGCGCCGTTGGTGATCGGCGCCAGCGCGAGCATCCCGCCCACCGGCGACTTGAGTGCGATGCCGCCGCTGCCCCCGCCCAGTTGCGAGACCCGATCCTGCGCCGCCCGCAGCTGAGCCTGCGCGACCTGGCCCGCGCTTCGCGCCTCCTGCAGCCGCCGTTGCGATACCGCCTGCTGGGCGTACAGGCGGTCCATGCGTGCCGCATCGGCCTGGGCGAGGGCGGCCTGGCTGCGCGCGGTGGCCAGGTCTGCCTGCAGGGAGGCGACGTCGGTGCCACTGCCCAGGCGCGGCACCAGCATCGCCAGCGTCTGCCCGCGCACGATCGGGTCGCCGAGCGTGGGGAAGTCCCCGCTGGCGCGCACGGTCCCGGCCATGGTGGCCACCACTTCGGCGGCGCCGTTGGCCGGCGGACGAATGGTCGCCGGGGCACTCACTGATTCGCGCAGGGCATGCGGCTGCACCGGCTCAAGCGCGAAGCCCGTGGTCCATTGCTGCTCCTTGAAGAAGCCGATCTCTCCTTCGACCGTGCCCGGCGCCGGGCCGGCCTCCAGCGCTGCCGCGGCATCGCCATGCACCACGACCTCCCCGAGGTCATGGCGCGCTTCCAGGCCGGGCGCCGCGATGACGAAGGTGAGGTTGCGCCGGCCGGTGGCGCGCGGCACCACGGTGGGCGCGAAGATGCCGGGCGCGCGCGGCGCGCTGACGCGGAAGCGCTCGGTGGGCGCGTTGCCGCCGGACAGGATCACGTCGACCGTTCCGGCGTCCACCGGCGTGTAGTCCGACAGCCGGGTGAAGTGCGCCACGAACGTCGACTTGGCGCCCGCGACCAGCGGGTCGAACTCGACGAACAACTCGGTCCGTGGCGTGAAATGGGTGTAGACCTGCGCCTGCGCTTCGGGCGCCGCGTTGCCGCGCGTGCGGTCGCAGCCTGCCAGGGCGAGGGCGACCAGGGCGGCAGGCAACAGGCGGTTGCGGAGCGTGGCGAGCGAAATCGAAAGGCGGCGCATGGCGGTTCCGTGGTCAATCGGGGGGAGCGTCCCGCCCGGCGTCCGGGCGGGACAGGTGGATCAATGGCTGTGGTCGGCGTCGTCGCCGTGCGGGTGGTCGCCTTCTTCCTCGGCGTGGTCCGCACCGGTGGGGTGGCTGCCGTCGGCGTTGTGCGCGTGGTCGTCCTCGCCCGCGTCGTCGGCCGCGATGGCCACCGGGGCTTCGTCGCCGTAGATGGCTTCGGTCTGGGCCGCGGCATCTGCGGTGGCCGAGGCATCAGCCTGCGGCGTGGCGTCGGCCGGTGTGGTGTCGCTGCTGCATGCCGCCAACAGCAGTGCGGCTGCGATGGCGGTGGCGGTGATGCTGGTCTTCATGGTCACTCCTTCAGTGGGGCGGGGCTGGATGAATCGGTATCGATCGGGCTGAGCAACTGGAGTTCAAGCAACGCGTCAAGCGCGCGCGACTGCTGCTCGATCGCCTGCTGGACGACATCGGTTTCGGCCCGATGGGCGTCGAGCAGGCCGACGAGATCGAGCTCGCCTTCGGCGAAGCTGGAACGGGCGATTGCAGTGAGGCGCGCGGCCTCGGGCACCGCGGACTCGAACAGCGTGCGTGCCGATGCGGACAACTGGCGTGCCTCGTCCAGTGCGGCCGTGCGGCGACTGCGCGTCTGCAGCAGTGCCCGCTGGTAGCGTGCCTCGGCCATCCCGGATTCGGCGGCCGCGCGCGCACGATCGGCCTGGTTGCGGTCGAACAGCGGCAGCGGCAGGCCCAACTCCAGGATCATCACGTTGTCGCTGAAGCCGGCATCCTGGACGCGCTTGGTGCCCACGCCGACGCTGAGCGGCAGGGCGAGCCGGCTTTCCGCCCGTGCCTGGGCTGCGGCCTCTTCCCGCCGTGCCTGGAGCACCGCCAGTTCGGCGGAGTCCTCGTCATCGGACGGCGCCGGGAGGGCAGGCAATGGCGGCACGGGGTCGAGCTCAGCGGTCAGCGCCGCTTCGCCGACCCAGCCGGCCAGGCGGGCGCGTGCGACGCGGGCTTCGGTATCAGCCAGCGCCGCTTCCGCCCCGGCCTGGGTGCTGGCCTGGGCGATGCGGCGACTTTCGTAGCCGGAGAGGTCACCGGCTTGCTGGCGTTTGCCGGCTACGCGGGCCAGTTCCTGAAGGCCGGCGCTGGCCCGCTGTCTGGCGTCCCTGAGGCGTTGGGTAGCCACGACCCTTGAGTAGGCGCGCAGCACCTCGGCTCGCAGTCGTGCGCGCTCGTACCGGGCGGCCGTCTCCGCCGCACGCACGCCCAGTTCGGCCGCGTCGATGCGCAGGCCGCGACGGCCGCCCAGTTCGATCTCCTGCGACAGCACCACGGTGGTCTCGCGTGCGTCGCCGCCGGGCGAGCCGCCGTTGCCGCGTTCCTCCGACAGCGCCAGCTCGGGGTTGGCCCAGGTGCGTGCTGCCAGGACTTCGCTGCGTGCAAGATCCACGCTGGAATCCAGTTCCTTCCGGACATGGGCTTGGGACAAAGCAAGCGCGACCGCATCATCAGCGGTCATGCGCTGCTGGGCGTGGCCGGACAACGCCCAGCACGCGAGCGACAACGCCAACAGGCGCCGCGCCTTGCAACGATGTGGATACAACACGGGCGAATCTCCGTCCGGATCGGGCTGGCAATCACGCAGGCACGGCCGCGGTGCGGCCGGGATCACCGGTCAGGTGATAGGCGGTCAGGCGATCGGCGGACGGAAGGGGAGGCTGGGCGAATCCCCGGGCAGGTGGGTACCGGCCAGCTCGGGCAGGTGTGTCGAGCACGCGGCCGGCATCGGGATCTCCATCGCCGTATGCGGCATTGCAAAGGAGACCGTGCTGGCCTGGTGCATCAACCCGTGGCTGCCGGTGGCGTGATCGCCATGGTCGAGCTCACCCGCCGGGTGCGGGTGGTTGCCAGCGCTTTGCAAGAGCGGTCCGTCGTGCCCGCCTTCATGATCATGCGCGTGGCCGTGGCCGAATTCGGGCTGCTCATGGGCCGCCGAGTGCAACTGGCCCACGGCGCCCAATGCAGGGCCCACCGCCATCCCGAGCACCAGCAGGGTGAGCAGGGCGGTGCGGAACAGCCGGCGAAGGGGGCGGGGTACGGGCATGACTGCCGTAGCCTAAGGGTGCGCGACGCCTTCGGCAATTGAGGTCGTTCAGGCACCACGGGTTCCAACGGTTCCGCATGGATCAACGGGCGCGAGAGGGAGGGCGCTCGCGGGAGGAACGCCCGCGCCTCCGCGTCCATGGGCTACGTGCCGCCCTCCATCCCACAAAAAAGGCCGGAAGCCAGCTTTCCTGCTGGCTTCCGGCCTTCGCCGGGCCCTTGCGGGCCCTCCATTGGTGGAGGTGGGCGGAATCGAACCGCCGTCCGAAGGCACTCCATCCCCGGTACTACATGCTTAGCGCTCCGTTATATCTCGCTCCCGAACAGCACGGCGCGCAAAGCGCATCCGGGAACCAGCCTGCTTTGGGTTAACCGGGTGCTGACAGGCAGCCACTCCCGGCGATTCCGTGATGATGACCCTACGCAGCGAGCACGGACACAAGCTGTTTCGGGGCTTACGCCTTAAGCGGCGAGAGCGTAGTTGTCGTCGTTGGCAACTAGAGTTTTGCAGCTGGATTTACGAGGAAAGCTACCCCCTCGGCATGCACCAGGCGATTTCGCGACCCCCGTCGAATCCAGTGCACCCCCGGGATCGTCATCGCTGACCGGGCCAGTATAGGGGTTGGCGGCCCCGACTCAATGCCCGCAACGCCCCGCCCGGGGTGGCGTTCATGTACAACCGCGCCATGCCGGCCTTGTATGCTTGACGGCCATGCCCGCGCCCGCCAATACCCCCGACTCCAATGCCCCCGGCACGGCATCGCCGTCGCGGCGGGGCCACCTGCTGGCGCTTGCCGTGTTGATCGGCTCCCTGCTGATCGTGTTCGTGACCTGGCGCGCCGCCTACGAACGCGAGGTGGCGACCGCGCAGGCACGATTCGTCGCCCGCACCGACGAGGTGGTGTACCTGCTCCGCGAGCGGATGAGCAACTTCGAACTGGTGCTGCAGGGCGGCTCGGCCCTGTTCGCCACCGTGGCGCGCCCCAGTCCGCAACAGTGGCGCGCGTACGCCTCGGGCCTGGACAGCGAGGAACGCCTGCCGGCCCTGGTGGGGCTCGGGTTCGCCCCATACGTCAGCAACTCGAGCCTGTCTCTGCTGCAGGTGGAGTGGCGGGGGTCGGGGTTCGGATTGCTCGAGGTCCGACCGCGCGGGCAGCGCTCGCACTACGCGCCCATCCTGCTGCTGGAGCCGCGCTCGCCGGAGAACCTCTCAGCCATGGGGTTCGACATGTACTCCGAGCCGGTGCGGCATGCGGCGATGGAGGCGGCCATGGAGACTGGCGAGTCCCGGCTCACCGCGCCCGTCCACCTGGTCCAGGACGGCTCCGACAGCGCCACCGGGCTGCTGCTCTACAAACCGGTCTACCGTGCGGGCGATCGGCCGGCTACCCGCGCGGCGCGGCTGGAGTCGATGCAGGGCTGGGTGTACATGCCCTTCCGCATGGAGGGCTTCGTCGACATGGCGCTGGGCGACCTGTTCGAGAACCAGCGCTTCCGGATCTACGACACCACCGACGGGCGCGACCAGTTGCTCTACACCACGCAGCTGGGGCAGGCGGAGGAGCCGCCGGCGTTCCGCCACTCCGCGGACGTCGAGCATTTCGGCAGGCGCTGGCGGGTGGAGTTCGACTCCCCGCCCCTGGCACAGGCGGTGCCCCGGCTGTCGGGCCCCAGCGGTCTGCAGTCGCTGCTTGCCCTGGGCCTGTTCACCTCGCTGCTGATGTACGCCATCGCGTGGGTACTGGCGCGGACGCAGGCACGCGCGCAGAGCCTGGCCACCCGCATGACCGAGGATTTCCGACGCAGCGAGCAGCGTTTCCGCAGTGCCCTCCAGTACTCGGCCATCGGCAAGGCGCTGCTGGACAGCGAAGGGCGCATCGTCGAGGCCAACCCCGCGCTGGGCGAAATCGTCGGGAGCGAACCGGGCGCGTTGATCGGCCTGAACCTGGAGGCGTTGTTCGAGGACAAGGAACCCCTGCCGATCGGCCATGGATCGGGGACGGGGCAGGGCCCCCTTCGCGCCACGCGCCGGCTGCACCACCACGGCGGCGGGATGCCGCGCCATGCGCAGCTCACTTACGCGCCGGTACCCGGAAACGTGGGTCAGGACGTCACCGGACTGATGCAGGTCGAAGACATCACCGAGCGCCTGCGCGCGGAGGCCCGCGTGCACGCGCTCAACAGGACGCTGGAGGCGAGGGTGGCGCTGCGCACGCGCGAGCTGAGCCAGGCCAACCAGGAGCTGGAGTCCTTCGCCTACAGCGTTTCGCATGACCTGCGCGCGCCATTGCGGGCAATCGACGGATTCAGCCGAGTGCTGGTGGAGCGCTACGGTGACCGCCTGGACGACGGTGGGCGGGACTACCTGGCCCGCGTGCGCAAGGCCGCCTCGCGGATGGGCGACCTGATAGACGCGTTGCTGAAGATAACCCGGGTGACCCGGGGTGAGCTCAAGCTCGAGCGCATCGACCTGTCGCGGATGGCGCTGGAGGTGGTTGAGGAGCTGCGCGCGGGCAGCCCGGACCATGCGCCGGTGATCGAAGTCGCACCGGGCCTTGAGGCCGTGGCCGATGCGGCCCTGGTGCGCAACCTGCTGGGCAATCTGTTGGGCAATGCGTGGAAGTTCACCCGGGGCTCCGAAGGTCCTCTAATTGTCTTCGGCTCGGCCATGCGCGAGGACGGTGAGCGCGAGTTCTACGTCCGGGACAACGGCGCGGGCTTCTCGCAGGAATACGTGGACAAGCTGTTCCGCCCGTTCCAGCGGCTCCACGCGCAGGAAGAATTCGCTGGCCACGGCATCGGCCTGGCTTCTGTCAAGCGCATCGTCGAGCGTCACGGCGGCAGCATCCGGGCCGAGGGCGTCGAAGGGAAGGGCGCCACGTTCTGGTTCACATTGCCGGGCGAGGACGACCAGGCGCCGGAGCCGGGCTACTGATTCCAGGCCGCTTTCCGCTTCGTAAGCGCTTGGCCGTGCAGGGGGCGAGGGAGCGAGGGGCTATGCGTTCTTGTTGTGCTGGCGCATCACGCGCTGCTTCTCGCGCGCCCAGTCGCGCTGTTTGCTGGTGTCGCGCTTGTCATGGCTCTGCTTGCCCTTGGCCAGGGCGAACTCGGCCTTGATGCGGTTGCCCTTCCAGTAGAGCGCCGTGGGCACCACCGTGTAGCCGTCACGCTGGACCTTGCCGATCAATGTATCGATCTCGTCGCGGTGCAGGAGCAGCTTGCGGGTGCGGCGCTCATCGGCAACCACGTGGCTGGAGGCGGAGATGAGCGGCGTGATCTGCGCGCCGAAAAGGAACATCTCGCCATTGCGGATGACCGCGTAGCTCTCGCCGATGTTGGCGCGGCCGGCGCGGATCGACTTGATCTCCCACCCCTGCAGGACGAGGCCGGCCTCGAAGCGCTGCTCCAGGTGGTAGTCGTGGCGGGCACGCTTGTTGAGCGCAATGGTCCCGCCCGCAGCGCCCTTTCCTTTATCCTTGCCGCCCTTGTTGTCGCTGTTCTTGGCCATCGCCGCATTGTCCCAGATGCCGGGAACCGGGCATAGCGAAAGCTGGCCCACGCGCGATCGACGCCGCGCTGCGACCCGTTCGAAGCCCCTGCCGACACCGGCGACACGCACGCCAGCCTGCCCAAGATGCCCACGATCCGCCGCTCCGCACTGGTCGAACACTCCGCTGCACGCATGTTCGCGCTGGTCAACGACATCGCGGCCTATCCACGCCGTTTCGACTGGTGCCATGACGCGGCGGTGCTGGAGCAGGGCACGTCGCGCATGGTCGCCCGACTTGACCTGGGGTTGGGCGCGTTGCGGACCTGGTTCACCACTGAAAACACGCTGAGTCCACCGCACCACATCGACCTGGAGCTGGTCGACGGTCCGTTCCGCAGGCTGTCCGGCCGCTGGGAGTTCCATGCATTGGACGAGTGCGCGTGCAAGGTCACGCTGAGCCTGGATTTCGAGCCTTCGGTGAAGCTGTTGTCGCCCGCATTCTCGCTGGGCTTCCAGGCGCTGGCCGACCGCATGGTCGATGACTTCGTCCGCGTGGCCGACCGCGAAGACCTCGCGTGAGGGTCACCGTGATCCGTGCATGGCCGGGACGCTTCGACCAGGTCGAGGTCGAACTGCAGGCTGGCGCCACCGTTGCCGATGCGCGTGCCGCGGCATATTCCCCGGACGACCCCGAGTGTGTTGGAGTCGCGGTATTCGGGGAGCGCGCGGGACCGGACACGCCGCTGCGCGACGGGGACCGGGTGGAGCTGCTGCGCGCGCTGCAGACCGACCCGAAGGATGCACGCCGACGCAGGGCCCGCGACGGGGGCCAGCGCTAGGGAACGAGCACGGCAAATGCGCCAACGTCGCCGGCGCGGTGCCTGCTACCTCTTTTCGCGCGCCAGGTTGCGGCCGAACTGCTTGACTGCATTGCGCGCGATCTCTTCGTCCTGTTCGGGGAAGTAGTCGCCCTCCCAGCGCGCCAGTGCATCGTTCTCGAACCACAGGGTGAGGTTCTTCACCTCGGTGCGGCCGCGACGGTCGGTGCGCTGGCTGGCGGTGTAGTCCCAACGGTCGTGGTGGAACGGGTCGGTGATCGAAGGGCTGCCCAGCAGCGCGATCACCTGCGGCTTGCCCATGCCGGCCTGGAGCTGGTCGACGTTGGCCTTTTCCAGCAGGTTGCCCTGGTAGATCGGCTGGCGGTAGACGATGCCGCAGCCGGCGGTGGCGACGGCGACGATTAGTACGAGCAGCAGCTTGCGCATTCTGTTTTTCACGGCGGGTCGAAGACCGGCCGATGATACACTGGCAGCCCCTCGCGAGGTCGCTGGCGGCCGCGCATTCACCTGGCATTCGGGCGTCGCATCGCCCTTGCCGACCGGCCGCTCCGGGGGCTGCCGGCGCCATAGTGCCGGTGGGCGCCCCGGCGCTCCCCGACGCCACCCCCAGGAACCGCGCCATGGAATCCCAAGACCTTCGCAACGTCGGCCTCAAGGTGACCCACCCGCGGCTGCGGATCCTGGAGTTGCTCGAGCACGCCAAGCCGCGGCACATGACCGCCGAAGACATCTACCGCCGACTGCTGGAGAAGGGCGAGGACATCGGCCTGGCCACGGTCTACCGGGTGCTGACCCAGTTCGAGTCGGCCGGCCTTGTGCTCAAGCACAACTTCGAATCCGGACAGTCGGTCTACGAGCTGGATCGCGGGCACCACCACGACCACATGGTGGACATCGAGACCGGCAAGATCATCGAGTTCGAAAGCCAGGAAATCGAGGAGCTGCAGCGCCAGGTTGCCGCCACCATGGGCTACGAGATCGAAGAGCACTCGCTGGTGCTCTACGTGCGCAAGAAGCGCTGAGCCGACGTCGGGCGTTCGCTCCGGCCAGCGGATGTGCACCGGATCCGTGTTTGCGGGCAGCGGCGGACAGCCGGCATTTGCTGGCAAATCGTGGGCTTGATCGTCGGAAAACCAGGAACGCGTCGGCGCCCGCGGTGACTCCGTCGGGAGGGCTCAGCCCGCGTCGCTCAGCAGTCGACGGGCGGCGGCCCGGGCTTCCCGGGTCATCTCCACGCCGCCCAGCATCCGCGCCAGTTCGTCCTGGCGCTGCCTGGCACCGAGCGCCTGGACTTCGCTCTGGGTGACGCCATCACTGGCCGACTTGCTGACCCGGTAATGCGCATGGCCCTGCGCGGCGACCTGCGGAAGGTGGGTCACGCAAAGCACCTGGCGGCGCTCGCCAAGCGCGCGCAGCTTCTGGCCCACGATGTCGGCCACCGCGCCGCCGATGCCGGAATCGACCTCGTCGAAAACCATGGTGGGCACGGCGTCCAGTCCAAGTGCGGCGACTTCGATCGCCAGCGAGATGCGCGACAGTTCACCCCCCGATGCCACCTTGCGCAGCGGGCGCTGTGGCTGGCCCGGGTTGGCGGCCACCATGAACTCCACGCGCTCGCCGCCCTGCGGGTCGGGTTTGACCGACTCGATCGCTTCCAGTGCCACCTCGAACGCGCCGCCCCCCATCCCCAGCTCGGCGATGAGCGAGGAGGTGTCGTCCGACAGCCGGCGGGCCGCTTCCCGGCGCGTGGTGCCTAGCGCGTCGGCGGCGTCCCGCCACTGCCCCGTGGCTGTGGCGATATCGGCATCCAGCGATTGCAGACGCTGGTCCGCCCCGCGAAGGGCATCGAGCTCCGCGGTGATCTCGTCGCGCTTGTCGGCCAGCTGGTCGGGGCGCACGCGGTGCTTGCGCGCCAGCTCGTGCAGCCGACCCATGCGCTGTTCCAGCAGGTCCAGCGCCTGCGGATCCAGGTCGAGGTCGCCGCGCACGCGGTCCAGCAGTACTGTGGCCTCGTCCAACTGGATGGCGGCGTTGTCGAGCATTGCGTCCACCTCGGCCAGCCGGGGTTCGTGTTCGACCACGCGCTGCAACGTGTCGCGTGCCTGTTGCAGCGCCCGGCTCAGGGACGGGCCTTCGTCGCCGTCCATCAGCGCGAACGCGCGATCGCAGGCCTCGATCAGGCCCGCCGCATGCGCGCTGCGGCGGTGGTCGGCCTGCAGTTGCGCCAGGCTTCCGGCGTCGAGCGTCTCCCGGTCCAGCTCGGCATGCTGGTGTTCGAGCCAGCCGATGCGGTCGCTCACGTCGCCCTGGGCGGTCAGGCGGTCGCGCTCCTCCAACAGGTTGGACCAGTGGCGGGCAGCCACGGCCACTTCGCTGCGCTCGGTTTCATTGCGCGCATATGCATCGAGCAGAGCCAGCTGGCTGGGGCGCGAGAGCAGCGCCTGGTGCTCGTGCTGGCCATGGATTTCCACCAGGTGGGCGGCGAGTTCCGACAGCTGCCCGACCGTGACCGGGCGGCCGTTGACCCACGTGCGCGAGCCGCCGTCGGCCCGGACCACGCGGCGGACCTGGCATTGCAGGCCCTCGTCACCGTCCTCGTCGAGTGCGCTCTCGCGCAGCCAGTCGACGGCCGCGGGAGCATCGGCCAGCGAGAACAGCGCCACCAGTTCCGCCCGGCTTGCACCGTGGCGCACCACGCCGCTGTCCGCCCGCAGGCCTGACAGCAGGCCAAGCGCGTCGACCAGCAGCGACTTGCCGGCGCCGGTTTCGCCCGAAATCACCGTCAGGCCGGGCCCGAACGCGAGTTCGGCGGACTGGACGACTGCAAAATCCTTGAGCGCGAGATGGGTCAGCATGGGGATCGATTCTAAGGCTCGGCCGTCGCACCAGGCGATCCACTGCACGTCCCGCGCCTTGCATCGGCCCTGTTACCGCCCTATATCCAGCCTATGGCCCGTGTCCCGACCGACCCCACCCAGGACCCGCGCGCGCGCCAGCTGCTGCGCACGTTGATCGGTCGCTACATCCGCGATGGCGAACCGGTCGGTTCGCAGACGCTTGCCCGGCACGCGGGGCTGGACGTGAGCGCGGCCACGATCCGCAACATCCTGGGCGACCTGGAGGAGGCGGGGCTGCTGACGGCCCCCCACACGTCGGCGGGACGGATGCCGACCGCCCAGGGCTACCGGCTGTTCGTTGATTCGCTGTTGCAGGTCAAGCCGTTGCCGGAGGGCGAGGTCGTGCGGCTGCGCAGCGAACTGCCGCCCGGCTCGGGTACGCAGGCACTGCTGGGCAGCGCCTCGGAGTTGCTGTCGGCGATGACCCATTTCGTGGGCGTGGTCAGCGTGCCGCGGCGGGAGCAATTCGCGTTCCGGCGGATTGACTTCGTTCCGGTGGATAGCGAGCGGGTTCTGGCGATCGTGGTATTCGCCGACAATGAAGTGCAGAACCGGATCATCCAGACGCGGCGCCAGTTCGAGGCGGGGGAGCTGGAGCGGGTCGCCAACTACCTCAACGCGCATTTCGCCGGCCGTCCGGCATCGGAGATCCGCGCCACCCTGCTGCATGACCTGCGTTCTGCCCAATCCGAGATGCAGGCGCTGCTGGCACGCTCGGTGGAACTGGCCGAGCAGGTGCTCGCGCCCGGCAGCGACGACATGGTGCTGGCCGGCCAGACCCGGCTGATGGGGTTGAACGAGCTGTCGGACCTTGACCGCCTGCGGGAGCTGTTCGACGCCTTCGCCCGAAAGCGCGAGATCCTGCAACTGCTGGAGCGCACCGTGTCCGCGCCCGGGGTGCAGATTTTCATTGGCGAGGAAACCGGGCTGGCCCCACTGGAAGGCGTCTCGCTGGTCACCGCGCCCTATGGCGCCGACGGCCAGGTGCTGGGAGTGCTCGGCGTCATCGGGCCCACCCGCATGGCCTACCAGCGCGTGATCCCGGTGGTGCAGGCCGCCGCCAGCGTGCTGGGCGAAGCGTTCGGCCCGCAACCCGGGCGCTGATCCACGCCGCCCTGGGCACGGCCCCGAGGTTGAAAGCCGGGGCGCTGCCCCCATAGCTGGGCCACCCGCGCACCGCGCATGCATCCACGGCCCAGGAACCGCCCGGCATGACACACCAAGAACCGTCGATCGACTCCCCTGAAACGCAATCCGGCGATGCCGTGCAGGCGCAACCCGGCGACGCCGGGGAAGCGGCCCGGCTGGCCGAACTGGAGGCGGAACTGACCCGGCTGCGTGAGGACGCGTTGCGCGAGCGCGCCGACCTGGACAACCAGCGCAAGCGCCTCGAGCGGGAGCGCGATTCCGCACGCCGGTTCGCCAACGAACGCCTGCTGTCGGACCTGCTGCCGGTCATCGACAGCCTGGAGGCAGGCCTCGGGGTGGCGGGCGAGGGCGCCAGCGCCCTGCGCCAGGGCATGGAGCTGACGCTGAGGCAGTTGCTCAAGGTCGCCGGTGACCACGGGCTTGTCGTGGTCGACCCGGTGGGGCAGGCGTTCAATCCGGACCAGCACCAGGCCATGAGCATGGTGCCGAGCGACGAGCATGCTCCCGGGCACGTGGTTCAGGTCTACCAGAAGGGTTGGCTGCTGAACGACCGGCTGCTGAGGCCCGCGCTGGTGGTGGTCAGCCAGCAGGGCTGACGGCCCCGCGCCGGCGCGGACGCGGCGGCGGTGCTGAAGGGTTGCGCTCGCCCGGTTCCGGGTTGCGGCGAGCACCTGCAGCAGGGCCGCCCCCTTGAAGGGGAGGGCGGCAACCCCAGATAGCGGACATCGGCGGCGTGGCCGCCCGAACATCAGAAATTCATAGGGAGCACCACCATGGGCAAGATCATCGGTATCGACCTGGGCACGACCAACTCGTGCGTGGCGATCATGGAAGGCGGCAAGGCCAAGGTCATCGAGAACGCCGAGGGCGACCGCACGACCCCCTCCATCGTCGCCTACACCAAGGACGGCGAGGTGCTGGTCGGCGCGTCGGCCAAGCGCCAGGCCGTCACCAACCCCCACAACACCTTCTTCGCGGTGAAGCGCCTGATCGGCCGCAAGTTCACTGACGCGGAAGTGCAGAAGGACCTGGACCTGGTGCCATACGGCATCGTCCAGCACGACAACGGCGACGCCTGGGTCGCGACCCAGGACGGCAAGAAGATGGCCCCCCAGCAGATCTCCGCCGAAGTGCTGGCGAAGATGAAGAAGACCGCCGAGGCCTACCTGGGCGAGACGGTCACCGAGGCGGTCATCACCGTGCCGGCGTACTTCAACGACTCGCAGCGCCAGGCCACCAAGGACGCGGGCAAGATCGCCGGCCTGGAGGTCAAGCGCATCATCAACGAGCCTACCGCGGCCGCACTGGCCTACGGCATGGACAAGAAGGGCGGCGACCGCAAGATCGCGGTCTACGACCTGGGTGGCGGCACCTTCGACGTGTCGATCATCGAGATCGCGTCCGTCGATGGCGAGATGCAGGTCGAGGTGCTGTCCACCAACGGCGACACCTTCCTGGGTGGCGAGGACTTCGACAAGCGCGTCATCGATTACCTGGTCGAGGAGTTCCAGAAGGATTCCGGCATCGACCTGCGCAAGGACCCGCTGGCGCTGCAGCGCCTGAAGGATGCGGCCGAGCGCGCCAAGATCGAGCTCTCGAGCGCCCAGCAGACCGAGGTCAACCTGCCGTACGTGACCGCCGACGCATCCGGCCCCAAGCACCTCAACATCAAGCTGACCCGGGCCAAGCTCGAGTCGCTGGTCGAGGACCTGGTCAAGAAGACCATCGAGCCGTGCCGCATCGCGCTCAACGACGCCGGCCTGCGTGCCTCCGAGATCAGCGAGGTGATCCTGGTCGGCGGCCAGACCCGCATGCCCAAGGTGCAGACGGCGGTGGGCGAGTTCTTCGGCAAGGAACCCCGCAAGGACGTCAATCCCGACGAGGCGGTCGCCATCGGTGCCGCCATCCAGGGCGGCGTGCTGGCCGGCGACGTCAAGGACGTCCTGCTGCTGGACGTGACTCCGCTGAGCCTGGGCATCGAAACCCTGGGGGGTGTGTTCACCAAGATCATCGAGAAGAACACCACGGTGCCGACCAAGGCGTCGCAGACCTTCTCGACCGCCGAGGACAACCAGTCCGCCGTCACCGTGCACGTGCTGCAGGGTGAGCGCGAGCAGGCCCGCTACAACAAGTCGCTGGCGCGCTTCGACCTGACCGGCATCGAGGCGGCGCCGCGCGGCATGCCGCAGGTGGAGGTGTCGTTCGACATCGACGCCAACGGCATCGTGCACGTCACCGCCAAGGACAAGAAGACCGGCAAGGAACAGAAGGTCGAGATCAAGGCCGGCTCGGGCCTGTCGGACGAGGAAGTCCAGAAGATGGTCGCCGACGCGGAAGCCAACCGCGAGGAAGACCAGAAGTTCCATGAGCTGGTGCAGGCGCGCAACCAGGCCGATGGCCTGATCCACATGGCCCGCAGCACGATCAAGGAGCACGGCGACAAGCTGCCGGGCGAGACCATCGGCGCGGCCGAGGGCGCCATTGCCGAGCTGGAAACGGCCATGAAGGGCGATGACAAGGGCCAGATCGAGGCCAAGAGCCGCGCGCTCGAGACCGTCGCGCAGTCGCTGATGGCGGCCGCGCAAGGCCAGCCGGCAGCCGACTCGGGTCCGGCCCAGGCCAGCCAGGCGGCCGATGACGTGGTCGATGCCGAGTTCACCGAAGTCAAGGACGACGAGAAGAAGTAAGGCGAAAGCAAAGGAATGGGGAATCGGGAACAGGCAGGCGGGGTGGTTGCCCACTTGCCTCCAGGCCCGGTTCCCCGTTCCTGTTTCAGCAGTCCGGCGCTCCTCGTGCCTGTCCCCAACACCCGTTCCAGTCCTCTACTACGCGGCCCTACATGAGCAAACGCGACTACTACGAAGTGCTGGGCGTGGCCCGAAGCGCCGGCGAAGACGAGCTGAAGAAGGCTTATCGCCGTTGTGCGATGAAGCACCACCCTGACCGCAACCCGGGCGATGCCGCCGCGGAAGTCGCGTTCAAGGAGTGCAAGGAGGCCTACGAAGTGCTCTCCGACGCATCGCGCCGCCGCATGTACGACCAGCACGGCCATGCCGCGTTCGAACACGGCATGGGCGGCGGTGGTCCCGGCTTCGGGCAGGCCGACATGGGCGACATCTTCGGCGACATCTTCGGCAACATCTTCGGCGGCGGCATGGGCGGAGCGCGCGGCCCCCGGCGCGGTGCCGACATCGGCTACGTGATGGAGCTGGCGCTGGAAGAAGCCGTGGTCGGCGTCGAGAAGACCATCGAGGTGCCGACGCTTGATGCCTGCGACAGTTGCGACGGCAGTGGCTCGGCCGACGGCAAGCTGGAAAGCTGCTCGACCTGCCAGGGGCGGGGCCAGGTGCGTTTCCAGCGCGGCATCTTCTCGATGCAGCAGGCGTGTCCGCACTGCGGGGGGCGTGGCCAGACCATCGCCAACCCCTGCGGCGACTGCCACGGGCAGGGCCGCATCGAAGACACCAAGACGCTCCAGGTCAAGATCCCGGCGGGCGTGGACAATGGCGACCGGATCCGCCTGACGGGCGAGGGCGAGGCCGGGCCGTCAGGTTCGCCGCCGGGCGACCTCTACGTCGACGTGCGCGTGCGTGAGCACGAGATCTTCAAGCGCGAGGGCGACGACCTCCACTGTGAAGTGCCGATCCGGATCTCCCAGGCCGCGCTGGGCGACACGATCCGGGTGCCGACGCTGGATGGAGACGTCGAACTGCGCATCCCGGCCGAAACCCAGACGGGCAAGCTGTTCCGACTGCGCGACAAGGGCGTGCAATCGGTCCGCAGCCGGAGGCCGGGCGACCTCTACTGCCAGGTGGTGGTGGAAACCCCGGTCAACCTGACCGCCCAGCAGCGCGAGCTGCTCGACCAGTTCGAGGCCACGTTCGTGGGCGACGGCGCACGCAAGCACTCCCCACGCGCGTCGACCTTCATCGATGGCGTCAAGGGTGTCTGGGACCGGATGAAGTCGTCCGGCTGACGCACTGGCGGTTGCCTCGAATCGGGCGGGTCGCCGCTGCCTGCCGTCATGCGCGCGGTGCGGCCACGCAACCGTTGGCCGCGACGGTGCTGCCACCAGCGCAGCTTGTCCGGGGTGGCCGACGCGATTAGCCTGCGCCGATGAACGAGCCCGCACGACTTCTCATCCACGGCGCCAGCGGGCGCATGGGACAGGCCCTGCTGAGGCTGGCCGCCGGGCGCCCGGACGTCCGGGTCGTCGCCGCGGTTTCGCGCAGCCGTCCGTCCCAGCGCGTGGTCGAGGGCGTGCCGCAGTTCGCCGTGGCCGAGACCCATGGCGTCCCCGCCTTCGACGTGGCCATCGACTTCAGCCTGCCTGCCGGGTTCGATGCCGTCCTGGCGCTGTGCCAGCAGCGCGGTGCGGCCCTGGTGAGTGGCACGACCGGACTTGATCAAGGGCAACAGCAGGCGCTCGACGCTGCGGGGGAGCGGATCGCAGCGCTGTGGGCGGCGAACTTCAGCCTCGGGGTGGCGGTGCTGGGGGATCTCGTCCAACGCGCGGCTGCGGCCTTGCCGGGCTGGGACTGTGACATCGTCGAATCCCACCACGTGCACAAGAAGGACGCGCCTTCGGGCACCGCCCTGGCGCTGGGAATGCGGGCGGAAGCGGGAGGGCTGGAACCGCGCTACGCGTCCCTGCGCGCCGGGGACATCGTCGGCGAGCACATGGTCCAGATGACCGGTACCGGGGAGCGGCTGGAACTGGTGCACCGGGCCACTGACCGCGATGTGTTCGCCCGTGGCGCGCTGCTGGCTGCCAGCCGCCTGGCGGGCCGTGGGCCGGGCCGCTACCGGGTCGCCGACCTCTTCCTCTGATGTTGCCGGCAGCGCCCATCCTCTGGTGGGAGGACGGCTGTAGCCCCGGATGCGCCTGGAATCCTGCCCGCGGATGAACCCGGCGCTGGCGCGAGCGCCGCCGGGTCGCTAGAATTCCCGCTCGCCTGAACCCCGACTGCCGGACCGGTCCCGCACCGTGTCCGTGCCTTGCTGCAGCCCGCTTTTGGCGGTGCCTGCGCCGGGGTCAGTCAGCCCCCCGGCATCCAAGGCGACGACCGACGTGACCCAACCAGCACTCCTCGCACTCGAAGACGGTACCTGTTTCGAGGGCGTTTCCGTAGGCGCGCCCGGCCTTTCGGTCGGCGAAGTCGTCTTCAACACCGCGATCACCGGCTACCAGGAGATCGTGACCGACCCGTCGTACGCGCGGCAGCTGGTCACCCTGACCTATCCGCACGTTGGCAACACCGGCTGCACGCCGCAGGACGACGAGGCTTCCAAGGTGTGGTCCGCCGGGCTGATCGTGCGCGATGTGCCCCGTCGTCCCAGCAATTGGCGCAGCCAGCAGGCGCTGCCCGAGTGGCTGGCCGAGCGGGGCGTGGTCGCCATTGCCGGGATCGACACGCGCAAGCTGACCCGCCTGTTGCGCGACCGTGGCGCCCAGAGCGGCGCGCTCATGGCAGGACGGATCGACCGCGACGAAGCGATCGAGGCGGCGCGCAAGTTCCCCGGCCTGAAGGGAATGGACCTGGCGCGGGAGGTCAGCACCCGGTCGATCTACGAATGGACCGAGGGCCAGCTCGACCTGGACCGCAACGCATTCGGCACCGTGGAGCCGCGGCGTCACGTGGTCGCCTACGACTACGGCGTGAAGCGCAACATCCTGCGCATGATCGCCGAGCGGGGTTGCCGCGTGACCGTGGTGCCGGCGCAGACGCCCGCCGCCGACGTGCTGGCGATGAAGCCCGACGGCGTGTTCCTGTCCAACGGCCCGGGCGATCCGGAACCGTGCGACTACGCGATCGACGCGATCCGCGAGCTCATCGCGGCCCGGGTGCCGATCTTCGGCATCTGCCTGGGTCACCAGCTGCTGGGCCTGGCAGCCGGCGCCGGTACCGTGAAGATGAAGTTCGGCCACCACGGCGCCAACCACCCGGTCCAGGACCTGGACAGCGGGCGGGTGATGATCACCAGCCAGAACCACGGCTTCGCCATCGACGAGGCCACGCTGCCGGCCAACGTCCGGGTCATCCACCGCTCGCTGTTCGACGGGTCCAACCAGGGCATCGAGCTTGGGGACGCGCCGGCCTTCAGCTTCCAGGGCCATCCGGAAGCCAGCCCGGGCCCGCACGACGTCTCTCCGCTTTTCGACCGATTCGTTGCGCTCATGGAGGCCAACTGACATGCCCAAGCGCACCGACATCAAGACCGTTCTGATCATCGGCGCCGGCCCGATCGTGATCGGCCAGGCCTGCGAGTTCGACTATTCGGGCGCACAGGCCTGCAAGGCCCTGCGCGACGAGGGTTACCGCGTGGTGCTGGTCAACTCCAACCCGGCCACGATCATGACCGACCCGGAGATGGCCGACGCGGTCTACATCGAGCCGATCAACTGGCAGACGGTCGAGAAGATCATCGCCAAGGAAAAGCCCGACGCGCTGTTGCCGACGATGGGCGGCCAGACCGCGCTCAACTGCGCATTGGACCTGGCCGACAACGGCGTGCTGGAAAAGCACGGCGTCGAACTGATCGGTGCCAAGCGCGAGGCCATCATGATGGCCGAGGACCGTGAACTGTTCCGCGTGGCGATGGCCGAGATCGGCCTGGAATGCCCGAAGGCAGCGGTCGCCAAGACCTTCGAACAGGCCGTGGAGATCCAGGCCACCGTCGGCTATCCCACCATCATCCGCCCCAGCTTCACCCTGGGCGGCAGCGGCGGCGGCATTGCCTACAACCGTGAAGAGTTCGAGGAGATCGCCAAGCGAGGCCTGGAGCTCTCGCCGGTCAGCGAGATCCTGGTCGAGGAATCGGTGCTGGGCTGGAAGGAGTTCGAGATGGAGGTGGTCCGCGACACCGCGGACAACTGCATCATCGTGTGCTCGATCGAGAACTTCGACGCCATGGGCGTACACACCGGCGATTCAATCACGGTCGCCCCCGCGCAGACGTTGACCGACAAGGAATACCAGCGGCTGCGCGACGCGTCGATCGCGGTGCTGCGCAAGATCGGCGTGGACACCGGCGGCTCAAACGTGCAGTTCGGCATCAACGCCAGCAACGGCCGCGTGGTGGTGATCGAGATGAACCCGCGCGTGTCGCGGTCCTCGGCGCTGGCGTCCAAGGCCACGGGTTTCCCGATCGCCAAGATCGCCGCGAAGCTGGCCGTGGGCTACACCCTGGACGAACTGCGCAACGAGATCACCGGTGGCGCGACACCGGCGTCGTTCGAGCCGACGATCGATTACGTGGTCACCAAGATCCCGCGCTTTGCATTCGAGAAGTTCCCGCAGGCCGACGCCCGCCTGACCACCCAGATGAAGTCGGTGGGCGAGGTCATGGCCATGGGCCGCACCTTCCAGGAGTCGTTGCAGAAAGCGCTGCGCGGGCTGGAGACCGGCAAGGTCGGCCTGGACCCCACCGGCCTGGACCTGGCCAGCGAGGACGACCTCGCGATCCTTCGCCGTGAGCTCAAGGAGCCGGGCCCGGAGCGGATGTTCCACATCGGCGATGCGTTCCGCGCGGGCATGTCGGTGGAAGACGTGCACGCGATGTCATTCGTCGACCCGTGGTTCCTTGACCAGATCGAGGAACTGATCTTCGAGGAGAAGGCGGTGGGCGAAGGCGGCCTGGCGTCGCTGGACGCAGCGCGCATGCGCGCGCTCAAGCGGATGGGCTTCTCCGATGCCCGCCTGGCCCAGCTGACCGGCACCGACGAGACCGCCGTGCGCACGCTGCGTCGCGCGTTCGGCGTGCGCCCCGTGTACAAGCGTGTGGATTCCTGCGCAGCGGAGTTCGCCACCACAACCGCGTACATGTATTCGACCTACGAGGACGAGTGCGAGTCCGCGCCCTCCGACCGGCGCAAGATCATGGTGCTGGGCGGCGGGCCGAACCGGATCGGGCAGGGCATCGAGTTCGACTACTGCTGCGTGCATGCCGCGCTGGCGCTGCGCGAGGACGGGTTCGAGACCATCATGGTCAACTGCAACCCGGAAACCGTGTCCACGGACTACGACACATCCGACCGGCTGTACTTCGAGCCGCTCACCCTCGAGGACGTGCTGGAGATCGCCGACCTGGAGAAGCCGTTCGGCGTGATCGTCCAGTACGGCGGGCAGACCCCCCTCAAACTTGCGCAGGCCCTGGAAGCCAACGGCGTGCCGATCATCGGCACCAGCCCGGACAGCATCGACCTGGCCGAGGACCGCGAGCGCTTCCAGAAGCTGGTCAACGACCTGGGCCTGAAACAGCCGCCCAACCGGACCGCGCGCAACCCCGACGAGGCCCTGGCCCTGGCGAGGGAGATCGGCTATCCGCTGGTCGTGCGGCCGAGCTACGTGCTGGGCGGCCGGGCAATGGAAGTCGTCCATGCCGACGCCGACCTCGCGAGGTACATGCGCGACGCGGTGAAGGTGTCCAACGACTCGCCGGTGTTGCTGGACCGGTTCCTGGACAACGCGGTCGAGGTCGACGTGGACGTCATCGCCGACAAGGATGGCAATGTCCTGATCGGCGGCGTGATGGAGCACATCGAAGAAGCCGGCGTGCACTCGGGCGATTCCTCGTGCTCGCTGCCGCCGTATTCGCTGTCCGCGGAAACCCAGGCCCGCCTTCGCGAGCAGGTGGTGGCGCTGGCCAAGGCGCTCGACGTGGTCGGGCTGATGAACACCCAGTTCGCGGTGCAGACCGCCGCCAGCACCGGCAACGAAGGCATGGAGGACGCGATCTTCCTGCTAGAAGTCAATCCGCGTGCCTCGCGCACGGTGCCGTTCGTGTCCAAGGCGACCGGCGTTCCTCTGGCCAAGATCGCCGCGCGCTGCATGGCCGGCAAGACCCTGGCCGAGCAGGGTGCGACCACCGAGGTGATCCCGGACTACTACTCGGTCAAGGAAGCGATCTTCCCGTTCGCCAAGTTCCAGGGGGTGGACCCGATCCTGGGGCCGGAAATGCGATCCACCGGCGAGGTGATGGGCGTCGGCCGCAGTTTCGGGGCGGCGTTCGCGCGTGCCCAGGAAGCAGGCGGCATCCGGGAACTCAAGCCCGAGGGCAAGGTGTTCATCTCCGTGCGCGATCCGGACAAGGTGCGCGTGCTGCCAGTCGCGCGCGACCTGATCCAGCGCGGCTATGCGCTGGTGGCCACCCACGGCACCGCTGCGTTCCTGCGCGATGCCGGGCTGGCGTGCGAGGCGGTCAACAAGGTGGCCGAAGGCCGCCCGCACATCGTGGACCTGATCAAGAACGGCGAGATCGTCTACATCGTCAACACCACGGAAGGGCGCCAGGCGATCTCCGATTCGTTCTCGATCCGCCGCGAAGCACTACAGCACCGGGTGACCTACTCGACCACCGTTGCCGGGGCGCGTGCGTTGCTGCATTCGCTGGAGTTCCGTGGCACCGGCCCGGTCTGGTCGTTGCAGGAGCTGCACGCCGAGCTGGCCGGCGCCTGACCGGGCCGGCGCGCCGGGGCGTTCATGCTTCCGGTTGCGCCGACCCCCGGTCGATCGGCCACAATCGATCAGCCCGGGCGAGTAGCGCCCGAACCATGCCGGCCCCTGGCCGGCTTTACGCATTCCCAAGCCCCGGCAGCGGTCGGGAGAGGACGTTCCATGCAAGCACCCCTGACGATCCAGGGCGCCAAGCGCCTGCGCGCCGAGCTCGAGGAGCTCAAGTCGGTCAAGCGACCCGCGGTGATCAGCGCCATCGCCGAAGCCCGCGCGCACGGCGACCTCAAGGAAAACGCGGAGTACCACGCCGCGCGCGAACAGCAGGGCTTCATCGAAGGCCGCATCAAGCAGCTGGAAGCCGAGCTTTCGCACGCGCAGGTCATCGACGTGTCCAAGCTCAACGCCGGTTCGCGGGTGGTGTTCGGCGCGGTGGTTGAACTGGCCGACACCGACACCGACGAGGAAACGCGCTACCAGATCGTCGGCGACCTGGAGGCCGACATCAAACAGGGCCTCATCGCGGTGTCCTCGCCGGTGGCGCGTGCGCTCATCGGCAAGCACGAAGGCGACAGCGTCACCATCCAGGCACCCGGCGGCACCCGCGAGTATGAAATCGTGGGCGTCAGCTACCCGGGCTGACGCATGTCCGGGCCGTCCGCCATCGTGCTGCTGCCGCCCCGTGCCCGGTTCGGGGGGCAACGGCTGCCGCCGGTGAGCGCACGCTGGCTGGGGCGTGCGGACCACCTCCCGAAAGGCAGCGCGAGCGGCGAGCGGATGCGCGACTGGCTGGACATCCTGCCGCGCGGCTGGCCCGCCGCCGCGGTAACCCGGCAGCGCGACGCGGGCGATGCCGCCGGCTCGACCTGGATGCGTGCCGACCCGGTCTACATCCAGCCCGACATCAACGGCGCCCGCCTGCTCGCCCATGGCGAGTCCTTGGCGCTGACCGCAGGCGATGCCGCGGCCTTCCTGCCGGCCCTGCGCCCGTTGTTCGGTGACGTGGGGATGCCCATCGATGCACCCGACCCGGCCCGGTGGTACCTGCAGGCACCCCCCGGTTCCAAGCTCCCGGCGATGGCTTCGCCCGCCGAGGCGGTCGGCATGGATGTGTTCGACCACCTGCCCGAGGGCCCCGATGGACGTCGCTGGCGAGCCCTGCTGAGCGAGGCCCAGGTGGTCCTGCACAACCACCCCCGCAATGCGCAACGACAGGCCGAAGGCCTCGCGCCGGTGAATTCGCTGTGGTTCTGGGGGGCGGGCACGCTGCCCGACCACGTGACTGCCCGGGTTGAACGTGCGTTGACCGATGACGACACGCTGGCCGCCTTTTTCTCGCTCGGCGGCGCGAGCGTCGACGGGCTTCCGCAACGCATGCCGACCGCCGCGGATGCGGCAGGTGGAACAACGCTGGTGGACGTGCGCCACGCGCGCGACCTCACTGCGCTCGACCGCGACTGGCTGTCGCCGCTGCTGGCCGAGATGGCCGCCGGTCGCCTCGCCCGGATCACCCTGGATTTCGCCGACGGCCACCGGGTCCGCCTGGCCCGTCCGCATCGCTGGCGCTTCTGGCGGCGGCCGTGGTCCAACCCGGGCCTGGGCGCCGGGGCTTCGGTGGAGGCAACGGGTTGATCCAGCCAGCAGGTGGTCCGGTCGCGATCCGTCGCCGGGAGGCATTGGCGGCCGGCGAATGGCCCGAGCATGTTCCCCTGTTGCTGCGCCGCATCTACGCTGCGAGAGGCGCGTTGTGCATCGACGACGCCCGGCCGCGCCTCGCGCAGCTGCTGCCGCCTGACGGCCTGATGGGAATGGACGCGGCCACCTCGCTGCTGGCCGATGCCATTGCCGATGACCGGCACATCGTGGTGGTGGGCGACTTCGACTGCGACGGCGCGACCGCGTGCGCAGTGGGCGTGCGCGGGCTGAGGATGCTGGGCGCGCGCCGCGTCTCGCATGCCGTCCCGAACCGGATGGTCCACGGGTACGGCCTGTCTCCTGCCCTGGTGGACGAGCTGGCCGCCCTGGAGCCCGACCTGCTGGTCACCGTCGACCACGGCATCGCCTGCCATGCCGGCATCGACGCGGCGAAGGCGCGGGGATGGACGGTACTGGTGACCGACCACCACCTGCCGGGTCCAACCCTGCCACGCGCGGATGCGATCGTGGATCCGAGCCTGCCGGGCGACGCGTTCGGCAGCAAGGCCCTGGCCGGTGTCGGGGTGGTGTTCTACGTGCTGCTGGCATTGCGAAAGCGGATGCGCGACTCCGGCCATCCGCAGGCAAGCGCGGACCTGTCGTCGCTGCTGGACCTGGTCGCGGTGGGCACGGTGGCGGACCTGGTGCCGCTGGATGCCAACAACCGCGCACTGGTCGCGGCCGGGTTGCGCCGGTTGCGTGCGGGGCAGGGGTGCCCGGGCCTCATGGCGCTGATCGAGATCGCAGGGCGGGTGCCGTCCCGACTGACCGCGGCCGATATCGGGTTCGCGGTGGGGCCGCGCCTCAACGCCGCCGGGCGCCTGGAGGACATGGCGCTGGGCATCGAGTGCCTGCTCACCGACGACCCCGCGCAGGCGCGCGATATCGCGGCGACGCTCGACGCCATCAACGGCGAGCGGCGCGCGCTCCAGCAGCAGATGACCGACGAAGCGGAGGCTGCCGTCTCCCGCGTGGTCCTGGATGGCGGGGCCGCACCCAGGGTGGCGTGCCTGTTCGATCCCGAGTGGCATCCCGGCGTCATCGGCCTGGTGGCATCGCGGATCAAGGACCGGCTGCACCGGCCGGTAGTGGCCTTCGCGCCGGCCGGGCCCGGTAGCCCGGTGCTGAGGGGGTCGGCCCGGTCGATCCCGGGCTTCCACATCCGCGACGCGCTTGCGGACGTGGCGGCGCGGCACCCGGGCATGATCGAGCGATTCGGGGGGCATGCCATGGCGGCCGGGCTGACCCTTCCGGCGGAGTCGCTGGATGCATTCCGCACCGCCTTCGCGCAATGCGCCCGGGCGCGCCTGGGCGATGACCTGCTGCTTGCCAACCTGCACAGCGACGGACCGCTGGACGCCCTGGACCTGTGCCGGGGCAATGCCGAGGCCCTTCGTGACGGCGGGCCGTGGGGGCAGGGGTTCCCGGAGCCGCAGTTCGACGGCGAGTTCGACGTGCTGGGGACCCGGGTGGTTGGCGAGCGGCATCTGAAGCTGGAACTTGGGCTGGGCGGGATGCGGGTCAACGCGATCCATTTCGGTGGCTGGGACGGCCAGCCCCCGCCGCCGCGCATACGCATCGCCTACCGGCTGGAGCCCGATGACTACCGCGGCGGCGACGCGGTACAACTGGTCGTGGTGCATCGCGAGGCTGCGCACCAGGTGCACCCGGGTTCCATCGTCACGCGGCCGGCCCGCGTGCCGCGCAACTGCTAGAATCCGCGGTCTTTTCCGCTTCGCAACCACGGACACCAGAACGGATGATCGAGACCAATCCCGTCCGTCAGCGCATCGCCGACCTGCAAGGTCGGCTGGATGCGCTGAGGGGGTACCTTTGACTTCGATGCCAAGGTCGAACGCCTCGAAGAAGTAAACCGCGAACTGGAAAGCCCCGACGTCTGGAACGACGCCGAGCGTGCGCAGTCGCTGGGCCGCGAGCGGGCAGCGCTCGAGCGCGTCGTGCTGGGCAGCCGCAGCATGGACGAAGGCCTCGCCGGCGCGGCCGAGTTGCTGGAGCTGGCCGAAATGGAGGACGACGCCGACACCGCGCAGGCCGTGGTCGAAGACGTCGACCGGCTCGCGCGCGACGTCGAGAAGCTGGAATTCCAGCGAATGTTCTCGGGCAAGATGGACAGCGCCGCCGCGTTCGTCGACATCCAGGCCGGCGCCGGCGGCACCGAGGCCCAGGACTGGGCCGAGATCCTGCTCCGGATGTACCTGCGCTGGTGCGAATCGCGCGGCTGGAAGGCCGAGTTGATGGAAGCCAGCGGCGGTGACGTGGCGGGCGTCAAGTCGGCCACGCTGCGCGTTGAGGGAGATTTCGCGTATGGCTGGCTGAAGACCGAGACCGGCGTTCACCGGCTGGTTCGCAAGTCGCCGTTCGATTCCGACAACCGGCGCCACACCAGCTTCACTTCGGTGTTCGTCAGCCCCGAAGTCGATGACAACATCGATATCGAGATCAATCCCGCGGACCTGCGCACCGACGTGTATCGCTCATCGGGCGCCGGCGGACAGCACGTCAACAAGACCGAGTCGGCGGTACGCATCACCCACGTGCCCACCGGCATCGTGGCGGCCTGCCAGAACGGACGCAGCCAGCACGCCAACCGCGACACCGCGATGAAAATGCTGGCGGCGAAGTTGTACGAGCTGGAGATCCAGAAGCGCAACGCCGAGCGCGACGCGTTGGAGGCGACCAAGGCCGACATCGGGTGGGGCAGCCAGATCCGCAACTACGTGCTCGACCAGTCGCGGATCAAGGACCTGCGCACCGGCGTGGAGCGCAGTGATACCCAGAAGGTCCTGGACGGCGACCTCGACGAGTTCGTCGAGGCGGCATTGAAGGCCGGTCTGGACGCAGGGTCCAGGCGCACGGACGCCGTCTGATCCTACGGCGCGGTGCCGGGCGCATGAGGTTCCGCACATCCCATCGCGGCTGAAGCCGCTTCTACGACAGCACGAGCCATGACCGATACCCCGACCCCGCAGCACGCCGACGAGAACCACCTGATCGCCGAGCGTCGCGCCAAGCTCCAGGCGCTGCGCGGGCAGGGCATCGCCTTTCCCAACGATTTCCGCCGCAACGCATACGCTGGCGACCTGCAGGCGGAGTTCGCGGACACCGGGCGCTGGACCGCGGAAGCGTTGGAGGGCGAGGGCCGTGAAGTCGCGCTGGCCGGGCGCATCCTGCTCAAGCGGGTGATGGGCAAGGCCAGCTTCGTGCAGGTGCAGGACGAGTCCGGCCGCATCCAGTTGTTCCTGCAGGCCAACGCGCTGGGCGACGCCTACGATGCGTTCAAGGGCTGGGACGTGGGTGACATCGTTGGCGCGACCGGCGAGCTTACGCGCACCCGCACCGGCGAGCTGTCGCTCAGGGTCGCGTCGCTGCGCTTGTTGACCAAGTCGCTGCGTCCGCTTCCGGACAAGTGGCATGGCCTGTCCGACGTCGAGCAGCGCTACCGGCAGCGGTACGTCGACCTCATCGTCTCGCCCGAGGCGCGGGACGTGTTCGTCAAGCGCAGCCGGATCATCCGCGCGATGCGGGCTTGGCTGGACGCGCGGCGTTTCCTGGAGGTCGAAACGCCGATGATGCATTACATCCCGGGCGGCGCCACGGCCAAGCCCTTCGTCACCCACCACAACGCACTGGACCTGGAGCTGTACCTGCGCGTCGCGCCGGAGCTCTACCTCAAGCGGCTGGTCGTGGGCGGGCTCGAGCGGGTCTACGAGATCAACCGCAATTTCCGCAACGAGGGCGTGTCCACGCGACACAACCCCGAGTTCACCATGCTGGAGCTCTACGAGGCCTACGCGAGCTATACCGAGATCATGGACCTGACCGAGGGCGTGGTCCGCGACGTCGCGCGCGAAGTGCTGGGCACCACCGCGGTGGAATGGGACGGCATGGCGATCGACCTGGGTCCGGCGTTCCGCCGCTGGTCGATGACCGATGCCGTGCTGGAACTCAACCCGGAGATCAAAACCGGGGACCTGCGCGACCTCGATGCGATGCGCGCCCACTGCGCGCGGTTGAGAATCCCGATCAAGGCCGGGTGGGGTTGGGGCAAGCTGCTGCTGGAAGTGTTCGAGAAGACGGTCGAGCACACGCTGATCCAGCCGACGTTCATCACCGAGCACCCGGTGGAGGTCAGCCCGCTGGCGCGCGCGAGCGACGCCGACGCCGGCCTGACCGACCGCTTCGAGCTGTTCGTGGGCGGGAAGGAGCTGGCCAACGGCTTTTCCGAGCTCAACGACCCCGAAGACCAGGCCGCCCGTTTCCAGGCCCAGGTCGATGCAAAGGAAGGGGGTGACGACGAGGCCATGCACTTCGACGCCGACTACATCCGGGCACTGGAGGTCGGGCTGCCACCCACCGGGGGGCTGGGAATCGGCATCGACCGGGTGGTCATGTTGCTGACCGGATCCGCGTCCATCCGCGACGTGCTGCTGTTCCCGTACATGCGCCCCGAGGCCATCGGCTGACGGCATGCCGATTGCATCACTGCCGGCAAGGGACATGCCGGGCAGGACGCTGTCAAGAATTTGACGGCAGGGGTATGCTCATGACGGAACAGTCGAGGGGAACCGCAACCATGGACAGGCACGCGTGAACGTCGTCATCGTCGACGACCAGACTTCGGCGCGCACCATGCTGCGCCACATCATCGAGGACATCGCGCCCGAGTTGGCGGTGCATGACTTCGGTGAGTCCGAGGCCGGATTGAACTGGTGCGAAGCGAACCAGCCCGACCTGCTGCTCCTGGATTACCGGATGCCCGGCATCGATGGACTGGAGTTCGCCCGCCGGTTCCGGCGGCGCCCGCTGCACCGTGACATCCCGATCATCCTGGTGACCGTCGTGGGCGATGAGCCGATACGCCAGGCCGCGCTTGATGCCGGGGTCATCGATTTCCTGGTCAAGCCGGTGCGGCCCCGCGAGCTGCGCGCCCGCTGCCGCAACCTGCTGCAACTTCGCCAGCAGTCCGAGAACGTCAAGCAACGCGCCCTGTCGCTTGAGCAGCGGCTGCTTTCGAGCATGCACGAGGTGGAAGAGCGCGAACGGGAGACGCTGGCGCGCCTTGCCCGTGCGACGGAGTACCGCAGCGGCGGCACCCGCGTTTTCCTGGAGCGCATGGCGCAGGTCGCCGGACTGATCGCCGAGCAGCTGGGGATGTTCGAAGACGAAGTGCGGTTGATCGAAATGGCCGCCCCCCTGCACGACATCGGCAAGATCGCGATCCCCGATTCGGTGCTGTTCAAGCAAGGACCGCTCGACGAAGTCGAAACAGCGGCGATGCACGGGCACCCGCGCATCGGCTACGAGCTGCTCGCCGACAGCCGCAACCGCTTCATCCAGGCAGGCGCCGTGATCGCCCTGCGACACCACGAGCGTTTCGACGGCAGCGGCTATCCCGATGGCCTGGTGGGCGAGGAGATCCCGATCGAGGCGCGCATCGTCGCCGTTGCCGATGTGTTCAATTCGCTGATTTCCCCGAGGCCCGACAGGCCGGCGTTGGATATCGATGCCGCGCTGGGCTTCCTGTACGCGCAGAAGGGGCGTCAGTTCGACCCCAGGTGCGTGGATGCGCTGGTACGCAACCGCGCGCGCCTGGAAGAGATCTGTACGCGCCATGCGGCCCGGGCGCCGCGCGTGGAAACCGAGTAGGCACATGTCACGTCCGCTGCACTGGCTGACGACGCGCCTGTCCGGACGCGACGACAGCGAGCACGGGCAGGCGACGATCCGCCTGGTCGTACTGGCAGTGGTGCTGGTCTACATGCTGGTGCGCGGGGCGGGTGGCACGCTTGATCCGGCCGCCTACGCGGACGTACTGGCGATGGTGGCCACCGGCTTCGCCATCGGGGGCGTGTTGCTGGTCTGGTTGGTCGCCCAGCCGGCCAGGTCGCACCTCCGGCGCGGCATTGGCATGGTGGCCGACTACGGCCTGATGGCACTGGCGATGGTCCGCATCGGCGAGCCGCTCGCGTGGGTCTACGTGATCCTGATGTGGGTGACCGTCGGCAATGGCCTGAGGTTCGGCAACCGCTATCTGGTGATCGCGATCGTCGCGGCGGTCGCGAGTTTCGGCACCGTCATCGGCCTCAACAGCTACTGGCTGGAAAACAGGGTACTGGCGGTGGGCCTGCTGCTGGGACTGGTCGCGATTCCGCTGTACCTGTCGGGCCTGCTGCGGGCCCTGACCCGGGCGACCGACGAAGCGCACCGCGCCAACCTCGCCAAGAGCCGGTTCCTGGCCAACATGAGCCACGAGTTCCGGACCCCGTTGAATGGACTGGCCGGCATGTCCGAACTGCTGGCCACCACGCGCCTGGATGAAGAGCAGCGCGAATGCCTGGACACCATCCAGGCCTCCACCCGCAGCCTGCTGGCGCTGGTGGAGGATGTGCTCGACATCTCCGCGATCGAGGCGGGCAAGCTCAAGCTGAGGCTGGTGGAGTTCGACCCGCGTGAGCTGGTCGAGAGCATCGGACTCATCCTCCAGCCGCAGGCCCGCGCCAAGCAGTTGCGCTACCAGCACCAAGTAGCGGGGGACGTGCCGGCCCTTCTGCGCGGCGACGTCGGCCACTTGCGGCAGGTGCTGCTCAACCTCGCGGGGAACGCGGTGAAGTTCACCGACGAGGGCTCGGTGCAACTGGACGTGGAGCTGGCGGAGTCCACGCCCGGTCGCCCGCGCCTGCGCTTCACCGTGACCGATACCGGCGTCGGCGTACCGGTCGCAGCGCAGCACCGGCTGTTCGAGGCCTTTGAACAGGCCGACGTAAGCCTGGCTCGGCGCCACGGGGGAACCGGCCTGGGCACCACCATCGCCAAGGGCCTGGCCGAAGCGATGGGCGGAAGCATCGGATTCGAGAGCACCGAAAACCGCGGCAGCCGGTTCTGGGTGGAGTTGCCGTTCGAGCGCGTCGTGGAAGCGGTCGACGCGCGCCCGGCCGCCCTGGCCGAGGCGATTGACGCGTCCCACGCGGCCCACGCCACCACGGCGCGTCCGGCAAGCGCAGCGGAGAACGTCATCGCGTTCTCCGATCCCTTCCTGCGCCACCGCGCGCGCGTGCGCGGCCTGCACGTGCTGGTGGCCGACGACCATGCCGCCAACCGCATGGTGGTGCAACGGCTGTTGCAGAAGGCGGGTCACCGCGTGACATGCGTAGAAGGTGGCGAAGAGGTGCTCGACGCCCTTGAGGTGTCGGACTACGACTGTGTCGTCGTCGATCTCCACATGCCCGGCCTCAGCGGCCTGGACCTGCTGCGCCAGCTTCGCATCCTCGAGGCGGGCGGCGGTCGCCGCACGCCCGTGGTGGTGCTCAGTGCCGACGTCACCCCGGGCTCCATCCAGGCCTGCGAGCAGGCCGGCGCGCGCGCCTTCCTGGCCAAGCCGGTTTCGACGCCGAAGCTGCTGGACACGTTGGCGGATATCGCTTCCAACGGTCGGATCGAAGCCGCTTCGACATTGGCCGTGACGGCGAAACCGGATGGTTCGCGTACGGCCCGGGTTTCGATCGACGGGGTGTTCGACCCCGGCGTACTCGACGAGCTGGAATCGCTGGGAATGGGTGAGGCCTTCGAGCGCGAGTTCATCGGCCAGTGCCTGCGCGATGCCGAGGCATGCCTGAAGGCGCTCTCGGAGACGGCGGGCACGGGCCATTACGAGCGGGCGCGCGAGCACGCACATGCACTCAAGGGCGTCGCAGGGAACCTGGGGTTGATCAAGCTGGCGGCAGTCGCTGGCGAGTTGATGCAGCTGCCGGAGTGGCAGCTGGCCCGCGAATGGCAGGCCCGCCTGGGCCATTTGCACGAGCGGTTGTTGCAGGGGCGGGCGGCGCTTGGGGCACGTGATCGCGCCCGCGGCGCCAGTGACCACGGCGAGCAAACGCCCTCCTGACAGCCCGGTGCAGGGTGCCGCTGCACGCCGGGCCGACCGGCCCGGCACCCACCGCCCGGGAAATTCAGCCAGCCAGCGGCATCGTGCGACGCTCCTGCGCGCGGACGATCCTGTCCATGGTCCGCAGGGACTTCTCGCCCAGCGCAAGGGCGGTATCAACCCAGACCTCGGTGATGCCCATCAGTTCGTCGTAGCCGACCGGCTGCGCGATGCCGCGAACCGCGTTGAGGGCCAGGTAGGCGTGCGGCGTGCGTTGCTGCTGCCGGATGATCTCGCTCACGGCCGCGGGGCCATCCCCCTTGGGTACCAGCACATCGACCACGCCCATCCGGAACAGCTCGTCGCTGCTGTGGATGCGGCCCTGCAGGATGAGCTTCTCGGCGACCTGCGGGGTGACCCGCTTGCACAGGAACGAGTACGCGCCCATGCCCGGGAACAGTCCGAACAGCACTTCCGGCAGGCCCATGTCGACGCCTTCTTCAGCGACGATGGTGTGGCACGACAGGGCAAGTTCCAACCCGCCTCCCAGCGCATCGCCCTGTACCAGGGCGATGGTCCGGACGTCCCCGCCCAGGCCACCGTGCAGGTGGTGTACGCCGTCGACGCACCGTCGCGCGTAGTCCAGCAGGTGTTCGCGGTTGCCCGCGCGGATGAGACGGGAAAACAGTGCAAGGTCGCCGCCCAGGTTGAACGCGCCCGCGTCGGAAGCGAGCACCACGTGCCGGAGCCGACCTGATTGGCGCTGGCCATCGCGCAGGGTGATCGATGACAGGTAACTCCACATGTCGTCCATGAGTTCGGTGCGGAAGCAGGGCCGGGCTCCCTGTCCGGCATCGGCGTGCATGTAGAGCCAGTGCGTGTCGCACTGGGGGTCCGATTCAACGCGAAGGGTGGGATAGGGACGGGTGCGGTGCAGCTTCTCGATCTGGCTCATGGTGCGGTCCTCCGGAGTCGCCGACCGCATGCTGCGTGGGCGCGGCCGGCCGGTGAAGCCCACGCGGCGATGCTACACCCGGGGTCAAGGACACATGAGGACGGGCCGCCCAACAAAAAGGCCCCTCGATGAGGGGCCTTCCGGGTAATGCAAGCGGATCGCTCAGGCGCCAGGTTCGTCGCGCAACTCACGGCGCAGGATCTTGCCGACGTTGGTCTTGGGCAGCTCCTGGCGGAACTCCACCGTGCGCGGCTGCTTGTAGCCGGTGAGGTTGGCGCGGGCATGGGCCTTGACCTGCTCTTCGGTGAGGGCAGGGTCCTTCTTGACAATCACCACCTTCACCGCTTCGCCGGACTTCTCGTCGGCAACGCCGACGGCGGCCACCTCGAGCACGCCCGGCATCATCGCGATCACGTCCTCGACCTCGTTGGGGTACACGTTGAAACCCGAGACCAGGATCATGTCCTTCTTGCGGTCGACGATATAGAAGAAACCGTTCTCGTCCATGCGTGCCATGTCGCCGGTATGCAGCCAGCCATCGGCATCCATGACCTGCTGCGTTTCCTCCGGGCGGTTCCAGTAGCCCTTCATCACCTGCGGACCCTTGATGCACAGCTCGCCCACTTCGCCCGCGGGTAGCATGCGGCCGTCCTCATCCTTGACGCAGGCATCGGTGGACGGGATCGGCAGGCCGATCGCACCGTTGTAATCGGCCAGGTCCATCGGGTTGATGCAGGCGGCCGGCGAGGTTTCGGTCAGCCCATAGGCTTCCACCAGGGTGTTGCCCGTCAGCTTCTTCCAGCGTTCGGCGACCGAGCGCTGCACGGCCATGCCACCGCCGAGGGTGAGGTGCAGCCGTGAGAAGTCGACCTCTTCGATGCCGGGCGTGTTGAGCAGGCCGTTGAACAGCGTGTTGACGCCGGTGATGGCGGTGAACGGGACGCTCTTGAGTTCCTTCACGAACGCCGGCATGTCGCGCGGGTTGGTGATCATGTGGTTGAGGCCGCCGAACTTCATGAAGACCAGCCCGTTCGCCGTCAACGCGAAGATGTGGTACAGCGGCAGCGCGGTGATGATGACCTCTTCACCCATCCGGACGTTGGTGCCGATCCAGGCCGAGGCCTGCTGCATGTTGGCGACCAGGTTCCGGTGGGTCAGCATCGCGCCCTTGGCCACGCCGGTGGTGCCCCCGGTGTACTGGAGGAACGCGATGTCCGCGGGCTTGATGTCCATGGGTTGAAGCGTGTGCTTGTCGCCGAGCGCCAGCGCATCCTTGAAGCGGATGGCACCGGGCAGGCGGTGTTCCGGCACCATCTTCTTGACGTGCTTGAGTACGAAATTGACGATCGCGCCCTTCGGGAAAGCCAGCATGTCCCCCAGGCCGGTGGTGATGACCTGCTTGATCTGGGTGTCGGCAAGCACCTCTTCCACGACCGAACCGAAATTGTCGAGCACCAGGATCGCGCTGGTGCCGGAGTCCACCAGCTGGTGGCGCAACTCGCGCGGGGTGTACATCGGGTTGGTGTTCACCACCGTCAGCCCGGCACGCAGGATGCCGAAGGTCGCGATCGGGTATTGAAGGCAATTGGGCAGCATGATCGCGACGCGATCGCCCTTCTTTAGCTGTAGTTCGCCCAGCAGGTACGCCGCGAACCGCGCACTCAGTTCGTCGATCTCGCCGTAGGTCAGCGTCTTGCCGAGGTTCGAAAACGCCGGGCGGTCGCGGTAGTTGGCAATGGCGTTCTCGAGCACCGAGACGATCGACGGGTATTCATCAACATCGATCTGCGACGGTACTCCGGCCGGATACTGGGCCAGCCACGGACGGTCATTGCTCATTGCGATCCCCTTAGAGTGCGTGTCGGAATGCGTGTTGGAGTTCGTTTCCAAGTGCGGCCGGTCAATGCCGACACGGCAGCCCCTGCCGGATGCGCCGGCGTACGGAGCCGCTCGATTGGAGCATAGGCTCCATGGGCTGGCAAGGCGCTCCAACGCGTGTTCGTGGCAGCATGGTGCGGTGTCGGATGGGAGCGTGGAAGCAATGGCAGTGATGCGTGGGACGTCGCAAGAATGGTTTGGCGCTGCTGTGTCGTGGGCCGCCCTTCTGGCCTGCGCCGTCATGCTCGGCGCGTGCTCCAGCCCGCCTCCCGAGCAGCGCCTTCGCGACGCCATGGGCGGTGTGCAGCAGGCCATCGAGAAACGCGACGCCGCAGGGCTGTCCGCGCACCTGGCGGATGATTTCGTGGGTCCGGACGGAATGGACCGTGACGGCGCACGGCGGCTGGCACTGGTGTTGTTTCGCCGCCACCGCAACGTGGGCATGACGCTGGGGCCGCCGGACATCCAGGTCCAGGGCGATCACGCCACGGTGACGTTCACCGCGGTGCTCACGGGGGGCGCGGGTGCGTTGCCCGAATCGGCCCGGGTGCAGCACGTGACCACCGGCTGGCGCGAGGACGGCGGGGAGTGGCGACTGACCAGTGCACACTGGGACCGTAGGCGCTGACCGAGTTCACCCTCGGGTCGAGGGTGGCGTGGCATGCGTGGGTAGCCCGTGCATCGCGCAACCTGCCGGCCACGCCCGATCCGCATCCCGCGGCCCCACGGCGGATGAACGATCGCCGATGCCCAGGAAACAAAAAGCCCGCGACTGGGCGGGCTCATGTGTTCCTGTCACGTCAACGACGCACGCGTCAGTTGTGCGCGCCTTCCAGCGTGGTCAGCTGCGACTCGCGTGAACCGAAGTACACGGCAAGGTCGGAGATCTGCTGGTCGGTGAGCCCGGCGGCCTGGCTCGACATCAGCGCGTGGGCGCGCTGGCCGTCGCGGTACTGCTCCAGCGCGTGGGCGAGGTAGTCGTAATACTGGCCGCCCAGTTTCGGGTAGGTCGCATCGATCGGCGCATTGCCGTCGACTCCGTGGCAATCAACGCACGACTGGCCGGTGGCGGCGCCCTTGGCGTTGGCCAGTTGCTCGCCGGCGGCGACGTTGCCGGCAGGCAGGCCGGCCGAGGACGAGGTGGGCGCGGCAGCGGCGGCGCCCTCAGGCGGCGTCTCAGGCGAGGAACACGCCGACAGGGCGAGCGTCGCGGCCAGCACGATCATCGCGGCGCCCGGGGTGGTGCGGGGGGTCGTCTTGGACGTCATGGTCGGGTGCTCACTTCAGGGTCGAGAGGAACGCGGCGATGTCGGCGATGTCCTGCTCGGAGAAGCTCTGCGCCTGCGCCTGCATCGTCGGATGGTTCCGCGTGCCGTTCTTGTAGTCGGTCAGCGCGTTGCGCAGGTACTGCGCGGACTGGCCACCGATCTTGGGCACGTGGAAGTTCGGGTAGGCATTCTTGTAGCCGTCGATCCCGTGGCAGCCCTGGCAGGTGTACGTCAGCAGCCGGCCGTTCGCGACGCTGTTACCGGTGGCTTCGGCCGATCCGGTCGCGGAGGTGGTCGCTTCGGCGGGAGTGTCCTGGGCCATCGCGCCGGGGGCAATGGCACCCAGGGCGAGGCAGGCGGCGATCGTGAGCGGTCGCATCATGTCGTTGTCCGCAATCTCTTTGGCTGGCGAAGGATAATGGCTGGCATCTGCGCGGTACTGCGGGGCAACCCGATGACTGCCCGAGCGCACAAGTCGCCCAGTATAGCCCGCGGGCAGATTCCAACGAAGAGGTACGCAGCCAGGGCGCCGGACACCCGCATCAGGGGGCGGGCCTGGGCCGGGCCGGCGGGCACGATGCCGGCAGTCACCATGACCTTCGGCGGATGCTGCCTGCGTTGCTGGTGATATACCTTCATACAACACCGACATACGCCTGACGTCCGACCGGTCTCCCAGCGCAGCGAAAGCCGCAGCGGCGGGGTCGGCCACGCCGGCAGGCACTCCAACACGTACTTACCTATCGGGGCCCCACCATGCGTTATTCCATCCCGTTCCGCCGCCAGCCTGTACTGGTGCGCGCCCTTGCCCTCGCGCTGGCCGGCACGCTTGCCCTGACCGCCTGCAAGGGCGGAGAAGGCGCCGCCGACGCCAAGCCCGGGGAAGCCGCCGAAGAGGAAGTCGTGCCGGTGGAAGTCGCCGCGGCCTCGCTTCGCGCTGTCGCCGCCAGCTACACCGGCACCGCGCCGCTGGAGGCGATCGGTGAATCGCAGGTGGTCGCCAAGACCTCGGGCGTGGCGCTGCAGGTGATGGTGGAAGAGGGCGACATGGTGCGGGCGGGCCAGACACTGGTTCGCCTCGATGCGGACCGTGCCCGCCTCCAGGCGACGCAGACGGCGGCGCAGGTGGCCAAGCTGCAGAACAACTTCGAGCGCTCCCGCAAGTTGGCCGAGCAGCAGTTGCTCAGCGCCAGCGACCACGACCAGATCAAGTACGACCTGGCCAACGCACGCGCGGCCAATCGCCTGGCCAACCTCGAGGTGTCCTACTCGGCGGTGACCGCACCGATCTCGGGCGTGGTCGCGTCGCGTTCCATCAAGACGGGCAATTTCGTCCAGATCAATACGCCGATCTTCCGGATCGTGGACACCTCGCAGCTCGAGGCAGTGCTGAACGTGCCCGAGCGCGAACTGGCGACCCTCAAGCCGGGGCTGCCGGTGCAACTGGCGGTGGATTCGCTGCCGGGCCAGGCCTTCACCGGGCGCGTGGACCGCGTGGCGCCCGTCGTGGACGCCGGCAGCGGCACCTTCCGGGTGATCTGTGCATTCGAAGGGGGTGGCCTGTTGCAGCCTGGCATGTTCGGCCGCATCAGCATCGCCTACGACCAGCGCGCCAACGCGCTGACGGTGCCGCGAATCGCCTTGCTGGATGGCGAGGGTGACCCGGCAGTGTTCGTCGTACGCGGTGGCAAGGCCATGCGCGTGCCGGTGAAGCTGGGCTACGTCGACGGCCAATGGGTTGAAGTGCGCGAGGGCATCAAGCCGGGCGAACAGGTCGTGGTGGCGGGCAAGGCCGCGCTGCGCGACGGCAACAAGGTGCAGGTGGTAGGCCAGCCGGCTGCGGCGAATGTGGCCGCGAGCAAGCCGGCCGCCCCGGATCCGGCGAGCGACGCCGATGCCGACAACGACGACAACCAGCAGTAATCCCGAGGACGACACGTGAGCGATTCCACGCACACCCCGCCGCCGCACGGGAAGGACGGGTTCGATCCCGCGCTGCATCCCCCGGCACCGCCTTTCAACCTGGTCGAGTTCTCCACCCGCCGCCGCGTCACCGTGGCGATGGTGACCATCAGCTTCCTGCTGTTCGGGCTGCTCGCGCTGGGCAACCTCAAGGTCAACCTGCTACCCGACCTGAGCTATCCCACCCTTACCGTCCGCACCGAGTACACCGGCGCGGCCCCGGCCGAAATCGAAACGCTGATCAGTGAACCGGTGGAAGAAGCCGTCGGCGTGGTGAAGGGCCTGCGCAAGCTCAAGTCGGTTTCGCGCACCGGGCAAAGCGACGTGGTGCTCGAGTTCGCCTGGGGCACCAACATGGACCAGGCCACGCTGGACGTGCGCGACAAGATGGAGTCGCTCAACCTCCCGCTGGAAGCCGCCTCGCCGGTGCTGCTGCGCTTCAATCCCTCCACCGAGCCGATCCTGCGCATCGCCCTGGCCGCCCGGGGTGCGCCGGACGCGGGGGAGACCGAGGCCGTGCGCCAGCTGACCGAGCTGCGCCGCTACGCCGACGACGACCTCAAGAAGAAGCTCGAGCCGGTCGAGGGCGTGGCCGCGGTGAAAGTGGGCGGCGGCCTAGAGGACGAGATACACGTCGACATCGACCAGCAGCGCCTGGCGCAGTTGAACCTGCCCATCGATACCGTGATCCAGCGACTGGGCCAGGAGAACGTCAACGTGTCGGGCGGGCGCCTGGAAGAGGGGTCGCAGCGCTACCTCGTGCGTACCGTGAACCAGTTCGCCAGCGTCGAGGAAATCCGCGACATGCTGGTCACCACCCAGGGCCCGGATGGCGGCGCCGCGCAGAGCGCGGCCGAGCAGATGGCCCGGGTGGCGGCGGCGAGCGGATCGGCCGATACGATGGCCGCGGCGGCATCCGTGCAGAGCGCGTCATCCGGCGGCAATGCCGTGGCCGGTGGCATGCCGGTGCGCCTGCGCGACGTCGCGGACGTGCGCCAGGGCTACAGGGAACGCGAGGCGATCATCCGGCTGGGTGGCCGCGAGGCGGTCGAGCTGGCGATCTACAAGGAAGGCGATGCCAATACCGTCGCCACGGCCGATGCCATCGAGGCGCGGCTCGCACAGATCCGCGAGCAGGTGCCTGAAGACATCGAGCTGACCGTCATCGACGACCAGTCGGAGTTCATCCGCCACGCCATCAGCGACGTGAAGAAGGACGCGGTGATCGGTGGCGCACTGGCGATCCTGATCATCTTCCTGTTCCTGCGCGACGGCTGGAGCACGTTCGTGATCTCGCTCTCGCTCCCGGTTTCGATCATCACCACGTTCTTCTTCATGGGCCAGCTGGGGCTGAGCCTCAACGTGATGTCGCTGGGCGGCCTGGCGCTGGCAACGGGCCTGGTGGTGGACGATTCGATCGTTGTCCTGGAATCCATCGCCAAGGCACGCGAACGCGGCCTGGGCGTGCTGGAGGCGGCCATCGTCGGAACCCGCGAGGTCAGCATGGCCGTCGTCGCATCGACCCTGACCACCATCGCGGTGTTCCTGCCGCTGGTGTTCGTGGAGGGCATTGCCGGCGAACTGTTCCGCGACCAGGCGCTGACCGTGGCGATCGCGATCGCGATCTCGCTGGTGGTATCGATGACCCTGATCCCGATGCTGAGCGCGCTCAAGGGCCATCCGCCGATGGCGTTCCCCGAAGAGCCGCCGCACCCCCGTTGGGAGCCCCGCTCCAGACTGCAGAAGCCGGTGGCCATCGCCGGCCGCGGCGCCGGGGCCGGCGTGCGCGGGGCGTTCTTTGGCCTCGCGTGGGTGTTCGTGCGGGCCTGGCGTGGCCTGGTGGCCGTGGTCAGCCCGGTCATGCGCAAGGCCAGTGACCTGGCGATGGCGCCGTACGGGCGTGCCGAGCGCGGCTACCTCAAGGTACTGCCCGCGGCGATGGCCCGTCCCACGCTGGTGCTGGGCACTGCGGCGGGCGCGTTCGCACTGGCGCTGCTGATGGTGCCGCTGCTGGGAACGGACCTGATCCCGCAGCTGGCGCAGGACCGCTTCGAGATGACCGTCAAGTTGCCACCGGGCACCCCGCTGCGCGACACCGACGCCCTGGTCCGCGACCTGCAACGTCGCCATGCCGACGAGCCTGGCGTGCAGGCCCTGTACGGCGTCAGCGGCAGCGGCACGCGCCTGGATGCGAACCCGACCGAGAGCGGCGAGAACATCGGCAAGCTGACCGTGGTGATGTCCGACGGTGGCAGCGAGGACGTCGAGGCCGCCACCACCCAGCGCCTGCGCGAGAGCATGGCCGACCAGGCCGGTGCACAGGTCGACTTCAGCCGCCCGCAGCTGTTCTCGTTCTCCACGCCGCTGGAGATCGAACTGCGCGGCGAGGACCTCGCGTCGCTGGAGCGGGCGGGCCAGCAGATGGCCGCGATGCTGCGCGACAACCCGCACTACGCCGACGTCAGCTCCACCGTCGAACAGGGGTTCCCGGAGATCCAGATCCGCTTCGACCAGGATCGTGCGGCCTCGCTGGGCCTGACCACGCGCCAGGTCGCCGACGCAGTGGTCAAGAAGGTGCGCGGGGAAGTGGCCACGCGCTACAGCTTCCGTGACCGCAAGATCGACGTGCTGGTGCGGGCACAGGAAGCCGATCGCGCCTCGGTGGAGGACATCCGCCAGTTGATCGTGAACCCCGGCAGCAACCGTCCCGTCAGGCTGTCTGCCGTGGCCGACGTGGTCGCGACCACGGGCCCCAGCGAGATCCACCGCGCCGACCAGACGCGGGTGGCCATCGTGTCGGCCAACCTGCGCGACATCGACCTGGGTGCAGCGGTTCAGGAAGTCGAACAGATGGTCGCGGCCAATCCGTTGACCGACGTGCGCATGCACATCGGCGGGCAGGGCGAGGAGCTGGCGCAATCGGTCAACTCGCTGCTGTTCGCCTTCGCCCTGGCGATCTTCCTGGTCTACCTGGTGATGGCGTCGCAGTTCGAGTCTTTGCTGCATCCGTTCGTCATCCTCTTCACCATTCCGTTGGCGATGGTGGGCGCGGTGCTTGCCCTGCTGGTGACCGGCAACACGATCTCGGTGGTGGTCTTCATCGGCCTGATCCTGCTTGTGGGCCTGGTGACCAAGAACGCGATCATCCTGATCGACAAGGTCAACCAGCTGCGCGAAGCCGGCGTGGCCAAGCGGGAGGCGCTGGTCGAGGGCGCTCGCTCACGCCTGCGGCCGATCATCATGACCACCCTGTGCACCCTGTTCGGTTTCCTGCCGCTGGCCATCGCGATGGGCGAGGGCGCGGAGGTGCGCTCGCCGATGGCGATCACGGTGATCGGCGGCCTGCTGGTGTCCACCCTGCTGACGCTGGTCGTCATCCCGGTCGTATACGACCTTCTCGACCGTCGTCCCGATGAGCACTACCTGGCCCGTGCGCGACGCGCCCGGCTGCAGGACGCGCCCTCCGGTCCGGCAGGCGAGGGCACCATCGGGGACCAGCCGGCATGAGCATCGCGGAACTCAGCCTGAGGCGGCCCGTCACCACGGTGATGCTGTTCGTGTCGATGTTCGTGGTCGGCCTGATCGCCGCGGTCCGGTTGCCGCTGGAAGCGCTCCCGGACGTGTCGGCGCCGTTCCTCTTCATCCAGATGCCGTATGCCGGTTCCACCCCGGAAGAGGTCGAGCGCGAGATCCTGCGGCCGACCGAAGAGGCGCTGGCGACGATGCCGGGGATCAAGCGCATGCAGGGACGCGCGCGATCGGACGGCGCCAGCATGCCGATCGAGTTCTCCGACTGGGACAAGGACATCGCGATCACCGCCTCGGAGGCACGTGAGCGCATCGATGCCATCCGCGACGAGCTGCCCGACGACTTCCAGCGCTATTTCGTCTTCAAGTTCTCCACCAGCGACGAAGCCATCCTGCGCGTGCGGCTGGCCGCCGACACCGACCTGACCGGTGCCTACGACCTGATCGACAACCGGATGAAGCGTCGCCTCGACCGCATCCCCGGCGTGGCACGGGTGGAGATCAGCGGGGCACCGCCCAACGAGGTCGAGATCGCGATCGATCCCGATCGGTTGTCGGCGCACAACCTGGTGCTCAACGACCTGACCCAGCGCCTGCGCGCGGTCAATTTCTCGGTCTCCGCCGGCCGCATCGACGACGCAGGGCGCAGGCTGCGCGTGCAACCGGTGGGCGAGCTCGAGAGCCTGGAGCAGTTGCGCGAGCTGGTCATCGCCGACAGCGGCCTGCGCCTGGGCGACATCGCCGAGGTGCGGCTGAAGCCGGCACGCATGGACTACGGGCGCCGCCTCGACGGGCGGGCCGCCGTCGGTCTGGATATTTTCAAGGAGCGCAACGCCAACCTGGTGGAGGTCTCCAAAGCCGTCCTTGCCGAAGTCGGCGAGATCCAGAAGGACCCGGAACTGAGTGGCATCGACTTCAAGGTGATCCAGAACCAGGGCGAGGAGGTGACCACGTCGCTGCTGGAACTGGCCGAGGCGGGCGGGATCGGCCTGGTGCTGTCGATCGCGGTGCTGTTCTTCTTCCTGCGCCACTGGCCATCGACCCTGATGGTCACGCTGGCGATCCCGATTTGTTTCGTGATGACGCTGGGCTTCATGTACTTCGCCGGTGTCACCCTCAACATCCTTTCGCTGATGGGGCTGCTGCTGGCGGTCGGCATGCTGGTGGACAACGCCGTGGTGGTGGTGGAGAGCATCTACCAGGAACGCGAGCGCATGCCCGACCAGCCGGTGCAGGCGTCGATCATCGGCACCCGCAACGTGGCGATCGCACTCTCGGCCGGAACGCTGTGCCATTGCATCGTGTTCGTCCCCAACCTGCTGGGCGAGACCAACAACATCAGCATCTTCATGGCGCAGATCGCGATCACCATCTCGGTGTCGCTGCTGGCGTCATGGCTGGTGGCCGTCAGCCTGATCCCGATGCTGTCGGCAAGGATGAAGACCCCGCCGGCGGTGGCCGCCCAGGGCGGCGTCATCAGGCGCCTGCAGGATCGCTACGCACGGCTCCTGCGCTGGACGTTGGAACATCGCGGCTGGAGCGTCATCGGGATCATCCTGATCATCGGCCTGAGCATCGTGCCGATGACCCAGACCAAGTTCGACATGTTCGGCGGCGGTGGGGGTGGCAAGGAAACCAACCTCTACTACGAGTGGAAGGGCAGCTACACCAAAGAGCAGATGTCGGACGAAGTGCTGCGGGTCGAAGACTTCCTGGACGAGAACCGCGAGCGCTTCCGCATCTCCCAGGTCTATTCCTGGTACAGCGAGCAGGGCGATGCGAGCACCCTGGTCACCTTCGACGACGCGGTGGGCGATACCAAGCCGATCACCGACGAGATCAGCAAGGAACTGCCCAAATCAGCACGGGCCAAGGTCGGCGTGCGCGGCGATGGGGACCAGTCGGGAGGCTCGGGACAGTTGGCACAGGTGCAACTGGTGGGCGACTCCACGAAGGTGCTGACATCGCTTGCAACCGACATCGTGCCCATCCTGGCGCGCCGCCCGGAACTGCGTGATGTCCGGATCGATGCGGGCGACCAGAACACCGAGCTCAACATCCGCGTTGACCGCGAGCGTGCGGCTTCGTTCGGCTTCAGCGCACAGGAGGTGGCGGGCTTCGTCGGCCTGGCGCTCAGGGGCGCACAGCTGCGCGAGTTCAACCGCGGCGACACCGAAGTGCCGGTCTGGGTGCGCTTTGCCGGCGCCGACGACTACGGCGTTGAGGACATCGGCGGCTTCATGGTGCGCTCGCCCGACGGCAGGACGGTGCCGCTGCTGTCGATGGTCGATCTCGACGTACAGCCCTCCGCGACGCAGATCAGCCGCACCGATCGCCAGACCACCGTCACCATCCAGGCCAACCTGAACGGCGAAACGACCGTTCCGGAAGCCCGCAAGGCGATGGAAGAAGCGCTCGGGGCGGTGTCGCTACCGGCCGGCTACAGCTACAGCTTCGACGGCAGCGCGTTCGAGCGTGACGACGACGCGAGTCGCCAGATGATGTTCAACCTGCTGATCGCGCTGGTGATGATCTACGTGGTGATGGCGGCGGTGTTCGAATCGCTGCTGTTCCCATCGGCGATCATGAGTTGCGTGCTGTTCTCGGTGTTCGGGGTGTTCTGGCTGTTCTGGCTGACCGGCACGACCTTCTCGGTGATGGCCTTCATCGGCATCCTGGTGCTGATGGGGGTGGTGGTGAACAACGGCATCGTGATGGTGGAGCACATCAACAACCTGCGTCGTCGGGGCCTGTCGCGTACCGACGCGCTGGTCGAGGGCAGCCGCGAACGCCTGCGTCCGATCATGATGACCATGGGCACCGCGATCCTGGCGATGGTGCCGATCTCCTTCAGCGACACAGTCCTGCTGGGCGGGCTGACCTACTCGCCGATGGCCCGTGCGGTTGCCGGCGGTCTGGCGTTTTCGACCGTCGTCAGCCTGCTGTTCCTGCCGACGATCTACGCCATCCTCGATGACCTGAGCAACGGCACTACCCGGGTGATACGCCGTGCCTCGCGCCCACGCACGGGGGTGGCCGCGACGGTTTGACGCCATGGCCCGGCGGGGCGAGACTGCCCCTCGCAACCGCACCGGTTGCGTCGACATCAATCACAGGGAAGCCTGATCATGAAAAGGAAAGTCGCGGTGGTCGCAGTGGCACTCGCATGCCTGCTGCCAATCGGAAGCGCCGTCGCCGAGGAACGCAGTCCCATCCTCGAGAAGATCTGCGAGGCGGCTCCGGGGTTCTGCAAGCTCTGGCAACTCTGACTTCGCAAGCCTCGATCTGAAGACGGCCCCGTGATCCCACGGGGCCGTTTCGTTTCCTTCTCATCCGAACAGCGTGCCGAGCATCCGCAGGCCACCGGTCCACACGCCGATGGCGGTGCCCATGCTGGTCAGGAAGAAGTTCAGCAGCACGCGGGAGACCCGGTTCCGCCACCACCCCCGGGCTGTCTGGATGTCGTCGCGCAATGCCATGAAGTCGGCATAGGTCGGCTTGCGCAGCCATGCTTCGGTCAGCGCGCTGAGCGTGCCGGAGGCAAGGGCGGGGTGGAGCGGGGTGATCGGGGAGGCGAGGAACGCCACCAGGATGCTCAGAGGGTGGCCGCCGGCGAGGGCGCACCCGATCGCTCCGAGTACGCCAGTGGCGAGTGCCCACTGCAAGAGCAGGTCGGCGCCCACGTCGATTCCACCCTGCCAGAAGCCCCAGGCGAAACCACCCAGCACGAAGACCGCCAGGATCAGGGTGAACCACGGGATATTGCTCTTGGCGGGCACCGACTCAAGCGACTCGCGCTCGGCGGAGGCGTCCCGGGTGTCTTCCCGCAGGTGGCGCGCCATGCCCTGCAGATGGCCGGCACCGACTACCGCAAGGACCTCGGTGCCCGCGGCGAGCGGCTCCCCGCCAACGCCTTCGCCCACCTCGCGCAGCCGCGCTGCCATGTACCGGTCGCGTTCGGCGATCACGCTCTCATACAGGGCCGGGCTGTCGCTGGCGAACTCGCTGAAGCTGGCTTCGAGGATGTCGCCCTGCTTGAGCTTCTCGATCTCTTCGTCGCCCACGGTGTCTTCGGCCAGCAGGGATGCCAGCAGCCCACCCATCAGCTTGGCCCGGCCCCAGAACCCCAGCCGCGCCGACGCGCGCCTGAAGGTCAGGCCCACGTCGCGGTCGATCAGGTGCACCGGGAGGTCGCGATGGCGTGCCTCCAGCACCGCGCGCTTCAGCTCCGCGCCCGGCTCCACCCCCAGCTGCTCGGCGAGGCGACGCTGGTAGGCCGACAGGGCAAGGTTGGCGGCGAACATCGCGGTGCGATCGCTGCGGATCACCTGCACCAGGTCGAGCCGGGCGAGCGAGTCCGGATCGGTCAGCGCGTTGAGCCGGTTTTCGTCGAGCTCCACCGCGACCACGTCGAAGCTGCCGCCCGTGATCGCGTCGCGCACCGCCTCCACGCTGGCACGCGAAATGTGCGCGGTACCCATCAGGGTGTAGCGCACGCCGTCGCGTTCGACCACCTCGTGCGGCTGGCTGCGCCAGTCGGTTGGAAGGGCGGCTTGGGGTGCGACGGCTTCGGTCATGGGCTCTGGTCGATGGATGAGGGGAACGCGTGGATCAGTCGCGGTAGCGGCGTAGCAGGTCGCCGTAGGCGTCGATCCGCCGGTCGCGCAGGAACGGCCAGATACGGCGGACGTGTTCGCTGCGCTGCAGGTCGACCTCGGCCATCAGGACCTGCGGCTCGCCACCGGCTTCGGCCAGGAACTCGCCTTGCGGCCCCAGCACATGGCTGCTGCCCCAGAAGTCGATGCCCGATGCACCGACCGGGGAGGGCTCATGGCCGACGCGGTTGCACGAGAGCACGGGCAGCCCGTTGGCCACTGCGTGGCCACGGTGGCTGAGGATCCAGGCATCACGCTGCCGGGCCTTCTCGTCCTGCGCGTCGTCGGGATCCCATCCGATCGCGGTGGGATAGAGCAGGATCTCCGCCCCCGCCAGCGCCATCAGGCGCGCGCCTTCCGGATACCACTGGTCCCAGCACACCAGCACGCCCAGGCGGCCCACCGACGTGTCGATGGGCTCGAAGCCCAGGTCGCCCGGGGTGAAGTAGAACTTCTCGTAGAACCCCGGGTCGTCGGGGATGTGCATCTTGCGATACTTGCCGGCAATGGAGCCATCGGCCTCGAACACCACCGCGGTGTTGTGGTAAAGCCCGGCTGCGCGGCGTTCGAACAGCGAACTGACAAGCACCACGCCGTGCGCCCTGGCCAGCTTCGACAACCGCTCCGTGCTCGGCCCGGGGATGGGCTCGGCCAGGTCGAACTCGTCCACCGACTCGTGCTGGCAGAAGTACGCGCCGTTATGCAGCTCCTGCAGGAGCACCAGACGCGCACCGTTGCCCGCGGCCTCGGCTACGCGGTCCTCGATCAGCGAGAGGTTGGCCGCGGCATTGCCGCCCGCCTGGTCGATGATGGCGCGCTCCTGGATGAGCGCGACAGTGAGGGTCTTGTTGGCCATGACGTCCCGGGTCGGAAGTTCGTCGGATGCGTGACGGTCAACCGCGTGCGCTGAATGCGCCAGCGGGCAGTTGCATGGTGATGCAGTGGAGGCTTCCGTTCTGCCAGATCAGCGGCCGGCAGGGGACCTGCACGACCTCCCGGCCGGGGAAGGCCGATGACAGCACGTCGGCTGCAGACTGGTCGACGCTTCGACCTTCGTCGTCCTGCCCGTAGGCGGGCATCAGCACGGCACCGTTGATGATCAGGAAATTGGCGTAGCTGGCCGCCAGGCGGCGGCCCTCATCGACGACGGGTTGCGCCCACGGCAGCTTGAAAAGTCGGTACGGCTCGCCATCCGTCGTCCGTAGTGCCGCCAGTTCCTTCCCCATCGCCTGCAACTCGTCGTAGTGCGAGTCGGTGGGGTCGTCGCAGCCCTGGTAGACGATGGCATCGACGGCCGCAAAGCGGGCCAGCGTGTCGACATGGGCGTCGGTGTCGTCGCCCTCCAGGTAGCCGTGCTCCAGCCACAGCACACGGTCCTGGTGGAGCCAGCCGGCCAGCCGGGAAGTGAGGTCGTCGCGGGTGGCACCCGGGTGGCGTTCGTGCAGGCACTGCCACGTCGTCAGCAGCGTGCCCTGGCCGTCGGTTTCGATGGCGCCGCCTTCCAGCGCGAAGTCGAACGGGCTGTGCTCGGCGCTGCCGAGAACCCCGCCTGCGTGCAACTGTTCCACCAGGCGGTCATCGCGCCCGGCCTCGAATTTGCCGCCCCAACCCGTGAACCGGAAATCGAGCAGGCGGTGGCCGGTGGGGCCGGCCAGCGTGATGGGGCCGGAGTCGCGCAGCCACGTATCGTCGTAGGCCACATCGACAAAATGCACGCGGTCCATGTCGATGCGCGCGGACGCCAGTCGGGCACGTGCATAGGCCTGAACGTCGTCGTCCGCCACGCAGATGACCGCAGGCTGGAAGCGGGTGATCGCCTCGACCAACGCGATGTAGGTCTCCTCGACCTGTTCCAGCCGGTCTGCCCAGTCGGTGCCGGCGTGCGGCCACGCGATCAGGACCGCGGACTGGGGCTCCCACTCCGCGGGGAAACGGTATCTCTCGGTCATTGGCTTGCGTGTCTGGAGTGAGCCCTGGTGGGCAGGTTCAGCGGATGGGCGGACTGGGGCCGACTTCGGTCGGATCGGCCTTGTTGAGGACGGCGTCGATGACCCGGTCCCTCTCGAAATAGACAGTGAATTGCGGGTAGACCCAGCGGTTGATGGTCGGCCACTGGCGCTTCTGGCCACCGCGGGGATCCATGCGTGCGGAGGGAGCGCCGTGGCGCGCCTGGACCTGGGCCATGCTCAGGCCACGGGCGGGCAGGGCCATGGCACCTTCCTCATGCACGCGCTCGATCAGCAGCGTCTGGGCGGATGCAGCCATCGGCAGCGCCAACAGCGCGGCCATCGAAAGGGCGGAAATGCGAAGGATCATGGGTCGGCCTCGTCGTCGGCGCCATTTGCGCGCCCCGATTCTAAGCACACCGGTGCAATGCGACGCGTGCATGGCCCGATGGCGGCCAAGGGCACGGACGGGGCGGAGGACCGGGGGCGCAAACAGAAAGGCCGCCTTTCGGCGGCCCTCTTTCGATGCCCGGCAGCACCGGGCGTCGGCGGATCAGCGCTGGCGAGCCTTGAAACGCGGGTTCGACTTGCAGATCACGAAGACCTTGCCACGGCGGCGAACGACCTTGCAGTCGCGGTGACGGGCCTTCGCCGACTTCAGGGAGGACAGGACCTTCATGACAGACCTCGGCAACGGATAGGGGAAATCAAGCCCGCGAGTATAGCGGCGGTGCGACAGGGGAAGCAAGGGGGCACGCATCCGCCCAATCCGCCAGCCGGACTGCTGCCAACAAGCTGGCACGTCCGGCTGTCGGCACATTCATAATGGTGCGATGAGCAACGACATGTCGACCGACTCCGCCAACACGCCCGCGAGCATCCCCGTTCTGACCATCGACGGCCCCTCCGGGTCGGGCAAGGGCACCATCAGCCGGCTCGTGGCCCGGGAGCTGGGCTGGCACTACCTGGATTCGGGGGCGCTGTACCGCGCCATCGGCGTCGCCGCCGGCTGGGCCGACCTGGACCTGGCCGACCCCGCCTCGCTCGTGCGGTGCGCATTCGACACGGACATCAGCTTCCGTGAACAGGGCGACGAGCTGCTGGTGCTGGTGAACGGCACCGACGCCACGACCGAATTGCGCACCGAAACCGCCGGTGCCGCGGCTTCGGCCATCGCCGCGATCCCCGAAGTCCGCTCGGCGCTGAAGGCGCGCCAGCGCGACTTCCGCCAGGCGCCGGGGCTGGTCGCCGACGGCCGCGACATGGGCACGGTCATCTTCCCCGACGCAGCCCACAAGGTGTTCTTGACCGCCAGCGCCGACGAAAGGGCGGAAAGGCGCTATAAGCAGTTGAAAGACAAGGGGGTTCCGGTTACATTGGCCGGTCTGCTGCGGGAGATTTTGGCCCGCGACGCCCGCGATGCCAATCGCGCGGTGGCTCCGTTACGGCCCGCGCACGACGCGGTCTGCATCGATACCACCGGTATCGGCATCGACGAGGTGGTCCAGCGCGTCCTGGGGACGATGCAGGGCCAGGTCCCGTAGCAGAAGAACTCCTGCCGGTAAGTCCCGGCGGGTCATCCATCACAACACTCACGGCCATACGCAATCCCGCGCAGGCCGACAACGGGTGGACCGGCCGCGGTGCCGGTCTGTGTCATCAACCGAGTAACTTTCCAATGACCGAATCATTTGCCGAACTGTTCGAACAGAGCCAGCAGTACCTGGCCAAGCTGAAGCCGGGCGCCATTGTCATCGGTACCGTCGTCGAAGTCCGCGGCGACGTCGTGGTGATCAACGCCGGGCTGAAGTCCGAGGGCATCGTCCCGATTGAACAGTTCCGGAACGAAGCCGGCGAAATCGACGTGGCAGAGGGCGACCAGGTCAAGGTCGCGCTGGACACGATCGAGAACGGCTTCGGCGAGACCGTGCTGTCGCGCGAGAAGGCCAAGCGCGCCATGGTGTGGGACGAACTCGAGGAAGCCCTCGAGAAGAACGAGACCATCACCGGCCGCATCAGCGGCAAGGTCAAGGGTGGTTTCACCGTCGACATCAAGGATGTCCGCGGCTTCCTGCCCGGTTCGCTGGTCGACGTGCGCCCGGTGCGCGATTCGACCTACCTGGAAGGAAAGGAGCTCGAGTTCAAGCTGATCAAGCTGGACCGCAAGCGCAACAACATCGTCGTCTCCCGCCGCGCAGTGGTTGAGAGCGAGCACTCGGAAGAGCGCGAGCAGCTGATGGAGAAGCTGGTCGAGGGCGCGGTGCTGAAGGGCGTGGTCAAGAATCTCACCGACTACGGCGCGTTCGTGGACCTGGGCGGCATCGACGGCCTGCTGCACATCACCGACATGGCGTGGAAGCGCGTTCGCCATCCGTCCGAAGTGGTGGAAGTGGGTGCCGAGCTCGACGTTCGCGTGCTCAAGTACGACCGCGAGCGCAACCGCGTCAGCCTGGGCCTGAAGCAGCTGGGCGAGGATCCGTGGGACAACATCGCTCGTCGCTACCCGTCGCAGACCCGCGTGTTCGGCAAGGTTTCCAACGTCACCGATTACGGCGCGTTCGTCGAGATCGAGCCGGGTGTCGAAGGCCTGGTCCACGTCTCGGAAATGGACTGGACCAACAAGAACGTCAACCCGTCCAAGATCGTGCAGGTGGGCGACGACGTCCAGGTCATGGTGCTGGACGTGGACGAAGAGCGTCGCCGTATCTCGCTGGGCATGAAGCAGGTCACGTCCAATCCGTGGGAGACCTTCGCCGTGCTGCACAAGAAGGGCGACAAGGTCGAAGGCCAGATCAAGTCGATCACCGACTTCGGCATCTTCATCGGCCTGGACGGCGGCATCGACGGTCTCATCCACCTGTCGGACATCAGCTGGAACTCCACCGGCGAAGACATCGCCCGCAACTTCAAGAAGGGCGACACGCTTGAGGCGGTGGTGCTGGCGGTGGACCCGGAGCGCGAGCGCATCAGCCTGGGCGTCAAGCAGCTGGAGCAGGATCCGTTCGGCCAGTACATGGCAACCAACGCGAAGGGCTCGATCGTCAACGGCAAGGTGAAGGAAGTCGACGCCAAGGGCGCGTCGATCGAACTGGCCGACGGCATCGAGGGCTACGTCGCGGCACGCGACATCGCCAAGGAGCGGGTGGACGACGCGACCAAGTTCCTGAAGGTCGGCGACGACGTGGAAGCCCGCTTCATCGGCATGGACCGCAAGGGCCGCACGATGCAGCTGTCGATCAAGGCAAAGGACGAGGCGGAGATGCAGGAGGCCGTGGCCGACTACAACCGCGCCCACTCCGAAGCCGCCAGCGGCACCACCAAGCTGGGCGCGCTTCTGCGCGAGCAGCTGGGCGGCAAGTCGGAGTAATCCGGCTCATGCAGAACGGAGGCGGCCCTTCGCGGGGCCGCCTTTGCTGTGTAGCAAGCGCCGGTACGCGGCTTGACGCGGATCGGTACGGGGCCAGCGGGCCGCCGTGCCGATCCGCGTCGGTCCGTGCCCGGCCCATCGAGGTCCGCGGGCGTCCCGGCGACAGCGCCGGGGTCGCAGGCAGGGGGAGTCGCGATACGCCATGACCAAGTCCGAATTGATCGAAATCCTGTCGCACCGCCAGCCACACCTGAAAGGCGACGACGTGGACATGGCGGTCAAGGCGTTGCTGGACATGATGGGCGCGTCGCTTTCGGACGGGCACCGCATCGAGATCCGGGGTTTCGGCAGCTTCTCCCTGCACTACCGTCCTCCGCGCATGGGCCGCAACCCCAAGACCGGTGAATCGGTGGCACTGCAGGGCAAGCACGTGCCGCATTTCAAGCCCGGCAAGGAGCTGCGCGAGCGCGTTAGCGCCGTCATGCCGCTTGACGACGAAGCCGCCTGATCGGTCGCGACTGCCGGCGGAGCAGCACCCATCACCGGGGCGCTGGTCTAAGCTGGCGCCTGCCGGATTGAAAGGAGACCACCCCGCATGCGCCTTATCCGCATTCTGGTTGCATTCGCCTGTCTCGCGACGGGCGCCATCGTCGGTGCGTTGAACCGCGACCTCGTCCAGATCGATTTCGGTGTCCTGGTTATTGCGACCACGCTTGGCATTGCGCTGATCGTGTCGCTTCTCCTGGGCGTCCTGATCGGCGGGCTTTCGGTAAGCGCTGCGGTCGTCTTACCCCTACGCCGTCGCCTGTCCAGGGTCGAGCGCGCGCATCACGCTGCGGTGGAGTCGAGCGCGTTGGCGCAGACGCGTCCAGAGGCCTGACCCGATGGCTTTCATCAGTGAATGGTTCTGGTTTTTCCTGCTGCTGCCGATTGCGGCCGTCAGCGGGTGGGTGGTCGGTCGCCGCGGCGGTGAGCGGCACAGCGATTCCCAGGTCAGCCGGCTGTCGACCACGTATTTCCGGGGATTGAACTACCTTCTCAACGAGCAGCCCGACAAGGCCATCGAGCTGTTCCTGCACATCGCCGAACTCGACAAGGACACGTTCGAAACACAGGTCGCTCTGGGTCATCTGTTCCGACGCAGGGGTGAAGTCGACCGGGCGATCCGCTTGCATCAGGCGCTGGTGCAGCGCCCCGGCCTCAGCGACCCTCAGAAGGTCCAGGCGTTGCTGGCGCTTGGCGAGGACTACATGCGCTCGGGACTGCTGGACCGGGCGGAAACCGTATTCAGCGATCTCGTGGCCCTGGACATGCGGGCACCGCTGGCATTGCGTCACCTGATCCACATCTACCAGTCCGAACGCGACTGGGACAAGGCCATAGAGAATGCGGGGCGTTACGAGGCCGCCACCGGGGAACCCATGGGCAAGCTGATCGCGCAGTTCGAGTGCGAGCTGGCCGACCGCCATCGCGCCGCGGGTCAAGTGGACGAGGCCCGCCTGGCGGTGGGTCGCGCATACCAGGCGGACGCCAATTCGGTTCGCGCCGGAATGCTGGAGGGGCGCATCGAGGTGGAAGCGGGCCACCATGCCGCGGCCATCCGTGCGTTCGAACGCGTGGCGCGAGGCGATCCGGACTACCTGCCCGAGGTGCTCCCGGCGTTACTCGAGAGCTACGGGCACACGGGCGACAGTACCGGTGCCCGGGCATTCCTGGCGGAGATGTGCGAGCACTACCGGGGTATTGCCCCGGTGCTGGCGTTGGCACGGATGGTCGAAGCCGGGGAGGGCGTGACAGCGGCGCGTGCCTACCTGGCCCAGCAGCTCAAGGACCGGCCCTCCGTCCGCGGCGAGGCCGCCCTGATCGATCTGGCGCTGGCCGAGGGCGTCGACCCCATGGCGACACTGCACGACCTCAAGCACATCACCGACCAGCTGCTCGTAAGGAATCCGAGCTACCGCTGCAACCGATGCGGTTTCGGCGCCCGAAGCCATCATTGGCAGTGCCCCAGCTGCAAGGAGTGGGGCACGGTCAAGCCTTTGCTCAACTACGCCGTGGTCTGACGACGCATGCTGGGTTGGGTGGCCGTGTTCTTCCTGATGGCAGTGGCCGGCACCCTGTTGGCGCGCCGCTATGCCTTGCAACGGGCGCTTGTGGACGAGCCGGGAGAGAGGCGCAGCCATGCGGTGGCGACACCGCGGGGAGGCGGAGTGGCCATTGTCGCGGTCTTGCTGGCCGCCTGCATTGCCCTGGCATTCCGACACCCCGGCCACCTGCCATGGCTCGGGGCATTCGGCATCGGCCTGTGCCTCGTTGCGGGTGTTGGCTGGCTGGACGACCACCGTCCGCTTTCGCCTTGGGTGCGGCTGGGTGTCCACTGCGTGGCCGCCGCTGTGCTGATGGCGCCGATTGCGCTGGGGGCGGACCGGCCGCTGCTTGCCTTGATCGGTTTCGGCCTGGTCGTGACCCTGACCAACGTCTGGAACTTCATGGACGGGATCAATGGCCTCGCCGCCAGCCAGGCTGCGATAGCTGGAGCCGCGCTGGCGCTGGTGCTGGGTGGTCCCGCCGCAGCATTGGGGTGGGCCCTGGTGGCTGGTTGCGCGGGCTTCCTTCCCTTCAACTTCCCCAGCGCCCGCATTTTCCTCGGGGATGTGGGGAGCGGGGCGCTGGGTTTTGCCGTGGGCGCGCTACTGGTGTTGGCCGGCCTGCCGGACCCATCACTTTCGCCACTGTTGCTTCTACCGCTGGCGCCCTTCCTGGTCGACGCCTCCTTGACCCTCGGCAGGCGCGTTATCCGCGGCGAGGCGTGGTGGACCGCACACCTGCAGCACGCCTACCAGGGATGGGCACGGCACTCGGGTCATTCCCTTGTAACCGTCCTGTACGGGGCGGCGGCGGCGGGCGGGGCGGTCGTCCTGCTGGCGCTCGCCGGGACGGGAACCACGGCCATTTTCATCGCGATTTTCGCTTTGGCGTGGTATACGTCCGCGGCTTTCGCGTGGGTCTGGCTGCAGAAGGGCTCCGCGTCCCGCGCACTCCAGTTGGAAAAGGACCGTTCTGAATGACTGCCTGGCGTGACCGATGGAGTGGCGCATTGCCCCGGATCGCGGTGGTGGGCCATGACCTCGCGATGGTCTGGCTGGTGTGGCTTGGCCTGCACTGGATGCGTTACAGCATCGTCCCCAACCCGCCCTCGATCCCGCTGTGGAGCACCGAAGTCGCACTGGTGCTGGCAGCGCAGGGCGTGGTGTTCTGGCAGGTCGGCCTTTATCGGGGTTTGTGGCGCTTCGCCAGCGTCCCGGACCTCTGGAACATCCTCAAGGCCAGTGTCCTGGGGATGGTGGCGATAGCCGTGGGCCTGTTCCTCTATAACCGCATGGACATGGTCTCGCGGTTGGTGCTGGTGCTGTATCCGCTGGTGCTCATGGGCATGTTGGGTGCCCCCCGGTTGATGTACCGCGCCTGGAAGGACAGTCGTAACGAGCGCAGCCAGGAGCGTTCGGTGCGCATCCTGATCCTGGGTGCGGGCCATGCGGGCGAGGCCCTTGTCCGGGACCTGCGTCGGCTTGGGACGTATCAGCCGGTCGGCTTTCTCGACGATGCCAGCCGGTTGCGGGGAACCAAGGTGCAGGGTGTGCCCGTGCTGGGCAAGGTGTCGGACGTCACTGACGTAGCGCGCGAGTCGGCGGCAGGACTGCTGGTGATCGCCATGCCGTCGGCGAATGCCACCGCGCTGCAGCGCGTGGTAGTGGCCTGCGAGCGCACCGGGCTGCCCTTCCGCATGGTGCCGCGCCTGGGCGACGTGCTCGAAGGGCGATCGCTACCGGGCGAACTGAAGGAGGTGGCGATCGAAGACCTGCTCGGCCGCAAGCCGGTGTTGCCGGACTGGAAGGCGATCCGGGACTGGCTGGGTGCACGGTCTGTGCTGGTGACCGGTGCGGGCGGCTCCATCGGTTCGGAGCTGTGCCGCCAGTGCGCACGCCACGGAGCGCGCCGAATTGCCCTGGTCGAAATCGATGAGCTGGCACTCACGACCACCGAGACCCTGTTGAGGCGTGACTTCCCCGATGTCGAATTCATCCCGGTCCTGGGTGACTGTGGAGATCCTGCGGTAATCGGGCACGCACTGGGCCTCTCCGGGCCCGAAGCTGTTTTCCATGCTGCCGCGTACAAGCAGGTCCCGTTGCTGGAGTCGCAGTTGCGCGAGGCCGTGCGCAACAACGTGCTGTCGACCGAGACGGTGGCCCGGGCCTGCCGCAAGAGCGACGTGGGTACGTTCGTACTGATCTCGACCGACAAGGCGGTCGACCCCGTCAACGTGCTGGGCGCCACCAAGCGACTGGCCGAAATGGCGTGCCAGACCCTCGCGGAGGGGAGTCCTACCCGCTTCGTCACAGTCCGGTTCGGCAACGTCCTGGACTCGGCGGGAAGCGTGGTGCCGCTCTTCCGCGAGCAGATCCGAAACGGAGGCCCGGTCACGGTGACGGACCCCGACGTGACCCGCTACTTCATGACTATTCCGGAAGCGTGCCAGCTGATCCTGCAGGCATCGGCGATCGGAACCCACGAGGCCATCTACACCCTCGACATGGGCGAGGCGGTGCCGATCCGCTTGCTGGCCGAGCAGATGATCCGACTTGCGGGCAAGCAGCCAGGACGTGACATCGCGATCGTCTACACCGGTTTGAGGGCAGGGGAGAAGCTGCACGAAACCCTCTTCCACGCGGACGAGCGCTATCGCGCAACGGGACACCCCAAGATCCTGCAAGCCGAGCAAAGACAGGTGCACGCGTCGGAAATTGAAGCGTCGCTGCTCGCCATGCGCGAAGCCTCTGCACGCTACGACTGCGTTGTGCTTGCTAGCCTGCTGCGCTCGACCGTGCCCGATTTCAGGCCCTTGAACGAAATGGCGCTTCCCGCTCTGGACTCGACCACCGTCGTTGCATTCCCCGCACGCACCGCCAGGAAGGTTTGATGTCCCCAAGCAGCACGCAAAACTCCGTATCACGGGTACGGAAGGCCGTTTTTCCCGTCGCCGGACTGGGGACGCGTTTCCTCCCCGCGACAAAAACCGTCCCGAAGGAGATGCTGCCGATCATCGATCGTCCCCTGATCCAGTACGCCGTCGATGAGGCCATTGAAGCCGGCTGCGACACGCTGGTATTCGTTACGAACCGCTACAAGCATGCCGTTGCCGATTACTTCGACAAGGCCTACGAACTCGAACAGAAGCTGGAACGCGCGGGCAAGCACGAGCAGCTCGAACTGGTGCGCAACATACTCCCCGAGGGCGTCCGGGCCATATTCGTGACACAAGCCGAGGCGCTCGGTCTGGGCCATGCCGTTCTCTGCGCCAAGCCCGTAATCGGCAACGAACCCTTCGCCGTGATCCTGCCCGACGACGTCATCTGGAACCGAGGGCCGGGCGCACTCAAGCAGATGACCGACGCCGCGGCCGGCACGGGTGCCAGCATGATCGCGGTCCAGGACGTGCCTCGCGAGAAGACCGGCAGCTACGGCATCGTCGCCACCGAAGAGTTCGCCGACCGCCAGGGTCGCATCCGGAGGATGGTCGAGAAGCCCAGCCCCGACCAGGCGCCGAGCACACTGGCGGTGGTAGGGCGCTATGTGCTGACTCCCCGTATCTTCGACCTGTTGGAGGCGACCCGTCCCGGTGCGGGCGGCGAAATCCAGCTGACCGATGCCATCTCCGCCCTGTTGAAGGAAGAGACGGTGAACGCCTTCCGGTTCCGCGGGACGCGCTTCGACTGCGGAACGCACCTGGGCCTCATCGAAGCGACCATCCGATATGCGCTTGACCACGAAAAGCTCAGCGAAGCCGCCCAACGGCTGATGCAGGATGCACTGAAGGAGCTCGGCGTCACCGAGCTGGAGTGACGTCGCTCCCTTGCCGTTGCGACCGGCGTAGCGGATTTCCTGCCAAGACTGCCGCTCCGGATGGCCGTCGGACGCGATCCGATTCCCTTTGCCAAACGCATGAGTAGCTACTACCACCAGATCGCCAGCGCCGCAGGCCATCCCGAGCTGCAAGAGCCGGTTGATGCGCAGGTGTGCGTTATCGGGGGCGGCTTCGCGGGGCTCAACACCGCGTTGGGCCTGGTCGAGCGGGGCGTCCACGATGTGGTTGCCCTGGAAGCCCATGGCGTCGGCCACGGCGCATCAGGCCGCAACGGGGGTTTCGTATTCGGGGGCTTCTCTCGCGGCGAGCAGGCCCTGCTGGATGGACTCGGGCCCGACCGCGCCCGCAAGCTCTACCAGGGGACGCTGGATGCGGTGGAGTTGATCCGCCAGCGCATCCACACCCACCACATCGACTGCCAACCGGTAGAGGAGGGCGTGCTCTGGGCGAACTGGTTCCGCGACCCGGCCATACTGTTGCAGCGGCAGCGACTGCTGGCGGATTCCTTCGGAGTGCATTGGGAGCGGATCGGGCCCGGCGTGCTGCGCGACCGCCTTCATACGGATCGGTACCACGGCGGGCTCCTGGAGGTACGCGGGTTCCACTTCAACCCATTGCGCTACGCACGTGGGTTGGCCCAGCTGGTGGTCGCGGGTGGCGGCAGGGTCCATGAAAACAGCCCGGCGCTGTCGCTCGAGCGGGAGGGGTCGGGCTGGCTGGTCAAGACCCCGCGCGGATCGGTCCGGGCCGAACAGGTCGTGCTGTCGTGTGGGGGCTACCTGGCGGGGCTGCGCCGCCGCGTCGACGCGGGCGTGATGCCCATCGCCACCTATGTGATGGTTACCGAGCCGCTGGGCGGCCGCTTGGGCTCAGCCATGGCGACAGGGGCAGCGGTCTATGACACCCGTTTCGCCTTCGATTACTACCGTCCCCTGCCGGACACACGCCTGTTGTGGGGCGGCCGCATATCGGTGCTGGATCGCCCGCCCGATGCCGTGGAGCGGCTGCTCCGGCGAGACCTCCTGAAAGTGTTTCCCCAGCTGCACGGTGTGCGGATCGATCACGCCTGGTCGGGCCTGATGAGCTATGCGCGCCACCAGATGCCCCAGGTCGGGCGGATCGAGCCAGGTCTATGGCTGGCGCAGGCGTTCGGAGGGCACGGCGTCGCGCCCACCACGTTCGCCGGTGAAGTGCTCGCCTCGGCGATTGCCGAGGGCGACGGACAGTGGCGCGAATTCGAACATTACGGCCTGGTATCGGCGATGAAGCCGGCCGGTTACGTCGGGGCGCAGGCGAGCTACTGGTGGCACCAGGCCGGCGATGCCTGGAAAGCGTGGCGCGAGTCCACGAGCCGGACCCCAACCTGACGGCGGCGGGGACTCGCAAGGCAGCACTCTATCGATCCGCGACGATGGCATGCGGCTGCATGCCATCGCCTGCCCCGGGTCAGAGCGCTTCGAAGATGCCAGCAGCGCCCATGCCGGTGCCGATGCACATCGTCACCATGCCGTACTTCTGCTGCCGCCGGCGCAGACCGTGGATGATCGTGGCCGTGCGCACCGCGCCCGTCGCGCCCAGTGGATGGCCCAGGGCGATCGCGCCGCCCAGCGGGTTGACCTTCGCCGGGTCCAGTTCGCAGTCCCGGATAACGGCCAAAGCCTGGGCGGCAAAGGCCTCATTGAGCTCGATCCAGTCCAACTGGTCGCGGGTGAGGCCGGCTTGCCTGAGCGCCTTCGGGATAGCGGCGATCGGGCCGATGCCCATCACCTCGGGTCGAACGCCGGCCACCGAGAAGCTCACGAAGCGCGCCAGCGGCGTCAGGCCGTAGTCCTTGACCGCCTGTTCGGACGCCAGCAGGACCGCGCCGGCGCCATCGCTCATCTGCGAGCTGTTGCCCGCGGTCACCGTGCCGCCGAACTGGCCATTGCGGAACACCGGCCGCAGCTTGGCCAAGCCTTCAAGCGAGCTGTCCTGGCGTGGGCCTTCGTCGATGTCGACAACGCGCTGGCGGGTCCGGACGCTGCTGCCAGCAAGGTCCGGCAGGGCGGAGACAATTTCGTAGGGGCTGATCTCGTCCTTGAATTCTCCTGCCTGGATCGCGGCGATGGCCTTCCGGTGCGAGGCGAGGGCGAATGCGTCCTGATCTTCGCGCGAGATCTTCCATTCCTCGGCCACCTTCTCGGCCGTGATCCCCATGCCGTAGGCGATCGCGACGTGGTCGTCCTTGAACACCGCCGGCGAAAGGGCAACCTTGTTACCCATCATGGGCACCATCGACATCGACTCCGTTCCACCGGCCAGCATGAGGTCGGCGTTGCCGAGCCGGATCTGGTCGGCGGCCAGGGCGACCGCCTGCAGGCCGGAGGAACAAAACCGGTTGATGGTCTGGGCGGCAACGGTATCGGGCAAGCCTGCAAGCAGCACGCCGATGCGCGCGACGTTCATGCCCTGCTCGCCCTCGGGCATTGCGCAGCCGATGATGGCGTCGTCGATGCGGTTGACGTCGACTCCCGGCGCCTGGGCGACAACGGACCTGAGCACGTGCGCCAGCATGTCGTCGGGGCGGGTGTTGCGGAACACGCCACGCGGCGCCTTGCCCACGGGGGTGCGGGTGGCGGCAACGATGTAGGCGTCCTGGATCTGCTTCATGGTGTTCTCCGGAGGCTGGGCCTTGCTGGTGACGGTCGGTTGCGAGCAGCCGAAATCCGTCACTGAAGTCCCGGCGGATGGTGATTTGTCGTTCGACCTTGGCGGTGGAGCGCGCCGGGTCAGGGGCGGCGCGCCGTTATCAGTTCCGCAACGGCTTGCCGGTTTTCAGCATGTGCGCGATGCGCTCCTGGGTCTTGGGCATCTGCGCCAGGGCGACGAAGTGTTCGCGCTCGAGCCGCAAAAGCCACTCTTCGTCCACCAGCGCGCCCCGGTCGACTTCGCCACCGCACATCACCGTCGCGATCCGGCTGGCGATCTCGTAGTCATGCGGTGAGATGAAACGCCCCTCCAGCATGTTGACGAGCAGCATCTTGAAGGTGGCGATACCCACGTCGCCCGCCACCTGGATCCTGCGGGCGGGCAAGGGCGGGCGGTACCCGCCCTCGGCGAGGGCACGGGCCTCTGCCTTGGCGACGTGGAGCAATTCGTGCGCGTTGAAGGCGATCCGATCCGAGTCGCGGGCGAGCTTGAGGTTGCGCGCCTCCATTGCCGAGGTGGACACCTTGCCCATCGCGACGCTCTCGAATGCAACCTTCAGCTCGGCGAAGACATCGCCACCCGGGCCCGCGCTCTCCGACGCCCGCACCGCGAACTCCTTCAGGCCGCCGCCTGCCGGCAGCAGGCCTACGCCCGCTTCGACCAGTCCAACGTAGCTTTCCAGCCCGAATACGGTTCGCGCCGCATGCATCTGGAACTCGCACCCGCCGCCCAGGGCGAGGCCGCGAACCGCCGCCACCACCGGCACCAGCGCATACTTGATCCGCTGGCTGGTTGCCTGGAAGTTGGCGACCATCGCCTCGAAACCGGCGACGTCGCCGGCCTGGAGCAGGCCCAGCGCGCCTGCCAGGTCGGCACCGGCCGAGAACGGCTCCTTCGGCTGCCACACCACCAGTCCGGTGAAGTCGCGCTCTGCCACGCCAATGGCCTCCTGCAGGCCGTCCAGGACGTGGTCGTTCACGGTGTGCATCTTGGTCTTGAAGCTGACGACGGCGATGTCGTCGCCTTCGTCGGCCCATAGCCGCACGCCCTCGTTCTCGAACACCGTCCGCCCCTGCGCGAAACGCTCGCCCACCAGCGGGTCGGGGAATCGTTGGCGGGTATAGACCGGGTTGGAAGAACGCGGCGCCTTGGCTTCCCTGGAGGGGCTGTAGCTGCCGTCGGACATGTGCACGCCGTCACGTCCGTCGAAGACCCAGTCGGGCAGGGCGGCGCTGCTCATCGCGTGGCCTGAGACGATGTCCTCCGCGATCCACTCCGCGACCTGCGTCCAGCCTGCGGACTGCCAGGTCTCGAACGGACCCATCGACCAGCCATAGCCCCATCGGATCGCGAGGTCCACGTCGCGCGCGGTGTCGGCAACGCTCTCGAGGTGGTAGGCGGTGTAGTGGAAGGTGTCGCGGAAGCAGGCCCAGAGGAATTTCGCCTGCGGGTGCTCGCTGGCCCGAAGCGCGGCGAATTTCCGGGCCGGGTCGCGCTCCTTCAACAGTGCGGCGACCTCGGGGGCCAGTTCGAAGGAGGCGGGCCGGTAGTCCTGGGTCCCCAGGTCGAGCACCAGGATGTCCTTGCCCTTCTTGGTGTAGAACCCCGCGCCCGTCTTCTGCCCCAGCGCGCCCTTCTCGACCAGCGCGGCCAGCCACTTGGGCGCCTTGAAGTACCGGTGCCAGGGGTCCTCGGGCAGCGTGTCGCCCATGGTCTTGATCACATGCACCATCGTGTCCAGGCCGACCACGTCAGCGGTCCGGTAGGTGGCCGACTTGGGGCGGCCGATGGCAGGGCCGGTCAACGCGTCCACGGTGTCGAAGCCGAGCTTGCACTGCTCGGTGTGGTGCATGGCCGCCAGCATCGAGAACACCCCGATGCGATTGCCGATGAAGTTCGGCGTGTCCTTGGCGATCACCACGCCCTTGCCCAGGGTGGTGGTCAGGAACGCCTCCAACTGGCCAAGCACGGCAGGATCAGTGGATTTGGCGGGGATCAGCTCGGCCAGGTGCATGTAGCGCGGCGGGTTGAAGAAATGGACGCCCAGGAAACGCGGCCGCATGCCCTCTGGCAACACGTCGGCCAGCGCATTGATTCCCAGGCCCGAGGTGTTGCTGGCGAGGACCGCGTGGTCCGCGACATGGGGCGCAATCCTGCGATACAGGTCCTGCTTCCAGTCCATGCGCTCGGCGATCGCCTCGATGACCAGGTCGCATCCCTCGAGCAACTCCAGGCCCGTCTCGTAGTTGGCCGGCACGATGCGCTCGGCCAGCGCCTTGTCGGCCAGCGGGGCCGGGCTGAGCTTGGCGAGGTTGGCGAGGGCCTTGGTGACGATCCCGTTGGGGTCTCCGTCCTTGGCGGCCAGGTCGAACAGCACCGTGTCCACGCCGGCGTTGGTCAGGTGGGCGGCGATCTGGGCCCCCATGACACCTGCCCCCAGGACGGCGGCACGCCGTACAAGCAATTTCTCAGCCATGTTCGGTAACTCCTTGATGTTCTGTAGCTATTGAATTCGGTTCGTCTTGCGCTAGCCGGCGGAGTATTGCGATCCCCAAAGACCGGGGGTGGGTGGATCAGCTTTTGAAACCGGCCGCCGCAAAGCGAATCAGCTCACGCGCCGCACGCTCGCGGTGGGCCTTTTCGCTGACGTCGGGTGGACGCTTGATCAGGCCGAAATCCGCCATGGCATAGGTCAACGCCCCTGCCAGGAAGTCCAGGCGCCAGTAGAGCTCCTCTTTGCTCAGCGACGGCACGCAGACGGAGATGGCCTTGGCGAACTCCCGCAGTACGTGCCCATAGTGGTCAGACAGGAACTTGCGCAGGCTGTCGTTCTTCTCGGCATAGGCGCGCGCAACGACTCGAACGAACGCGCCGCCGCCTTGCCGGTCCTGCGCGAGGGCCAGGGCGGGCTCGACGAATGCGGCAAGCACCGGTTCAAGCTCGCCCGGTGATTCCTCCACTGCGCGCTTGAGCGCAGTCAGCCGGTCGGCCGTCATGCCGTCCATGCGCCGCCGGAACACCTCGTTGACCAGGTTCTCCTTGCTGCCGAAGTGGTAGTTGACCGCGGCGATGTTGACGTCGGCGCGGCTGGTGACCTGGCGCAGCGACGTGCCGCTGAAGCCGAACTGGGCAAAGAGCTCCTCTGCAGCGCCGAGGATGCGGTCCTTGGTCGAGAAATGGGTGGCCATCGGAACGGTCCGCTGTCGGGAAGAGGTTATTCAAACGCTTGTTTGATCCTATGCCTTGGCGTGCTGGACGTCAACGCGCGACCCGCGCCTCCCGCCGGCCAATATGACCAAGCACTGCAAAAGCGCTCCGCAATCCGATAGCATTACCTCAGCCATATCGGCTAAACCCGCGTTCCGACGCGGGTTTTTCTGTTATCCTCGGGCGCGAGGTTCCTGCTCTTTCAGGGTCCGCGGCCCGCCTACCTGGAGACATCCCATGGCGCTGGAGCGCACCCTTTCGATCATCAAGCCCGACGCCGTTGCCAAGAACGTCATCGGTGAGATCTACACCCGTTTCGAGAAGGCCGGCCTGAAGGTCGCGGCTTCCAAGATGAAGCATCTGTCCCGCAGCGAGGCAGAAGGCTTCTACGCGGTCCACCGCGAGCGTCCGTTCTTCGCTGCGCTGGTGGAGTTCATGATCTCCGGCCCCGTCATGATCCAGGTCCTGGAAGGCGAGGGCGCGGTACTCAAGAACCGTGACCTCATGGGCGCCACCAATCCGAAGGACGCTGACGCGGGCACCATCCGCGCGGACTTCGCCGACAGCATCGATGCCAACGCGGTGCACGGTTCGGACAGCCTGGAGAATGCGGCGATCGAGATCGCCTACTTCTTCCCGGCCACGGACGTCTACACCCGCTGATCGCGGCTCCAAACAGGCACTACAGGTTTCCATGAGCACCCCGAACCAACGCATCGACATCACGCTTGCACCGGACTCCGGCGCGGCGCGCGCGCGCGCGGGGGAGCGGGAGGCCATCGGGTCGGGGTCGAAGCGCAACATCTTCGACCTCGACCGCGTTTCGCTGGAGGACTTCTTCGAGCAGACGCTGGGCGAGAAGCGCTACCGCGCCCACCAGGTCATGAAGTGGATCCACCACCGGCATGTCACCGATTTCGACGACATGACCGATCTGGGCAAGGCGCTGCGCGCCAAGCTGCACGAGCATGCCCAGGTCCGGGCGCCGATGGTGCTGCACGACCAGCCTTCGGCCGACGGCACCCGCAAGTGGTTGCTCGGCATGGACCCGAAGAACGCGATCGAGACGGTCTATATCCCCGACAAGGGCCGGGGCACGCTCTGCGTATCGAGCCAGGTCGGCTGTGCGCTGAACTGCCAGTTCTGCTCCACCGCGACCCAGGGCTTCAACCGCAACCTCTCCACCGCCGAGATCATCGGCCAGGTGTGGGTGGCGGCGCGTGAGCTGGGCAACGTGCCGCACCAGCAGCGCAAGCTCACCAACGTCGTGATGATGGGCATGGGCGAGCCGCTGGCCAATTTCGACAACGTCGTGCGGGCGATGAGCATCATGCGCGATGACCTGGGATACGGCCTTGCCAACAAGCGCGTCACGCTTTCCACCGCCGGCATGGTCCCGATGATCGACAGGCTCGGCGAGGTCAGCGATGTGTCGCTGGCGGTGTCGCTGCACGCCGCCAATGATGAGCTGCGTACCGAGCTGGTACCGCTCAACAAGAAGTATCCGATCGCCGATCTCATGGCGGCATGCCAGCGCTACGTACGCCGCAAGCCCCGTTCGTCGATCACCTTCGAGTACACGCTCATGAAGGGAGTCAACGACCAGCCCCAGCATGCGCGTGAACTGGCCCGCCTGATGCGGCAGTTCGAGAACGCGGTGCAGATGAAGGATGCTGCCAAGGTCAACCTGATCCCGTTCAACCCGTTCCCGGGGACCCGCTTTGAAAGGTCGCCGGAAACCGACATACGCGCCTTCCAGAAGCTGCTGCAGGACGCCCGCGTTCTGACGACGGTGCGACGCACCCGAGGTGACGACATCGACGCCGCCTGCGGCCAGCTGAAGGGGCAGGTCATGGACCGGACGCGCCGCCAGGCAGATTTCCGCAAGAGCCTGGAGGACAGGGCGCTGCAGGAAAAGGGCGCCCAGGACGGAGGGGTGAGCGATGCGGCGTAGGCTTTCCCAGGTATCGGAACGCGACTACCGGCCAAGCTGGGCCCGCGCACTTGCGGTCGTGGCCTGCCTGGCTGTGCTGGCGGGCTGCAGCCGGTTGTCGTTCGTGCGTCCCGACACCGGACGCGGTGACTTCGAGCGGGTGGCGCCCGATATCCATGTCAGGGAGTCGGCCCAGCGCATGGCTGCCCGGGACGCGCTGCCGCATGTGTCCAATTCGAGGGCTGCGCTTGTAAAGGGAGACCTAGTCAACGCCGAGCGCCTGGCGCGGGAGGCGTTGAAGATCGACTCCCGTTCCGAGGGCGCCCATACCCTGCTTGCGGTGGTGTACGACCGTCAGGGCGATGCGTCCCGCGCCGGAGACCACTACCGCAAGGCCGCCGAACTGGCACCCACGCGAGGCGGAACGCTGAACAACTACGGCACGTGGTTGTGTGCCAATGGACGCGAGGCCGAGTCGCTGCCCTGGTTCGAGCGGGCGGTGAAGACCCCCGGGTATGCCACGCGCGCCGGCGCTTTGGCGAACGCGGGTCGCTGCGCGGACCGCGCAAACCTGGACAAGCGTGCGGACGCGTACCTGCGCCTGGCGATCCGGCTCGACCCTGCCGACCCGGTGGCACTGTCGACCCTGGCCGAGCGCGCTTACCGTCGGGGCGATGGAATGCAGGCTCGCGCCTTTTCTGAACGTCGGCTGACTGCGGCGCCGGCAGATGCGCATTCATTGCTGCTTGCGTCACAAATCGAGGAAATGCTCGGCGACAGGGCTGCAGCTGCCCGATACGTTCAGCGAATGAGGGCGGAGTTCCCGAATGCATCGGGCTCCGGTACGGGGAAAGAAGGCAGGCGATGACCAATTCCAACGAAATCGCACCCGGTTGCGACGGCTGCGGTTCACGGCTTCGCGCCGCCCGCGAGGCAGCCGGGTTCACGCACGAGGACGTCGCCGCACGGCTCAAGATGCCGGTGCGCGTGGTCCGTGCGCTGGAAGCCGACGACTGGCGACCACTGGGTGCGCCTGTGTTCGTGCGCGGACAGTTGCGCAGTTACGCCCGACTGCTGGGGCTGGACATCGAGCAGGAGCTGCTGCGTTCGCCGATCGAGCCTGTAGCGCAGCCGGAGCTGGTCAGCCACACCCACGTCCCGCGCTACCGGGTAATGGGCGAGCAAATGGCACGCCGCGCGGTCTACGTGGTATTGACGGTGGCCATCGCCCTGCCGGTTTGGCTTGCCACGCGCCCCCACCTTTCGGAAGGACTGGCGGTGGAGTCGCTCGACCCGTCACCGGGTATCGAGGCCGCGCCCGGCACAGCGCCAAAGCCCGATAGCGCTCCGGCCGTCCGTGAACGAACCCCAATAGTCGCCTCCATGGCCTCCTTGCCGCCCAGGAGCAAGGCCGCAGCCCCGGCGGTGACCGGCCTGTCCCTGCGCTTCAGCGACGACAGCTGGGTCCAGGTGTTCTCGGCGCAGGGCGAAGCGCTGGAGCAGGGAATGATGGAATCCGGGCAGCGGCTGAGCTACGACAAGGGCGAAGTGGGTCGCGTGGTACTCGGCAACTCGGCCGCAGTGGAAGCGCGCAGGGGGGGTGAGCTCATCGACCTGGAGCCGTTCAGCCGAGCCAACGTCGCGCGCTTTACGCTATCCTCTGACGGCTCGCTGGCGCCGGTTCGCGACTGACCACGCCGCGGCTCCACGCCCTGCATCGGCCGGCGTAGTCCGGCCGATTGCATTTCCAGATCCGGCCCGCCATTGCGCGGGCCCCCGCACGGCAGGCCGGCATGGCGCTAGACGATATTCTCGACGAACACGAACAAAGCGAACGCGTACAGGACTGGTTGCGCCGTAACGGTGCAGGACTGGTCGGCGGGGTCCTGCTGGGGCTGGCGGCCATCGGCGGCTGGCAGTGGTGGGAGCGCGACCAGGACGCCCGCCAGTCGGCCGCCGCCGACCGCTATCAAGCAGTCGTCAACGGTATAGAAGCCGGCGAGGCGGCCGCGGCCGGCCAGGTCGCGGCGCTCGAGCCTGGCACCTTCCAGGTGCTGGCGGCACTGCAACTGGCGGCGGCGCAGGTGGAGGCCGGCGAGTCGGAAGCGGCGGTCACGACCCTTCGCGGCATCCGCAGCGACAACCCCGCGCTGCAAGACGTGGTCGCCCGCCGCCTCGCGCGGTTGCTGATCGATGCCGGAGAGCCGACCCAGGCACTGGAGCTTCTCGGCACGGCCGACAGCCCGGCGGCGCTGGAGATCCGCGGCGACGCGCAGCTGGCGCTCGGAAAGGCCGAGCTGGCGCGGGAGGCCTACACCCAAGCGCTGGCCGGCATGGACGTGGCATCGCCGCAGCGCGGAATCCTTGAATTGAAGCTCACCGATGCCGGTGGGTCCGTCGACCGTACCGAGGCCCAGTCTTGATGAAGCCAGCACTGCAATCGCACCGCATCCTCCTGCGCACCGCAGCCATCGCGGCGTGCCTTGCCACCCTTTCAGGCTGCAGCACGGTCCGTGGCTGGTTTGACCGCGACGACAAGGCCGGCGAGCCGGTGGCGTTGACCGATTTCGCCGCCAGCGCATCCCCGGTGCAGATCTGGTCGACGAACGTAGGCAAGGGTGAAGGACGGCTGGGCCTACGCCAGGGGCCCGTGGTAGCGGACGGGCGTGTCTACGCCGCCGCGGTTGACGGGGGTGTCCGGGCGCTTGACCTGCAAACCGGCGGGCAGCTCTGGCACTACCCCACGGACGTCCGAATCAGTGGCGGCCCGGGTGCGGGCGAAGGCCTGGTCGTGGCCGGGGGACTCGATGGCGAAGTGATTGCCCTGGACGCCGCCACCGGTACCCAGCGGTGGGAAGCCAAGGTCAGCAACGAGGTCATCGCCCCACCGGTCATCGGGCAGGGCATGGTGTTCGTGCGTTCAAACGACGGCCGAGTGACCGCGTTCGACGCGACGAGCGGCCAGCGTCGCTGGTTCTGGAACCATGATGTCCCGCCATTGTCGGTCCGCGGCAACGACGGTGTTCTGCTAGGGCCGGGCTACGTGTTCGTCGGCAACGATGACGGCACCCTGAGTGCGTTGAGCGCCACCGATGGCGCGCCGCTGTGGGAGCAGGTGGTCGGCGGGCAGGAGGGTCGCACCGAACTCGACCGCATGGCCGACGTCGACGGCGCTCCGGTCCTGGACGGCGCCGCCATCTATGCCAGCAGCTTCCAGCAGCAGACCATCGCGATCGATGGCCCCACGGGGCGTCCGATGTGGGCCAGCCAGCACGGCGGCGCGGGTCGGATCGGACTGGGGCCGGACCGGCTGGTCGTATCCGCACCTGACGGTACCGTCTATGCGCTGGACAAGGCCGGCGGCAGCGCGTTGTGGCAGCAACCCGGCCTGGCGCGGCGCAACCTGACTGCGCCTGCCGTCCAGGGGAGCTATGCCGTAGTCGGCGATTTCGACGGCTACCTGCACTGGCTGGACCTGCAGGACGGTTCGTTTGCTGCCCGCACACGGTTGTCGGGCAAAGCACTGCGCGCCGCGCCGGTCGTGGTCGATGGCATCCTTCTGGCGCAGGACACCGATGGCCGCCTGAGCGCTTATCGCCTGGGCCAGTAGTTGCCCGTGGCGCGGTGCTCCGCGCCACCCATGCCTTGACGTCCGCGCCGGGCGTCGGGCGTTGAACGCGGAGACCGGGACACCCCCGTTCCCCATCCAGCTCCGTTCCCGCTTCAAGGTCCAACCATGCTGCCCCTCGTCGCCCTCGTCGGCCGTCCCAACGTAGGCAAGTCCACGTTGTTCAATGCGTTGACGCGCACGCGCGATGCGCTTGTGCATGACGAGCCGGGCGTGACCCGTGACCGCCACTACGGCGTGTGCCGGCCGGAAGACCTGCCGGCGTTCGCGGTCGTGGACACCGGCGGCATCGCAGGGAAGGACGAGGGCCTTGCGGGCGCCACGGCGCGCCAGGCACGTGCCGCCGCCGAAGAAGCGGACCTGGTGCTGTTCATCGTCGACGGCCGGGAAGGGGCTTCGGCCCTGGACGACGACATCCTGCGCTGGCTGCGCAAGGCCTCGCGGCCCACGATGCTGGTCATCAACAAGACAGAAGGGCTGGACTCCAACGCGGTTCGCGCCGAGTTCGCCCGCTACGGCTTCGCCGAGATGCTGGCCATCTCTTCCGCGCACCGGCAGGGCATCGACGACCTGATCGACGAGATCCTGGGGGCGTTGCCCGAGGAGGGCACGTCGGCGGAACTCGATACCGACCCCTCCCGTATCCGCGTCGCCTTCATCGGGCGCCCCAATGTCGGCAAGTCGACCCTGGTCAACCGGCTGCTTGGGGAGGAGCGCATGATCGCCTCGGAAGTGCCGGGCACCACGCGCGACTCCGTTTCGGTTGACATGGAGCGCGACGGCCGCCTGTACCGGTTGGTCGACACCGCGGGCGTACGTCGCAAGTCACGCGTGGACGAGGCGGTCGAGAAGTTCTCCATCATCAAGACCCTGCAGGCGATCGAGCACTGCCAGGTGGCCGTGGTGATGCTGGACGCGGGCGAGGGCGTGACCGACCAGGACGCCAGCGTGCTGGGCTACGCCCTGGAAGCCGGGCGGGCGCTGGTGGTGGCGGTCAACAAGTGGGACGGCCAGACCGACTACCAGCGCCAGCAGACCGAAGCCCTGCTGTCGCGCAAACTGGCATTCGTGGAGTGGGCCGAAGCGGTGCGCATCAGCGCCCTGCACGGATCGGGCCTGCGCGAACTGTTCAACGCCATCCACCGGGCCCACGCATCGGCCACGCGGGAGTTCGGCACCACCGAGGTGACCAAGGCGGTCGAGATCGCCTACCAGACCAACCCACCACCGGTGGTCCGTGGCCACGTGCCCAAGCTGCGCTTCGCCCATCCCAGCGGGACCAATCCGCCCACCTTCACCGTGCACGGCACCCGGCTGCGCACGTTGAGCGACAGCTACAAGCGCTACCTGGAGAACTTTTTCCGCAAGCGCTTCAAGCTGGTCGGGACCCCGGTGCAGTTCGTGTTCAAGGAAGGCACCAACCCCTACGAAGGCAAGAAGAACGTGCTGACCGACCGCCAGGTCGCCCGCAAGCGGCGGATGCTCCGGCACGTCAAGGGCAAGTGACCCCGGTCGCGCCCGGCGTGGGCATGGGGCGTGGCAGGGCTGCGCTGCCGGTGACGCTCGGACTGATCGCCGGTGGTCGGGGCACCCGGCTGGGCGGTGTCGACAAGGCGTGGCTGCTCCGCGACGGGCAGCCCCAGGTGGCGCGCCTGGCAGGCGCATTCGATGGCATCGCCGAGGTGCTGGTCAGCAGCAACTCGCATGACCCTCGATACGCCGCCCTTGGGTTCCACACCGTGCGGGATGCGGCCGTGGGGTGGGGCCCGATTGCGGGGCTCTCGGAGCTGGCGGCGCGGTGCCGCACACCCTGGCTGATGACCTTGCCGGTGGACGTGCTCGACCCTTCCCCGGAGTTGCCCGGGTGGTTGCTCGCAGCCGCGCGTCAGGACCCGGGCGTACCCGGGATCGTCGTGCAGGACGATGGCGGCCTGCAGCCGTTGGTGGCCCTGTGGCGAAGGGAGGTCCTCGCAGAGCATGCGCGACGTGCACTCGATGCCGGTCGGCTGGCGGTCCGGGACCTGGTTGCGGTGGCCGGCCTGGCGACGCTCCCCCTGCCGGGGCGCCGCTTGGGCAATCTCAATACGCTGGGCGACCTGCACGCGGCCCACGTCGTGCTTCCGCAAGGATAAAGACCGATGACAACGGCCACATACCCCACCTCCATCAGCCACGCGGAGGCGTTGGCAGTCACTGCGAACCTGGCCCAGGCGCATCGCCTGGAAATCGAGGTGCAGGCGATTGGCCGTACGCATGGCCGCGTTCTTGCCCGGGACGTGGTCGCACCCATGCCGCTGCCGCCTTTCGACAACAGCGCGATGGACGGCTTCGCCTATCGCCATGTCGACCTGGCGGCCTGCCGCGGGGGGTTCCGGCTGTCGGGCGAGCAGTTTGCCGGAGACGCTGCTTCAGCGGTTTTGGGCCCGGGGGAGTGCTGGCGAATCACCACCGGCGCACCGTTGCCCGGAGGCGCCGACACCGTGGTCATAAAGGAGCGGGCGCGGTTGGAAGGCGGGCAGGTCCACGTGCCGCAAGACGAACCGGCCGGCAGCCACGTGCGCCGCGCTGGCGAAGACGTGCGCCGGGGTGACCTCGTGCTCACGGCCGGCCAGTGGCTCACTCCCGCCCGGGTCTCGCTCGCCGCTTCGCTCGGTCTTCCCTCGCTCCCGGTCAGTCGTCGCCCGACCGTGGCGGTGTTCACCAGCGGCGACGAGCTTGTCGAACCCGGCATGCCGTTGGCACCGGGCCAGATCCATGACAGCAACCGAGAGCTCTTGATGGGCCTGCTGCGCTCAGAAGGCCTGGAGCCCACCGCCTGGCCGCGACTGCCCGACGATTCGCGCCAGGTGGAAATCGCGCTGCGCGACGCCGCCTGTGCCTTCGACCTGGTGGTGACCTGTGGCGCGGTGTCGGCCGGGGAAAGAGACCACATCCCTGCTGTCGTTGCGGAGTTCGGCGAGATCCACTTCTGGAAGGTGCGCATGAAGCCGGGCATGCCCGTCCTGCTTGGCAGCATCGACCAGGCGCGCATCCTGGCGCTGCCGGGCAACCCGGTGTCGGTGTTGGCGACCTGGCTGACCCTTGGCCGGGCATTGGTTGACGGACTGCAGGGCCGGACCGAGGCCCGGCAAAGCTGGAGTGCCCGCCTTTCGGCGCCCATCGAGAAGACCCACCCCCGCCGAGAGTTCGTGCGGGGCCGTTTGATGGCAGACGGAGAGGGCGGGCTGCAGGTGGTGCCGAGCGGGGCGACCGGGTCGCATCGCCTGCGTGCAGCCGCCGATTCGAACGCGTTGATCGTGGTGCCGGAAGGCGCGCAGTCGCTGCAGGCCGGTGCGGTGGTGGACGTATTGCCGTATGCATGACGGCCCCGCACGATAGTCCCGGCATGGATCACGACTCCTCCCCCAGCGCCGTGGACCGCATCACCCCGGCCCAGGCCCATCGACGCCAGGCGGAGGGCGTCCTGCTGATCGACGTACGCGAGTCGCACGAGCGGGCACTGGGCGGTGCCGAGGGATCGACCGGCGTCTCGCGGGCAGAGCTGGAGGCCAATCCGGACGCCGTGATCCCGACCCGGTCCACGCCGGTCATGCTGATCTGCCAGGTCGGTGGCCGATCCCTGCAGGCCGCACAGAGTCTGGTGGAAGCCGGGTTCCGGGCGGTTTGTTCGGTGGATGGCGGGACGGACCGCTGGGTCGCCGAAGGCTTGCCGGTGTCGGCAGTGGAGGGCGACGTGGACTTCCATGAACGCTACTCCCGCCACCTGCGCCTGCCGGAAGTGGGCGAAGCGGGGCAGCGGCGACTCCACGACGCGCGGGTGGCGATCGTCGGGGCCGGCGGACTGGGTTCGCCGGCGGCCTACTACCTTGCCGCCGCAGGCGTGGGCTCGCTCGTACTGGCCGACGACGATGTCGTCGACCGAAGTAACCTGCAGCGCCAGATCCTGCATACCGATGCCCGCGTGGGCGTGCCCAAGGTGGAGTCGGCACGCATCGCTCTCAACGCACTGAACCCCTCGGTGGACGTCGACGCCTTCCCCGAGCGGATTGGCGCCGGCAACGTCGAGCGGCTGATCGCGTCGGCCGATGTCGTCATCGACGGCGCCGACAACTTTCCGGCCCGGTACCTGCTCAACGATGCCTGCGTGCAGTTGCGCAAGCCGCTGGTGTATGGGGCGGTGCACCGGTTCGAAGGTCAGGTCAGCGTGTTCGATGCGGGGCGCCACCGAGGCGATGCCCCCTGCTACCGCTGCCTGTTCCCGGAACCGCCGCCGCCGGAGTCCGCGCCCAATTGCGCCGAGGCCGGCGTCCTGGGCGTGGTGCCCGGCGTGATCGGGCTGCTGCAGGCCACCGAGGCGATCAAGCTGATCCTGGGCCTAGGCGATCCGCTGCGTGGGCGGCTGCTGCACTTCGATGCGCTGGCCATGCGCTTCCGGGAAACCCGCCTGCACGCCGACCCGCAGTGCCCGGTATGCACGCCCGGTACACCGTTCCCCGGCTATATCGACTACGCGCGGTTCTGCGCCGGCCAGTGACCCCCGCGTCCATCGGTCCGTAAGCTATTTCGACACGCGGATAGACGAGGAGCGGACAATGCAGCACGCGCGTTGGTTGGGGCTGCCGGTGGCCCTGGCGGTGTTGGCGCTCTGGCCCGTAGCTGCGAGCGCCGGGTGTACCTCGACTGATCCGCTCCAGGCTCGGGACCTGCCCTCGCGCATTGCCTCGGTCGCATGTCGGGAACACGCGTTGTGGTTCCAGCCCTTCATCGATGCGCAGGGTCGCCTGGCCAGCACCACCGTCGCCGAGGCCGAGGACACCCGGCTGGCCGACGGTTCCACCCCGGCGTGGCTGCGCGTGGTGGACTACTGGCAGGGCAGCGGGCTGTTGGGCTCGATGGCGTTCGCGCCAGGCGCCAGCACCTGCGCATACGCCCGGCGCGGGGGCGGCCCGATACCCGGATGCCGGACGTTCGTGGTGGACAAGCCATGGTCCGCAGCTTTCATGTCATACGTGATGGTGCAGGCGGGCGTGCCGGGCTTCCGCCCCTCCCCGGGCCACGTCGACTACGTACGTGAGGCGTACCAGCGACCGGAGTCGAGTCCTTACACGGCCCAGGATCCACGCACCGCGCGCCCGGAGGTAGGTGACCTGCTGTGTTACGTGCGGGGCACCGGCGCCGGCGCCGACAGCCATCCGGCGTTGTCAGCATGGTTCACGCGCAACCCGGGGGCATCGTTGGCGATGCACTGCGAAGTGGTCGTCCAGGCCGGTCGCGGCGGCCAAGCGCACCTCATCGGGGGCAACGTGCTGCAGGCAGTCACCATGCGCATCCTTCCGCTGAACCGCGACGGGCGGTTCTGGGGACTTCCGCAAGGCGACACGGCCAACTGTTCGCCCGCCAATCCGGCCGCCTGCGACTTCAACCGCAAGCATTGGGCGACGTTGTTGAAGCTGAAGCCGGGCCTGCCGATGGGGCCTTCGCGCGCGTTTGTCCCACAGGCGGCTCCGCTGCCGCAGGCCTGCTGCGTGAATTGCGTGGTGGGCTCGGGCGTTCCCCGCTGCAGCGCGCCCGCCACCGGGGACTAGCGCGTGTCGCCGTCGCGATCCATGAAGGCCCGCAACGACTCGCCGTAGGCGGGATCACGATCCACCGTATTGTGCCCGGCCTCGGCCAGCGAGACGACGCGGGTCGATGACGCGGGTAGGGTGTCGATGAGATTTCGCGTGCTGGCGGCCGGGACGACGTCGTCGCGCTGCGCACGCACCACCAGCACCTCGCCTCCGAAGCCGGTCAGCGCGGCAGCCGTCTGGTACCGCTCGGTGAGCAGCCGCTCCACCGGCAGCCACGGGTAGTGGTGGCCTGCAACCGACGCCATGCGGTCGAACGGGGTCACCAGCGCCAGCTTGCGGACCGGCCGCATGGAGGCCACGTGCGCGGCGACCCCACTGCCCAGGCTGCGGCCGATCAGGTCGACGGTGGCGTGGCGCGACGCGGCGTGGTCGAAAAACACCAGCGCATCGCCCTGCAATGCGGCCTCGCGGGGTTCTCCCTCGCTGGCACCGTAGCCGCGATATGCCGGCAGGTAGACGGTGTGCCCCGGGAACCACTTCGCGAACGCTTCGCGATTGAACTGGACGGACTCGGCGTTCCCCCCGAAATAGACGATCGCGCGCGCTTGGCCCGGGTTGACGACCCAGGCACGCAGCTTCAGGTCTTCCACAACCAGGGTCAGGTCGGTCTCGTTGGCCGGTGCACGGGTCAGTGCGGGGAAGTACATCAGGTCGCGCTGGCGCAGGGCGACCAGCACGCACATCGCCAGGTAGACGGCCACCACCAGCAACAGGGGGATCAGCATCGGCCACGGCCCTGGGGGTCTGGCGGTCACGGCCCGGTCGGACTCAGCCACCAGGGCCGCGCGTGGCGGCCTCGAACGCGGCCAGCTGCGCAGGCGTCGCCTCGGCCTGGTGCTTGGCCTTCCATTCCGCGAATGGCTGGCCGTACACGGTCTGGCGGGCATCGTCGCGGCTCATGGCGATGCCTTGCGACTCGGCCGCCTCGCGGTACCAGTCGGCAAGGCAATTACGACAGAAACCGGCCAGGATCATCAGGTCGATGTTCTGGACGTCCGGACGCTGCTCCAGCAGGTGCTGGCGCAGGCGTCGGAAGACGGCGGCCTCGATAGCCGTGGTGGCAATGTCGTGCTGGTTCAATGGCAGTCTCCAGGAGGGCGGGCGGGATGGGCGATAATGCGCGGCCCGACTCTAGCGCAGCGCCCACCATCCCAATGACCCAGACAGGTACGGCCCGCATCCTCGACGGCAAGCGCATCGCCGAGGACCTGCTCGACAACCTCAAGGCCCGGGTCGACGAGCGGCTCGCGGCGGGCAAGCGGCCACCGGGGCTGGCGGTGGTGCTGGTGGGCAACGACCCCGCATCGTCGGTGTACGTGCGCAACAAACGGCGTGCAGCGGAAAAGGTGGGTATCCGAGCGATCGACCACGACCTGCCGGCCGACACCAGCGACGCCGAGCTGCTCGCGCTGATCGATCGCCTCAACGCCGACCCGGACGTCCACGGTATCCTCGTGCAATTGCCGCTGCCGGACCGCCGGGACGCCACCGCCCTGATCCATCGCATCGACCCGGACAAGGACGTAGACGGGTTCCACCCCGAGAACGTGGGGCACCTGGCGCTGCGCCAGTTCGGACTGCGGCCGTGCACGCCGCGCGGCATCACGACGCTGCTGGGCTACACCGACCGGCCGGTGCGCGGCCAGAGCGCCACCATCGTCGGCGTGTCCAACCATGTGGGCCGCCCGATGGCGCTGGAGCTGCTGATCGCGGGCTGCACGACCACCAGCTGCCACAAGTTCACGCCTCCTGACGTACTCGAAGCCGCCGTTCGCGGCGCCGACATCCTGGTGGTGGCGGTCGGGCGGCCGCAGCTGATCCCCGGCGAGTGGGTCAAGCCGGGCGCGGTGGTCATCGACGTGGGCATCAACCGGCTGGACGACGGCCGGCTGGTGGGGGACGTGGGCTATGCCGCCGCGGCCGGGCGTGCCAGCTGGATAACGCCCGTGCCGGGCGGGGTCGGGCCGATGACCGTCGCCACGCTGATGCAGAACACCCTGGAAGCAGCCGAGGCGTCGGACCCCTAGCAATGGGCCGGGGGCAGCCTGCGCCGCCGCGCCCGGCTTTTCCGCGGGGTGGGCCACGGCCAGCAGGGCAGGGCCCGGACGGCGTACAATGGCGCGCTTCATCTCCCCGGGCCGCCCCATGCTGCGCATCCAGGCTGAAGCGCTGACCTACGACGACGTATCGCTCGTCCCCGCGCATTCCACCGTCCTGCCCAAGGACGTCTCGCTCGAAACCCGCGTCACCCGCGACCTGGTCATCCGCCTGCCGATCCTCTCGGCGGCGATGGACACCGTCAGCGAGGCTCGCCTCGCCATCGCGCTGGCCCAGCTGGGCGGCCTGAGCATCATCCACAAGAACATGGGCCTGGAGCAGCAGGCCGCGCACGTGGCGCAGGTCAAGAAGTTCGAGGCCGGCGTGATCAAGGAGCCGTTCACCGTCGGCCCCGAGACCACCATCGCCGAAGTGCTGAAGCTCACCCGTGCGCGCAACATCTCCGGCGTGCCGGTGGTGGACGGGGGGCAACTGGTCGGGATCGTCACCAGCCGCGACATGCGCTTCGAGAAGAAGCTCGACGACCCGGTTCGCCACATCATGACCAAGCGCGACCGCCTGGTGACGGTCAACGAAGGCGCCAGCGACGAGGAGGTGGTGCAACTCCTGCACAAGCACCGTATCGAGAAGGTGCTGGTGGTCAACGACGGCTTCGAGCTGCGTGGCCTGATCACCGTCAAGGACATCCAGAAGAAGTCGGACAACCCCAACGCCGCGTACGACAGCAGCGAGCGGCTGCTGGTCGGTGCGGCGGTCGGCGTGGGCGGCGACACCGAAGCCCGGGTGGAAGCACTCGCCGCGGCGGGCGTTGACGTGGTGGTGGTCGATACCGCCCACGGCCACTCGCAGGGCGTGCTGGACCGGGTGAAGTGGGTCAAGGCGCGCTTCCCGCAGTTGCAGGTGATCGGCGGCAACATTGTCACCGGTGACGCCGCCCTGGCACTGATGGACCACGGCGCGGACGCGGTCAAGGTGGGCGTTGGACCGGGCTCGATCTGCACGACCCGCGTCGTGGCAGGCGTGGGCGTACCCCAGGTCACCGCGGTAGCGATGGTCGCAGAGGCACTGCAGGACCGCATTCCGCTGATCGCCGATGGCGGCATCCGGTACTCGGGTGACATCGGCAAGGCGCTGGCCGCCGGTGCTTCCACGGTAATGGTCGGCGGCCTGTTTGCCGGCACCGAGGAGGCGCCCGGCGAAGCCGAACTGTTCCAGGGCCGCAGCTACAAGAGCTACCGCGGCATGGGCAGCCTTGGCGCCATGGAGATGGGCTCCAAGGACCGCTACTTCCAGGACGCATCCGACGCCGACAAGCTGGTGCCGGAAGGCATCGAGGGCCGCGTGCCGTATCGCGGCCCGTTGCGCAGCGTGGTCCACCAGCTGGCCGGTGGCCTGCGCGCGACGATGGGGTATGTCGGATGCGCCACGATCGAGGACATGCGCAAGAAGCCCGGCTTCGTCCGCATCACCGGTGCAGGCTCGAGGGAGAGCCACGTGCACGACGTGCAGATCACCAAAGAGCCGCCGAACTACCGGGCAGGGTGAGGCGAGGGCGGGGAGCAGGAATTCCCTCCATCCCCCGAAACGCCCTGCCGGACTTTTCTGGTTCCTTCTCCCCCCCCTGTTCCCCATCTCCTGCACCAGCCCCATGACCGACATCCATTCCGACAAGATCCTCATCCTCGACTTCGGCGCGCAGTACACGCAGCTGATCGCCCGGCGGGTGCGCGAGATAGGGGTCTACTGCGAAATCTGGGCCTGGGACCACGACCCGGACGAGATCGCGGCGTTCGGCGCCAAGGGCATCATCCTGTCGGGGGGGCCCGAGTCCACGACCCTGGCCGATGCCCCGCACGCGCCGCAGCAGGCGTTCGACAGCGGCCTGCCGATCCTGGGCATCTGCTACGGCATGCAGACACTGGCTGCCCAACTGGGCGGCACCACCGAGGCCGCGGATGCACGTGAGTTCGGCCACGCCGAAGTCGAGCTGGTCGCGCATGACGCGCTGCTGGGCGGCCTGAGCGACCACGGCGGCGAGCCGCGGCTCAACGTCTGGATGAGCCACGGCGACCACGTCGCCACCGCGCCGCCGGGGTTCACCGTCACCGCCCGGACCGACCGCATCCCCGTGGCTGCGATGGCCAACGAGGCCAAGCGCTGGTACGGCGTGCAGTTCCACCCCGAAGTCACCCACACGCTGCAGGGGCAGACCCTGCTGCGCAGGTTCGTGACCGAAATCTGTGGATGCCAGACCCTTTGGACCGCGGCCCATATCATCGATGACCAGATCGCCCGCGTACGCGAGCAGGTGGGCGGCGACGAGGTCATCCTCGGCCTGTCCGGCGGCGTGGACTCGTCCGTGGTCGCCGCGCTCCTGCACAAGGCCATCGGCGACAAGCTGACCTGCGTGTTCGTCGACACGGGCCTGTTGCGGTGGAAGGAGGGCGACCAGGTGATGGCGATGTTCGCCGAGCACATGGGCGTTCGCGTGATTCGGGTCGACGCCGCCGACCGCTACTTCAAGGCCCTTGAGGGCGTGTCCGACCCGGAAGCCAAGCGCAAGATCATCGGAAACCTGTTTGTCGAGATATTCGACGAGGAAGCCGGCCGGCTGAAGAACGCCCGGTGGCTGGCGCAAGGCACCATCTACCCGGATGTGATCGAGTCGGCCGGCAGCAAGACCGGCAAGGCCCACGTCATCAAGAGCCACCACAACGTCGGCGGCCTGCCCGAACACATGAAGATGGGCCTGGTCGAGCCACTGCGCGAACTGTTCAAGGACGAGGTGCGCCGGCTTGGAGTGGAACTGGGGCTGCCCGAGTCGATGGTTTACCGCCATCCCTTCCCGGGTCCCGGGCTGGGCGTGCGCATCCTCGGCGAGGTCAAGCGCGAATACGCTGAACTGCTGGCCAAGGCCGACAACATCTTCATCGAGGAGTTGCGCCGGGCCGGGCTGTACGACAAGACCAGCCAGGCGTTCGCGGTGTTCCTGCCGGTGCGCTCGGTCGGCGTGGTCGGTGATGCCCGTGCGTACGAATGGGTGATCGCGTTGCGCGCGGTCGAGACCATCGACTTCATGACCGCCCACTGGGCACACCTTCCTTACGAATTCCTGGGACGCGTTTCAAACAGGATTATCAACGAGTTGCGGGGCGTTTCTCGCGTTGTTTACGACATCAGCGGCAAGCCGCCCGCGACGATCGAGTGGGAGTAGTCGGCCTGCTCGCGAGCCACATGCTCGCAGGCCGACGACTGACCGGCCATGGATGGCCGGGCCGGACGATCCGAAGAGGAAAGTGCAGCGCCAGGGATGGCCGTTCCGAACTTGACCAAGCCCCTTCGGAGTGAGCGTGTCGAATCCAGGAGCGGTAGCCGCTGCCGACGAGCACTGGATGCGCCACGCGCTGGCGCTGGCCGACCGCGCCGAGCGCGAGGACGACGAGATCCCGGTCGGAGCCGTCCTGGTCTCCGCCGATGGAGAGGTGCTTGGGGAAGGCTGGAATCGCAATATCACCGAGCATGACCCGACCGCACATGCCGAGATCGTGGCCATGCGGCAGGCCGGTCGTCGGCTCGGCAACCACCGGCTGTTGTGCAGCACCCTCTACGTCACCCTCGAGCCGTGTGCGATGTGCGCCATGGCGATGGTGCATGCGCGCATCGCACGTGTCGTATTCGGCGCCCATGACCCGAAGACCGGCGCGGCTGGCAGCGTGTTCGACCTGCTGGCCGACCCACGCCACAACCACCGTGTCGAAGTGGTCGGCGGCGTGCTGGGCGAGGAAGCCGGGGGCAAGCTCACGGCATACTTCCGGCGCAAGCGACGGAAGCCGGCCGCGGGGCAAGGCGGCGCCTGACCGCGGCCAGTGCGTTGACCTGTAGGCGCGGCTTCGGCGGCGATCGGCGCGGTGGACGCACGTCCAGGTCACGTTCGCGGCCGAAGGCGCCCGTCTGTTACGGATCCGGCATCGCCAGCCATGCGTCGAGCGCGACTGCGCCGCCCCCGGCGGCGGCGAACCACCGCCGATCCCGTCCCGCGAGGTACGACGCTTACTCCGCCAGGTCCCGTCGCTTCGCCCGCGCGAGCCCGTGGGCATGGTCCATCTCCTCGTTGAGCGCGGACACGGCCATCGCCGACTCGCGCGAGAGGTTGATGCTGGCGGCGAACATCGCCAATACGCCCAGCACCGCCAGGATCGTGGGCAGGCTCCCCAGCCGGTAGTCCAGGAACGCGTCGATCGCAACCGACAGGCTGGTGCCGACGAAGAAGCTGATCGCCGCGTACAGCAGCTGGCTCCCCCGCAGTACCAGGTTGGACCGACGGCGCTGCAGTTCTATCAGGCGATCCATCCGACGCGCCGCCGTGGCGTCCATGTCGCCCTCATCCAGCTCTCGCAGCAGGGCGCGCAGCCGGTCCACCACCCGCGCAAGGCGGTTGTTGGCGGACATCAGCAGCGATGCGGTCGCGGTCAGGAAGAAGGCCGGTGCCAGCATGGCGGTCAGGATTGCGTAATGGGTGTTCTGGAACATCCGTGGCGGCTCTTGCGGGGTCGGGGCTCGGCTATCATGCCGCTACACGGACACGGCGGGGAGCCCATGGCTGGGAAGAATGCAAACGATCAGCGGCTGATCTGGATCGACCTGGAGATGACCGGGCTGGACACGGTCAACGACTCGATCCTCGAGATCGCGACGGTGGTGACCGACCCCGACCTCAACGTGCTGGCCGAGGGGCCGGAGCTGGCGATCCGCCACCCGCTGCAGCGGCTGGAGGCCATGGACGAGTGGAACCGCAACCAGCACCGCAAGTCCGGGCTGTGGAACCGTTCGCTGGAGCAGGGGGTTTCCGCGGAGGAAGCGGAGGCGCGCACGCTGGCGTTCCTCAACGAGTGGGTGCCGGCCAGCGCCTCGCCGATGTGCGGCAACTCGATCTGCCAGGACCGGCGCTTCCTGCATCGCGAGATGCCGGCGCTCGAGCGCCACTTCCACTATCGCAACCTCGACGTCAGCACGCTCAAGGAGCTGGCGCGCAGGTGGGCGCCCGAGGTGATGGCCGGGGTCGGCAAGGAGGCCAAGCACACCGCGCTCAGCGACGTGCAGGACTCCATCGCCGAGTTGCGCCACTACCGCTATTTCATGGGGCGCTTGAGCGGCCTGCCGCAGGGGTAGGCAGGCTACTTCGGGTCTTCGCTGGGTATGTGCCCCGGGTCGTCGACCCCGACGGCCCGTCGTCCCGGCGCCTGGTCGGCCGCTGCCGGCCGGGCCGTCGCATCCTCCACCAGCCTGTAGGCACCGCCGGCTGCCGCGTTGGCCGCGACATGGTGGTACATGTGCACGTCGCGCTGCGGGAAAGGGATGCTCACGCCGATTGCATCGAAGCCCTTCTTGATGCGCTCGGTCAACTCGCACTTGGCCACGAAGAAGTCGGCATTCGCCACGTGGCAGCGGATGCCGAGGTTGACGCTGTTATCGCCCAGCGCATAGACCAGCACGTCGGGCTCCGGTTCCGACAGCACCCGTTCGTCCTCACGCATGATTCCCAGGGCCACGCCCCGGGCGGCATCGATGTCGTCGCCGTAGCCGATGCCGATGACCAGCTCGATACGGCGCATAACGTCCGGCGTCAGGTTGATGATCGAGTCGGTGGTGATCAGGCTGTTGGGAAGCACGATGGTCTGGTTGTCCGGCCCGCGCAGCACGGTCTGGAAGATGCTGACCGATTCGACCTTGCCGGTCTCCCCGCCAATGGTGACCACGTGGCCGACCCGGAACGGCTTCAGCGAAACCAGCATTACGCCCGATGCGATATTGGACAGGGAGTCCTTCAGCGCCAGGCCGATCGCAAGGCCCGCCGCACCCAGCACTGCGATCATCGAGGTCATCGGCACCCCGACCACCTGCAGCGCCGCCAGCACCAGCACGACCAGCAACGCGATGTAGGCGGCCTTGCGCAGGAACAGTACCGCGGTGGGCTCCACTTCCGCCCGGGCAAGGCCCCGCTCGGCCAGCCCGGCGATCCACTTGGCGATGCGGATGCCGATCGCGAGCAGCACCAGCGCGCCCAGCACGCGCAATCCAATCGAGGCCGCTGCCGCGGTCCAACCGGCGTCCTGCGCCGTACTCCACCATGCCTGCACGTCTCACCTCCCGTTCGAGCCAGTCTCTTGAAAAACGACGCCCCGCACAGGGCGGGGCGTGGGTCGTGCGCCGCCCGCAGGCGGGGCACGGGTCATCGCGGTGTCACGAGGCCTGCATCAGGCGTCCTTCGCACCGGATCTGGCCTTGGCCTTGGCCAGCCGGAGCCAGGTGTCGACCACGGTGTCGGGATTCAGCGACACCGACTCGATGCCCTGGTCCATCAACCACTCGGCCAGGTCGGGGTGGTCGCTCGGGCCCTGTCCGCAGATGCCCACGTACTTGCCCTTGGCGCGCGCGGTCTGGATCGCCATCGACAACAGCTTCTTGACCGCCGCGTCGCGTTCGTCGAACAGGTGCGCGACCAGCGCCGAATCACGATCCAGCCCCAGCGTCAGCTGGGTGAGGTCGTTTGAACCGATCGAGAAGCCGTCGAAAATTTCCAGGAACTCGTCGGCCAGCAGCGCGTTGGACGGCAGCTCGCACATCATGATGATCTTCAGGCCGTCCTTACCCTGCTCCAGACCGTTTGCACGCAGCACGTCGACCACCTTGCGGCCTTCGTCCAGGGTGCGCACGAACGGGATCATCACCCAGCAGTTGGTGAGGCCCATCTCCTGCCGCACCTTCAGCACCGCGCGGCACTCAAGCGCGAAGGCTTCGGTGAAGCTCGGGTCGACGTAGCGGCTGGCGCCGCGGAAGCCGATCATCGGGTTCTCCTCGTGCGGCTCGTAACGGCTGCCGCCGATCAGGTTGGCGTACTCGTTGGACTTGAAGTCGGACAACCTGACGATGACCGGGTTGGGTGCGAAGGATGCGGTGATCGTCGCGATGCCCTCGGCCAGCCGGTCCACGTAGAAGTCGACCGGGTCGCCGTATCCGACGATGCGCTCATCGATCTGCTTCTTCGTCGCCGCGTCCTGGCTCGCGTACTCGAGCAGCGCCTTGGGATGGATGCCGATGTGGCTGGCGATGATCATCTCCAGCCGCGCCAGCCCGACGCCCGCGTTGGGCAGCATGGCGAAGTCGAATGCGCGCTCGGGGTTGGCGACGTTCATCATCACCTTGAGCGGCGCCTCGGGCATCTTCTCCAGGTCCGCCACGTGGCGCTCGAAGGGCAGGGCACCGTCGTAGATGAAGCCTGTGTCGCCTTCGGCGCAGCTGATGGTGACGGTCTGCCCGTCCTTGATGGTGTCCAGCCCGTTGCCCGTCCCGACCACCGCCGGTACGCCCAGCTCGCGCGCGATGATCGCGGCGTGGCAGGTGCGGCCGCCACGGTTGGTGACGATCGCGGCCGAGCGCTTCATCACCGGCTCCCAGTCGGGGTCGGTCATGTCGGCCACCAGGACGTCGCCCGGCTGCACGCGGCTCATGTCCGCCAGCGACCGCACCACGCGCGCCACGCCGCTGCCGATCCTCTGGCCGATGGCGCGCCCTTCGCAAATCACCGGGCCGCGCTCACCCAGCTGGAACCGCTCGAGCTGGGTGGGCTTGCCGCGCGACTTCACCGTCTCCGGGCGGGCCTGGACGATGAACAGCTTGCCGCTGACGCCATCCTTCGCCCATTCGATGTCCATCGGACGGCCGTAGTGCTTCTCGATGGTGATGGCCTGCCGCGCCAGTTCGTGCACGTCCTCATCGGTGATGGAGAACGCGTTGCGCAGGGCGAGTGGCGTCTCCTCGGTACGGACGCGCTCGCCCGGCGCGTCCGAATAGACCATGCGCAGCTGCTTGGCTCCGATGGAGCGGCGAAGGATGGCCGGCTTTCCTTGCGCCAGGGTCGGCTTGTAGACATAGAACTCGTCCGGGTTGACCGCGCCCTGGACGACCATTTCGCCAAGACCGTAGCTGCCGGTGATGAAGACCACCTCGCGGAAGCCGGACTCGGTGTCCAGGGTAAACAGCACGCCCGACGCGCCCACGTCGGAGCGCACCATCAACTGCACGCCCGCCGACAGGAACACGTCTTCGTGCTTGAAGCCATGGTGCACGCGATACGCAATGGCGCGGTCGTTGTAGAGGCTGGCGAAAACCTCCTTGACCTTGCGGACGACGTCGTCCTCGCCGGTGACGTTGAGGAACGTCTCCTGCTGGCCGGCGAACGACGCATCCGGCAGGTCCTCGGCGGTCGCCGACGACCGTACCGCCACCGCGACCTCGCCGCCGCCGTTCTCGGCGCACAGTTGACGGTAGGCCGTGCGGATGTCGGCATCCAGCCCCGGTTGCAGCGGGGCATCGATCACCCAGCCGCGGATCTCGCCGCCTGCCGCGGTCAGGGCCGCGACGTCCTCCACGTCCAGCGTGGCAAGCCGGTCGAAGATGCGGTGATGCAGGTCGTTGTGGGCGATGAAGTCCTTGAACGCCTCGGCCGTGGTGGCAAACCCGCCGGGCACCGATACGCCCAGCCCTGCGAGGTGGCCGATCATCTCGCCGAGCGACGAGTTCTTGCCGCCCACGCGGGCCAGGTCGTTGAGGCGCAGCGCGTGCAGCCAGAGGATGTTTTCGTTCAAGGCGTCGATCTCCCGGGGGTTCGGGGCGAGGGCAGGGGGTGGAATGGGTTGGCGCCGACAGCGGACGCGGCCAAGCCGCTATGATCGCCCGGGCGTCGAATGCATACAAGGTTGATTCGACGGGGTTTTTCGTATGGAGCGGCCCGCGCGGCGGGCATGGCGGAGGTTTCCGATGACCGGATTGCGCCCGGTGTTCTATGTATCCGACGGCACCGGCATTACCGCCGAAACCATTGGCCACAGCCTGTTGACCCAGTTCACGACCACGCGTTTCGTCAGCGACCGGATCTCCTTCGTGGACAGCGTCGAGCGGGCCCACGAGGCGGCCGACCGGATCCGCGCCGCCGCCGAACTGCATGGCGTGCGTCCCGTGGTCATCAACTCCTGCATGGACGTCACGGTGGGGTCGGCATTGGCGGAAAGCGGAGCGCTGATGCTGGACGTGTTCGCGCCTTTCATCGAACCGCTCGAGCAGGAGCTCGGGGAAACCCGCCAGCACACGGTCGGCCGCGCGCACGGCCTGGTGGACTTCGAGACCTACCATCGCCGGATCAACGCGATGAACTACGCACTCAGCCACGATGACGGCGCCAGCATCGACTACGACGAGGCCGACCTGATCCTGGTCGCGGTGTCACGCGCCGGAAAGACGCCAACCTGCGTCTACCTGGCACTGCATCACGGGGTGCGTGCGGCGAACTACCCGCTGACCGAGGAAGACCTCGAGCACGACCGGTTGCCGCCGCGCCTGCGCGCGCATCGCAGCAAGCTCTTCGGGCTCACCATCGACCCGGTGCGGTTGCAGCAGATCCGTCAGGAGCGTCGCCCGGACTCGCGCTACGCTCGCCTGGAAACGTGCCGTAGCGAGGTGGCGGCAGCCGAAATGATGTTCCGCGCCGAGCGCATTCCGACGCTCAGTACCACGCATACGTCGATCGAGGAGATCTCCAGCAAGGTGCTGTCGACCCTCGGGTTGCGCAGGGAAATGTTCTAGCCACCTCGGGTGCCCGCAGCCGCCAAGGGCTGGCCGGGTGAACGCTTAACGTAGGGCGCGCGATAGCCTTCGTCAACGCTGCCGCGGCGCGTGGCGCGCGTGTAGCATCGGCGCATGGGTTCAATCTCTTCCGTACGCGTCGCGCGCATCCCCCGGCTCAGCCGCCTTGGCTGGCTGATGGGGCTGTACGCCGAGAACCATGCTCGCCTGCAGGCACTGTTCGACCCCGCATCGCTTGCCCGGGGCCGGCATGACTCGAGCGTCGGCGACGGGCTGGACGTGTGCGTCGATATCCTGGAGCAGCATCGCTTCACCACCGAGCTGCGCTTGACGTATGCGATGCCCGACCCGGTGACCGGGGAGCCCGATCCTTCGGCCTACCTGCGCCTGTACAACGACACCCGCCAGGCAGAGGCGACCCACTGCTACGTGGGGCGTCGCTGGCAGGACGCCATCGGCATGTATCCGCCGCCGCTGGAGGTCATCGGGCATCGCATGCGCATGAACACCTTCCTCGGAAAGTGGCTGGAATACCTGGCCGAGCAGGGCCATGGCGCAGGGACCCTGCAGCGCACCGGGGAAATTTCCGAAGGACTCGCAAAGACCGCTTGACGGCCACCGGAACCGTCCCTAAGCTTGTCGACTTTCCAGCACGTGGGGCCATAGCTCAGCTGGGAGAGCGCTACAATGGCATTGTAGAGGTCGCCGGTTCGATCCCGGCTGGCTCCACCACTTCAAAGGTTGTTCGTTGCCCGGCTGAGTGAAAGCAGCCGAACCCGGTGCGATCGACCACTGCGTCCCCATCGTCTAGAGGCCTAGGACACAACCCTTTCACGGTTGCGACCGGGGTTCGAATCCCCGTGGGGACGCCACTTTACGCAGCGCAACGAAGGCCACCTCCGGGTGGCCTTCGTTTTTTTCGTGCGCGGGCCGAGTGCGACGCGACCCGGACGGGCCCCGTCTGCGGCCAGATCAGGTTCCGTCGTTCGCCGCGGAGGAGGGTTCCGGCGTCTGCTGGTGGCGCGAAAACTCCGTTGTGGTGCCGTCCCGGTGCACCAGTTCGACCGTGTAGGGCTGGGTACGGCCGTCCGGCATTTCCATGCCGGGCGAACCTGCCGGCATCCCCGGCAGCACCAAGCCCTTGGCGTCGGGACGCTCTGCAAGCAACCGCCTCACGTCGCCGGCCGGGACATGGCCTTCGATGAAGTAGCCGCCTACCTCGGCGGTGTGGCACGAGCCCTTGCCCAGCGGCACGCCGACCCGCTCCTTGACCGCACCGACGTCGTCGCTGTCGGTCACCTCGACGGTGAAACCCGCCTCGCGCATGTGGTCGACCCACAAGGTGCAGCAACCGCAACTGGCGCTCTTGTGGACGTGGACGACACTGGCTTCGGTGACCTGCGCAGCCTCGGGCGCGGCCTGGGTCACGGGGGTTGCCGGTTCGGCGACGGTGCAGGCTGTCTCCGGCGCGCGTGCGCAAGCCGTCATGGCAGCGCCTGCCAGGACCAGCGCGACGATCGATGTGGTTGGGTGCTTCATTTCGGTGTCCTCGAGGTTGTTCGGAATGTTCGGGAAGTTGGGACGGGTGGCGATCGCGCTCAGAACCAGACGCGCACGCCGGCGACCAGCAGGGTGTCATCGACCGGCTCGCCTTCTGCTCGACGATAGTCGGCGGTACCGCCGAATGCGCGCTCGCGGACCAGGCCGATGTAGGGGGCGAACTCGCGACGGATTTCGTACCGGAGCCGCAACCCCGCCTCGGCCCTGGACAGACCCGACCCGATGCCCCGGGCGGGGTCATCCTGGCCGTGGAATTCAAGCTCCACCAGCGGCTGCAGGATCAGCCGGTTGGTGAACAGCACCTCGTACTCGACCTCGACCTGGGCCGCGGTCCGGCCCGATTCGCCCACGTACGCCGTGGCCGACACTTCGAACATGTAGGGCGCCAGGCCCTGCACGCCGATCGCGGCCCACGACCGCGACGGCCCGGGCTCGAACTCATGGCGCACGCCAGCCAGCACGTCCCACCAGGGCGTCACGCTGCGGCCGTACAGCACCTCGAGGTCCGCCGACTCGACTTGACCTTCCGCACGCTCGCCCTCGCTGCGTACCCACAGGCGGTCGAGGTCCGTGCCGAACCACCCCTGCGCCTCCCACGCCTGGCCCTGGCCGTGATCACCCTTGGTGGCTTCCAGGCGGTTGAACAGGACGAAGCTGTTGAATTCCGAGGGGTGCTCCATGCTGTGCTCAAGCGGCGCGAAAGCAGCGGCGCGGTCGGCATCGGTGACCGGGGGAATCGGCTCAATCGGCTGGGACGGGGCAGGGGGCTTTGGGCCTTCCACTTGCGGGTGATCCATTCCCGAGTGATCCATCGCTGGGTGATCCACTTCCGGGTCGTCCATCCCCGAGTGATCCATCCCGGAGTGATCCATCCCGGAGTGATCCATCCCGGAGTGATCCATTCGGGAGTGATCCATCCCGGAATGATCTATTCCGGACTGCTCCGCCTCCGGGGCAGCCATTTCGGAGTGCTCCATACCACCGTGGTCCATCCCCGAGTGATCCACACCCTCTGCCTCGGTGCGCGACGGAACACCGCTCGCGGAGTCGTGTGCATCGGCATGCGGGCTGGGGGCGGCGGGCGGCGCGTCGGCCTCCGGTACGGGCGACGGTGGATGGTGGTCGTGCTGCTGTGCCATGGCGGTGGAAGCCGACGACAGCAACAGAAGCAGGGCGAGGGGCCGCATGACCGGGCGCGTGCTCATTCCTCGATCCTCACTTCGCGCATCATCCCGGCTTCCATGTGGTAGAGCAGGTGGCAGTGGTAGGCCCAGCGGCCGAGTGCATCGGCGCGCACGCGATAACTGCGGCGGGTACCGGGCGGCATGTCGACCGTGTGCTTGCGGACCATGAACTCGCCATTCTCGTCCTCCACGTCGCTCCACACGCCATGCAGGTGGATGGGGTGGGTCATCATCGTGTCGTTGACCAGAACGATGCGCATGCGTTCGCCGTAATTGAGCCGCAGGGGTTCGGCGTCCACGAACTTCCGGCCGTCGAACGACCACGCGAACTTTTCCATGTGCCCGGTCAGGTGCAGCTCGATCTCGCGGCCGGGATCGCGGCCGTCGGGATCTGGGAACAGGCTGCGCATGTCACCGTACGTCAGTACCTTGCGGCCGTTGTCGCGCAGGCCGATGCCGGGGTCGTGGAGCTTGGGCTCCGGCGTCATCGTCTGCATGTCGACCAGGGGGTTGCCGTCCTCGCTGGCCGGGTGCGACTGCATGGCACCGCTGCCTTGCGCCCCATGGGCACCGTGGCCCATTGCCGCGCCGCAGCCGCCTTCCATGCCCTTCATGCTGGCCCCGCAGCTGGCTTCCGTGCCCTTCATCGCACCCATGTCGTGGCCGCCGTGGCCCATGTCGGCCATCGTCAGCAGCGGTCGGGGGTCGGGTCGGGGGACGGGCGCCTGCAGGCCAGGGCGCACCGCCAGGGTGCCTCGCGAGTATCCGGTGCGGCCCATGTCCTGGGCGAAGATGGTGAACGCATCCTGGCCACTGGGCTCGACGAGGACATCGAACGTCTCGGCCACGGCGATGCGGAATTCGTCCACCGACACCGGGTGGATGGGCATCCCGTCCGCCGCCACCACGGTCATCTTCAGGCCGGGGATGCGGACATCGAAGTAGGTCATGGCCGAGCCGTTGATGAAGCGCAGCAGCACCTTCTCACCGGACCGGAACAGGCCGGTCCAGTTCCCGTCGGGCGCGGTCCCGTTCATCAGGTAGGTGTAGGTGTGCGCGTTGACGTCCGAGATGTCGGTCGGCGTCATCCGCATCTCGCCCCACATCTTGCGGTCTTCGATCGTCTCGGCCAGGCCCATGCGCCGCACGTCGCGGATGAAGTCGCCAACGGTCGGCTTGTAGTAGTTGTCGTACTCGGAGAACTTCTTGAGCCGGCGGAACAGGGCGCCCGGGTCCAGGTCGGTCCAGTCCGAGAGCAGCACCACGTGCTCCCGGTCGAAGGCATAGGGCAGGGGCTCGGCGGGGTCGACCACGATGGCGCCGTACAGCCCCGCCTGTTCCTGGAACAGCGAATGGCTGTGGTACCAGTAGGTGCCGGACTGCTTCAGGCGGAAGCGGTACTGGTAGGTCTCGCCGGGATGGATGCCGTCGAAACTCATCCCCGGCACGCCGTCCATGTTGGCCGGCAGGAGGATGCCGTGCCAGTGGATCGAGCTCATGGCATCACGCAGGCGGTTGGCAACCCGCAGCGTGACCGTGTCGCCCTCGCGCCAGCGCAACGTAGGCGCCGGCAGCGACCCGTTGACGGTGAGGGCGGGCCGCGTGCGGCCGGTGAAATTGACCGGCGAGGTGCCGATCGACAGGTCGAACTCGGTACCCGTCAGCACCGGAGCGTTTCCTTGGGAGTGGCCCGCGGCCGCCCATGCCGGGCCACGCCACAGACCCAGGCCCGCGGTGACGCCACCCATTGCGAGGCCGGTAACAAACCGGCGGCGCCCGATATCGGGCGGAATTCGGAAATCGGATTTCATGGGGGGTCCCACGATGATTGGTGTGCGGGCAGGCGGACCAGACGGGTCGCTGCCCAGGCCGATCGCAGCTGCGGAGGCCGGGAGAGCCTTCACCATGAAGGCGGACGTTTCGGTGAAGCGGGCCGCAACAGCCCAGGGCTCAAGCGATCGGCGGGCGGTTCAACCGCGCGAGGCGGCTCGCAATGTCCCACGTCAGGAGGGAACTCGCAGGTGCGGCCCGGTATGCACGGGACAAGGCTCCAGCGGATGCGACCACCATCGGGGCAGCCACATGCATGCAGCTGCAGTCACAGCCCTGCTCGCCGCCGCAACATGCGGCCTCGGAACCGGTCTCCGGGGTCACTTTCGACGCCATGGACGGACCGGAGTCATGGCATGGCCTGGCGGCGCGGGCGTCTTGCAGATCCGATGCCGCTGCCCGCGGATACTCTCCGGTGGGTTCCATCGAATGGGTCGCATGGTCCGAGTCCAATGCCACCGCGCGCGCAGACAGCCCCGGACCCGCCAGCACGAGGGCCAGGATCAGGGAAACGCGTAGAGCCAGGGCGAGGAAGCGATGCATGGCGTCAGCATTAGATGAGGCGGCAAGGGTGCCCGCGCAAGGGTGCCGGATCAAGGTTCGCTGTACATAATATGCATTATGCGAAGTTCAAGATCGCGAAAGGTTGTCCTGCAATGGACGCAGAGCACGTCGCATGCGTTCCGCTCCCTCCTCACGGACGACGCCATGCAACGCCCTCCCTGCTGGCCTGAAGGCCACGCCTGCCCCAACACCTGCGCCGCGCAGCACTAGCGTCGAGCCGTCCACACCGAAACGCGCCTGGTCGAACAACCCACACCGACGAGCGCGCCGCCTCGCTGAGAGATGGCTATCGGGCCGGGCAGCACCCTTTAATCGCAACTCGATGACCAGCCGGGCCGCGCCACGGCGTTCTGCAGTGCAGCGAAACCGCGTTCTGCTGCAGCGCACATCAGCCTGTGAGGAGCCGATCCAGTCGCTTGAAAGGCAGAAAAGGGTCAATTCAGCTTGGATGTGACGGGTCATGCATGACAAGTGGGATGGAGCGCACGTTTTTACATGGCCACCGTCGGTTGACTCCGCCGGGCCCGGTGCAGCGGCTCTCTCCGAGCCCGGGTGCAAGCCATCGAAGTGCAGACGTAGCCGTATCCATCCTCCAACGTACTCAAGGAGTAACACCGCATGCACGCATCGCCCCGCCGATCCCGCTCCGCACTGGCCTCAGTTGCGCTGGCGACATCCACTCTCCTGTCCGCTGGCATCGCTTCAGCCACGGATTCGTTCGACCCGCAGCTGCAGTTCGCCATGCAGCGCGACCTCGGCATCTTCCCGCACCAGGTGGCGCAGTACCTGCGGACAGAGCGCCTCGCCGCAGCCCAGGAACACAACGCCCGTCGTCAATTGGGCGCCAATTTCGCCGGCAGCTGGATTGAGCGCGCGTCTGACGGCACCTTCCGCTATGTCGTCGCCAGCAGCCGCGCCGGTGCGGCGATCCCGGGCGCGGAAATGCGCCGGGTCCGCTTCTCGATGAAGCAGCTCGACAGCGCGAAGTCGCGCCTGGATGACCTGCAGCGCGTTGCGGCCAATCGCCAGCAGATGCTGCGTGGCGTGCAGTCCTGGCACGTCGACCCGATCACCAACAGCGTGGTCGTGAACGTGGCGCCGGACGGCACCGACAACGCGGTCGACTTCGTCGCTGTCAGCGGCATCGACACCGCGACCGTTCGCTTCAACACGGTGCCGGGCACGATCGAAACGCTTGCCGATATCGTCGGAGGCTACGAGTACCGCGTCAATGGTTCGTCGCTGTGCTCGATCGGTTTCTCGGTGACGCGTAGCGGCACGCGTGGCTTTGCGACGGCGGGTCACTGCGGCGACGTCGGCGATAGCGTGGCCGTGAGCGGGCAGTCCGTGGGCACGTTCAAGGCCTCGCGGTTCCCGTACAACGACCGCGCGTGGGTGAGCGTCAGCAGCTCCCACAGGCTGTGGGGCCTCGTCTACAACTACAGCGCCCAGAACTGGGTGCCGGTGCGCGGCAGCTACGAGTCGGGGATCGGCGGCGCGCTGTGCCGTTCGGGTCGGACCACCGGCTGGAAGTGCGGATCCATCACCGCCAAGAACGTGACCGTGAACTATTCGGTGGGCGCGGTGTACGGCCTCACACAGACCAATGTCTGCACCGGCCGCGGCGATTCCGGCGGCTCCTGGATCACCGGCAGCAACCAGGCGCAGGGCCTGACTTCGGGCGGCAACCTGCCGGCCGGCAGCAACGATAACTGCAGCCTGTCGAGCTCGCAGCGCCAGACGTACTTCGAGCGCATCAACCCGGTACTCAGCGCCTACGGTCTGAGCCTCGTGCTCGGCTGATATCGATGCGAATGTGAAGCCCTACCCCCGCAAGGCGCTCACGTGGGTGCTGAAGCAGTACGCCTGACGGGGAACAGGCCGTGATCCAAAAGGGAGCGCCCACTTCGGTGGGCGTCTTCCTGTCTGCATCGCACGGGGTGCAGCAGATGCTCGAGCTGGGCGGGGAGTGCTGCGGGTTCTCTCGGCGCTGGACGCCGGGTCTAGCAGCACCGGTGGTCTCCAACCCGCTCGAAACACTGCATGCCCTCGGCTACAGGTTGCGCACCATTGGTTCACAAATACGAAGATTGCGAAGTCAAACCCCGAGGGAGTCGGGCAACCTCGCGTTTCCCCGTCCGATTGGGCCATGCTCCGGCATCATTCGACACTCCGCTACCCGCCTCGAGGCCAGCGATGCCACTGCCCGACTCCCAAGTGGTACCAGCCAAGCCGCGGTCCCGACTGGCCCGCATCGGCCTGCACTCCGCCTTGATGAGCCTGGCCCTGATCGCCGCGGCAACGGGTTGCACGGAGAAGGCTCGACAACCGTTGGTCGCCGGCACGGGCCCCGATCCCAGGCTACTGGCGCCCGTGGACTCGCCATTGCCGACCGTGGACATCGCGCCGGCCGTGGGCTGGCCACAAGGCGCCACCCCTGTTGCCGCCCCCGGGCTGAAGGTCACAGCGTTCGCCCGCGGCCTGGACCATCCGCGTTGGATGCACGTGCTGCCCAATGGCGATGTGCTGGTGGCCGAGAGCAATGCCCCGCCCGGCAAGAGCGGTATCGATGGCCTCAAGGGGCTGGTCATGAAACAGGTGATGAAACGCGCGGGCGCAGCCGTGCCCAGCGCGGACAGGATCACGCTGCTGCGAGACGCGGACGGAGACGGCGAAGCGGAGATGCGCAGCGTCTTCCTGCAAGGGTTGACGTCGCCCTTCGGCATGGCGCTGGTCGGCGACACGCTGTTCATCGCCAACGCCGACGCGCTGGTCCGGGTCGCTTACCGCACGGGACAGACCGTGATCGATGAGGCGCCCGTCAGGGTCGTCGACCTGCCCGGCAAGGGTGGCGAGCTCAACCACCACTGGACCAAGAGCCTGTTGGCCGGCCCCGACGGCGAGCGCCTGTACGTCGGGGTGGGATCCAACAGCAACGTGGGGGAAAACGGAATGGACGCCGAGCACATGCGCGCGGCGATCCTCGAAGTCGACCCCGACAGCGGATCCGTGCGCGAATTTGCGACCGGCCTTCGCAACCCGGTTGGCCTTGCCTGGGAACCCCGCACGCGCGCCCTGTGGGCCGTGGTCAACGAACGCGACGAACTGGGCAGCGACCTGGTGCCCGACTACCTGACATCGATCCTTCCGGGCGCATTCTATGGCTGGCCCTACAGCTACTACGGCCAGCACGTGGACACCCGGGTGACCCCGCCGAGACCGGACCTGGTCAAGCGTGCCATTGCACCGGACTTCGCATTGGGGGCGCACGTCGCTCCGCTCGGCCTGGACTTCAATCGCGGCAACCTGCCCGCGTACGGCGAAGGCGCGTTCGTCGGCCTGCACGGCTCATGGAACCGCCGTCCGCCCAGCGGCTACGAAGTGGTCTTCATCCCCTTTCGTGGCGGCCGCCCGGAGGGTCGGATCCGGACGATCCTTGAAGGTTTTCTGGACGCTGAGGGAAATGCGCGCGGAAGGCCCGTGGGCGTGCTGACAGACGGGCGCGGGGGGCTGCTGGTCGCCGATGACGTGGGAAACGCCGTCTGGCGGGTCACGCAGGCCCTGCCCTCGCCCGTCCTCCCGGGAAACGCAGGCGGCGCTCCGCCTGCCGCCTCCGCCCCTTGAGTCGATCCCGACCACGTACTCGCCCGCTACCACGGGATAGAACGAGTCGCATGCCTCACAGCGCCTACGGCGGCGCTGCATAAGCACCGCCGTTGGTCGCAACGCTCCGCGGACCGTCAGGCTTTCTGCCCGGCGATCCACTCGCGCATATGCCGCTCAAGCGTCTCCAGCGGTACCGAGCCCGTTGACAGCACCGCGTCGTTGAACGCGCGCAGGTCGAAGTCCTCGCCCAGTTCACGCTCGGCGTCGGCGCGCAGCTCGGAGATCTTCAGCTGGCCGATCTTGTAAGCCAGCGCCTGGCCAGGCCAGCCAATGTAGCGGTCGATTTCATTGGTGACGTCCTGCAGCGTCTTGGGTGCGTTGGCCATGAAGTAGTCGATCGCCTTCTGGCGGCCCCAGCCCTTGCTGTGGATGCCCGTGTCGACCACCAGCCGGACCGCGCGCCACATGTCGTAGGCCAGCTGGCCCATGCGGTCGTACGGGTCGTCGTACAGGCCCATGTCGTAACCGAGCCGCTCGGCGTACAGGCCCCAACCCTCGCCGTAGGCGGTGAAGTACCCCACCCTGCGGAACATCGGCACGTCCCCCAGTTCCTGGCCGCGCGCGAACTGGAAGTGGTGGCCCGGCACCGCCTCGTGCAGGCTCAGTGCCATCATTTCCCACTTGGGCCGGACCTCGGGCTTGTAGAGGTTGACGTAGTAGTAGCCGGCGCGCGTGCCGTCCACCGCGCCGGGCTGGTAGTACGCCGTGGTGGTGTCGGGGGCGATGTTGTCCGGGATCGGCCGTACCCCGTATGGCAGGCGCGGGATGGTCTTGAAGACTTTCACCAGCTCCGGGTCGATGCGCTTGGACATCGCCTGGTAGGCCTCGAGCAGCTCTTCCGGGCTGTCGTAGAACAGCGCCGGGTCGGTGCGCAGGTGTTCGAAGAACGCGGCCAGGTCGCCGTCGAACCCGATCTGCGCCCTCACCTGCTCCATCTCGCCGCGGATGCGCGCGACTTCCTTCAGCCCGATCCGGTGGACCTCGTCGGCGGTCAGGTCGGTGGTGGTGAACTGGCCGACGAGGAAGTCGTAGTACGCCTTGCCGTCGGGCATGTCCGCCGCGGCGATGGTTTCGCGGGTGCCGGGCAGGTAGTCGTCGTTGAAGAAGGCGTGGAATCCGCGGTAGGCCGGGATGACGGTCTCGCCGATTACCTTGCGTGCGCGGGCCTGCAGGGTTGCGCGCTCGGCGGCAGGGATGCTGTCGGGCATGCGGGTAAACGGCTTGTAGAACGGGCTTTCGGTCGGATCGTCGACCAGCTGGGACTCGATCTGGCCGGGCACCCGCTCCATCAGCACGCGCGGCGGCGTGTTGCCTGCGGCAATGCCGGCCCGCATCAGGTCCGCGGTCTGCTCGACCAGCGCGGGGATTGCCTCCAGCCGCTTGATCCAGTCGCGGTAGTCGTCGGCATCGCGGAACGGCAGCACCTCGGCGATGCCCTCGGCGGTCTGTACGCCGCCACGCTGGCTCACCGGTCGCTGCCATTCGTTGTACTTCTGCCGTTCGACCGAGCGCTCCAGCTGCCAGGCGAACACGTCGTAGCTCAGGCGGTCGGCTTCCGACAGTGCATCGCGGTCGATCGCATGCAACTGGTCGAGGGCGCGCCGATCGGCGGCCTGGCGCGCCTGGACGGCTGCGAGGGAGAGGTCGCTCCAGCGGTCGTTGAAACGGTGGTCGCCCCGGTAGCTCGCGGTCTCCGGGCTCTCGCGCATGCCCCGCTCCCACTCTGAGTCGAACAAGGCATGCAGGGCGCGGCTTGCAGGCGTGTTGTCCGCGAGCGTGGCGCGGGTCTGGCTGGCGGCGGCCTGCGCGTGGGCGGGCGCAGGCAGCCCGGCCGCGGCCAATGCGGTGGCGACGGCGGCGGACAGCAGAAGGGTACGGATCATGGCGGGCTCCCGTGGAACGAAGCCCCGAGTCTATCCCCGCCCTGCCCCCAGTTAACCGTGACCGACGTCCGGACCCCGGCCCAAGGCCCGTGCCCGCGACTGCCGGGCACGCACGTGCCCGTCCTGCCGAGCGGTCAAACCAGCGCGATTCGGCTCTGGTCGGTGGTGAACGATTCGCCACAGCCGCATTCGTCGGCGGCATTGGGATTACGGAACACGAACTGCTCGCCGAGCCGCTGCTGCACCAGGTCGATGGTGGTCCCGGCGACAATCGGCAGGCTCAGTGCATCGACCAGCACGCGCACGCCGTCCTGCTCGAACACCGTGTCACCGTCGCGCTGCTCCTTGGCCAGGTCGGCGATGTACTGCCAGCCCGAGCAACCCGTGCGGGTCACCCCGAACCGGAGGCCGAGTGCATCGGGCGTTTCGGACAGGTAGCGCTGGACTCGGGCCAATGCGGCGGGGGTGAGGGTGATGCTCATCTGAACTCCGGCGTTGGATGGCGCGGCAGGCCGGGATTGTACGCCGGCTGTCCGCCCGGGCTGCCTGCGGTACGGCCCGTTCAAGTAGACTGCGGCGTTTCCCAGGCGTTTCCCTAATGGGTCCGGACAGGCGAGGAATCAAGGCATGACGGTGGTCAGCGTCCAGCAGGCGCTCGCGGGCAAGGTGCCCGCCGGTGGTGAAGTCACGGTGCGCGGTTGGGTGCGCACCCGACGCGATTCCAAGGCCGGGCTGAGCTTCGTCAATGTCAGCGACGGCTCGTGTTTCGCCCCGATCCAGGTCGTGGCGCCCAGCACACTGGCCAACTACGAGGACGAGATCAAGCGGCTCAGCGCGGGCTGTTCGGTCATCGCGCGCGGCGAACTGGTGGCCTCCCAGGGCCAGGGCCAGTCGTTCGAGATCCAGGCGTCGCACATCGAGGTGGTCGGCTGGGTCGAGGACCCGGAAACCTACCCGATCCAGCCCAAGGCGCATTCGCTCGAGTTCCTTCGCGAGGTCGCGCACCTGCGCCCGCGCACCAACCTGTTCGGCGCGGTCACCCGCATCCGCCACTGCCTGTCGCAGGCGGTGCACCGGTTCTTCCACGAGCGTGGCTACTACTGGATCAGCACGCCGATCGTGACCACCTCCGATGCTGAAGGCGCCGGCCAGATGTTCCGCGTGTCCACCCTGGACCTGGCCAACCTGCCGCGCGACAAGGCCGGCAACGTCGACTTCAGCCGCGACTTCTTCGGCAAGGAAACCTTCCTGACGGTGTCGGGCCAGCTCAACGTCGAGGCCTATTGCCTCGCGCTGAGCAAGGTCTACACCTTCGGTCCGACCTTCCGCGCCGAGAACAGCCACACCACCCGCCACCTGGCCGAGTTCTGGATGGTGGAGCCGGAGATCGCCTTCGCCGACCTGATGGAGAACGCGCAGGTAGCGGAAGACTTCCTCAAGTACCTGTTCCGGGCGGTGCTCGACGAGCGCGAAGACGACATGGCCTTCATCGCCGAACGCGTGCAGAAGGATGCGGTCACCCGGCTGGAGGCCTTCATCAACGCACCGTTCGAGCGCATCGACTACAGCGACGCCATCGACCTGCTGCAGGCGTCCGGGCACACGTTCGAGTTCCCGGTCGAATGGGGCCTGGACCTGCAGACCGAGCACGAGCGCTGGCTGACGGAGCAGCACGTCGGGCGTCCTGTGGTGGTCTACAACTACCCCGAGCACATCAAGGCGTTCTACATGCGCCTCAACGATGATGGCCGGACGGTCGCGGCGATGGACGTGCTGGCACCGGGGATCGGCGAGATCATCGGCGGCAGCCAGCGCGAGGAGCGCCTGGACGTGCTGGACGCGCGCATGGCGCAGTTCGGCCTGGATCCCGAGCACTACGGCTGGTACCGCGACTTCCGCCGCTACGGCACCGTGCCGCATGCCGGCTTCGGGCTGGGTTTCGAGCGGCTGGTGGTCTACGTCTGCGGGCTGTCCAACATCCGCGACGCGATCCCCTACCCGCGCGCGCCCGGCAGCGCCGAATACTGACCGCCCGCGTGCGCTCTGAACCGCTACCGGTGATCTTGCCGTGATCCTGTTCGCCGCCCTGTGTTTCGTTGGCGTGGCCATCGCAGGCTTTACCGCATTCGTCATCTTCTGGCCGCTGACGCTGGTGCACATCCGTGACCGCCACCCGGCGCTGGCCGCCGAACTGGGCGAAGGCGCGTTCGCCAGGCCGGAAGTGATCGCCTGGCTGCTGCGCAAGGACTACCGCGCCGCGCGCGACCACAACCTCAACGGACTGGCCACGCCGGCCTGGCTATCGCTGGTGACGCTGATAGGCGCGCTGGCGAGTTCCGCCCTGCTCTGGCTTCTCGCGATGGTGCTGCCATGACCCCGGATTCCGACGATTGCTGGTGGCTGGCCACGCTTGGCCGCACCGTGGTGTGGGCGCGCCTGCGCGTGCGCGATGCGGGCACGGCCGAGGTGTTCGACAGCGATGGCAACACCCTGCCCTACGACAGCGAAGACAGCGCCCGCGCGGCATTGATGGATGCGGAGTTCGTGGAGCACGCGGGCATGGACGAAGACGACGCGCAGGCGCGCGGCTTCGCGCTGGCCGAACTGGACCCGCCCGAGGCCGCGGACGACGACCGCTTGCAACCCTTGATGGTGCGCAAGCTGGCAACGCGCCACTAGACATTTACTTCACTTTCATAGAGATACGGCATGGACCTCGACCTTTCCGGCAAGCACGCGCTGGTGTGCGGCGCATCCGAGGGCATCGGCCGCGCCGCTGCCCATGAACTGGCCCTGCTGGGCGCCAGCGTGACCGTGCTGGCCCGCCGCGCGGATGCCCTGCAGGCGGTCGTCGATGCCCTGCCCGTCGGCGACGGCCAGCGCCACGGCTGTATTGCGGCGGATGTATCGGAACTGGACACGCTGGCCGCGAAGGTCGGCGCCCTGGCGGCCGACCGCGGGATCGACATCCTGGTCAACAACACCGGCGGCCCCCCGGGCGGACCGGTGGCAGAGGCGTCGGCCGAGGCATTCGTGCAGGCGTTCACCCGGCACCTGCTCGCCAACCAGCGGCTGGCGCAGGCCGCACTGCCGGGCATGCAGGCGGCGGGTTGGGGGCGGATCGTCAACGTGGTCTCGACCTCGGTGCGCGAACCGATCCCGGGGCTGGGCGTATCCAACACCACCCGGGGCGCCGTGGCCGCATGGGCCAAGACGCTGTCGCGCGAGGTGGCCGCGCAGGGCGTGACGGTCAACAACGTGCTGCCCGGGTTCACCGAAACCGGTCGCATCGCCCAGATCGTCGGTGACCGCGCGCGCAGCAGCGGCCAGTCGGAGCAGCAGGTCGCCGATGCCATGAAGGCCACCGTGCCGGCCGCCCGGTTTGCCCGCCCCGAAGAAGTCGCGGCGGCCATCGCGTTCCTGTGCTCGCCCGCCGCCGGTTACATCAATGGCGTGAGCCTGGCGGTGGACGGCGGTCGCATGCAGTCGATCTAGCGCGTACCGGACGCAACCTGTCGACGGGCGCGCTAAGCTTGCCCGATGCGCCTTTCCCACTGGATCGACGGCAAACCCCGGGACGCCACGGACGGCCAATGGCTGGACGTGCACGACCCCGCCACCGCCCGGGCGTTCGCCGAGGTTCCCGCCGGCAGCGCCGAGGCGGTTGACCTCGCGGTTGATGCCGCCACCCGCGCCTTCCCCGCCTGGTCCGCCCTGCCCAACAGCGAGCGTGCCCGATGGCTGGAAAAGCTGGCCGATGCGCTGGAGGCGCGCCTGGACGACTTCGCCCGCGCCGAGTCGCGCGACGGCGGCAAGCCGATGCGGCTGGCGCGCGAGGCCGAGATCCCACGGGCGATCGCCAACCTGAGGTTTTTCGCCCACGCCGCCACGCAGTTCGCCAGCGAGTCGCACCACGGCGAGGCAGGGCTCAACTACACCCTGCGCCGTCCGCTGGGGGTGGTCGCGACGATCTCACCCTGGAACCTGCCGCTCTACCTGTTCACCTGGAAGATCGCGCCGGCGCTGGCTGCCGGCAACACCGTGGTGGCCAAACCTTCCGAAGTCACGCCAGTCACCGCGACCATGCTGGCCGAGCTGGCAGCGTCGATTGGCTTCCCCGATGGGGTCCTCAATCTCGTCCACGGCACGGGCCCGGCCACCGGGGAGCCGCTGGTGGCGCACCCGGGCGTGCGCGCGGTGTCGTTCACCGGCAGCACCACGGTGGGCCGCCACATCGCCGGTGTCGCCGCGCCGCTGCTCAGGAAGGTCTCCCTGGAACTGGGCGGCAAGAACCCCACGCTGGTGTTTGCCGACAGCCGCTGGCGCGAGAATATCGACACGCTGGTGCGCTCGGCGTTCCAGAACTCGGGCCAGATCTGCCTGTGCGGGTCGCGGATCCTGGTCGAGCAGAGCATCTATTGCGAGTTCCGCGACACCCTGGTCGAGCACGCGCTCGCGCTGCGGGTAGGCGACCCGATCGACGAGGACAACCGTCTCGGCCCGCTGGTATCGCAGCCCCATTTCGACAAGGTGGTGGCGGCGATCCAGCGCGCGCGCAGCGAGGGCGGCAAGGTGCTGTGCGGCGGGCAGGCGCTCGACCGGCCCGGCTGGTTCGTGCCGCCCACGGTCATAGAAGGCCTCGGCCCTGGCTGCGCCACCAACCGCGAAGAGGTCTTCGGACCGGTGGTGACGCTGCAGCCGTTCGAAAGCGACGACGAGGCGCTGGCGCTGGCCAATGCCGGCGATTACGGACTGGCCGCGTCGGTGTGGACCCGCGACCTCGATCGCGCGCACCGCATGGCCGCCGACCTGCGCGTGGGCATGGTCTGGATCAACACCTGGCTGATGCGTGACCTGCGAACGCCGTTCGGCGGCACCGGCGCCTCCGGCATGGGTCGCGAGGGCGGCGTGGAAGCGATGCGATTCTTTACCGAGCCGACCAACGTCGGTATCCACCTGGAGCTTTGATGAAGCGGCATGACGTCCTGAATGTCCTGGGGGTGGTGCAGCGCTTGGGGTATTCACTGGCGCTGGTGGCCGCAGCGATCATCCTGGTCGGCTTCGTGCTGACCCGGGTCGGTGCGCCCTTGGCCACCACCCCGCTGGCTGCGCCGCTGGTCTTGCTGGTAGCCACTGGACTGCTACTGGCCTGGGTGTCTGCCGCCACGCGCACACTGGTGCGCCGAATGAAATTCGAAACCGCCTTCGAGGAGGCCCAATGACCGCACTGAACGACTTGCTGGACCGTAACCGTGGCTGGGCCGATCGCGTCCGTGCTGAAGACCCCGGCTTCTTCGAGCGGCTTTCGGGCCAGCAGGCGCCCGAATACCTGTGGATCGGCTGCTCGGATTCGCGGGTGCCGGCCAACCAGATCATCGACATGTCGCCGGGCGAGGTGTTCGTCCACCGCAACATCGCCAACGTGGTCGTGCACACGGACCTGAATTGCCTGTCGGTGATCCAGTTCGCCGTCGACGTGCTGAAGGTCAAGCACATCCTGGTGGTCGGGCACTACGGATGCGGCGGCGTCCATGCCGCCCTGACCCGCCTCCGCGTCGGCCTGGCCGACAACTGGATCCGGCATGTCACCGACGTGGCCGAGAAGCACGCCGGGTGCCTGGTGGACGCAGGGGACGAGGCACTGCAGCACGATCGGCTCTGCGAACTGAACGTACTCGAGCAGGTGGTCAACGTCACCCAGACCACCATCGTCCGCGACGCCTGGTTGCGCGGGCAATCGCTTGCTGTCCATGGTTGGGTCTATACCTTGCGCGATGGTCGCGTGCACGACCTCGGAATCGATATCGACCGGCCCGACGACGACGGGGCGCTCTACACCCAGGCCCTCGCACGTATCCGCGTGGACCGCGAAGACCGCTGAGCCCGACCATGACCGACACAATCCGCACTGATTCCGCGCCCGCGCCCGTCGGGCGGTACCCGCACGCCCGGCGCGTCGGCAACCTGCTGTTCCTGTCGGGGATCGGCCCGCGCGACGCATTGACCAACGCCGTCGTGGGCAACGTGCATGACGCGCAGGGCCGGCTGATCAGCTACGACGTCGATGCGCAGACCCGCGCCGTGTTCTCCAACGTGCGGGCCGTGCTGGAAGCCAGCGGGGCCCGCTGGGAGGACCTGGTCGACGTCACCGTCTACCTGACCGACATGAAGCACGACTTCAAGGCCTACAACGCGGTCTGGGCCGAATATTTCCCCGACATCGAAACCGCGCCGTGCCGCACAACGCTGGGCATCACCGCGCTGCCGACGGAGATCGCCGTAGAACTCAAGTGCGTGGCCGCGCTGCGCGATTGAAGCAAGGGCGGCCATGCGCCCGCCCGGAGGATCACCCCCATGTCCCTGCCCGCCCCCATCAACCTCCAGGCCTGGATCGACGAGCACCGGCACCTGCTCAAGCCGCCCGTCGGCAACAAGTGCATCGTCGACGGCGACTACATCGTCATGATCGTCGGCGGGCCCAATGCGCGCACCGACTACCACTGGGAGGAAGGCCCGGAGTTCTTCTACCAGCTGGAGGGCGAAATGGTGCTGCGCGTCCAGGAGGACGATGCGTCGGGCCAGCCGGTCGCGCGCGACATCCGCATCAGCGCCGGCGAGATGTTCTACCTGCCGCCGCGCATCCCGCACAGCCCCCAGCGCATGCCCGGCTCGGTCGGCCTGGTCATCGAGCGCAAGCGCCTGGCCCACGAGGACGACGCGCTGATGTGGTTCTGCGTGGCATGCAACCACAAACTCTACGAGGAGCAGTTCCACCTGGTGGATATCGAGCGCGATTTCTTCCAGGTGTTCGAGCGCTTCTACCGCGACGACGCACTGCGTACCTGCAGCGAATGCGGCACGCTCAACCCGCGCCCCGGCCGCTACGAGATGCAGGCCGATTCGCAGGCCGACATCACCTGAGCCGGCGCCCCGACTGGACACTCCATGCTGAAGATCGACATCCACGCCCATTACCTGCCGCGCGACTGGCCCGACCTCGCGCGCAAGTACGGCGACGACCGCTTCCCGGTCATCCACCACACCGAGGACGGGCGGCACCGCATCTACAAGGACGGCAAGTTCTTCCGCGAGATCTGGTCCAAGACCTGGGACGCGCAGGAGCGCATCGACGATTACGCGCGGTTCGGCGTGCAGGTACAGGTCATCAGCACGGTGCCCGTGATGTTCAGCTACTGGGCCAAGCCGCACCACGCGCTGGAACTGCACCAGGCGCTCAACGACCACATGGCCGAGACCTGCCGCGCCCACCCACGCCACTACGCCGGCATCGGTACGGTGCCGCTGCAGTCGCCGCGCCTGGCCGTGCAGGAGCTTGAGCGGTGCATGGACCAGCTGGGCCTGCAGGGCGTGCAGATCGGCAGCCACGTCAACTGCGCCTCGGGCCAGCACTGGAACCTGGACGCGCCCGAGCTGTTCGAGTTCTTCCAGGCCGCCAACGACCTGGGCGCGGCGATCCTGGTCCATCCGTGGGACATGATGGGCACCGACAGCATGCCCAAGTACTGGCTGCCGTGGCTGGTGGGGATGCCGGCCGAACAGTCGCGGGCGGCGTGCAGCCTGGTCTTCGGCGGCGTGATGGAGCGACTGCCCAAGCTGAAGGTGTGCATGGCGCACGGCGGCGGAAGCTTCCCGTACACGATCGGCCGCATCGAGCACGGCTTCAACATGCGCCCCGACCTTGTCGCCACCGACAACCCGCGCAATCCGCGCGAGTACCTGGGCCGGTTCTTTTTCGATTCGTGGGTGGCCGACGACCGTGCCCTGCGCTACCTGCTCGACACCTGCGGCGTGGACCGGGTCATGCTGGGCACCGACTACCCGTTCCCGCTGGGCGAACAGGAGCCCGGTGCGGGCATCGCCTCCCTGGGCCTGGACGAAAAGGCACAGGCGCGGCTGTACCACGGCACTGCCCTGGAGTGGCTGGGGCTGCCGAAATCGCGGTTCGCCTGATTCGCCCTTCCGACCCGCCTGAAGGATCTCCGCAGCCCCCGTACGCCTGCGGGCCTGCCGAGCGAGGAAGACCCGCTGCAACCGATGGAACTCCGATACCCGTGACCGATTCCTTCTCCGACACCCACGCCGAAGCACTCGACGCAAGCGACCCACTGCCGACGCTGCGCGGCGAGTTCCACATCCCCCGCCTCGGCGACAGCGAGCAGGCGTACTTCGTCGGCAACTCGCTTGGCCTGCAGCCGCGGGGCGCACGCGCGCATGTGGAGGAGGTGCTGGACAAGTGGGCCACCGAGGCGGTGGAGGGCCACTTCACCGGCAACGCGCAGTGGATGACCTACCACGAGCTCGTGCGCGAGCCGCTGGCGCGCCTGGTCGGCGCCGAGCCGATCGAAGTGGTCGCGATGAATTCGCTGACCGCCAACCTGCACCTGATGATGGCGAGCTTCTACCGCCCCACCCGGGAGCGGCCGGCGATCCTGATCGAAGCCGGTGCATTTCCGTCGGACCGCCACGCGGTGGCCTCGCAGGTCGGGTTCCACGGCTTCGACCCGGCGACCGACCTCATCGAGCTGGCGCCCGACGGCCCCGGCGGTACGTTCACGATGGACGCAATTGCGCACGCCATAGGCGAGCACGGCGCGCGGCTGGCGCTGGTGCTGTGGCCCGGCGTGCAATACCGCACGGGCCAGGCGTTCGACCTGAAAGAGATCGCCCGCCTGGCGCATGCGCAGGGCGCGGTGTGCGGTTTCGACCTGGCCCACGGCGCCGGCAACCTGGAGTTGGCACTGCACGACAGCAACGCCGACTTCGCGGTGTGGTGCCACTACAAGTACATCAACAGCGGGCCCGGCGCGGTCGCGGGCTGCTTCGTCCACGCGCGACATGCACGAACCGAGCGGCCACGCTTCGCCGGCTGGTGGGGCCACGACGTGCACAGCCGCTTCCGCATGGGACCCGAGTTCGTGCCCACGCCCGGCGCCGAGGGATGGCAGCTCAGCAACCCGCCGATCCTCGGGCTGGCGCCGCTGCGCGCATCGCTCGAGTTGTTCGACCGCGTCGGCATGCCGGCTCTGCGTGCGAAGTCCAGGCGTCTCACCGGCTACCTGGAAACGCTGATCCGCGAACGCCTGTCCGACCGGCTGGAGATCCTCACCCCCGCCGACCCGGCACAGCGCGGCTGCCAGCTCTCGCTGCGCGTGGCCGGCGGCCGCGAGAACGGCCGCGCCCTGTTCGCCCACCTCGCCGAGCACGGCGTGCTGGGCGACTGGCGTGAGCCCGACGTCATCCGCATCTCCCCCGCCCCGCTCTACAACACCCACGCCGACGTCCTCAGGTTCGCGCGCACCGTGGGGGAATGGCGCCATGGCTGATCGCCGCATCACCATCGTCGGTGCTGGCCTGGCGGGGGCGTTGCTGGCCACCCTGCTCGCCCGGCGGGGGTGGTCGGTCGACGTGTACGAGAAGCGCGGTGACCCGCGTTTGAAGGGGTACGAAGGGGGGCGATCGATCAACCTGGCGCTGGCCGAGCGTGGCCGCCACGCGCTGCAGCTGGCGGGCGCGGACGAAGCGGTCATGGCCCACGCGGTCATGATGCGCGGGCGGATGGTGCACTTCGCCGATGGCCGGACCGACCTGCAGCGCTATGGGCGCGACGACAGCGAGGTGATCTGGTCGGTCCATCGGGGCGAGCTCAACATCACCCTGCTCGATATCGCCGGGCAGGCGGGCGCGCGCATCCACTTCCACCGGGGCCTTGAGCGCGTCGACTTCGATACCGATACGGCGACTTTCCTCGACCCGAGGGACGGCAGCGAACACCCGGTCGACTTCTCGGCGCTGGTTGGCGCCGACGGGGCCGGTTCCACGCTGCGTCGCCAGATGGCGGCCTGCACTGAACTGGGCGAGCGCACCGACTTCCTTGGCCACTCGTACAAGGAGCTGGAAATCCCGCCCGCGGAAGACGGCGCGTTCCGGATCGAGCCCAACGCGCTGCACATCTGGCCGCGCGGCCGGTACATGTGCATCGCACTGCCCAACGACGAGCGCACCTTCACCGTCACCCTGTTCCTGCCCAACGAGTCCGAGCGGCCGGGCGATCCGAGCTTCGAGACCGTCCGTGATGGCGCCACGGCGCGGGAGCTGTTCGAACGCGACTTCGCCGACGCGCTCGCGCTCATCCCCGATCTGGAGCAGGACTTCGAGCGCAACCCGGCCGGCCTGCTGGCCACGCTCTACCTGGACCGCTGGCACCTGCAGGGCCGCGCGGTGCTGGTGGGCGACGCGGCGCACGCGATGGTGCCGTTCCATGGCCAGGGCATGAACTGCGCGTTCGAGGACTGCGTGGCCCTGGCCGACCACCTGGAACACGCCGACGACTGCGGCCGGGCATTCGCTGCGTTCCAGGCCGAGCGCCTGCCCGACTCCCGCGCGATCCAGGCGATGGCGCTCGAGAACTACCTGGAGATGCGCGACCGGGTGGATGACGACGACTTCCTGCTGCAACGCACGCTGGAGCGGACCCTCGCCGAGCGCCACCCGGACCGCTTCGTGCCGCGCTACTGGATGGTCACGTTCAGTCGGATCCCGTATGGCGTGGCTTTCGAGCGCGGCCAGGTCCAGCGCGAGCTGCTGGTCGAGCTGACGCGCGGACACGCCAGCCTCGACACGCTTGATTGGGACGTCGTGGATGAGGCGGTGCGCGAACGCCTGTCGCCCCTCCCCGCCGACAACGTCCTGTAGCAGCGACGTGAGTCGCGACCACGACACGCCAGCGGGTCTCAGAACAGATCCTGACCCACGTCGCGCCCGCAAACAGGGAACGTAAGCAATGCCCGCCAGCTTCCTCTTCTACGACCTGGAAACCTTCGGCGCGGATCCGCGCACCACGCGCATCGCGCAGTTCGCGGCTATCCGCACCGACGCCGGACTCAACCCTGTGGACGAGCCGGTCAGCTTCTTCGTCAAGCCCGCCGATGACCTGCTGCCCTCGCCCGGCGCCACCCTGGTCACCGGCATCACGCCGCAACGGGCGATGGCCGAGGGCGTCAACGAGGCCGAGGCGTTCTCGCGCATCGTCGATGAAATGGCGCGGCCGGAAACCTGCACGCTGGGCTACAACTCGCTGCGCTTCGACGACGAGTTCATCCGCCACGGCCTGTTCCGCAATTTCCACGACCCGTACGAGCGAGAATGGCGCGGCGGCAACTCGCGCTGGGACCTTCTGGACGTGATGCGACTTGCGCACGCCCTGCGCCCGGAGGGCCTGGTGTGGCCCAAACGCGAGGACGGCGCGACCTCGTTCAAGCTCGAGCACCTGGCGATGGCCAACGGGGTGCGCGAGGGCGACGCACACGAGGCGCTGTCGGACGTGCGGGCGTTGATCGGGCTGGCGCGAAAGCTGCGCCAGGCGCAGCCGCGGCTCTGGGACTACGCGCTCAAGTTGCGCGACAAGCGCTTCGCTGCGCGGATGCTCGACCCCACGGCGATGCAGCCGGTACTCCACGTCTCGCAGCGCTTCCCGGCCAGCCGCCTGTGCGCCGCCCCGGTCCTGCCCATTGCACGCCACCCCTTCATCGACAGCCGGGTGATCGTGTTCGACCTGGGGCAATCACCCGAACGGCTGCTGGCGCTCGCGCCCGATGAAATCGCCGACCGGCTGTACACCCCGGCCGCCGACCTGCCAGAAGGCGAAGAGCGAATCGCGCTCAAGGAAATCCACTTCAACCGCTGCCCCGCCCTCGTGGACTGGACGCACTTGCGCCCGACCGACTTCGAGCGCCTAGGCATTGACGCGGTGCGGATCGAGGACCATGCCCGGCAGCTGCGTGCTGCCGGCCCGGCCCTGGCTGAGAAGGTCCGCCAGGTCTTCGGCGTCCAGCGCGACCGCGCGCCGTCCGACCCCGACGCCGCGCTCTACGACGGCTTCCTCGCCGAGGGCGATCGGCGTGTCCTGGCCGAGGTGCGCACCACCCCGCCGGGGACGCTGGCCCGCCGCGTGTTCGGCTTCCGCGACACGCGCCTGCCCGAGCTGCTGCTGCGCTACCGCGCCCGCAACTGGCCCGATACGCTGTCTGCCGACGAAAAGGCCCACTGGGACGAATACCGGCGCCGGCGCCTGCGCACCGACGCCGGCCTCTCGGAGTACACGTTCGAACGCTTCGACGCGGAACTTGCCACGCTTCGCGCCAGCTGCGCGAACGCCGGTGACGGCCGCGGGCTGGCGCTGCTGGACCACATCGAGGCCTGGCGCCGCGACCTCGACGCCGGTCTGACCTGAGGCGGGCCAGACTGGGCGCCGACTTCCGTCCTTGAGCGACCATGGCCGCGTACTTCACCGACAAGAGCTTCGGCTTCCTGCGAGCACTGGCGGGCAACAACAACCGCCCCTGGTTCCAGGCGCACAAGGCTGACTACGAAGCGCATGTGCGCGAACCGTTCCAGCGCCTGCTGGGCGACCTGCAACCGCTCCTCGCGGGGGTCAGTACGCACTACCGGGCCGAGCCGAAGACAGTAGGCGGCTCGCTGTTCCGGATCCAGCGCGACACCCGCTTCGCCAACGACAAGACCCCGTACAAGTCCTGGCAGGGCGCGCGGCTGTTCCACGAGCGCAGCCGGCAGGTCACCGCGCCCTCGTTCTACCTGCACCTGCAGGAGGGTCGGTGCTTCATCGGCGGGGGCTTGTGGCGCCCGGATACGCCGACGCTGCGCCGCATCCGGCAGTTCATCCTCGACAACCCCGACAGCTGGAAGGCCGCCAGCCGCGGCGAGGCGTTCCGAACGAGGTTCGAGCTGGACCAGGGCAACATGCTGGTGCGGGTGCCGCGCGGCTACCCGGCGGGGTCCGGGTTCGACGACGACCTGCGCCGAAAGAACCATGTGGCCGTCGCATCCCTTGACGACGTCGTAATGACCGGTCCGCGGCTGCTCGAGGCGCTGGAACGCGACCTGGCCACCCTCGCCCCGTTCGTGGACTACCTGTGTGCGGCCCTGGACCTGGAGTTCTGAAGGCGGCTTCGCCACCGCGCGCACCCTGACCCTTTCCCGCACTGCGACATGACTTCGGCGCCGCCGGCGCCGATAGTCCGTCTCGATACGCCGGCGCATGGATGACCGCCGCGGGACCGCGCAACGGATGGCAGGAGGCCAACGGACTGCGCCTTTGGGGATTCAGGGAGAGGAATCATGCGCAAGTACCTGTGGGCGGCCGCGCTGGCCGCCTTGCCGACCGTGGCCGTCCAGGCCAATACCGGCGTCGCGTTCGTACACGGCACCGGTCAGCAGTCCAATGCCTACCAGGACTACTGGACGCCGAAAATGGTCGATTCGGTCCGCCAGGGCCTGCCGGACCCGGCCAACTACACCGTCGTCAATTGCGATTTCAGCCGCTACATGTGGGACCAGGGTGCCGCGGGGTGCCTGGCGGGCCAGCTCAGCAGCTTCATCCAGGCACGGGGGATCACCCGGCTTGTCGTGATCACCCATTCCAATGGCGGCAACGTGATGCGCTGGATCCTGTCCAACCCGACCTGGGACAGCCGCTACCCCGCTATCATCGATCGCGTCGTTCGCGTCAACGCGCTGGCGCCCTCCTCGGCCGGTACCCCGCTGGCCGACGCGGTGATGAACGGCAACACCTTCGAACGGTCGCTGGGCTGGTTGCTGGGCTACGCCTCCGACGCGGTGCGCCAGCAGCAGGAAAGCTGGATGGCCTACTACAACGGCAACTACCTCTACGGAACCGCCGGCCGGCCCACCTTGCCCCGCGCCTTCCGCAGCGTCGTCGGCACCGACGTGGATAGCGCGGTGTGGGACGCGGACAGCTATTGCGGGGGATACGCTGAGAACGTTGGCCTTGAGACCACGCAGTGGTGGCTGGACTCGTGCTCTGACGGATTCCTGGAGTGCGCCAGCCAGTCGGCGGCCGGCACCGTGTGGTTCACCGACAAGACCCGCATGGCCGGGCGCGAACCGCTCAGCCACAACCAGAGCCGACGACCGTGCTTCGGGCTCAACACCGTCCTGCGCAACGACCTGGGCCAATGAGGACACCGACCATGCGAACGACCACCACTCTCTGCGCTATTGCCCTGCTCGCCTGCACCGGAGCCATCCACGCACAGGCGCCCACCACCCCGATGCTGCCCAGCGGTGGCCGCGACATGACGCCGCAGCGTGCCATCCAGGCACCCCCGCCCTCCCACACGGTCGAACGCGAGCCAGTGCAGTACAGCTGGCGCGTGGACCCGGGCACCGACATCACCCCGCCACGTCCCCACGTCACCGAAAGCCGCGAATACTGGCGCACCGTGGACGCCGCCGAGCTGCGGCGCGGGGTGTCCCTGCAGGCCAGCGCGCCCGGCGCACTGGTGCGCGTCAGCCCTGCGGCGGGCGCCACACCCGTCGATGCCCGGGCGCTGCAGGTCACCCGGGGTGGGCGCGCGGTGCCGCTGGCGAGCCGCACGCCTGCCGCCCAGCTGCAGGCCGCCGGCCTGGCCGTGCCCGATGGCTCGGCGGCGGTGCAGCTGGAACGCCGCGCGGGCGCCGGGGCATTCGCATTGCGCGCGCCCGATGCCCGCGGCCGCTACGTCGTGCATGTATACGAGCCCGAAAGCGATATCCGCCTGTTCGCGGCACTTGGCCGTGACCGGGTACTGGCGGGGGGGCGCGCCGACATCGCGGTCAACCTGCAGGAAGGCGCGCGGCGATTGCGCGGAACACGGGCGGAGGGTCTGCTGGTGGCGCCGGACGGCCGCACCTGGCCGGTCCAGCTCAAGCCCGGTCGCGACGGCATCCTGCGTGGACGCGCACCCGTGCCGGCCGACGTGGGCGACGCGCCGGGGTTGTGGGAGGTGCAGGTGTTCGCCGGCAACGGCGAGGTCCAGCGCGATGCACGCACGGCCTTCTCGGTGGCACTGCCCACCGCGCGCCTGGACGGCGGCTACCGGTTCGATGCACGCCGGTTGCGCTTCGCGCTGCCGGTGGATGCCGCCGCTCCAGGCCGCTACGAGGCGCGCGGCACGCTCTACGCGACCGCGCCCGACGGCGTGGCACGTCCGGTGTCGGTGGCCCACTCGGCCCGGTGGATGGCGCCGGGTCGTGGCGAGCTGGTGCTTGCGTTCGATCGCGCGCACCTGCCCCCGGGCTACGGCGCGCCTTACGAGTTGCGCCAGCTCGAACTCAACGACCAGTCGAGGATGGCACCGGTGGAGCGGCGCGAGCGAGCCGCGCGCATCGTGGACTGACAGGCGTCGCGGGCCGGCCATGGCGCCGGCCCGCGTCTCTACCGCGCCCTGCGGGGAATGGCCATGGCGCGCGGCGATTGGCTAAGCTGCCCGCCTTGCTGACCGAGCGGAGCGGTGGATGAACAAGGTCGTCGTGGTGCTGGTGGTGTTGGGCCTGGCGTTGCTGGGCTATCTCGCGGCGGGTCCGTTCCTGACCATCAACGCGATGCGCAAGGCGGTGGAAACGCAGAACAGCGCCGAGTTGTCCAAGCACATCGACTTCCCCGTCCTGCGCCGCAACCTGAAGGTCCAGGTCGACGACTACGTGGTCCGCCAGGCGGGGCCCGACGTCCAGTCCCATCCCTTCGGCTCGATCGCGGTGCAGATCGCCAGCGGCGTCGCGGGCGGTGCGGTCGACGCACTGACCACCCCGGCGGGCGTGGGGGCGATGATGGAGGGCCGCGGAGTGCTGCATCGCATCACCGGCGGCGGCATCGACCGCAACGACAGCGTCGCCCATGAGCCCCCGGACGACCCGATGGAGGGGGCCAGCTACGGCTTCGAATCAGCCTCGCGTTTCACCGCCACGGTGCAGGACCCGGCCGGCAACCCGACCGTCTTCGTGCTGACCCGGAACGGCCTGGCCTGGCGCCTGACCGATATCCGCCTGCCGCTGTCCGAGCCGACCGGAGCCGACTAGCCGGCCGGACGGCCGACTGAGCCTGCCGGACGGCGCCCGGCCGCTCAGGGCCGGTTGGCGATCCCGTGGGGTACGTGTCCGGCGGCGACCAGGCCCTGCGCCGACGCGATGTTGTGCTCTGAATCGTCAAAGAAGATGTCCGCGCCGAAGGCCTCAAGGAATGGACCTTTCGGGCGCCCGCCCAGGAACAGCGCCTCGTCCAGGCGGATGCCCCAGTCGCGCAGGGTCCGGATCACGCGCTCATGCGCAGGGACCGATCGGGCGGTGACCAGGGCCGTGCGGATCGGCGAGTCCAGCCCCGGCGGGAACGCCGCCTGCAGGCGATGCAAGGCATCCAGGAAGCCCCGGAACGGACCGCCCGACAAAGGCTCGCCGGCGCGGCTGCGCTCGTGCTCGGCAAAGGCCGCCAGCCCACCCTCCCGCGACACCCGCTCGCCTTCGTCGTCGAAGATCACCGCATCGCCGTCGAAGGCGATGCGCAGCTGGTCGAACCGGTGCTGTGGCGCCCGCGCCGGCAGCAGGGTCGCGGCGGCTACGCCCGCTTCCAGTGCCTTGCCCACGTCTTCGGCATGGGTCGACAGGAACAGGTCGGCGTTGAACGGACGGATGTACGGGAACGGCGGCGCGCCGTTGCTGAAGGCCGCACGCTTGATCGCCAGCCCGTGGTGGGCGATGGAGTTGAAGATCCGCAGTCCGGTATCGGCGGAATTGCGCGAGATCAGGATCACCTCGACGCGCGGGGCCTCCGCCGGCGAGCCTTCGTTGAGCGCCAGCAACTTGCGCACCAGCGGGAAGGCGATGCCCGGGGTCAGCAGGTCGTCCTCGCGCTGGCGCTGGAAAGCCGCATAGGCGTCGATGCCCTCGGCCTCGAACAGCGCGTGGCTGTCCTCCAGGTCGAACAGGGTGCGCGAGGAGATCGCGACGATCAGGGGGTCGGCATTGGCGTCTGGCATGGCGCCATTCTGCACCCGGCGGGTCGCAGGGCGTGCGACGGGAACGCATCTTCCTGCCACCCATCTGTACGGACGGGACACGGGCACGGCATGCGCAGGGTCTCTGTCGGGCCCGAAGCCCGCAAGCCTGCGCGTGCCCGGTGGTGCCGTACCAGCGAGCGCCCGCTGGACTGATCTGTGCACGGCGGCAGGAGCCTGCCTCACTCTCACCCGCTGGTGAACTGCTCCGCCAGCATCCGCTCCTCGAGGTTGTGCTCCGGGTCGAACAGCAGGGTGACGGTGCGGTCGTGGGACTCGCGGATCATCACCTCGACCACGTCGCGCACTTCGTGGGAATCCGCGGTCGCACTGACCGGGCGCTTGTAGGGGTCGAGTACGCGGAAGCGGACTTCGGTATCGGCCTTGATCACCGCGCCGCGCCAGCGCCTCGGCCGGAAGGCGGCGATCGGCGTCAGCGCCACCACGTTGGTGCCCAGCGGCAGGATCGGGCCGTGGGCCGAGAAGTTGTAGGCCGTGCTGCCGGCAGGCGTCGCGACCATCACGCCGTCGCAGATCAGTTCGTCAAGGCGGACCTGCCCGTTCAACTCGATCGACAAGTGGGCGGCCTGGCGGGTCTGGCGCAGCAGCGAGACCTCGTTGTACGCCAGGGAGCCGACGGTGGCGCCCGACTCGGTCTGCGCGACCATTTCCAGCGGGCGCAACACCGCCGGCTCGGCCGCGTGAAGGCGTTCGACCAGCCGGTCCATCCGCTGCTGGTTCATCAGGAAGCCGATCGTGCCCAGCTTCATGCCGTACACCGGCTTGCCGAGGCTGCCATGGCGGTGGAGGGTCTGCAGCATGAAGCCGTCGCCGCCCAGCGCGACGAGCATGTCGGCGTCCTCCGGGGCGTGGTCCCCATGCAGCTTGACCAGCTCTTCGCAGGCGCGTTGCGCCTCCCCAGTCCGGCTGGCGAGGAAGGCGATGCGCGGGGTCGAGGTCATGGCCGGCTCCGTGGACGAAGGCCGCAGGATAACCCGGGGCGCCAGGATGCCCTGGCGCCCGGTCGGCTGCCGAAGCGGCTTCAGCCTAGACCGTCACGATTGAAACCAACCGGTCCGGGCTCGCGGCTGAAGCCGCCCCTCCGGATGACGACTCCCGCGGCATCGGGTCCGACCCCCTGCGCCGCGCGAGTGCAATCCAGAGCCGGTGGCACTTCGGCCTCCGGCCCCGACCCGTTACTCGCCTTCCGCCGCGATCTGCGCCAGCCGCCTGACCGCCACCGATACCGTGGGGTAGTCGAGGGACTTCTGGCTGAGCAGGTCGGCCAGCATCGCCTGGGTGAAGCGAAGCGCGGGGTTTTCGCGCTGCAGCCAGGCGGTGACTTTCTCCTCCGGCGGCAGCTTGCCTCCGCTGGACAGGATCTGGCTGACCAGCAGGCGTTGCTGGTTGCCCAGCTCATCGCGCAACGCGCCGCGGGCCAGTGCCTGCCAGCGGCCGTCGACGGTCAGCGCATCGACCTGCTCGTACAACCAGGGCAGGTGCAACGCCGCACCCAGCGCGAAGTAGCCCCGCGCCACTTCCGCCGGTGGCAGCTTGCGCGAACGCGATATCTCGACGATGTCGCAGCCGAACTCGAGCAAGGGGAGCGCGGCCAGCTCGTTGGACAGTGCGAACGGAAAGCCCTTGTCCTTCCACTCCTGCAGCCGGGAATCGAACGTTTCCCGGCGTACCTGCGACAGCACCGCCGGCAGCGCCGCGCGCACGGCCTTGAAGCCGTCGCCGTAGCGCGCCATTGCCGTGGCGATCTCCGGCATCGGACCCGGGCGCGAAAGCAGCCACCGCGACATCGTGCGCATCAACTGCCAGATGGTCTGCAGGGCATCGATCTGCGCAGCCTCGGCCACCTTGCCGTCCAGCGCATCGACCTGGGCCCAGAGATCGCGTGCGTCGAGCGCCTCGCGGGCGATGGTGTAGGCCTCGGCGATCTCCGCCGGGCTGCGACCGGTGTCTTCCTGCATGCGCATGACGAACGTCGCGCCCATGCGGTTGACCATCGAATTGGTGACCGCGGTAGCGATGATCTCGCGCTTCAGGCGGTGGTCGCCCATGGCCTTGGAATACTTCTCCTGCAACGGCTGGGGGAAATAGCGCACCAGTTCCTTGGACAGGTAGGGGTCCTCGGGCACGTTCGATTGCACCAGCTGGTCGAACAGCACCAGCTTGGCGTAGGACAGCAGCACCGCCAGCTCCGGCCGGGTCAGCCCCTGGCCACGCGCCTTGCGTTCGGCCAGTTCGGCATCCGAAGGCAGGAACTCGATCTGCCGGTCCAGCAGCCCCTGGGACTCCAGCGTGCGGATGAAGTGCTGCTTGGAGCCCAGCCGCGGGATGCTCATGCGCTCCATCAGGCTGATGGCCTGGTTCTGCCGGTAGTTGTCGACCAGCACCAGTTGCTCGACCTCGCCGGTCATGGCGGCAAGCAGTTTGTTGCGCGCCTCGATGGCGAGCTTCTTCTTCTGTACCTGGCCGTTGAGCAGGATCTTGATGTTCACCTCGTGGTCGGAGGTGTCCACGCCTGCGGAGTTGTCGATGAAGTCGGTATTGAGCAGCACGCCGTGCTGGGCCGCTTCGATACGGCCGAGCTGGGTCAGGCCCAGGTTGCCACCCTCGCCCACCACCTTGCTGCGAAGCTCGCGTCCGTCGACCCGCAGGGCGTTGTTGGCACGGTCCCCGACATCGGCATGTGTCTCACTGCTGGACTTCACGTAGGTGCCGATGCCGCCGTTCCACAACAGGTCGACCGGCGCCTTGAGGATGGCCGCCATCAACTGGTTGGGGCTCAACGCACTTGCGGTGCCTTCGATGCCCAGGACCTCGCGCACTTCCGGCGAGACCGGGATCGACTTGAGCGACCTCGCATACACGCCGCCGCCCTTGCTGATCAGCGAGGTGTCGTAGTCGGCCCAGCTGGATCGCGGCAGCTTGAACATCCGCTGGCGCTCCTTGAACGTGCGCGCCGCATCCGGATCGGGGTCCAGGAAGATGTGCCGGTGGTCGAACGCCGCCACCAGGCGGATATGCCGGCTCAGCAACATCCCGTTGCCGAACACGTCACCGGACATGTCGCCGATGCCGACCGCGGTGAAGTCCTGCTTCTGGCTGTCGCGGCCCATGGCGCGGAAGTGCCGCTTGACCGACTCCCACGCGCCCTTGGCGGTGATGCCCATGCCCTTGTGGTCGTAGCCGACCGAACCACCGGACGCGAAGGCGTCGTCGAGCCAGTAGCCGTGCTCGCGGGCGATGCCGTTGGCGATGTCCGAGAAGGTGGCCGTGCCCTTGTCGGCGGCCACCACCAGGTACGGGTCGTCGCCGTCGTGGCGGACCACGTCCGCCGGCGGCACGACCTTGCCATCGACGAGGTTGTCGGTGATGTCCAGCAGGCCGTGGATGAACATCCTGTAGCAGGCCACGCCCTCGGCCCAGATCGCGTCTCGGTCACCACCCACCGGGGGGCGCTTGCTGATGAAACCGCCCTTGGAGCCGACCGGGACGATGACCGTGTTCTTGACCATCTGCGCCTTGACCAGGCCCAGCACCTCGGTGCGGAAATCCTCGCGGCGGTCCGACCAGCGCAGGCCACCACGTGCCACCGGACCGAAGCGCAGGTGGATGCCTTCCACCCGCGGGCCGTACACGAAGATCTCGCGGTAGGGGCGCGGCTTGGGCAGGTCAGGCACCTGCGCGGAGTCGAACTTGTAGCTGACGTAGCCCTTGCCCGCTCCACCGGCGCCGGCCTGGTAATAGCTGGTGCGCAGGGTGGCGTCGATCACGCCGATGTAGCTGCGCAGGATGCGGTCCTCGTCCAGGCTGGAGACGTTGTCGATCAGCTTGGACAGGGCCTTGCGGGTGGCTTCCACCTGCTCGTCGCGGGTGCCGCTACGCGAGGCGAGGACCCGGTCCAGCGCTGCCTGCGTGGCTTCGTCGCCCGACGCCAGCGCCTGGAACTGTTGCTGCAGTGCCGCGATCCCGGCCTTGACCTCGGCCTTGCTTTCCTTGCCCGTTGCAGGGTCGAACCGGGCTTCGAACAGTTCCACCAGCAGCCGCGACAGCAGCGGATAGCGGGTCAGCGTTTCCTCGACGTAGGCCTGGGAGAACGGCACGCCCAACTGCTGCAGGTACTTGCAGTAGGCACGCAGCATCGCGACCTGCCGCCACGAGAGCCCGGCGGCGATGATCAGCCGGTTGAAGCCGTCGTTCTCGGCCTCGCCGCGCCAGATGCGCTCGAACGCCTCCTCGAAGTTCTCGTCCAGCGACTCCACGTCGAACTCGACCGTGGTCTCGACCTCGAAGTCCTGGATGTACATCAGCATGCCATTGGCATACAGGCGGTACGGGTGCTCGGTGATCACCCGCAGGCCCATGTTCTCCATCATCGGCAGCGCGTCCGAGAGCGGGATGTCGTCCTGCTGCCGGTAGAACTTGAAGCGCAGCCCGCCGGTGCCGTGGTGGGCCCGGAACAGGCTCAGCCCGAGGTCTCCGGGTTGGGCCAGCGCGGCCAGGTGCTCCACGTCGGTGGCCGCCACCTTGGCCGAGATGTTCTCGATGTACCCGGCCGGCAGGGCCTTCCCGTACAGGCTGGCCAGTTGCAGGCCGCGCTCCTCTCCATTACGGGCGACGAGCTGTTCGCGAAGGTCGTCCTGCCAGTTGCGCACGATCTCGGCCAGTTCCGCTTCGATCGCGGCGTTGTCGACCTGGATGGCCTCGCCGGACTTGGGCCGGACCAGCAGGTGCAACTGCGCCAGCGGCGACTCGCCAAGGACCACCGTGGTGTCCACGTGCTCGCCGTGCAGCACGCGCTTGAGCATCGCCTCGATGCGCAGGCGCACGTCGGTGTTGAACCGGTCGCGCGGGATGTAGACCAGACCGGAGAAGAAGCGGCCGTAGCGGTCCCGGCGCAGGAACAGCCGGCTGCGCACGCGCTCCTGCAGGCCGAGGATGCCGGTAGCGGTCCTGAGCAGCTCGTCTCCGCTGGACTGGAACAGCTCGTCGCGCGGCAGCGTCTCCAGGATGTGGCGCAACGCCTTGCCGCTGTGGCTGTTGGCCGGCAACCCGGACTGTTCCATGACGAATTCGTGCCGCTGGCGCACCACCGGGATGTCCCACGGCCGCCGGCTGTACGCGCTGGAGGTGTACAGCCCGAGGAAGCGGTGCTCGCGCACCGGCTTGCAGGCCTCGTCGAACTCGAGCACGCCGATGTAGTCCATGTAGCCCGGGCGGTGCACGGTGGAGCGGGCGTTGGTCTTGGTCAGGATCAACGCGTCCACGGCGCCTGACTGCGGCATGTAATGCGCCGCCAGCGACGTCAGCGGGCGCGGCTTGCCCGCATCCTTGCCGCGCAGCAGTCCCAGGCCGGTGTCCTCCACCGCGCACAGCACTTCCTTTCCGTCCCGCTCGGCGACCCGGTACTCGCGATAGCCCAGGAAGGTGAAATGTTCGCCCGCGGCCCAGCGCAGGAACTCCTGGGCCTCGGCGCGACCGGCTTCGGTACCCGGCAACGGCTGGCTGTCCAGCGCGTCGGCCACTTCGACCATGCGGCCGCGCATGACCGCCCAGTCGCGCACGATCGCCCGCACGTCGGCCAGCACCGCCAGCACCGCGCGTTCGATCTCCGGCATCGCATCGGGCGCCTGCCGGTCGATTTCCAGGTGCATCAGGGATTCGGCCTCGCCGCGTCCGACTTCCGCCAGCCGGCCGGCCTTGTCGCGCTCCATCGCAACCACGGGGTGGCCCATCACGTGGACGCCGATGCCCAGCTCGGAAAGGGCCATCGTCACCGAGTCGACCAGGAACGGCATGTCGTCGTTGACGATCTGCAGGACGGTGTGCGGCGACTCCCAGCCATGGCTCTTCAGGCCGGGGGTGAACAGGCGCACCCGGGCCGTGCCCGGCTTGCGGGTCCGGGCGAACTCGAGGAAGTCGGCCGCCAGTGCCGCCCAGGCCTCTGCGCTGTGCTGCGGCAACTCGTCTTCGCCCATGCGCTGGTAGAACGCGCGGACGAACGCCTCGGCTTCGGCCTGGCGTGCGGCCGGCATGCGCTTGCGCATGGCGGCGACGATGGGCGACAGCGGAACGCTGCCCGACGCGCGGCCACCCGCGCGGGTCGCAGGTTTGCCTGCCTTCTTCGGGGCGGGCGCCTTCTTGACGGACGCAGCCTTGCCGGTTTTCTTGGCGACCGGGCGGCTGCTCTTGTTCGGGGCCTTGCGTGCAGTGCTCATGGAATCGTGGGATCCGATGCAATGAGGCCCGCGCTTTCGCACGGGCCAGGGGGGATTCGGGAGGTGGCGGACTTCGCGTTGCAAAGCGGCCCACGCGGCACCGGCACGCCACGTGGCGTTCCGGTGTGCAGCGGGCCGCGCCGTGCGCGCATGTTCAGCGCAGGCCGGTCTCGTTGCGGGCGATGACCAGGCGCTGGATCTCGCTGGTGCCTTCGTAGATCTCGGTGATCTTGGCGTCGCGGAAGTAGCGCTCGATCGGCATCTCCTTGGAGTAGCCCATGCCACCGTGGATCTGCACCGCCTGGTGGGCAATCCACATCGCCGCCTCCGATGCGGTGAGCTTGGCGATGGCGGCCTCGTTGCTGAACCGGCCCCCGGTACGGTCGGCCTCGCCCTTCTGCCAGGCCGCGCGCAGGGTCAGCAGCATCGACGCATCCAGCTTGCACTTCATGTCGGCGATCTTGGCCTGGGTCATCTGGAACGCGCCGATGGGCTGGCCGAAGGCCTTGCGCTCCTTGACGTAGTCCAGCGTGGCCTCGTAGGCGGCGCGGGCGATGCCGATGGCCTGGCTGGCGATGCCGATGCGGCCGGCGTCCAGCACCCCCATGGCGATCTTGAAGCCCTGCCCTTCTTCGCCCAGCACGTCCTCGGCCCGGGCGACGTAGTCCTGGAACTCGATCTCGCACGTGGCCGAGGCGCGGATGCCGAGCTTGGGCTCGGTCTTGCCGCGGTGGAAGCCCTCGCGGTCGCCATCGACCAGGAACGCGGTGATGCCGCGCGCACCCTTGTCCGGATCGGTCACCGCGAACAGCACGAAGTACTTGGCGACCGGGCCCGAGGTGATCCAGCTCTTCTTGCCGTTGATCGTGTAGCCGCCGTCGTCGCGCTTGACCGCACGGCAGCGCATGGCCGTGGCGTCGGAGCCCGACTGCGGCTCGGTCAGTGCGAAGGCCCCGATCTCGCGCCCTTCCGCGATCGCCCGCACGTAGGTCTGCTTCTGCTCCTCGGTGCCGAACTTGAGGATGCCGTTGCAGAACAGCGAGTTGTTCACCGACACGATGGTCGAGTGGGCGGCGTCGGCCGCGGCGATCTCGATCATCGCCAGCACGTAGCTGATCGGGTCCATGCCGGCGCCGCCGTACTCGGCCGGCACCTCGATGCCCATCAGGCCGTTCTCACCCAGGGTGCGGATGTTCTCCAGGGGGAATTCGCCGGTGCGGTCGTGGTGCTCGGCACTGGGCGCGATCTTTTCCTGCGCAATGCGCCGGGCCACGTCCTGGATCATCAACTGCTCTTCGGTGAAACGAAAATCCACGTTGGCACCCTCGGTCTGTCGGTTTCGGACAAGACCCGAATTGTAGCCCCGGCGGCGAAGGAACCCCACTGCCTGCCCGCGCGTCAGGGCGCCGGGGTTGACCGCCGCGGGCAGCAGGCAGAGACTTATCGCTGTATCGCGATACGTCGATAAAGGCAGGACTGCATGGATCTGGAAGGCTGGTCGTCCCGGCTCAAGGTGTTCGCCGACGCCACCCGCGTGCGGCTGCTGGCCCTGCTCGAACACGAGGAGCTGACCGTGGCCGAGCTCTCGGCCATCACCCGGCTTGCCCAGCCGCGTGTCTCGACCCACCTGTCCAAGCTGAAGGAAGCCGGGCTGGTGCGGGACCGCCGTTCGGGCGTCTCGGCCTACTACCGGTTCGACGACGCCGCGCTCGACAACGCGCAACGTGCGCTGTGGCAGACCCTGCGCGAAGGCAGCGACGACCCCTTGCTGCGCCAGGACGCCGAGCGTGTCCCGGGTGTGCTGGCGATGCGCGCGGCCGACCAGAACTGGGCCGACTCGGTGGCCGGCGACATGGAACGCCATTATTCGCCCGGCCGCACATGGGAGGCCATGGCCCGGTCGGCGCTGCCACTGCTGGAGCCGGGCGACATGCTGGACATCGCGTCCGGTGACGGCGTGCTGGCGGAGCTGATGGCGCCACATTCCAACCGCTACGTCTGCCTGGACGCCAGCTCCAAGGTGGTGGCGGCGGCCACCGAGCGCCTGCGTCGCCTCCCCAACGTCGAAGTCCGCGAAGGCGACATGCATGCATTGCCTCTCGACGACGCCAGCTTCGACCTGGTGGCGCTGATGCATGCGCTCACCTATGCCGCGCACCCCGCCCAGGCCGTGGCCGAAGCCGCCCGCGTGTTGCGTCCCGGCGGCCGGATGCTGCTGACCAGCCTGGCCCGGCACGAGCATCGTGCGGTGGTCGAGTCCTTCGGCCACTTGAACCTGGGTTTCTCGGAGAAGGACCTGCGCCGTTTCGTGACCCGGGCGGGGCTGGACATCCTCAGCTGCGGCACCGTTACCCGCGAGCGCCGCCCCCCCCACTTCGAAGTCATCGCGCTGATCGGCAGGAAGCCATGAACGCAGCGGTCTGACGCACCCCGGACATGGGCGGGGCACACGACGCTCGCGAGTCGTTCCGGGGATGGCAGCCGCTGCCGTTGCATGCGGCGAACCGATTGACCGGAGTGACCGCCCGCGCTGCCCTTCCTCCACTTCAATCCGTGGCATTGCCCCCGGCAGGAGATCCAGATGCCCCCCCTCCCCTGGCACAGTAGGGATCGCGCCGAAGCCCTGCAACGTGCCCTTTGCGAGCGGATCCTGGTGATCGATGGCGCAATGGGAACGATGATCCAGCAGCACGGCCTGTCGGAGGCCGACTACCGTGGCGAGCGCTTCGCCGACGGGCATGACCGCCAGCAGCCCAGGGAACGCGCAGCCCTTGACCAGCGCGGCAACAACGACCTGCTCAGCCTGACCCGGCCGGAACTGATCTCCTGCATCCATGCCGAGTACCTGGCGGCCGGGGCGGACCTGGTGGAATCCAACACCTTCAACTCCACGTCCATCGCGATGGCCGACTACGGACTGCAGCACCTTGCGCGCGAACTCAACGAGGCCGGTGCCCGCCTCGCGCGGCAGGCCTGCGATGAAGCGACGTTGCGCGACCCTGCACGTCCGCGCTTCGCCATCGGCGTGCTGGGACCGACCAACCGGACCGCATCGCTGAGCCCCGACGTCAACCGTCCCGGATTCCGCGCCACCTCCTTCGACGAGCTGCGCGAGGCCTATCGGGACGCGACCCGGGGCCTGATCGAGGGCGGTGCGGACGTGGTGATGGTGGAGACCGTCTTCGACACCCTCAATGCGAAGGCCGCACTCTTCGCCATCGAGGAGGTATTCGACGTGCTCGGCGCTCGCCTGCCGGTCATGGTGTCAGGCACGATCACCGACGCCTCCGGCCGCACACTGTCGGGACAGACCGCCGAGGCCTTCTGGTTTTCAGTCCGCCATGCGGCGCCGCTGGCGATCGGCCTGAACTGCGCGCTCGGCGCGCGCGATCTGCGCCAGCACGTGGACGTGTTGTCGCAGATCGCCGACACCCATGTCAGCGCACACCCGAATGCGGGCCTCCCCAATGCATTCGGCGGCTACGACGAAACGCCCGAAGACATGGCCAGCGTCCTGCGCGAGTTCGCCGAATCCGGGCTGCTCAACCTCGTGGGCGGCTGTTGCGGCACTACGCCGGCGCATATCTCGGCGATTGCAGCAGCGATCGACGGCGTCCCGCCGCGCACGCTTCCACGCATGCCGGATGCCGCATGAGGTGCTGTCGCCGCGCCCCGCCCAGGGACACGTCTGGAAGGGCGGGTGTCCCGATGCACGATGAAGCCCGTCCCCGGGGACCTGCCGGGTGGGCGCCGTCGAAGTCGCAGCGCGGCGTTCAGCGAGAGGGGCCCCGGACCCGATGACCACCCTGCCCCGCCAGACCCGCCTGAGCGGCCTCGAGCCGCTGCAGATCACCCCCGAGTCGAACTTCATCAATGTCGGTGAGCGCACCAACGTCACCGGCAGCGCCAGGTTCCGCAAGCTGATCAAGGACGACCGACTTGACGAGGCCGTGGCCGTTGCGCGCCAGCAGGTGGAAGGCGGTGCGCAGGTGCTGGACGTCAACATGGACGAGGGCCTGCTGGATTCGGAAAAGGCGATGGTGGAATTCCTCAACCTGATCGCCGCCGAGCCCGACATCGCCCGCGTGCCGGTGATGGTGGACAGTTCCAAATGGAGCGTGATCGAAGCCGGGCTCAAGTGCCTGCAGGGCAAGGGCATCGTCAATTCGATCTCGCTCAAGGAAGGCGAGGCCGAATTCCTGCGCCAGGCGCGTCTCGTTCGCCGCTACGGCGCGGCCGTGGTGGTCATGGCCTTCGACGAGGACGGCCAGGCCGATACGGTGGAGCGAAAGGTAGACATCTGCTCGCGGGCGTACCACCTGCTGACCGGCACCATCGGCTTCCCCCCCGAGGACATCATCTTCGACCCCAACGTGTTCGCGATCGCCACCGGCATCGAGGAACACGACGGCTACGCGGTGGACTTCATCGAGGCGACCCGGCAACTGCGCGAGCGCTTCCCCTTCTGCCACGTCTCCGGCGGTGTCTCCAACGTCAGCTTTTCGTTCCGCGGCAACGAGGTGGTGCGCCAGGCGATCCACGTGGTGTTCCTGTTCCACGCCATCCGTGCGGGCATGGACATGGGCATCGTCAATGCCGGCGCGATGCCGCTGTACGACGACCTGGATCCCGACCTTCGCGAGCGGGTGGAGGACGTGGTGCTGAACCGCCGCCACGATGGCACCGAGCGGCTGCTGGAAGCCGCCGAGCGGTTCAAGGGCATCAAGGGCGAGCAGGCGGTCGAGGACCTGGCCTGGCGCGAGCGCCCCGTCCGCGAACGGCTGGCCCATTCGCTGGTGCACGGCATCGACCAGTACATCGAAGTCGACACCGAGGACGCGCGATTGGCGTCGGAGCGCCCGCTGGACGTCATCGAGGGCCCGCTCATGGAAGGCATGAACGTGGTGGGCGACCTGTTCGGTGCCGGCAAGATGTTCCTGCCGCAGGTGGTCAAGTCCGCCCGGGTGATGAAAAAGGCCGTGGCCCACCTGCTGCCGTTCATCGAAGCCGAGAAACTGCGCACCGGCGACACCGGGCGGTCCAAGGGCAAGATCGTGCTGGCCACCGTCAAGGGCGACGTCCACGACATCGGCAAGAACATCGTCGGCGTGGTGCTGGCCTGCAACAACTTCGACGTGATCGACCTCGGGGTGATGGTGCCCGCCCAGGCCATCCTGGACCGGGCGAAAGCCGAAGGCGCGGACCTGGTGGGCCTGTCGGGGCTGATCACGCCCTCGCTGGAGGAGATGAGCCACGTTGCGCGCGAGATGCAGCGGCAGGGGCTGGGCATGCCGTTGCTGATCGGCGGCGCCACCACGTCACGTGCCCATACCGCGTTGAAGATCCACCCGCACTACGCCTCGCCCACCGTCTGGGTGAAGGACGCCTCGCGCGCGGTGGGCGTCGCCCAGACCCTGCTGGGGGCGTCTTCGCGTGCGGCGTTCGTGGCCGCCAACGATGCGGACTATGCCGAGATCCGCGAGCGCCACCGCAACCGCGGCGACGGCAAGCGCCTGGTCCCGTTGGCGAAGGCGCGCGCACAACGGTTCGACGGGGGCTGGGATGCGTACGACCCGCCGGCACCGCGCTCGCCCGGGCTGCATGCCTTCGACGACGTGCCACTCGGGGAGTTGCTCGAGTACATCGACTGGACGCCGTTCTTCAGTACGTGGGAACTGGCGGGCCGCTACCCGGCCATCCTGGACGACGCCGTGGTGGGCGTGCAGGCGCGCGAGCTGCTCAACGATGCGCAGGCGATGCTCGCCAGGATCGTTTCGGAGAAGTGGCTGCAGGCCAGGGCGGTGTTCGGACTGTGGCCGGCCAACAGCGTCGGCGACGACGTCGAAGTCCAGCTGCAGCCCAGCGACCCGGGTCCCGCGCGATCGACGATGCTGCATTTCCTGCGCCAGCAGGTCGACAAGCCCGCCGAGCGCCCCGACTTCTGCCTGGCCGATTTCATCGCGCCCAGGTCCACGGGCAAGCAGGACTGGATCGGCGCGTTCGCGGTCACCGCGGGCCTCGGGATCGAAGAGCACGTCGCCCGGTTCGAAGCCGACCACGACGACTACAACGCCATCCTGCTCAAGTCACTGGCCGATCGCCTGGCCGAGGCGCAGGCAGAGTGGCTGCACGCCCGGGTACGCCGCGAGCACTGGGGCTATGCGTCCGACGAAGGCCTGGACAACGCCGCATTGATCGAAGAGTCCTACCGCGGCATCCGGCCGGCGCCGGGCTACCCGGCCTGTCCCGAGCACAGCGAGAAGTCGACGCTCTTCGCGATGCTCGATGCAGAACGCAACACGGGACTGGAACTGACCGAGAGCTTTGCGATGTATCCGGCGGCGGCGGTGTCGGGCTACTACTTCAGCCACCCTCGCAGCCAGTACTTCGTGGTCGGTCGGGTAACCAGGGAACAGGTCGCCGATTACGCCCGGCGCAAGGGCGTGGACCTGCTGCAGGCCGAACGCTGGCTGGCGTCCAACCTGGATTACGACCCCGAGTGAGCCACCCGGGCGCCGGGCACGTCCGTGGCGCCGCGATTACCAGACCAGGTCGTCGGGCACCTGGTAGCGGGGATCCGCGTAGGGGTCGTCGCCGGCGGGTGCATCCGGGTCGACCTTCAGCGCCACGCATTCCGGGAAGATGGCCTCGGCCTGGGCCAGCAGCCCCGCCGTCACCACCTTGTAGTGGCCGTTGAGCTGCAAAACGCCCAGTTCGCCGGCATTGAGCGCCTTCAGCTGGTCGGCCGTCACGTAGACGCGCTTGATCTTGCCGCCGTACTGGAAATGCCGGGCAATGTCGGCATCGGCGACGTTGAGCACGCCGTCCTTGACCATCGACTCGACCCTGGCGCGCCCCTCGCGCCGCTGGCGGGCGGCCTCCTGGCGCGCCTGTTCCGCCCGCACGCGCTCGTCCTTTTCCCTCTGCGCGCGGATCGCGTAGGCCTTCGCCAGGTCGATGTCCTCGCGGCTGCGCGGCTTTGCCGGGCCCCCGGTTGGCGTGCCCGGCGGCGCCGACTTGCGCGGGTTCGCCGCGCGGTCGCGCCTGGGCTTTCCACCGCGATTGGCCTTGTCGGCCGGACGCTCAGGCTTGGGGGCGGGCTTGAAGCCCAGCCCCAGCAGCTGGTTTCGGAGTGTGTCGGTCATCGGCTCAGTAGTGCGGGGGTGGGGGTTCGCTGGCCGGATCGGCCGACAGCGGATTGCTGGAAACGGCCAGCCGCAGCTGCCGTAACTCTTCCAGCGCACGATGCAGCGCCAGCGCGTTGCGGCCCTCCTCGTCGCGCGACTGGGCCAGGGCGTCGCTGAGCGCGGCGATCGCATGCTCCTGGAAGGACAGCCGGGTTTCCAGCTCGGTCAGGCGCGCCTCGAACGAGGCCTGCATTGCATCTATCGACATCACTACCGGCCCCTCGCGATTGATCGTCCGCGACCGATGCCGTAGTACGCCAGGCCCGCGTCTTCGACCTGGCCGGGGGGATACAGGTTTCGCCCGTCGAAGACCACGCGGTCACCCAGCAGTTTCCGCAATCGCCCGAAATCGGGGCTTCGGAACTGCTTCCATTCGGTGACGATCACCAGTGCATCGGCGCCTTCGGCGGCCTCGTACTCGGACTCGCACAGCACCAGTTCCTCGCGGCGCCCGTAGATGCGACGCACCTCGTCCATCGCCTCGGGATCGTACGCACGCACGTTCGCCCCTGCATCCCAGAGTTGCTCCAGCAGGCGGCGGCTGGAGGCTTCGCGCATGTCGTCGGTATTGGGCTTGAAGGCCAGGCCCCATACCGCAAACGTCTTGCCGGCCACTGGCCCCTCGTAATGCCGCTGCACCAGGTCGAACAGGTGGCCCTTCTGGCGATGGTTGACCGATTCCACGGCGGTCAGCAGCTCCGGCTCCACGCCGTGTGCCTGGGCGATCCTCGCCAGGGCCTGCACGTCCTTGGGGAAGCACGAGCCCCCATAACCGGCACCTGGATAGATGAAATGCCAGCCGATGCGCGGGTCCGAGCCGATGCCCAGGCGCACCATCTCCACGTCCGCCCCGACCTGCTCGGCAATGTTGGCGATCTCGTTCATGAAACTGATCTTGGTGGCAAGCATCGCGTTGGCCGCGTACTTGGTCAGCTCGGCCGAGCGCACGTCCATCACCACGAAACGATCGTGGTTGCGCACGAATGGCCCGTACAGGCGCCGCAACTGTTCGACCGCCCCTGGCTCCGATGAGCCGATGACGATGCGGTCCGGTCGCATGCAGTCATTGACTGCGTCGCCTTCCTTGAGGAACTCGGGGTTGGATACCACGTCGAATGCAATATCGACGCCGCGCGATTGAAGCTCGCCCGCGACGGCCTGGCGGACCTTGTCGGCCGTGCCCACTGGAACGGTCGACTTGTTGACGATGATGGCCGGGCGTTGCAGGTGCCGGCCGATCGTGCGCGCCACCTCCAGTACGTAGCGGAGATCCGCGCTGCCATCCTCGTCGGCCGGCGTTCCCACCGCGATGAACAGGATCTCGCTGGCGCCGATGCCTTCCGCGGCGTCGGTGGTGAACGCGATGCGGCCCGCGGCGAGGTTGCGGGCCAGCAACCCCTCCAGCCCCGGCTCGAAGATGGGCACCTCGCCCCGGCCCAGCCGCTCCACCTTGTCGGCATCGATGTCGACGCATACCACCGAATGCCCGACCTCTGCGAGGCACACGCCACTGACCAGGCCTACGTAGCCGGTGCCGAAAATCGTGGCAAGCATGTGTCAGTGAGCTCCCGGGGCCAGTCGTCGTGGCGACAGGTCAGTTGCCGCCACCCTTGACGATCTCCAGCAGCTCGACCTCGAAGACCAGCGTGGCGTTGGGTCCGATCGGACCGCCCGGGGTGCCGCGCTCGCCGTAACCGAGCTCGGAGGGAATCCAGAACTTGTACTTGCTGCCTACCGGCATCAGCGCGATGCCCTCCTGCCAGCCCGGCACCACCTGGGAGAGCGGGAAGGTCACCGGCTCGCCGCGCTCGTAGGAGTCGTCGAAGGAGGTGCCGTCCAGCAGCGTGCCCTTGTAGTGCACGCGCACGGTGTCGGTGGCGGTCGGCCGGGGGCCGTCACCTGCGGTCACGACGCTGTACTGCAGGCCCGAGGCGGTCGTTTCCACGCCCGGCTTCTTGGCGTTGGCGGCGAGGAAGGCCGCACCCTCCTCGGTGTTCTTCTTGGCCTTGGCCATCATGTCGGCGATTTGCTTGGCCTGCATCTTCTGGCCGAAGGTCTCGCCGACCTGCTTGGCCTGCTCCTCGGTCATGAGCGGCTTCTCGCCGGCGACGATGGTCTGCATGGCCTTGTGCAGCACGTCCAGGTCGATCTCGTCCTTCACCGGCTCCAGCGACTTGGCCATCTCCATGCCGATCATGTAGCTGACCTGCGCCTTTTCGCCTTCAAGCCCGGTGATCTTCAAGGTGTCGGCGGCCTCAGCGTCCGCAGCCGCTTCGGCCTTGGTTGCGTCTGCATCGGCGGGCGTCTCGGCACCATCGGGCTTGCAAGCCGCCAGCGCCAGGGTCAGGGAGCCCACGGCAAGGGCGGTGGCGGTCGAACGGAAGAATGGGGACATCGAATGACTCCGGGGATCGGGGGTTTCCGACCGGCACGCGCCGGTCGGCTTGGGGGCATCACCGCCTGGCGGCGACAGCGGTCGGCGAAGGTGTCACGGGTCGGCTGAGTGCCGACCCAACCACGCACGTGCGGTCAGAGGATTGCTTGCAGCTCCACGTCGAAGACCAGGGTCGCGTCGGGGCCGATCGGACCGCCCGGCGTGCCGCGCGGTCCGTAGGCCAGCTCGCCCGGGATCCAGAACCGGTACTTCGCGCCTACCGGCATCAGGCCGACACCCTCGGTCCACCCGGGGATGACCTGGCTCAGGCCGAACTCGGCCGGCTGGCCACGATCATAGGAACTGTCGAACACGGTGCCGTCCAGCAGGGTGCCGTGGTAATGCACGCGGACGCGGTCGGTCGGGCGCGGCATCGCACCCGACCCTTGGCGCAGCACCATGTACTGGAGGCCCGAGCCGGTGGTGATGACGCCCTTGACCTGCTTGTTCCTGGCCAGGAACGCCTCGCCTTCGGCACGGTTGGCCTCGGACGCGGCCTGCGCCTTCTGCGCCATGCCCGCCTGCAGGCGGGTCGAGAACGACTCGCGCACCGCGTTGAGCTCGGCTTCCTCCATCAACAACGGGGTATCCGCCAACACCGCGCGCACTGCCTGCAGCACCACCGGCATGTCCAGCTCGTCCTTGATCGGGGCCAGCGACCGACCCACGTTGCCACCGATGAGGTAACCCACATGGGCGGTGTCCACGTCCGGCACCTTGGCATCGGCAGGCAGCCGGCCGGCGCGCGACTCGACACGCTGCATCAGGGCCTGCGAGGTCGCCTGTGCGTCCTGCTCCGAGAGCAAGGGCTCGCCGCCCTCGAATGCACGGTCCAGCGCGCGACCGAACGCGGCCACGTCCAGGTCGGGGCCCGCCGGGCCGATCGACCGCCCGACGTCATAGCCCACCATGTAACTGGCCTTCTCGCGATCGGTGGTCAAGACGGTCTTCTCCTGGGCAATGGCGGCGGTGCCCAGCAGCGCCGCGGCGGCAGTGGTCAACAACACGGCCGCGCCGCGTACGAAAGCCTTCATCCGGTCCTGCTCCTGTGGGTTTTTTGAGGGGGGGCTTGCGGGCGACGCCTGTAGCCGGTGGCCGGCAGAGGGCCGGCGAGCCGCTCATTGTCGCGGCGACCGCGCCGGCGGGCAAACGCCGGTGTCGGGAACTCAGCGCGATGGGCGCGGTGCCGCCAGCGAGCGCTCGATCGCGGCGACCATCTCCTCGTCGTCAGGCACGGTCCTGCTTCCGTAGCTGGCAACCAGGCGACCGTCGCGGCCGACCAGGTACTTGTGGAAATTCCACTTCGGTGACTCGCCTGCCGCCCTGGCAAGTCCGGCATACAGGCCCGAGGCCCGTGGACCGATCACGTGAGACTTCTCGAACATCGGGAACTTGACGCCATAGGTCAGCGTGCAGAACTCGCGGATGTCGTCCTCGTCCTCGAACTCCTGCTCCTTGAAATCCCCTGAGGGGAAGCCGAGCACCGCGAACCCGCGGCCCTGGTACTTGGCATGCAGCGCCTCCAGGCCTTCGAACTGGGGGGTGAACCCGCACTTGCTGGCGGTGTTCACCACCAGCACGACATCACCCGCGTACTGCGCCTGCAGGTCAACCGGCTGCTTGCCCGCCAGCGGGCGGAAGCTGTGCCCGTCCAGCAGCCCATCTGCAGCCAGCGCCGTTCCGGACAGGATCGCGAGGGCGACCAGCGCCCCGGCTGCCAGTGCGCGGGACATCCTGCAGCGGCCCGATCGGGGCCGGGATGAGGCGGGGAGCATGGGTGCAGGCGTCATGGGACCGGGTCCGGAAGGGTGGCGGGCCAGTATGACTTTAGTTGGGTTACGGAGTTCCCCTCGGGAGTTGACATGCCCAAAACTGGTGTTATAGTCACCTACAACACCGGTCTACCAATGAGCAGGACAGCCCCCATGAACCGAAAGCTGCAGAACACGATCTCGGCCCTCATGACCAGCGGAGCACTGCTGGTCCTGGGGCTGGTGGCATCGAGCCAGGCGATGCCGCTGATGCCCAGCCCAAGCTACGGCGCCGCCCTCCCAATGTTGCCGGAGACCGCTGGGCTTGATGCCCTCCCCGGCTCACCCGCCCTGGAACACCTGGGCACCGCCGCCGCTCTGGCGTCGGCCCTGGAGCCGACCACCGGTGTCGCCAACGGCGATGCCCTGGTCGAACGCCCTACACGTACACCGTCCCGTCGCCGCCAGGCGCTGGCCATGCCTTATTTTTCCTTTGCACCGCGGGGTTGACCCATGACCGCCATCCAGTGGAGCGACGGCGCTCCCATCTATCGCCAGCTCAAGGAACGCGTCGTCGCCATGATGCTCGACGGCGTACTCAAGCCCGGCGACGCCCTGCCTTCGGTACGGCAGGTTGCCGCCGAGTACCAGCTGAATCCCATCACCGTCTCGCGCGCCTACCAGGAGTTGGCGGACGAGGCCCTTGTCGAAAAACGTAGGGGACTGGGCATGTATGTCACAGAAGAGGCCGCACGGAAGCTGCTCCTGAACGAGCGCGAGCGCTTCCTTACCGAAGAGTGGCCCCTGGTGCTTGAACGCATCATGCGGCTGGGGTTGAGCATGGATGAACTGTTGAAGGCCGATCCGGCCACCGGGGGTACGCGATGAACGCCTTGCTTGATACCCAGACCACCACCGCACCCGTCGTCGTCAGCGCTCGCCGCCTGCGCAAGCAGTACAAGAACAAGCTTGCCCTGGACGACACTGCCTTCGAGATCCCGGCAGGGCGCATCGTCGGCCTGATAGGTCCCAACGGCGCCGGCAAGACTACCGCACTCAAGGCCATCCTCGGCCTGATTCCGTTCGAGGGCGAGCTCAGTGTGCTGGGCCGCGACCCGCGCACCGAGCGCGACGAACTGATGCGCGATGTGTGTTTCATCGCCGACGTGGCGGTACTGCCACGCTGGATGAAGGTACGCGAAGCGATCGAGTTCGTGTCCGGCGTCCACCCGCGCTTCGACCGGGCCCGCTGCGAACGCTTCCTGGCCGGCACGCAGCTCAAGCCCGGCATGCGGGTGCGCGAAATGTCCAAGGGCATGATCGTGCAGCTGCACCTGGCGCTGGTGATGGCGATCGACGCCAGGTTCCTGGTGCTGGACGAGCCGACGTTGGGCCTGGACATCCTCTACCGCAAGCAGTTCTACCAGCGCCTGCTGGAGGACTACTTCGATGATGGAAAGACCATCCTGGTCACCACCCACCAGGTCGAGGAGATCGAACACATCCTCACCGACGTGATGTTCATCCAGGACGGAAAGATCGTCCTTGATACCGGGATGGATACCCTGGGCGATCGCTTCAGCGAGGTGCTGGTCGACCCGGACCATCTCGAAGCCGCCCGTGCGCTCAAGCCGCTGGACGAGCGCGCCCTGCCCTTCGGCAAGACCGTGATGCTGTTCGACGGCGTGCCGCAATCCCAACTGGCCGCACTGGGCGAGACCCGCACGCCTGGCCTGGCCGACCTGTTCGTCGCCACCATGAAGGGGACCTACGCATGAACGCCATCGACGCACGCATCGAAGGTGGCAACCCGGCCGCGCCCCGCGCGGTTGCACCCGCCACCCACCCCACCCACAAGTTCCAGCTGCTGCTCAAGCGCGAGTACTGGGAGCACAAGGGCGGCTTCCTCTGGGCACCGCTGGTGGCCGGCGGGATATCCCTGCTGCTGACCCTGATGGCGATCGTGCTGGGCCTGATCGCGGCCCGTCGCGCCATCGCCGATGGCGACATGGAGATCGACGGTATCCAGGTCAACGGCCTTGACATCGGCCAACTCACCCAGCGCATGAGCGCCGAGGACATGGCGGAGATGGCCCAGGGACTGGACCTGACGTTGCTGCTGAGCTCGTCCTGGCCGTTCATCGTGCTGGCCTTCGTGGTGTTCTTCTACTGCCTGGGCGCGCTCTACGACGAGCGCAAGGACCGCAGCGTGCTGTTCTGGAAGTCGCTGCCGCTCTCGGATACGCAGACCGTCCTGTCGAAAGTCGTGAGCGCGGCGGTGGTCGCCCCGCTGATCGCAGTCGGCGCCGCCATCGCGACGATGTTCGTTTTCATGCTGATGATCAGCGCGGTGGTGATGCTGCACGGTGGCAACCCGATGGAACTGATCTGGGGCCCGGCCAACCCGCTGACGATCGTCGGAGGCCATCTCGCCTGGATCCCCGTGTACGCACTCTGGGCCCTGCCCACCATCGGCTGGCTGCTGCTGTGCTCGGCATGGGCGCGAAGCAAGCCCTTCCTCTGGGCGATCATGGTTCCGCTGTTTGCCGGCATCTTCGTCAGCTGGTTCGACCTGATGGAACTGTTCAACCTCGACAGCTCGTGGTTCTGGGCCAACGCGGTGGGCCGCCTGCTGCTGGGCACCTTCCCCGCGATCGACATGGCTTACCGCAGCGGGTTCGGCGAGAACGGTGGCGAGGGCCTGGAAAACATCACCCGGGAGCTGTCGGCCGCCAGCCAACTGCAGACCCTCGCCATGCCGGAACTGTGGATCGGTGCCCTGGTGGGCGCGGCAATGATCTTCGGCGCGATCCGCCTGCGCCGGTGGCGCGACGAGGGGTGAGCCCAGCGTGTGCAGGCCATCGGCCTGCACACCGGCCACGGCACGGCCAGGGATGGCCGCGCCGCTTGCCCGCACCCACCGTACTGCACCCCCACACCCGCACCGCCGCACATCCCCCCTCACGACGGGAACTCTCATGACCACCGCACCGCGTATCGCCATCCTGGCCTGTATGGCCATCCTCCCGGCCCTGGCCGCCTGCAGCGCAGATGCACCACCCGCATCCGCCCCGGACGCCACCGCCGTCGAACAGCCGCGCACCGCCTTGGGCCGCACCGTAGCCAACGCCCTGGAAGAAGCGCGCTTGGAAATGGCCAACGAGAACATCAGCATCAGCGGCGACATGGATATCCGCTACGGTTCCGCGAGCCTGAATCGCGACCAGGCACGCGACGCTGACGGAAATCCGCTGCCCAAGGCCGAGATCAGCCCGCAGGGTGACCTGCTGATCGATGGCAAGACCGTGGCCATCAACCCCGACCAGCGCGAGCTGCTGCTGGACTACCGCGGCCACCTCATGGATGTGATCGGCGCCGGCATGACCCTTGGCGCCAAGGGCGCGGACCTGGGCATGCAAGCTGCCGGCGGGGCGCTCAAGAGCATCTTCACCGGCGAGATGGACGAGTTCGAGAAGCGGATCGAAGCCGAGGCCGAAGCAATCGAGGCCGAAGCGCTGAAGCTGTGCGATCGATTGCCGGCCATGCTCGACAGCCAGCAGGCGCTGGCGGCATCGCTCCCCGAATTCCGCCCCTACGCCACCTTGACCGGGGCGGACGTCAACGACTGTCGCAGCGACTCGGGCGACCGGACGGTGAAACAGGCGGAAACCCGCCACGAGATCCGCACCGAGATACGCGAGGGGATCCGCGCCGGCATCCGCGGCGCAACCGGGGCCGCCGTGAACGGGGCGCCCGCCGACGAACACAGTTCCAGCAGCGCGTCCGCGGCCGAAGAGGCCGAGGCCGCGGGGCGCTGAGCCTTCAGTCGGTGTTCGACTGGATCCCGCCGCGCGTGAGCGCCGCGGGGTCCAGTAGTTTTTCCAGCGTGCGGCGGTCCAACCCGCTGTCTTCCAGTGCTACCTCCAGCACCGGCCGCTGCTCGGCATAGGCCCGCTTGGCAATCGCCGCCGCCTTCTCGTACCCGATCACCGGATTCAACGCGGTCACCAGGATCGGATTGCGCGACAGCGCCTCCCCCAGGCGCCCGCGCCGCGCGGTCATGCCGGCGATGGTCCGGTCGGCCAGCAGCCGCGCGCTGGCCGCCATCAGCCCGATCGAGTCCAACAGGTTGGCCGCCACCAGCGGCAACATCACGTTGAGCTGGAAATTGCCGCTCTGCCCCGCGACGGTGATCGCCACGTGGTGACCCATCACCTGGGCGCACGCCATGGCTACCGCCTCGGGCACCACCGGGTTGACCTTGCCGGGCATGATCGAACTGCCGGGTTGCAGGGCGGGCAACTCCACCTCGCCCAGGCCTGCCAGCGGCCCTGAATTCATCCAGCGCAGGTCGTTGGCGATCTTCATCAATGCCACCGCCAGCGCATTCAACTGGCCGGAGAGCTCGACCGCGTCATCCTGGCTGGCAATGCCCTCGAACAGGTTCCCGGCCGACACGAAGCGGGTACCGGACCGGCGCGAGAGGCCCCGGACCACGGCCTTGGCAAATCGCGGGTCGGCGTTGATGCCGGTGCCGATGGCCGTCCCGCCGATCGGCAGGCGCTTCATCCGTCCCAGCGCATCGTCCAGCCGTGCCTCGGCCGAGGCCAGCTGGGCCGCCCAGGTACGCAGCTCCTGGCCCAGGGTCAGCGGCATCGCGTCCATGAGGTGGGTGCGGCCCGTCTTGACCACCTTGTCCCAGCCGCGGGCCTTCTTCTCTATGGTCCTGCACAGGTGGCGCAACGCCGGCTTCAGTTCCTCGACCACCGCGAGCGTGGCGCCCACCCGGATCGCGGTGGGGACGACGTCGTTGGAGCTCTGGCCCAGGTTGACGTGGTCGTTGGGGTGCACGCGCCTGCGCGCGCCAGAGGCCAGCGCCGCGATGACCTCGTTGGCGTTCATGTTGCTGGACGTGCCCGACCCGGTCTGGAAGACATCCACCGGAAACTGGCCGTCCTGCTCTCCCCGGGCAACCGCATCGGCCGCGCGCGCGATCGCCGCGGCGATCGCTTCCGGCAACAGGCCCAGCGCGCCATTGGCATCGGCTGCAGCGGCCTTGACCAGCCCCAGCGCCCGGATGAACCCGCGCGGCATCGGCCGGCCGGACATCGGAAAATTATCGATCGCACGCTGCGTCTGCGCGCCCCACAGCGCGTCCGAGGGCACGTGCAGCTCGCCCATGCTGTCGTGCTCGATGCGGGTTCCGGTTCTGTTCGCCATGGCTGGCCTCCTTGGTGCCCGCGAGGATAGTCGGTTGGTCCCACCCCGCCCGTGAGGCGCGCGTGCGGTTGCACCGCGGCCGCGCCGTGGTCGAAGACCCGGTCGGCGCCTGTAGAATTGACGCCCCCTCGCCTGCCCGGCCCCTCCATGTCCGCCGTCGAAACCCAGCTGCTTGCCCTGTCCCCGCTCGATGGCCGTTACGCCGGCAAGGTCGACGCCCTGCGTCCGATCTTTTCCGAGTACGGGCTTATCCGGGCCCGGGTCAAGGTTGAGGTCGAATGGCTCCTCGCGCTGGCGGCCGAGCCGGGGATAGTCGAACTCAGGCCCTTCAGCGACAACGTTACCCGGCGGCTGCGCGCGCTCGCCGACGATCTTTCGGTCGAGGACGCCGCGCGGGTCAAGGAGATCGAGGCCACTACCAACCATGACGTCAAGGCGGTGGAATACCTGATCAAGGAACGGCTCAAGGACGACGCCGAACTGGGCCCGGCGCTGGAGTTCGTGCACTTCGCCTGCACCTCCGAGGACATCAACAACCTCAGCTACGCGCTGATGCTCAGCCAGGCGCGCCAGGACGTGCTGCTGCCCAGGCTCGACGCGCTCATACAGAAGCTGCGCGGCATGGCGCATGAGCACGCCGCCCTGCCGATGCTCTCGCGCACGCATGGCCAGACCGCCTCCCCCACCACCGTCGGCAAGGAGATCGCGAACGTCGTCGCGCGACTGCAGCGCCAGGGCGAGACCCTTGCCGCCGCGCCCATGCCCGGCAAGATCAACGGCGCCGTCGGCAACTTCAACGCGCACCTGGCGGCCTACCCGGAGATTGACTGGCCGGCGCTCTCCCAGCGCTTCGTCCACTCCCTGGGCCTCAACTGGCAGCCCTACACCACCCAGATCGAGCCGCATGACGGCATCGCCGAGCTGTGTGATGCGCAGCGCCGCATCGATACGGTCTGCATCGACCTGTGCCGGGACGTGTGGGGCTATATCTCGCTGGGCTACTTCAAGCAGGCGGTGAAGGCCGGCGAAGTCGGCAGTTCGACCATGCCGCACAAGGTCAACCCGATCGACTTCGAGAATGCCGAAGGCAACTTCGGCATCGCCAACGCACTGTTCGAGCACTTCGCCGCCAAGCTGCCCATCAGCCGCTGGCAGCGCGACCTCACCGACTCCACGGTGCTGCGTGCACTGGGGACTGCGTTCGGCCATGCCCTGATCGGGTTCGACGCCCTGCTGCGGGGGCTGGACAAGATCAGTGCCAACCCCGAGCGGCTGGCCGACGACCTCGACGGTGCCTGGGAGGTACTGGCCGAGGCCGTGCAGACGGTGATGCGCCGGCACGGCCTGCCCAATCCCTACGAGCAACTCAAGGCGCTCACGCGTGGCCAGGGCATCACCGAAGCCTCGATGCGCGGGTTCATCGAGGGGCTGGGCCTGCCCGAGGACGACAAGCAGCGCCTGCTGGCGATGACGCCGGGCAGCTACACCGGCCTTGCCGAGCGCATGGCCCGCGACATCTGACCGACCGGGACAGCAGGAGTCGCCGACGCATGAACCTCAACCAGGTCACCCTGCCATCCCACGACGTCCCCGCCTGCATTGCGTTCTACCGCCTGATGGGATTCACCCTCATCGTCGATTCGTCGCCGCGCTATGCCCGCTTCGAGTGCCCCGAAGGCGATGCGACGTTCTCCCTGCACCATGTCGACGACGGTCCGTCGGACAGTGGCGTGCTGGTCTACTTCGAATGCGATGACCTCGACACCCGGGTCGCCGACCTGTGCGCCAAGGGCATCGCGTTCGAGCAGATGCCGGCGGACCAGGGCTGGCTGTGGCGCGAGGCACGCCTGCGCGACCCGTCCGGCAACCGGCTATGCCTGTTCCATGCCGGGGGCAACCGCCGCCATCCGCCCTGGCGCGTCGCGGCCTGACTCCACTGGACGAACGCATGCACCTGCTGGTGAACATCGATGTGCCCGACCTGGCCACGGCCGAGGCGTTCTATACCCGGGCCTTCGACCTCCGGGTGTCGCGGCGCTTCGGTACCGCTGGACTTGAGCTGCTGGGCGCCAATGCACCGATCTACCTGCTGGAGAAGCCGGCGGGCAGCGCGGGCGCCGGGGCCAGTCCCAGAAACTACACGCGCCACTGGACGCCGCTGCACTGCGACGTGGTGGTTGATGACCTGGACGCGGCAGTGGCCCGGGCGATGGATGCCGGGGCCTCGGCCGAAGGACCGGTGAGGGAGCATGCCTGGGGGCGCATCGCGCAGCTCGCCGACCCGTTCGGCCACGGCTGGTGCCTGCTGCAGTTCCTCGGCCGCGGATACGACGAGATCGCCACATGACACCGACACGACGCGCCGGTCCGGACACGACCACCACCCGCAAGCGCGCCAAGGGCGCGTTACCGATCGAAGTCGATGGCGCCGGCCTGCCCCCGCTGGGTATGGCGCCGGCCGATTTCCTGCGCGACTACTGGCAGAAGCGGCCGCTGCTCATCCGCAACGCCTTCCCCGGTTTCGAGTCGCCCCTGCAGCCCGAGGATTTGGCCGGCCTGGCCTGCGAAGAGGCCGCCTTGTCCCGGATCGTCGCCCGCGAGCCCGCCGAGCGCCCGGGCGGCGCGGATCGCTGGCTGTTGCGCAACGGGCCGTTTCCCGAGGAACTCTTCCCCACCCTGCCCCGGCATGACTGGACCCTGCTGGTGCAGGACGTGGACAAGTGGGATGCAGATGTCGCGCAGGTGCTGGACGCGTTCGATTTCCTGCCGCGCTGGCGGATCGACGACGTGATGGTGTCCTTCGCCGCCCCGGGTGGCTCGGTCGGCGCCCACGTCGACCAGTACGACGTCTTCCTGCTGCAGGCGCTGGGACACAGGCGCTGGCAGGTCGATGCCTCGGACAATCCCTCGCTGGAGTTCCGCGACGATGCCGAACTCAGACTGCTCCGGCAGTTCCAGCCCGACCACGACTGGGTCTTGGGGCCGGGCGACATGCTGTACCTGCCGCCGGGCGTGCCACACCACGGCGTCGCCCAGGACGCGTGCCTGACATTTTCCATCGGTATGCGTGCGCCCTCGGCCGCCGAGTTGCTCGGCGATTTCGTCGACACGCTGGCCGCCGACGCCGATGACACCGCGCGCTACCACGACCCGGACCTGGCACCCGCCGCCGATCCGGCCGAAATCGATGCCGCCGCCATGGACCGCGTGGTCGCCGCGCTCAACGCGCTGCGCATGAACGACCCGGACCGGCTCGGCGACTGGTTCGGCCGCTTCATCACCCTCTATCGCAGCGCGGGCCAGGTGCAGACGCCACCGGAGTCGCGCTCGCGCATCGAGATCGAATGGGACCTGGCCAACGGCGCCCGGCTGCTGCGCCACCCGTTCTCGCGCATGGCCTGGCGCAAGGCCCACGCCCGCGGCACACCGGCGCGGCTCTTCGTCAGCGGTGCCAGCCATGCACTTTCCGCCCGTGACGCCGGCCGCATCGCCAATGCCGACGCGATCGACGGCAACCTTTACGCTGCACTGTCCGACGCCGGCCGCGACACCGTGCAGGCCCTGCTGCAGGATGGCCACTACCTGCTGCAGGTTTCCGTCGACGAAATGGAAGAAGGACTGGGGGACGAGGACTGATGACCGCCACTGACGAAAACCGCTTCCGGGTCGAGACGGTCGAGTACGAGCCGGCGCTGCCCGAACTGCGGGTGGTCCGCGAAACCGTGTTCGTGCACGAGCAGCAGGTCCCGCTTGACCTGGAGTGGGATGCGCTCGACCCGCGCTGCGTCCACGTGCTGGCGCGGGACGCCGCCGGCAACCCCATCGGTACCGGCCGGCTGACGCCCGAACGCAAGATCGGCCGCATGGCGGTGATTGCCGGCTGGCGCGGCCGCGGCGTCGGTGATGCGCTTCTGGCGGCCCTGCTGGAGGCGGCGCGCGGGCACGGGTGGCGCGAAGTGTCGTTGAACGCCCAGGTCTCCGCGCTCGACTTCTATGCCCGCCACGGTTTCCTGCCGCAGGGCGAGCGTTTCGACGAAGCAGGCATCGAGCACCAGTCCATGCGCCTGCTGCTGGATTCGCCCAACCCGGTGGAATTTCGCGAGGCGGCGATTGCCGCCAGCATCGGCGTGATCGCCGGCGCCCGGCGATACCTCCACATCTACACCCGCGAGCTGGACCCCGGGCTGCTCGATGCCCCGGGCGTGCTGGCCGCGCTGCGCCGGCTTGCCACGCGTGGCGGCGAGACCCAGATCCTGCTGCACGACGCGGCCAATCCCCAGCGCCGCGGCGCGCCGCTGATCGCACTGGGGCAGCGCCTGCCCAGCGCATTCGCCTTCCGCGTGATCGAGGAGCCGGTCGACCTGGAGTATCCCTCCGCCTACATGGTCAACGACGCGGGCGGGTATCTGTTCCGCCCGCTGGGCCACCGCTCGGACGGCGAGACCCGGTTGGATGCACCGGGCCGTGCCCGGCAGCTGCGTTCGACGTTCGACGAGCCTTGGCAACGCGCCCGCCCGTGCAGCGAGTTCCGCGCGCTGGGGATCTGAGGCCGCGTCTGAACCGAGGGCAACCGGCGGCGATCGCAACACCGGGTCGCAGGCACGTCCCGGTTGGCCGGAGCCCCCCTGCCTGACGCTATAATTCGGGGTTCTTGGGCCTGTTCATGCGCTCGTGCGCCCGTTTGGCCCCGACCTCCCCTTCCGAGTCTCCCGACCCCATCGTGGACAATCTGCTGAAGCACTTCTCCCAGTCCTCGCAACTTGGCGCCAACGGCGCATACATCGAAGACCTGTACGAGCAGTACCTGGTCGACCCGGAGTCGGTCGGCGCCAAGTGGCGCACCTACTTCGACGGCTTCCGGGGACGGGAAGCGGGCGACCTGCCGCACTCCGCAGCCATTGCCAGCATCGCCCAGGCCGCCAAGCGAGCCGCCAATGGCAAGCCCGCAGGGGGCTCGGGCACCGGGGACGAGCGCGAGCGCGGCGTCGGCAAGCTGATCACCGCCTACCGTTCGCGTGGCCACCTGGCGGCCAACATCGACCCGTTGGGCCTGCTGGAGAAGCCCGACGCGCCGGATTTGGCGCTGGGCTTCCACCGCCTGTCCGAAAGCGACCTGGACGCGTCTTTCAGCACCGGGGGGCTCGCGGGCCAGGAGCGCATGAAGCTGCGCGACATCCTCGCCACGCTGAAGGCCACCTACACCGGCAGCATCGGCGCCGAGTTCATGCACATCACCGATGCCGAACAGCGCCGCTGGGTGTACGAACGGCTGGAAGCGGCTGCCGGCAAGTTCGGCTTCGGTACCGATGCGAAACGCCGCATCCTGGAACGCCTGACCGCGGCCGACGGACTTGAGCGCTACCTGGGCACCAAGTACGTCGGCCAGAAGCGTTTCTCGCTGGAAGGCGGCGATTCACTGATCCCGCTGATGGACACCACCATTCGCCGGGCGGGCGAACAGGGCGCCCAGGACGTGGTGATCGGCATGGCCCATCGTGGCCGCCTCAACGTCCTGATCAACACGCTCGGCAAGCCACCGCGCCAGTTGTTCGACGAATTCGAAGGCAAGTTCGAACACGTCAACCACGAACTGGCCCAGACCGGCGACGTGAAGTACCACATGGGCTTCTCCGCCGACGTCGCCACCCCCGGCGGCCCTGTGCACCTTGCGCTGGCATTCAACCCCTCGCACCTGGAAATCGTCGACCCGGTCGTGACCGGAAGCGTGCGTTCCCGCCAGGCCCGCCGCGGCGAATCGGGCCGTGCGCAGGTGCTGCCGGTGCTGATGCATGGCGATGCGGCCTTCGCCGGCCAGGGCGTGGTCATGGAACTGCTGCAGATGTCGCAGGCGCGCGGTTTCGCCGTCGGCGGCACGCTCCACATCGTGATCAACAACCAGGTGGGCTTCACCACCAGCGAGCGCCAGGACGCCCGTTCGACGCTGTACTGCACCGACGTGGCCAAGATGGTCGGCGCGCCGGTGCTGCACGTGAACGGCGACGACCCCGAGGCGGTGGTGTTCTGCGCCGAGCTCGCGCTGGACTTCCGCAACCGGTTCGGCAAGGACGTGGTCATCGACCTGGTCTGCTACCGCCGCCATGGCCACAACGAGGCTGACGAGCCGGCCGCGACACAGCCGCTGATGTACCAGGTGATCCGCAAGCACCAGCCCCCGCGCGCGCTCTACGCCCAACAGCTGGTGGCCGAAGGCACGGTGACCGAGGCCGAGGCGCAGGCGATGGTCGATGCCTACCGCGACAAGCTCGACGAGGGCGTGGTCACCACCGAGGTGGTCGAAGTGAAGCCCGACGAATTCACGGTCGACTGGACCCGGTTCCTGAAGGGGAAGCTGGGCGACACGGTCGACACCACCTTCAAGCGCAATGAGCTGGACCGCCTCGCCACGGCGATCAACACGATCCCGGATGGCACCCGCCTGCATGGGCGCGTCGCCAAGATCTACGAGGACCGCCGCCGCATGGCGGCCGGCGAACAGGGCGGCGACTGGGGCTTCGCCGAGAACCTCGCCTACGCCACCTTGCTGACCGAGGGCTACCGCCTGCGCCTGGTGGGCCAGGACAGCGGCCGCGGCACGTTCTTCCACCGCCACGCGATCCTCCACGACCAGGATGGGAACGAAGCACACGTCCCGCTGCGTGGGCTGGTCGAGAATCCCACCGACGTCACCATCATCGACTCGCTGCTGAGCGAAGAGGCGGTGATGGGCTTCGAGTACGGCTACTCCAGCGCCGACCCGATGACGCTGGACATCTGGGAAGCCCAGTTCGGCGACTTCGCCAACGGCGCGCAGGTCGTCATCGACCAGTTCCTGTCCTCGGGCGAGGCGAAGTGGGGCCGCCTGTGCGGCCTGGCGCTGTTCCTGCCGCACGGCTACGAAGGCCAGGGCCCGGAGCACAGCTCGGCGCGGCTGGAGCGCTTCCTGCAGCTTTGCGCGCTGGACAACATGATGGTGTGCGTGCCGACCACCCCGGCGCAGGCGTACCACATGATCCGCCGCCAGATGCACATGGGCACCCGCAAGCCCCTGGTGGTGATGACGCCCAAGTCGCTCCTTCGCCACAAGCTCGCGGTGTCGACGATGGAGGACCTGGCCGACGGAGGCTTCCAGACGCTGATCCCGGACACCACCTGCACGGCGAAGAAAGCCAAGCGCGTGGTCGTGTGCTCGGGCAAGGTCTATTACGACCTGGTCGAGGAAGCCAACAAGCAGGAGCTCGAGGATGTCGCGCTCGTGCGCGTAGAGCAGCTCTACCCGTTCCCGCGCGAGGAGCTCAAGTCCGAGCTCAAGCGGCTGGGCGGCGTTGCCGACGTCGTGTGGTGCCAGGAAGAGCCCCAGAACCAGGGCGCGTGGTACCAGATCCGCCACCACCTCAGCTACTGCCTGCAGGGCAAGCAGTCACTGCATTACACCGGTCGCCTGCGCTCGCCGTCACCTGCCGCCGGGCATTTCGCGGACCACGTCGTCGAGCAGGCCAAGCTGGTCGCCGATGCCCTGGTCAATCCCCTGCAGGGCGAGGACTGCGCCGAATAACACGGCGCCGCACCAGCGCCGCGCGCACGCTCGACACTCCCGGCCAGTCCGGGACCCGACATCACCGTTTTGGATCGACCCATTTCTAAGGACGTTTTCCCATGAGCACCGAAATCAAAGTCCCGGTACTGCCCGAGTCCGTGTCGGACGCCACCATCGCCACCTGGCACAAGAAGCCGGGCGACGCGGTCAAGCGCGACGAGAACCTGGTCGACCTGGAGACCGACAAGGTCGTGCTGGAGGTGCCCTCGCCCGTCGACGGCGTGCTCAAGGAGATCAAGTTCGACAGCGGCGCGACCGTGACCAGCGAGCAGGTGCTGGCCATCGTCGAGGCGGGCGCGGCAGCCCCGGCCGAGCACACGCCCGCGCCCGCCGCGTCGCCGGCAGAAGCAAAGAAGCAGGAGGCCGACACCCGGCCCGTGCAGCCCAAGGCCGAAGCCGCCAACCCTGCCTCCAAGTCATCCAAGTCATCCAAGTCGTCCAAGGGCGACGAATTGCCGCCGGGCGCACGCTTCACCGCCGCCAAGGAAGGCATCGATCCCGGGCAGGTCGAGGGCACCGGCCGCCGCGGCGCGGTGACCAAGGAAGACATCGTCAACTATGCGCGCAGCGGTGGCGTCGGCAAGGCGGGTGGCCCACGTCCCGAGGAGCGCGTGCCGATGACCCGCATGCGCGCGCGCATCGCCGAGCGCCTGATGGAGTCGAAGAACTCCACAGCCATGCTGACCTCGTTCAACGAGGTGAACCTGGGCAAGGTCATGGCCATGCGCAAGGAACTGGGCGAGTCGTTCCAGAAGGAACACGGCATCAAGCTCGGCTTCATGAGCTTCTTCGCAAAGGCCGCCGCCAACGCGCTGTTGAAGTACCCGCTGGTGAATGCCTCGGTCGACGGCAAGGACATCGTCTACCACGGCTATGCCGACATCTCGATCGCGGTGTCCACTGACAAGGGCCTGGTCACGCCCGTGCTGCGCAACGTGGAGCGCATGGGCTTCGCCGACGTGGAAAAGGGCATCGACGGGTTCGCCAGGGCCGCGCGAGAGGGCGGGCTCAAGCTGGAGGACCTGCAGGGCGGCACCTTCACCATCACCAACGGCGGCACCTTCGGCTCGTTGATGTCCACGCCGATCATCAATCCGCCGCAGTCGGCGATCCTCGGCATGCACACCATCAAGGAGCGCGCGATCGTCGAGAACGGCCAGGTCATAGCCGCGCCGATGATGTACATCGCGCTGAGCTACGACCACCGCATCATCGACGGCAAGGACGCGGTGCTGTTCCTGGTCGACATCAAGAACCAGCTCGAGAACCCGCACCGCATGCTGCTGGGCATGTAATCGCCCGCGCAAGCCCCGCCCCGTGCGGGGCTTCTCGCAACGAGCCACAAGGAACATTGAAATGAGCGAACAGCAGAACTTCGACGTCGTCGTGATCGGTGCCGGTCCCGCCGGTTACCACGCCGCGATCCGTGCCGCCCAGCTTGGCCTGAAGACCGCCTGCATCGACGCTGCACTTGGCAAGGACGGCAAGCCGGCCCTTGGCGGCACCTGCCTGCGCGTGGGCTGCATCCCCTCCAAGGCGCTGCTGGATTCCTCGCGCCAGTTCTGGAACATGCACCACCTCTTCGACGAGCACGGCATCAGCTTCAAGGACGCGAAGATGGACGTGTCCCAGATGGTCGGGCGCAAGGACAAGATCGTGAAGCAGTTCACCGGCGGCATCGCGATGCTGTTCAAGGCGAACAAGGTCGCCACGTTCTACGGCTTCGGCACCCTCCACAAGGGCAACGTGGTCAAGGTCAAGCAGCACGACGGCAGCGAAGTCGAGCTCAAGGGCACCAACGTGGTTATCGCGGCCGGGTCGGATTCCATCGAGCTGCCGTTCGCGAAGTTCGACGGTGATGCCATCGTCGACAACGTCGGCGCGCTCGACTTCACCGCGGTGCCCAAGCGCCTGGGCGTGATCGGCGCCGGCGTGATCGGCCTGGAACTGGGCAGCGTGTGGAAGCGGCTGGGCGCGGAGGTCACCATCCTCGAGGCGATGCCCGAATTCCTCGCCGCCACAGATGCGGAGGTCGCCAGGACCGCCGCCAAGGAATTCAAGAAGCAGGGCCTGGACATCAAGCTGGGCGCCAAGGTCAGCAAGGCCGAGGTCAAGTCCAAGGGCAAGTCCAAGGAAGTGCACCTCACCTACGCCGACAAGGATGGCGAGCAATCGATGGTGGTCGACAAGCTGTTGGTGGCCGTGGGCCGCAAGGCAGCGAGCAAGGGCCTGCTGGCCGATGGCACCGGCGTGAAGCTCGATGACCGCGGCCGCATCGAGGTGGATGAGCACTGCCACACCGGCGTCGACGGCGTCTGGGCGGTCGGCGACTGCGTCCGCGGGCCGATGCTGGCGCACAAGGGTTTCGAGGAAGGCATCGCCGTCGCCGAACTCATTGCCGGCCTGCCCGGCCACGTCAACCTCGATACCGTGCCCTGGGTGATCTACACCGAGCCGGAAATCGCCTGGGTCGGCAAGACGGAGCAGCAGCTCAAGGAAGAAGGCGTGCCCTACAAAACCGGCAGCTTCCCGTTCGCGGCCGTGGGCAGGGCGGTAGCCATGGGCGAGCCGGCCGGCTTCGTCAAGGTCATCGCGCACGAAGAGACCGATCGCGTCCTGGGCCTGCACCTGGTCGGTGTCGGCGTCTCCGAGCTGGTCCACGAAGGCGTGCTGACCATGGAGTTCAACGGCTCGGCCGACGACCTGGCGCGCATCTGCCACGCCCACCCGACCCTGTCGGAGGCGATCCACGATGCCGCCATGGCCGTGGACAAGCGCGCGATCCACAAGGCGAACTGAGCCCGTGCCATCCCGCCCCCGGCGCTGGCCGGGCGCGGGGTTCGGCCGACAGGGCTGCTCCCGTCCTGCTCTGGCCAGGACGGCTGGTCGACCGGCCAGCCGGGTCGACAAGGCTGCTGGCATGCCACCGAAACAAAGGCCCGACGATGCCTGACACCCCCACCACGATCCGCTCCATCTGCGTCTACTGCGGCTCGAACGCGGGCTCCCGCCCCGCTTACACCGAACGGGCCATGGCGCTGGGCCAGCGCTTGGCTGGCGACGGCATCGCCCTGGTCTACGGGGGCGGCAACGTCGGCCTGATGGGCGTTGTTGCCGACGCGGCGCTGGAGGCTGGCGGCGAGGTGGTTGGCGTCATCCCCGAGCAGCTCGTCGGCTGGGAAGTCGCCCACCGCGGCGTCACCCGACTTGAAGTCGTCGCCAACATGCACGAGCGCAAGGCTCGCATGTTCGACCTTGCCGACGGGTTCGTCGCCCTGCCCGGCGGCTTCGGCACGCTGGACGAAATGTTCGAGATGCTGACCTGGCGACAGCTGGGCATCGGCAACAAGCCCTGCGCGTTCCTTGATGTCGACGGCTTCTACGCACCGCTGGTATCGATGATGGACCGCATGGTCGCCGAGCGATTCCTCCATGCCGACCAGCGCCAGGACCTGTGGCACGGCGAGGATATCGACACCATGCTGGCCTGGATGCATGCATACAGCCCGGCCGGCGCGGAAAAATGGCTGGACGAGAAGCGGCGAAAGGCATTGCGGTAACCGCCCGCGTCCCCACAGATCACCAGCCCGGCGGTCGCCGGGGCGAGGAGCCCTATGGATACGTTGCCCGATACCTTCTCCGCCTTCCGCATCCACGACGATGCCGACGGCTACCGCAGTGGCCTGGAGACCATCCGGCTGGATGACCTCGCCGCGGGCGAGATCGTCATCAGGACCGCCTACTCGTCAGTCAACTTCAAGGATGCCCTAGCCGGCACCGGGCAGGGCAAGATCCTGCGCCGTTTCCCGCTGGTGGGTGGCATCGATGTCGCCGGCCACGTGGTGGCGTCCAGCGACCGCACGTTCAAGGAAGGTGACGCGGTAATCGTCACCGGCTGCGGCCTGAGCGAGACCCGCGACGGCGGCTATGCCGAATACGCGCGGCTGGAGTCGCGGTGGGCCATCGCGCTGCCCCGGGGCCTGAGCCTGCGCGAAAGCATGATCCTCGGTACGGCGGGCTTCACTGCCGCACTCGCGCTACTGCGCATGGTCGAGAACCGGCAGGTGCCGGCGCTCGGCCCGTTGGCCGTCACCGGGGCCAGCGGAGGCGTCGGCTCGCTGGCGGTGGACATCTTCAGCCGTGCGGGTTTCGAGGTGCATGCCGTCAGCGGCAAGGCCGACCAAGTGGATTACCTCAAGTCGATCGGCGCCAGCGAAGTGGTCGGGCGCGATGCGCTGTCGACCCGCCGCCCGATGGAATCCGCGCGCTTTGGCGGCGGCCTGGACAATGTCGGCGGGCCGATGCTCGCCAGCCTGCTGGCCCAGACCGCTCCGTACGGCAACGTGGCAAGTGCCGGCCTGGCGGCCACGCACGTGCTGGAGAGCACCGTCATGCCGTTCATCATCCGCGGCGTGTCGCTGCTCGGGGTCGCATCGGCCGGTACCGCGCGGGACATCCGCGAGGCGGTCTGGCAGCACCTCGCCAGCGAATGGAAGCCCCGGCACCTGGAGCGCATCTGCACCCGCGAGGCCACCCTGGACCAGCTCCAGGATGTCTTCCCGGTCATGCTGGGCGGGGGATCTCTGGGTCGCACGCTGGTGCGGATCGGCGGCGGCTGAAGAAGTCCAGCCGGTACACTGGGCAGCGCCGATTTGCGGGGCCGCCGCGGCCAGCTACAATCGGCACCATTTCCCGGGGACTGACCATGGCGCGCATTCTGATCGTGGACGACTCACCGTCCCAGCTGGTGGGCATCAAGCGCATCGTCGAAAAGCTGGGCCATGACACCGTGACCGCCGAGGATGGCGCAGCCGGCGTGGAAGCAGCCAAGCGCGAACTCCCCGACCTGGTGTTGATGGACGTGGTCATGCCGAACCTCAACGGGTTCCAGGCAACGCGGTCGATCGCGCGCGATCCCGCCACCAAGCACATCCCGGTCGTACTGGTGACGACCAAGGACCAGGACACCGACCGGGTCTGGGGGATGCGCCAGGGCGCGAAGGCCTATATCACCAAGCCGTTCAACGAGGCCGACCTGGCCGAAGTGCTGGGGCAGCTGCTGCCCGGCTAGGACCGCCCAACCCAGCCCCGTCCGCGAGCGCCTCCCTTCAGGAGGCGACCGCGTGCCGTCACGGAAGGCGTGCCCCGCTTCTCAGGCCCTGCGCCAGTCGCTCCCGAAAGAATCGCGCATCGCCTCGTACGCCTGGGTCTGCGCGGTGTCCTGCGGGGGCGGCGCCAGCACCTCCAGCTCGACGATCTGGTCGCCATCCGGGGTGCCCGGCAAACCCCGGCCGCGCAGTCGGAGCTTGCGACCGGCCTCCGATCGCGCCGGCACTTTCAATTCGACCGCCCCGCCCAACGTCGGAACACTGACAGTCGCCCCCAGTGCCGCTTCCCACGGGGCCACTGGCAGCTGGTGGATGATGTTGCGTCCGTCGACCTCGAACTGCGGATGCGCGGCGTACTCCACCTCCAGCAGCAGGTGGCCGCCCGCCTCGCCCTGCCCCGCCAGGCGGATCACCTGACCCTCGCGGACGCCCCGCGGAACGCGCACGTCGAGCATCCTGCCGTTGATGCCGATGCGCACCGAACCGCCCTGGAAGACCGTCTCCAGCGAAATGGCGAGCTTGGCCCGGGTGTCGCCCGCCGGTCGCGGACGGCCCTGGAAACCGGGGCTGCTTCGCGCGCGCTGGCGCCCGAACATCGTTTCGAAGAAGTCGCTGAAACCGCCGCCGGCACCACCGCCGGCAAAGATCTCCTCGAAATCCACGCCGCCGTAGCCCTGCGCCCCACCGAACCCGCCAGGCGGGGGCTGCACCTCGTCGCCCGGGCGGTAGCCGTGCGCGCGCAACTGGTCGTAGGCGGTCCGCTTCTGGGGATCGCGCAGGGCCTCGTAGGCTTCGTTGATCGCCTTGAAGCGCTCTTCCGCCCCGGACTCCTTGCTCACGTCCGGATGGTACTTGCGGGCCATGCGGCGGTAGGCGGTCTTGATTTCCGCCTCGCCCGCGGAGGCCTCGACCCCCAGCGTCTCGTAGTAGTCCTTGAACTGCATGGCGCCTCTTGTGAGTAGTCGGAAAACAATCCGCGTGCGGTCGGCGCGCGTGCGCCCCGGAGCGGGGAGCGCCCGCAGCCGCAGGTCGACGACTGCACACAATGGCCACGTCCGGCGCGATTTCAAGTGAAGGATCGCGCGCCGCGCGGCCTTGGGCGTGCCGCAAGCGCGCAATGGCAACCTGTGTACCGGTCTTGACGCCGCCCGGGGCAACGCCCACCTAGACTGTGGCGCTACCCCCAACGAAAGGCCACCCCATGAGCATCCAGGTCGGCGACCGCATTCCCGAGGTCCCGCTGCAGCGCATCCGTGACGGCATCGAAACCGTCGACACCAACAACCTGTTCGATGGCAGGCGCATCGTGCTGTTCGCAGTGCCGGGCGCTTTCACCCCGACCTGTTCGGAGAAGCACCTGCCCGGCTTCGTCGAGCGCTTCGAGGACTTCCGCAAGCGCGGCATCGACGTTGCCTGCATGTCGGTCAACGACCCCTTCGTGATGCAGGCCTGGGGCGAGGCCCACGCAGTGCCGGACGGCCTGATGATGCTCGCCGACGGCAACGGGGATTTCGCCCGTGCGCTGGGACTGCAGCTCGACGCCAGTGCGTATGGCATGGGCACTCGGGCCAAGCGCTTCGCGCTGTATGCGGAGAACGGCGTCGTGCGCGAACTGCAGGTGGAGGCCCCGGGCGAGTTCCGCGTGTCCTCGGCCGAGCACATGCTGGGCCTGCTCGATTCGGCGGACGCAGCGTCCAGCTGACCCTCCTCCGTCCCTTTCAGACCCCCGACACGACGACGCCGCCCGAGGGCGGCGTCGTCGTGTCCGGTGCTCCGAAGCCTGGTCAGCCGGCGTCGGACGCGGGCACGGGACTGGCCGCGCCGACAGGATCCACGCCGGCACTACCGGCGATCGGCGCTCCAGCCAGCTCCCCGTCCTCGCCGTCGTTCTCCTCGTCGAGCGAGGCATCCAGGCGCTCCACCGCCTGCAGAGTCTCGTCGGCCGCCAGACGCATCAGGGTCACGCCCTGGGTGTTGCGGCTGACCTGCGAGATTTCCGATGCCCGGGTGCGTACCAGCGTCCCGCCGTCCGAAATCAGCAGTACCTCGTGGTGCTCGCCCAGCTGCACGGCGCCGACCAGTTGGCCGTTGCGCTCGCTGGTCTTGATCGCCAGCACGCCCTGGGTACCCCGGCCCTTGCGCGGGTACTCGGCCTGCGGCGTGCGCTTTCCGTAGCCGCGCTCGCTGGCGGTGAGGATGTCGCCGTCCTCTTCCACCACGATCAGGCTGACCACCCGCTCGCCTGCGGCCAGTCGAATGCCGCGGACGCCGGTGGCGGTACGGCCCATCGAACGGACCGATGCCTCGTCGAAACGCACTGCCTTGCCATTGCTGGCGAACAGCATGATGTCGCGCTCGCCATCGGTCAGCTCGGCGTTGACCAGCGCATCGCCCTCGTCCAGGTTGATCGCGATCTTGCCGCGCTGGAGCCGGTAGGCGAACTCGGTCAGCGGAGTCTTCTTGACCGTGCCGTTGCGGGTGGCGAAGAACACGAACTTGCCTTCCTCGTACTCGCGCACCGGGACCACCGCCTGGACCTGCTCGCCGGTCTCCAGCGGGATCCAGTTGATGATGGGACGGCCGCGTGCGTTCGGCCCGGCGTCCGGCAACTGGTGTACCGACAGCCAGAACACCCGGCCGGCGCTGGTGAAGGTGAGCAGCGTGTCGTGGGTGTTGACCAGCCACAGCTTGTCGATGAAATCCTCGTCCTTGGTCGCCGCGGCATTGCGCCCGCGCCCGCCCCGCTTCTGCGCGCGATAGGCGGTGATGGGCTGGCGCTTGGCGTAACCGGCGTGGGACAGGGTGACCACCACGTCTTCCGGGGCGATCAGGTCGAGGATGTCCAGGTCCTCTTCGCTCTGGCGGATTTCGCTGCGGCGCGGGTCGCCGAACTCTTCCTTGACGTTGCGCAGCTCGGTGCGGATCACCTCCAGCAGCACGTCGGGGTTCTCGAGGATCTCGATCAGCCCGCGGATCGTCTCCAGCAGCAGCTTGTATTCCTCGGTGAGCTTTTCCTGTTCCAGCCCGGTCAGGCGGTGCAGGCGCATCTCTAGGATCTGCTGGGCCTGGGTCTCGGTCAGCTGGTAGCCGCCGTCGAGCAGGCCCACGCCCGCCGGCAGGTCCTCGGGCCGGGAGGCATCGGCGCCGGCAGCCGCCAGCAGCGCGCCGACCAGGCCGGGCTCCCACGTCCGCGCCAGCATGCGCTCGCGCGCCTCGTTGGGGTTGGCCGACGTCTTGATCAGTTCGATCATCTCGTCGATGTTGGCCAGTGCGACCGTCAGGCCTTCAAGGATGTGCGCGCGTGCGCGCGCCTTGCGCAGGTCGAAGATGGTGCGGCGGGTGACCACCTCGCGGCGGTGGCGGACGAACGCCTGCAGCACCTGCTTGAGGTTCAGCAACTGGGGGCGCCCGTCGACCAGCGCCACCATGTTGATGCCGAACACCGACTCCATCTGGGTCTGCTGGTAGAGGTTGTTGAGCACGACCTCCGCGGACTCGCCGCGCTTGACCTCGACGTAGATGCGCATGCCGTCCTTGTCGGACTCGTCGCGCAGCTCGCTGATGCCCTCGAGCTTCTTTTCCTTGACCAGTTCGGCGATCTTCTCGATCAGCCGCGCCTTGTTGACCTGGTAGGGGATCTCGGTGACGACGATCGCCTCGCGGCCGTTGTCGGCCACTTCGATCTCCGCCCGCGCGCGCATCCGCACCCGGCCACGGCCGGTGCGGTAGGCGGTGATGATCCCGGCGGTGCCGTTGATGATGCCTGCGGTCGGGAAGTCGGGGCCGGGGATGTGCTCCATCAGCCCGTCGACGTCGATCTCGGGCTGGTCGATCAGCGCGATGGTCGCGTCGATCACCTCGGACATGTTGTGCGGCGGAATGTTGGTCGCCATGCCCACCGCGATGCCGGCCGAGCCGTTGACCAGCAGGTTCGGCACCCGGGTCGGCATGACCGTGGGCTCGAGCTCCTTCTCGTCGTAGTTGGGCTGGAAGTCGACGGTTTCCTTGTCGATGTCGGCGAGCAGCTCGTGGCTGATGCGCGACATCCGCGCCTCGGTGTATCGCATGGCCGCGGCGGAGTCGCCGTCGACCGAACCGAAGTTGCCCTGCCCGTCCACCAGCATGTAGCGCAGCGAGAACGGCTGGGCCATGCGCACGAGGGTGTCGTACACCGCCGAATCGCCGTGCGGGTGGTACTTGCCGATGACGTCACCGACGATGCGCGCCGACTTGTAGTACGGCTTGTTGCTGTGCGCGCCGAGCTCGTTCATCGCGAAGAGGACGCGCCGGTGCACGGGCTTGAGGCCGTCGCGCGCGTCGGGCAGTGCACGCCCGACGATGACGCTCATCGCATAATCCAGGTAGCTGCGGCGCATCTCGTCTTCGAGATTGACCGGGATGATTTCCTTGGCGAGTTCGGCCATCGGGTTTCCGTTGCTTGAGGCGGATCAGACCGATTCCACATGGGCCCAGCGCGGGCCACGGGGCGCCGTTCCGGACCCCCTTGGGATCGGCATAAAAAAGACGTGAAATCGTATCACGAACGAGGGGTCCGCGCACTGCTATTTTTACGCAGAAACAAGCACTTAGAGCCCGTTTCATGCGATTGCGAGCCTGTTCTCCCGCCTCTGGAGGCAGCGACGGGCCGGTTGTCGGCCGCCGCGGTCAGCCAGCGTCGCTCGTCGAACGTGGAATCGGCCGGCATGACGGCGGCGGGACATGCCCCGGGGGCGGGAGGGATCCAGCCACCGACCGCCATCGGAACGGACGCATCGCGATGTGCGATATCGCGCAGCCACGACTACCGGCCGCTCCTGACTGGCGTCAGCCGTGACCTACGCCACGATGGCCAGCCCGAGATCTGCCGCAGGCCGACGTGAGAAGTGGGGCCCAGCACCCGGTTGCCGGGTCATGTTCGATCCGGGCCGGTGCAATTGCGCGGCCCGGGAAGGCCCTCAGCAGAAAGCCGCCCGCATCCTGGGCTCGTCCGGCGTCTCGATGACGCCGCGCTCGGTCACGATCGCATCGATCAGCGTGTGTGGTGTCACGTCGAACACCGGGTTCCACGCATCGATCTGCTCGGCTGCGGTGCGCGCCGTGCCCAGCCCCAGCAGCTCGCCGGGGTCGCGCTCCTCGATCTCGATGCCGTCGCCGTTGGCCATTTCCATGTCGACGGTGGACGAGGGCGCGGCCACCATGAACTTCACCCCGTGGTGCCGCGCGGCCAGCGCCAGCTGGTAGGTGCCGATCTTGTTGGCGGTATCGCCGTTGGCGCAGATGCGGTCGGCGCCGACGATCACCCATTGCACCGCGCCCGTCTTCATCAGGTGCGAGGCCGCGGCATCGGCGATCAGGGTGGGTCGGATGCCGTCCTGCTGCAGCTCCCACGCGGTCAGGCGCGCCCCCTGCAGCCACGGCCGGGTCTCACCTGCGAATACCTTGTCGATGCGCCCCTGGGCAACGCCCGCGCGGATCACGCCGAGCGCGGTGCCGAAGCCCGCGGTGGCCAGTGAGCCGGTGTTGCAATGGGTCAGCACGCCGCTGCCTTCGTCGATCAGTGCCGCGCCGAGGGCACCCATGCGCCGGTTGGCGGCGAGGTCCTCGGCGGCGATCGCGTGGGCCTCGCGCTCGATCACCTCGCGCCAGTCGGCGCCGGCAGCGGCCAGCACCCGGCGCATGCGCGCCAGCGCCCACGCCAGGTTGACCGCCGTCGGGCGTGCGGCATTGAGGCGCTGCATCGCGGGCTCCAGTGCAGCGGCCGCTTCCGCGCCACTGGCGGCGCGTACGCCTCGAGCAGCCAGTAGCACGCCCCATGCGGCGGCGATGCCGATGGCCGGTGCGCCCCGCACCGTCAACGCATGGATGGCCCCGGCTACCTCGTCGCTGGTCTCGCAACGCACGTATTCCACGGTAAACGGGAGCTTGCGCTGGTCGAGCAGCTCCAGGGCGTCGCCGGTCCAGCGGATCGGGCGGACGCGGTCGTAGCGGTCGAAGTCGATGGTCTGGGTCATCCGGTGATTCTATCCGCAGCCCTGTAGGAGCGGCTTCAGCCGCGATCCATCGCTTGGCGGTCGAACTGAATGTAGGAGCGACGTGAGTCGCGATCGCTACTTGCGGATACCGTCGCGGCCACCCAAACCCGGTCGCGACCCACGTCGCTCCTACAGGAGGGGGCGAGCCGGATCGCGACTGAAGCCGCTCCTACAAGAGCAGGTCTAGGCGCGGGCGAAGTCGAAGGCGAGTACGTCGGCGATGCGATCGGTCCCGACCATCGCCATCAGCAGCCGGTCCACGCCCAGCGCGACGCCGGCGCAATCCGGGAAGCCCGACGCCAGCGCATTCAACAGGTGGTCGTCGCGGGCCGGAGCAGCGTCCCCGCGCGAGTCGCGTACCGCACAGTCCCGGTCGAAACGCGCACCCTGCTCCACCGGGTCGGCGAGCTCGTGGTAGCCGTTGGCGAGCTCCAGCGGCCCGAGGTACAGCTCGAAGCGCTGCGCTACCGGCGTGCCTTCTGCGTCGGGCGCGATCCGGGCCAACGCGCACTGGCTGGCGGGGTAATCGACCACCGCGGTCAGGCGGTCGGCCGGGAAACCCGGTTGCAGCCGGTGGGTCATCAGCAGGTCCAGCCAGTCGTCGCGCGACAGGCCGGCTGGGTCGATGACGGCATCCCCGAGGGCCTCTCGCAGGGCCTCGTCTGTGGCAGTCATCGGGTCCAGGCCGAGTGCCGCGCGGTAGAGGTCACGGTAGCGCACCCGCTGCAGGGTCGCGCCACGTCCAACCAGCGCAAGGGCCTGCATGATCAGTTCCGCGGTTTCGTCGACCAGCCGCTTGTGGTCCCAGCCGAGCCGGTACCACTCGAGCATCGTGAATTCCGGGTTGTGGCGGACGCCGGCCTCCCCATCCCGGAACACCCGCCCAAGCTCGTAGCAGTCGCCGAACCCCGCGGCCAGCAGCCGCTTGAGCGGGAATTCGGGTGACGTGCGCAGCCAGCGCGTACGCGGTGCGCCGTCGGTGCGCCCCGAGAACGGGGTCGAAAAAGACGCGACGTTGGGATCGGTGTTGCCGGCAAGCGACATCAGCGGCGTCTCGACTTCGGTGACGTCGCGCTCGGCGAAGAAGGCACGTATGCGGGCGTTGAGCGCTGCGCGAAGACGCAGCACGTCAAAGGAGGCCGCGGGCCGCCAATCAGGGAGCATCCGACCCACCCCCTGCGCGCGGGGCCGCTGCAGGAGCGGCTTCAGCCGCGATCGTGAAGCCGGTTCGCGCGGCCCGCCATCCGATCGCGGCTGAAGCGGCTCCTACAGGTGGCGCGGAGTCACTCATGGGCGGAGAGGAAGGCCTGCAGCCTCGCCTCGTCCCAGACCTCCACGCCCAGTGATTCGGCCCTGGCCAGTTTGGAGCCGGCGGCCTCACCGGCCACGACGAAGTCGGTCTTCTTCGATACGCTACCCGCGGCCTTTGCGCCCAGCGCTTCGAGCCGCGCCTTCGCTTCTTCGCGGGTCATCGACGCCAGCGTGCCGGTCAATACCACCGTCTTGCCGTCCAGCGGGCCGGCCGCGAGGGCGTCATCGGTGGGCAACGCCGCCAGCAGCGCCTGCATCGCCTCGAACGAGGAGGAAAGCAGCCGGCTGTTGGCCTCCACTTCCAGCCACGCGGCCAGTGCCGAGGCGGTATCGGCCGGCAGGCCGGCGGTCACGAAGGTGTGCTCGGGCGCATCGATCAGGGCGGCGGCATCCGGAAACGCTGCATCCAGCTGCCCGGCCCGGATACGCGTCACCTTCGGGATCTCCAGGTCCACCAGCAGCGATGCCAGTTCAAGACCGTCGCGCAACCGGGAAGTGGGCGGATGCTCGTCGCCGATCACCACGCCGCGCTCCAGCAGTTCGTCGATCACCTGCTGGTTTCCGGCCTGGTCGAAGAAGTGCCCGAGCGCACGCGCAACTTCGCCACCGATATCCGGTACATGCTTGAACAACGGCCAGGGCAGCCGGCGCACGGTCTGGAGCGAGCCGAACCACTGCGCCAGCGCCTTGGCAGTGCTTTCGCCGACGTGCTGGATGCCCAGCGCGAACAGGAAGCGCTCCAGCGTGGTGCGTCGGCTCTTCTCGATGGCTTCGACCAGGTTCTCCGCCCACTTGCTGGCCACCTTGCCGCCCCGGACCGTCTCCGGCGTGGTTCCGTCGCGCTCGTCCGCGCGGCGCTTCATCTCCAGCAGGTCGGCGAGGGTCAGCCGGTAGACGTCGGCAACAGACCGGACGTAGCCCAGGTCGACCAGCGCCTCGGCAAAGCGTTCTCCCAGGCCCTCCACGTCCATCGCCCGGCGGGAGACGAAGTGGCGGATGGCTTCCTTGCGCTGGGCGGCGCATGCGAGCCCACCCGAACACCGCCACACCGCCTCGCCCTCCTCGCGCACGATCTCCGAGCCGCAGACCGGGCACGCCGTCGGCATCGTCCAGGCCGGTGCGTGGGGGTCGCGGTTCCCGGGCATGGCCCGCACCACTTCCGGGATGACGTCGCCCGCCCGCCTCACGATGACCGTATCGCCGACCCTGACGTCGAGGCGGGCGATCTGGTCGGCGTTGTGCAACGTGGCGCTGGTCACGGTGACGCCCGCGACCTGCACGGCCTTCAGCCGCGCTACCGGGGTGACCGCCCCGGTGCGCCCGATCTGGATGTCGATGCCCTCCAGCAGCGTCGACTGTTCCTGCGCCGGGAACTTGTGCGCCAGCGCCCAGCGGGGGGCGCGCGAGACGAAGCCCAGCTGTTCCTGGCCGGCGTAGTCGTCCAGCTTGTAGACCACCCCGTCGATGTCGAACGGCAATGCGTCGCGGCGCTCGCCGATCGTCCGGTAATAGCCCAGCAGGCCCTCCAGTCCGCGCACGACGTCGCTCTCGCCGCTCACCGGGAAGCCCCATTCACGCAGCTTCGCCAGGGTCGCCGAATGCGTCGGCGGCAGCTCGCCGCCTTCGACCGCCCCGACGCCGTAGGCATAGAAGGCAAGCGGCCGCCGCGCCGTCACCCGCGGGTCCAGCTGGCGCAAGGAACCGGCCGCGCCATTGCGGGGGTTCGCCAGCACCTTGTCGCCCTCGTCCACGGCGCGCTCGTTGTAACGCCTGAAGGCCGCCAGCGGCATGTAGACCTCGCCCCGGACTTCGAGCACGGGTGGCCAGCCCTCGCCCCGCAACTGCAGCGGCACCGCTTTCACCGTGCGCAGGTTGGCGGTGACGTCCTCGCCCGTCGCGCCATCGCCGCGGGTCGCGCCCTGTACGAAGCGGCCCGCCTCGTAGCGCAGGCTGATCGCAAGGCCGTCGAGCTTGGGCTCGGCCGAAAAAACCGGTTCGTCATCGCCCAGCGATTGACGCACGCGTCGCACGAAATCCGCCACTTCCCCGTCTTCGAACGCGTTGCCCAGCGAGAGCATCGGCAACGCGTGTCGCACTTCATCGAACGCGCCGCTGGGCGCGATGCCCACCCGCTGGGTCGGCGAGTCCTCGCTGGCCAGTTCGGGATGCTCGGCCTCAAGCGCTTCCAGCTCCCGAAGCAGGCGGTCGTACTCGGCGTCCGGGATCGTCGGGTCGTCGAGTACGTAATAGCGGTAGTTGGCGTCGTCCAGCGTGCGCCGGAGTTCATCGATGCGGGCGGCGGGGCTGGGCATGTCAGGCGGGTCGGGGAATGTTCCGGGGGGTTTGCCACGGATATGCGCGGATACAGCGTTGGGCGTGCATTGCGCGAGTCATGCGGGTCCGGCCCATGTCCTCATTCCCGCGATGACGGGACTGACGCCCGGCGGCGCACGGAACCGGCAACGCCCGCGGGTGCAGATGCCGAAGCCCTGTCCATGCCACTGGGCGCGGACCCCGACCCACGGCAGGTCTCCCTAATCGGGAAGACCTACCACCGCCCCGGACGGGTCAACGGCGGCGCTTCGCGTTCGCGGTCGTAGGCACGCAGCTCGTCGCGGATGTGCATCACGCGCTGTCGGCCCAGCGCATTGCGCTGCTCGTCCAGGACGATGCCGCCGAGAAGCTCGGCCATGCGCTCGGCGGTGGGCTGCATGGTCTCCCAGGCGTTGAGCGCCGGCACCGGCGCGGGCAGGGTCAGGAAGAACGCGATGGCCGGGGTCTCAAGCGACTGGATGTCGGCCATGTCGAAGCTGCCGGGCTTCATGATGTTGGCGACGCTGAAGACGGGGCCCTGTTCCGGATGGCCCTCGACAAGGCGGTGGAACACGCCCATGTGCCCATAGACCAGGCCGGCTTTCTCCGCAGCGACCACGATGTCGGGGCCGTGCAGCTTCTCGCCTGCGCGCGCGGCCAGGTACAGGGTGATGATCTTGTCGAACTCCTCGCTGACCCGGCGCCCCAGCTCTCCATTGGCAGCGGCCGCGCCGTCCTCGACGGTTCGGTTGAACAGGTCCAGCTCGGCCTGCGTCGCCGCGTCACCGCCCTGCGCGCCCTCCCCCGTGGCCAATTCGTGTTCCAGCTGCTCGCCCAGCGTGGGCTCGCGCCGGCCATCGGCGTCGCGCCCGTCGCGTGGCACCCGGCGCCCCTGCCCCGGCTTGCGCGGGCGGCCGAAGAACAGGATCGCGGCAATCAGGACCAGGCCGGCGACAAGGATTCCGACTCGCAGCAGGGTGACATCGGACATCGGGGTCTCCTAGGGGTGCCGGAAAATAAGGACCGGGCGATTGTCCGCAATGCGGGCCGATGGCGCAAAGCTTTCGCAACACGCCTGGAACCCACGCGGTGCGTGCTGGCGAATCCCTGCCCGCCCTACGCCGCGCCCGCCAGCCGCGCCGCCTCTTCCAGATCCACCGACACCAGCCGGCTCACGCCCGGCTCGCGCATGGTCACGCCCGACATCTGGTGGGCCGCTTCCATGGTGGCCTTGTTGTGGGTGACGAACAGGAACTGCACCTGCTCGCTCATCTCGCTCACCAGCGAGGTGAACCGGCCCACGTTGGCCTCGTCCAGTGGCGCGTCGACCTCGTCGAGCAGGCAGAACGGCGCGGGATTGAGGCGGAAGATCGCGAACACCAGCGCCACCGCTGTCATTGCCTTTTCACCGCCCGACAACAACGAGATGTTGGACACGCGCTTGCCGGGCGGGCGCGCCATGATCGCCACGCCGGTGTCCAGCAGGTCTTCGCCGGTGAGCTCCAGGTAGGCATGGCCGCCGCCGAACAGGCGCGGATACAGCTCCTGCACGCCGGAGTTGACGCGGTCGAAGGTGTCCTTGAAGCGGCCGCGCGTCTCGCGGTCGATCTTGCGGATCGCGTCTTCCAGTGTGTCCAGCGCGGTGGTCAGGTCGGTGTCCTGCGCGTCCAGGTAGTCCTTGCGCTGCGCGGCTTCGGCGTGCTCGGCGATCGCGGCCAGGTTGACCGGCTCGAGCCGGCGCAGCTTGGCGTCCAGTTCGGCCACGGAGCGTTCCCAGTCCTGCGGCGCGGCATCCTCGGCCAGGGTGCTGGCCACCTCTTCCAGAACGAATCCGGCGTCCACCACCGCCTCTGACAGGCCCTCGGCCTTGAGCACCAGCGCCTGCTGTTCCAACCGCCGCTGGCCGATGGCTTCGCGCTGCTGGAGGGCCTGTTCATCGCGCTGGTGGCGGGTCTGTTCGAAACGACGCAGGTCGTTGTCGATGCCGTCAAGCGCGATGCGCGCGGCGGTCAACGCCTGCTCGGCCTGCACACGCTGCTCCAGCGCAACCTGGCGCTGTTCCTCCAGCGTCTGCACCGGGGCGTCGCCGTCGGCCAGTTGCGCCGACAGCTCGCCCAGCCGGGTGTCCAGCTGGCCTCGCTGCCCGCCCATGCGGTCCAGCGCCTGGGTCAGCGCGGCGATCCGGGTGCGTTGGGACTCGAGTGTCAGCGCGAGCGCGTGGGCGGAATCGCGCGATTCACGCGCCGCGGTCCGGGCCTGGTCGCGGCCCTCGACCAGCGCACGTCGCTCGGCTTCCAGCTGCTGGCGCGCATCCTCCAGCGTGCCCATCCGCTCGACCGCTTCCTCCTGCCGTGCGCGGGCTTCGCGGCCCTGCTCGCGGCTCCCGTCCAGCGACTGCGCCAGCGTCGCCAGCTCGACCTCGATCTTCTCGATGCGGCCGCGTGCCGAATCCACCCGCCCCTGTTGGCTCTGCAGCTGGCCGGCCAGCTCGGACACGCCGCGGTGCGCCATGTACAGCCCGCGCTGCGCGTCCTCGCGCTGCTGTTCGGCCGCCAGCAGGCGGTCGCGCAACTGGGTCAGGGTCGACTCGAGTTCGCGCTCGCGTGACTGCAGCGTTTCGATCCCGGCGCGCAGCGTCTGGATCTCGCGCTCGCGCAGCAGGGCGCCCTGCTGGGCATCGCCGGCCCGCAGCACCTGCAGCCAGCCTGCGCCCAGGCGCTCGCCATTCCGGGTGACAACCGACTCGCCTTCGCCCAGCCCGGCCGCCAGGCGACGCGCCTCGGCCAGGTCGTCCGCGCCGTGCAAACGGGCCAGCAGGCGGCGGATGGCGGCCGCGCCCTGCACGCGCGAGGCCAGCGAAGTGGCGGGGTAGACGGTGTCGTCGCGCTCGCTGGCGACCAGCGACAGGCGGCCTTCGGCGAGTTCGCCCACCGCCTCGACGAGCACCTCGGGCGCCTCGACCAGCACGCCTTCGATCATCCGGCCGAGCGCGGTTTCCACCGCGTTCTCCCAGCCCGGCTCGACCTGCAGCGCCTCGCCGACGCGGGTCGCCGAATCCAGGCCCCGGGCCTTCAGCCAGCCTACTGCCGCGCCCTGTTCTTGGCCCAGGGCGGCATGCTGCAGCGTCTCCAGTGACGACAGCCGGCCGCGCGCGGCCTGTGCCTGCTTGCGCGCCTCGGCCAGGTCGGACTGCACGCCGCGCTGCTGCTCCTGCAGCTCGACCAGCCCCGACTTGCGGGACTCCAGGGCTTCGGTCAGCGTCTCCAGCGAGGCCTTCTGGGCGTCGTGCTGCTCCTGGATCTGCTCGAACGACACCGCCAGCGCGTCCAGGTCCAACCCGGCACGCTCGGCGACGAGCGCCTCGCGGCGGCGCTCGGCATCCAGCGCCTGGCGGTCCAGGTGCTCGATGCGGGTGCGCTCGACGTCCGCTGCGCGCACGGCTTCGGACTGCGCGCGGGCGTGTCCGTCCCAGCGCTGCTGCCAGTCACCCAGGCGGGTTTCGGCTTCGCGCAGCGACTCCTGGCGGGCATCGTCGGTCTCGCGCAGCATTTCGAGCTTCGGCTCGTCCTCGGACACGGCGGCCTGCAGGACCTCCAGCTGCGCCTGGTCGCTGCCGATGTGCTCGGCGATCTCCGCCAGCGCCGCCTGCGCCTCGTCGCGGGCGCGTTGCAGGCGCGACGACATCTCGCGCTGGTGCTGGATCTGCTGTTCGATGCGGGCCAGCGCGCCGCTGACTTCATAGCTCCCGGCCTGTGCCTTGTTGAGCGCCCCGGCGGCCTCTTCCCGCTTGACGCGGCCGGTCTCGAGCTCGCGCTCGGCCTCGCGCTGTTCGGCGATCAGCTGCTGCAGGCGGGTCTCCTGCTGCGACAACTTCTCGCGTTGGGCCTGGAGCTTGCGGTCCAGCTCGCGGTACTCCAGCGCCTTCCACTCGACGTCGCGCACCTTGCGGTCGGCCTGGATGGCCTGGTACTGCTCGGCCTGGCGGGCCTGGCGCTTGAGGTGTTCGAGCTGCTTGCCGACTTCTTCGCGCAGGTCGTTGAGGCGGTCCAGGTTCTCGCGGGTGTGGCGGATGCGTGTTTCGGTCTCACGGCGGCGCTCCTTGTACTTGGAGATGCCCGCAGCCTCCTCCAGGTACACGCGCAGGTCCTCGGGGCGCGCTTCGATGATCTGGCTGATCATCCCCTGCTCGATGATCGAGTAGCTGCGCGGTCCAAGGCCGGTACCCAGGAACAGGTCGGTGATGTCGCGCCGGCGGCACTTGGCGCCGTTGAGGTAGTACTGGCTGCCGCCATCGCGGCTGACCGTGCGCTTGACCGAGATCTCGTCGAAGGCGCCGTACTCACCGGTGATGGTGTGGTCGGAGTTGTCGAAGATCAGCTCGACCATCGCCTGCGATACCGGCTTGCGGGCGGAGGAGCCGGCGAAGATCACGTCCGTCAGCGAATCGCCGCGCAGCCGGCTGGCCGAACTTTCGCCCATCACCCAGCGCACCGCGTCGATGATGTTGGACTTGCCACAGCCGTTGGGCCCGACCACGCCGGTCATGTTGGTCGGCAGGTGCAGCGTGGTGGGATCGACGAACGACTTGAAGCCGGACAGCTTGATGGTGGACAGACGCATGCGACGGACGGGCCCCTGGCACGCCCGGGAGCGCGCCGATTGATTGCGAAACAGGATTAATAAAGCCGCGCAAGATATTGAATATTCAGGGCGGAACGCGGCACTTTGGACGCGCACTCGAGCGAGTATAGCGGGGCGCCGGCGAGGCTACAGACCCGGCACGCATGGACCGGGCGCGGTCGCCGCCCGGGCTTGGCGCCAGGATGATCGAGGCGTTGCCCGGTCAGCCCCGCCCGCTAGGGGCGGCGCTGGAAGCCCGGACCACCAGTTCGCCGGGTACCCACTCCGCGTGGCCGCCGCAACCGTCGCTGCCGGCTGCGCCACCAGCGACCCGTGCACTGCGACTGCCCGGGCCCACCTGCGCCAGCAGTCGCGAAACGGCCCGCCGGCCAAGGTCGCCAGGGGCCACTTGGACCGTGGTCAGCGCCGGGTCCACGTAGCGGGCGGCCGGCATGTCTCCGAATCCGGCGAGCGCGATGTCACCCGGCACCCGCAACCCGGCCTGCAGGAACGCGGACAGACACCCCAGTGCCATGAGGTCGTTGGCGGCGAAGACCGCATGGGGGCGATCGGGCGAGGCCAGCAACAACCGGCCTGCACGGCTACCCGCCGCTTCGCTGAAGTCCCCGGCCACGACCTGGTGCGCCACGCCGGGGGCATGGATGGCCAGCCCTTCGCGATAGCCGCGCAGTCGCCCGTCAGCGTCGAAGTGGCCGTCCGGGCCGGCGATGAAGGCGATACGGCGATGGCCACGGCCTACGAGGTGCCTCACCATCGCCATCGCGCCTGCGCGGTTGTCCGTGCACAGCGCCGCAACGCCTTCTCCCGGGACCGATGTGTTGATCGCCACGGTGGGGGTGTCCGCCAGCCCATCCGTGCAGGCCGCCGCGGCGTCGGCAGCGGGCGCCATCAGCAGCACGCCATCGACCCGCCCGCGCATCGCCCGCAGGGCGTCGCTCTGCGCCCTGGCGTCGGGGAGGTGGCTGGACACCAACAGGTGCAGGCCCTGCTCACGGGTGGCCTCGTTGATGCCGCGCAACAGTTCGGAGAGGAAGCCGTCCTCCAGTTCCGGCAGGACCACGCCGAGGGTGCGGGTGCGACGACTGCTCAAGCTTCGCGCTGCCGGGTGTGGCGTATAGCGAAGGGCCTGGGCAGCGGCGCAGACGCGTTCGCGGACAGCGACGGCCACGTTTCCACTTCCATTCAGGGCACGGGACACGGTCGCGACCGACACATCCGCTGCCCTTGCGACATCCTTGATTGTTACGTTGCCCACGGGTGCAGCGACTCCTTGCCAGCGCCAAAGCCGGGCGGAAGTTAATCGCTTCGAAGGGCCATCGCAAAGGGCAGGCGTCCCCACCCCTCGAGGGCAATGGCCACGTTGCGGCCCTGGCTCAGCCCCTCGGGCTGCCGGGGGTATCAACGGACCGGGCAGCTTCCTGAGGCGTGTGCGCGAGGATCGACAGCGCATGGATGTCGGTCTGCATCAATCCGCCGAGTGCGTCGTAGACCGCGCGATGCCGGGCAATCGGGGAGAGGCCCTCGAAGGCGTCACTCACCACTGCCACCCTGAAATGGCTGCGCCCGTCGCGCGCACCGGCGTGGCCCACGTGCAGGTGGCTCTCGTCGACAACGTCCAGGGCAACGGGGCACAGCGCGCTCCCCAGGGCCTGCCGGATGGCGTCCCTGCGACGCTCGCGGGGCAGTGGCCGGGACGCCGCGGTCATGGCAGCACCGGCCGGAACGGCCTCACCTCGACGCGCTGGTACACGCCCGCATGCACGTAGGGATCGGCATCGGCCCAGGCGCGCGCTTCCTGCAGCGACTCGAACTGCACCACCACCAGGCTGCCGCTGAACCCGGCCGGCCCCGGCTCCTCGGCGTCGATTGCCGGACAAGGGCCGGCCAGCAGCAACCGTCCGGCATCGCGCAGTGCCCGCAACCGGTCCAGGTGCGCGGCGCGCGCGGTCGCACGCCCGGCCAGGCCGTCCTCGCCGTCGTACCCCTCGATCACGTACCACATCGTGTCGTACTCCTGGATGCACCCACTGCCCGGACCGGGCGGGCCGGATTGTACCCGCCGCCCGGCCCCGCCCGACCTGGATGAACGCGGCGCGCGAACCCCGCGACGCGCGATGGGCGTGGGCTGGACAGCGTCCGGGCGAGTCCGTACGCTAACGCGCAATTGCACGAAACCGGATGCAGTCAGGCACGTCGCACGCGGTCATCCCACCCGTCGACACGTCCACCGCCACCTGACACGTGGCAGCCCTGCAGATCCACCGGTCCGCGCCCGCAACCTCCCTGCCCCGCCCGACGCGCCAGACGCGTCGCGCACGCCGGGCCGTTCCGGGCGCCACGCACCGACCTTAGCTGTCCGTTGCACCGAGCTGGCCGACCCTGCGTCGCCGGCACTCTCGGGCCCGTCCGAACGATGGGCCTGCAGGCATCCGCCTACGCAGTGACTACGGCCCGGAGGGGCCGGCCACGCATGATCGAAGAAAGCGCGCCCGTCGCGACCGACCCTGCCGGGGCCGGACCCAACCCGGATCGCACCCGCCCCCAGCAGCAGGAAATGCCGCTGGCGATGGTGCACGGGCAGCCGCTGCTGCAGATCCCGCAGGACCTGTACATCCCGCCGGACGCGCTGGAAATCATCCTGGACGCGTTCGAGGGGCCGCTGGACCTGCTGCTGTACCTGATCCGCCGCCAGAACCTGGACATCCTGGACATCCCGGTCGCCGACATCACCCGGCAGTACGTCCACTACATCCAGGCCATGCACGAGATGCGCTTCGAGCTGGCCGCCGAATACCTGGTCATGGCTGCGATGCTGGCCGAGATCAAGTCGCGGATGCTGCTGCCGCGCCAGCCCACGGAAGAAAGCGAGGAAGACGACCCGCGCGCCGAGCTGGTTCGCCGGCTGCAGGAGTACGAACGGTTCAAGAAGGCGGCCGAGGACCTGGACGCACTGCCCCGCCAGGACCGGGACACCGCGCCGGCGGCGGCATACGTGCCCGACCGCGCCGAGGTGCGCCTGCCACCGCCGGTGGATCTGCGTGAAATGCTGCTGGCGCTGCACGATGTGTTCAAGCGCGCCGAGCTCTACACGCAGCATGCAATCAAGCGCGATGCGCTCAGCGTGCGCCAGCGCATGGGCGAATTGCTCGAGCGCCTTGGCGACGGCGCGTTCCATCGCTTCGAGTCGCTGTTCACTCCCCAGGAGGGCAAGCTGGGCGTGGTGGTGACGTTCCTGGGCCTGCTGACGCTGGCCAAGGAGCAGCTGGTGGAGATCGTGCAGGACGCGCCGCTGGCGACGATCTACGTCAAGACCCTGGCCCTGGGCGAGGACACCGCGCGGATCGAGCTGAGCAGCGAATTCGACGAGGCGGCGAACGACGAAATGGCGTGAGGCAGCAGCGGGCGTGATGGTACCGGGAGGGCGTGGTACGCACCCGGGATCGATGCCCGGGCCCCAACCCGCCACCTGCCACCCGCCTAGCGCCACGGAACGGAGCGGCCCCTGCGCCACCGCCCCCTCGGGCGGACATCCGCACCTCGCACCACCGCAATGCCCCTACCCCGGGCGACCAAGGCAAAGAGACAAGGCACACACGGAATCGAATGGACCAGACCCTCATCACCCGGATCGTCGAAGCGTCGCTGCTGGCTGCCAGCCAGCCGCTGACGCTGGCCCAATTGCACGCCCTGTTCCCCGAGGACGCGCCCGCCCCGGCGGACTCGGTCGAACAGGCGCTGGAATCGCTCCAGGCCGCCTGCGCCGATCGCGGCGTTGAACTGGTCGAACTTGCGTCCGGCTTCCGTTACCAAGTCAAGTCCGACGTGCACCCCTGGGTCGCGCGGCTGTGGACCGAACGCCAGACCCGCTACACGCGTGCAACGCTCGAGACCCTGGCGCTGATCGCCTACCGGCAGCCGGTCACCCGCGGCGAGATCGAACAGGTCCGTGGCGTTGCGGTCAGCAGCAATATCATCAAGGCGCTGGAAGAGCGCGAGTGGATCCGCGTGGTCGGCCACCGCGACGTGCCCGGCAAGCCGGCCCTGTTCGGCACCACCAAGGTGTTCCTGGACTACTTCGGCCTGAAGCGGCTGGACGAGCTGCCGGCGCTGTCCGAGCTCAAGGACCTCGGCGAGCTTGAACCCCAGTTCCAGTTCGACGGCGAGCCCGCGCCCCGGGTCATCGAGGCGGGTGGCCTTGGCGAACCCGACCCTGGCTCCGAACCCGACGGCGATCGCGAGGACGACGATCGGGACGCCGTCGAGGGCGCGCCGGAAGCCGATTACGACGCCACCGCAGCCGCGGGCGACGACCCACGCCGGCCTCCCCCGTCCGAGGGCGGCGCGAGCGAGTCCAGCGCGAGTGCAACCGACGCGGACGATTTGGCAACCGCCCCGGGCGGCGAACCTACCCATCGCGATACCACCAACCACGATGCGCCAAGCCAGGACCCCGGTCCGGACGGCGCCGTCGGCACCACTGAAACCGAAATGGACGAGGCCAGCCAGGCCTCGCCGGAGCACACGAGAAATGACTGAAGAAAACCGCCGCACGCTGTCGCTCAAGCGCGGCTCCGATACCGATGCCGATGCCGCCCCGCGGCTCGAGGAACGGCTCCACAAGGTGCTGGCGCAGGCAGGCCTCGGCTCGCGTCGCGCGCTGGAGCAGCGCATCGCCGACGGCCTGGTCAAGGTCAATGGCGAGGTCGCGCAGACCGGCCTGAGCGTCAAGGGCGGCGACCGCATCGAGTTGGACGGACGCCAGTTCGTGGCCAGCGCGCTCAGCGAGCCGTCCCGCGTGCTGATGTACAACAAGCCCGAGGGCGAGGTCACCACGCGCGACGACCCCGAAGGCCGCCCGACGATTTTCGAGGCGCTGCCCGCGCTCAAGGGCGCGCGCTGGATCGCCATTGGCCGGCTGGACATCAACACCACCGGCCTGCTGCTGCTGACCACCGATGGCGAGCTGGCCAACGCGCTGATGCACCCGTCGTTTGAAGTCGAGCGCGAGTACGTCTGCCGGGTGCGCGCGCCCGAAGGCCAGGACCGCGTCCCCGACAGCATTCCTGATCGCCTCCAGCGCGGCGTCGCGCTGGAAGACGGCCCGGCGAAGTTCGACGAGGTCGAGCGCATCGGCGGGACCGACTCGCATGACTGGTTCCGGGTGGTGGTCAAGGAAGGTCGCAACCGCGAAGTGCGTCGCCTGTGGGAGTCGCAGGGCTGCCAGGTCAGTCGGCTCAAGCGCATCCGCTACGGCAAGGTGTCGCTGCAGCGTGAACTGCTGCGCGGGCAGTCGCAGGAACTGGCCATCGACAAGGTCGAGGCGCTCCGCAAGGAGCTGGGACTCGAGGACGGCACGCCTTCGGCGCTGACGCTGCAGCCGGTCATCGGCCAACGCAAGGCCGCCAAGTCCACCATCAACCTCAGTGGCGAGCAGCGCCCGCAGGGCTACGTGGGCGGCCACAACACCGCCGACGAAGGCCGGGAGCTGCGTCGCTTCGACAACGTCCGCGAGGACCGTGGCCGCGGCCGCGGGGGGCCGCGCAAGCCCGGCGGCCTCACCGTCAGCGGCGAGGCGGCGGCCAAACAGTCGCAGAAGCCGTTCAAGCAGCGCAAGGACAAGAACCCGCGCGCACTCCCTGAGGGCAACCCTGCCGCGTTCCGCACCTGGTACGTGCCCGAGGGTGTCGATACCGGTCCATCCGGCCATCGCAATGCCGACGGCCGTGGCCCCCGCAAGCCCTACGGCAAGAAGCCGCGTGCCGGTGGTACCGGCGCCGGCGGCGGCGCGAATCCCTACGGCGGTTTCAGCGGCGAACGCCGTGGACCCGGCGGCGGGGCGGGCGGAGCCGGCAAGCCCCAGCGCTCGCCCAAGCCCTACGGGCATCCGGGCAACGCACCGAGCTTTCCCTCCGACCACGCAAACCCGGGCGTCAGCCCGTACGGCGACCGTCCCCGGTCACCCAAGCCGGGCGGTGCGAAGCCGGGAGGGCGCCCTGGCGGGAAGCCGGGAGGAAAGCCCGGCGGGAAGCCGGGTGGCAAGCCGGGTGGCAAGCCCGGCGGCCCCCGTCCGGGTGGGAACCGAGGCGGCGGTCGCCCCGGCGGAGGTGGCCGCGGCGGTCCGCGCGGCTGAGTTTCCGCAACGCACTGGCAATGAACAAGGGCGCTCCGGCGCCCTTTTCCTTGAGGTTCCCAGGTCTTCCGGCCGCCACGGATCGCCGTGCTCTGGCCCGTTGGAGCCTCGCGGCACGCCGGGAGCAGGAACGCGAGGGCCGCATCGGGGCCCGGTTCCACGCCCGGATCGGCGTGCGCGGTGGTTGTCGGCTGAGCCACAGTGATGTGCTGGAGCCGAATTCCACCGCCTCACCGTTCGAGCTACCGCCGGATCAGTCAGCCGGCTTCAGATGCGCCCACCGTCGCCCTATGCCCGCAAGGTGCACGCCTCCGATCACCAGGCAGATGGCCGAGGTCACCAGCCAGAACGCCAGGCTGTTGCCGGGGAAATACGGCATCAGCGCGAGGAAGCCCAGCCCGCGCAACAGGTAGACGGCGGTGATGGCGCACAGCGCGGTGCGCAACAGCGGCAGCCGGCGGATGGCACCCGCGCCGGACAGCGCATAGAGGGCTAAGACCGACAGCACGCCAGCGATCGAGAGCGCCATCGCGGTCGGGTACCAGTGGCCCGCCTCGGCCATTTGCGCGATGCCTTCACCAGCGCCCAGCCACCGGTACAACGGCGCGCCAACCACGATGCACGCCAGGTGCAGCACCGCGGCCAACGCACTGCTGGCGGCGCCGGCCAGCAGGAAGGGATCGGCCAACACTTCCCGGGATCTTTCGACAGCCTCCATCAGTGCCACTCGAACCGGTCGCCATCGAGCATGGCCGGGAACCGCTCGCGATGGGCCGCCAATTCCGACGCCAGCAGGGTGGTGGTGACGACCACCTCGGCACCGGTGCACTCGCTCGCTGGATGGCCCTGGAAGTCGATCACCGCGCTGTCGCCGGCGTAGTGGATGCCATTGCCGTCGGTTCCGACACGGTTGAGCCCGGCGACGTAGCACAGGTTCTCGATCGCGCGGGCCCGCAGCAGGGTCTTCCATGCATGGGCCCGCGCCGAGGGCCAGTTGGCGACGAACAGCAGGAGGTCGTAGTCCAGCGCGCCGGGTCGCTCGACATCGAAGCGGTTGCGCGAGAACACCGGGAACCGCAGGTCATAGCAGACCATGGGACAGATCCGCCAACCCTTCCAGTCCACCGTCAGGCGCTCGCGCCCGGGCGCGTAGCGCTCGTGCTCGCGGGCGTAGCGGAACAGGTGGCGCTTGTCGTAGTGCTGCAGCGCGCCGTCGGGGGTGGCGAAGACCAGGCGGTTGAACACGCGCCCGTCCCCGTCCCTGATCTGCACGCTGCCGGTGACCGCCGCGCCCAACCGCGACGCCTGGTCGCGCAGCCAGGTGAGGGTCGGGCCGTCCATGGTCTCGGCCCGGTCGATCGCGTCATTTGAAAAGCCGCTGGTAAAGGTTTCCGGCAGGATGACGAGGTCGGTGGTGTCGTGCAGCGGCGCGATCAGCTCGCCGTAGTAGGCGCGATTGCCCGCCGGGTCGTGCCAGAGCGTTTCGCCCTGGACCAGTGAAATGCGCAGGTTGCGGGAAGGCGTATCCATCCGGGGATTGTGCCCCCTGCCCCGCCACCGTGTGTAGCCGCCCGCGCCGCCCCCCGGATCAGGAACTGCAGGACAGCATCGAGCACCCCGCCTTCCGGCGTGCCCAGTCGGGCCGGCGACGGGCAAACGCCTCGCGCCTGGGCTGGTCGTCGTAGGGCGCGCGCATGACCTCGAGCAACTCGTGCACGCCACCCAGGTCGCCGTCGTGTGCGCGATCGATGGCCTGCTGGGCCAGGTAGTTGCGCAGCACGTAGCGGGGGTTGGCCAGGCGCATGCGTTCGCGACGCTCCGCGTGCGGCAGCGGGTCATCGGCCCAGCGTGCGACCAGTCGCCCAAGCCAGGCGACGAATTCGGGCGCGTGTTGCTCGCGCTTTGCGGGGTCGTAGAACGCCTCTTCCACGGACGCCAGCCGGGGCAGCGCGGAGTCGACATCCATCAGCCCGCGGAAGAACAGCGTCATGTCGACCTCCGCCTGCGCCATCAAACCGCGCAGGTCCTGCATCAGGTCCACGTCACCGTCGCGGCAATCGGCCAGGCCCAGCTTGCCGGCGATTACCTCCCGCTCGGCGGAGGTGTGGGCCACCACGTAGCGTTGCAAACCCTCCTGCAGCGGCGCCGGGTCGGCAAACAGGGGAGCCAGCGCACCGGCAAGGCGGCCCAGGTTCCAGTAGGCCACCTGGGGCTGCTGCCCGAAGCGGTAGCGGCCATGCTGGGCGTCGGTGGTATTGGGCGTCCAGGCCGGGTCGTAGTTGTCGATCCAGCCATAGGGCCCGTAGTCGATGGTCAGCCCCAGGATGGACAGGTTGTCGGTGTTCATCACCCCGTGCACGAAGCCGACCCGCATCCATTCGGCCATCAACCCCGCGGTGCGTTCGCACACCTCGCCAAACCAGGCGGCATCGCGGACCTCGCCCGCCGGCAGGCCCGCCAGGTGCGGGTAGTCGCGGTCGATGGTGAAGTCCACCAGCTTGCGAAGCAACCCGGTATCGCCGCGGGAGGCCGGGAGTTCGAAGGTGCCGAAGCGGATGAACGACGGCGCGACCCGGCACACCACGGCACCGGGCTCCATCTGCGGGTGGCCGTCGTAGAACATGTCGCGCTCCACCTGCTCGCCGGTCCCCATCAGGCACAGCGCGCGGGTGGTAGGCACGCCCAGGTGGTGCATGGCCTCGCTGCACAGGAACTCCCTGATCGAGGATCGCAGCACCGCGCGGCCGTCGGCGCCGCGCGAGTACGGGGTCGGCCCGGCGCCCTTGAGCTGCAGCTCCCAGCGCTCCCCGCCCGCGGTGACCGCCTCGCCCAGGCTGATGGCCCGCCCGTCGCCCAGCTGGCCCGCCCAGTGCCCGAACTGGTGGCCGCCGTAGTTCACTGCGAAAGGCTGCATGCCCGGCACCAGGCGGTTGCCGGAAAACACCCCGGCCCACGCCGGGTCCTGCATGTCGCCGTCGTCGAACCCGAGCCTTCGCGCCATGTCTTCCGACCACGCCAGCACGCGCGGCGCGCACACGGGCGTGGGCATCACCGCCGACCACGCGGCACCGCGGACCTGCCGGATGAAGTTGCGCGGTTCGGGGTCCCCGGGCAATTCGTCGATGAAACGGTTGTCGAAGTCGAGGCGCAACACGCCGGCCTCAGCCCGCGACCAGCACGGGGCCACCCCGGTCCACGGCGCGCTGCCAAGCTGGCCGCGCATGGATGCGCTCCAGGAACGCGGCCAGGCGGGGATGGTCGCCATCGCTGCGCGCCAGCCCGGCTTCGACCGGGAAACTCATCTGGATATCCGCCGCGGTGAACCGCTCGCCGGCGAACCAGGGCCGCTCCGCCAGCGCGGCTTCCATGTGGGCCAGGTGGCGGGCGATCTGCGGACCCACGAAGCCCTTCATCGCCCCATCGGCGATGCGCCGGGCGATGGGGCGGGCAAAGAACGGCATGGGCGCGCTGCGGATCCGCGCGAACACCAGGGCCATTACCATCGGTGGCATCGCCGAGCCTTCGGCGTAATGCAGCCAATACCGGTAGCGCAGCCGTTCGTCCTCGTCCCCGCCGGCCGGCCCCAGCGTCCCGCCGGTGTCGTAGCGCTCCAGCAGGTACTCGATGATTGCGCCCGATTCGGCGACCACGCGGCCGTTGTCTTCCAACACCGGCGACTTGCCCAATGGATGCACGGCGCGCAGTGCGGCCGGGGCCAGCAGGGTCTTGCCGTCGCGCGCATAGGGCACCAGCTCGTAGGGCTGGCCCAGTTCCTCCAGCAGCCACAACACGCGGTGGGAGCGCGACTGCTCCAGGTGGTGGACCTTGGTCATCAGGGCTTCCTGTCGATCGGGGGCGTAATCCTAAGTCGCTGGGCTGCATTGCGCGCGTTGCGGGCCAGGCGGGCGCGGCCGGGCCGCATGGCCTAAACTGGCGCATCACTCAACAAGGGATGCTTGATGGCCAAGCCCAACTATTCGTTCGAAAAGCGCCAGCGCGAGATCGCCAAGAAGAAGAAGAAGGACGAAAAGGCCGCGCGCAAGCGTGATTCGCGCCCCGACGCCCCGGACGATGCGCCCCACGAGGCCTCGCAGGCGCCTGCACCACGCGCCGAGTAAGCCGCCAGCCGCCCCGCACATGCAGCACACCCACGCGGGGCCGCGCATCTGGGTCGACGCCGACGCGTGCCCGGCGGTGATCCGCGACATCCTGTTCCGCGCCGCCGAGCGTGGGCGTGTCCCGATGACGCTGGTCGCAAACCAGTGGCTGCGGACGCCGCCCTCGGCCTATGTACGCGCGGTGCAGGTACCCGGCGGCTTCGATGTTGCCGACACCGCCATCGTCGACCAGGTGGCCGCCGGCGACCTGGTGGTTACCCAGGACATCCCGCTGGCCGCCCGCGTGCTTGCAAAGGGCGGTGTCGCCCTGAACCCGCGCGGCGAGCGCTACACCCCCGACACCATGGCCGAACGCCTGTCCATGCGCGATTTCATGGAAGAACTGCGCGGCGCGGGCGTGCAGACCGGTGGCCCGGCGCCGTTGCATGCACGCGACCGCCAGGCATTCGCCGCGCAACTCGACGGTGGCTGGCAGCGCGGACGCGGTAAGCCGTTGCGCGAACACGTGATCGCCTCGCATAACACCTGCAGCCACACTCCCCGCTAGACTATGCGGTCCTCCCGACCGGCCCTGCCGGCGCTGCCGAGACCTGCGATGAGCGCCGAGACGCCCGCGACCCCCGACCCCTCCACCGACGCCCCCACGGTCAAGTTCTCCGACCTGGGCTTGCCCGAGCCCCTGCTGCGCGCACTGGCCGAGGTCGGCTACGAGTCGCCCTCGCCGATCCAGGCCGCGACCATCCCGCCGTTGCTGGCCGGCCGTGACGTGCTGGGCCAGGCGCAGACCGGCACCGGCAAGACCGCGGCGTTCGCGCTGCCGCTGCTGGCCCGCATCGACTCGGCGCAGACCGCCCCGCAGGTGCTGGTGCTCGCCCCGACCCGCGAGTTGGCGATCCAGGTCGCCGAGGCCTTCCAGAAGTACGCCCACTTCCTGCCGCGTTTCCACGTGCTGCCGATCTACGGCGGCCAGAGCTACTACCCTCAGCTGCAGGCGCTCAAGCGCGGCGTGCAGGTGGTGGTGGGTACCCCGGGCCGGGTGATCGACCACCTGGAGCGTGGGTCGCTGGACCTGTCGCAGCTTCGCTGCCTGGTCCTGGACGAAGCCGACGAGATGCTGCGGATGGGGTTCATCGACGACGTCGAGACGGTGCTCAAGAAGACCCCCGAGACCCGCCAGGTCGCTTTGTTTTCGGCCACCATGCCGACGGCGATCAAGCGCATCGCCCAGACATACCTGAAGGACCCGGTCGAAGTCGCGATCAAGTCCAAGACCAGTACCGCCACCAACATCCGCCAGCGCTACTGGTCGGTCAGTGGCGTGCACAAGCTCGACGCGCTGACCCGGATCCTGGAAGCCGAGCCGTTCGACGCGATGATCGTGTTTGCACGGACCAAGCTGGGCACCGACGAGCTGGCCAACAAGCTCACCGCGCGCGGCATCGCCGCGGCGGCGATCAACGGGGACGTGCAGCAGGCGCAGCGCGAGAAGACCGTGCAGAACCTCAAGGACGGCAAGATCGACGTGCTGGTGGCCACCGACGTGGCCGCGCGCGGCCTGGACGTGGAGCGCATCAGCCACGTCCTCAACTACGACATCCCTTACGACACCGAGAGCTACGTGCACCGGATCGGCCGTACCGGCCGCGCCGGTCGCAAGGGCGAGGCGATCCTGTTCGTCACCCCCCGCGAGCGCGGCATGTTGCGGGCGATCGAGCGTGCCACCCGGCAGCCGATCGAACCGATGGCACTGCCGACCATCGAGACCGTGAACGAACAGCGCATGTCGAAGTTCCTGGGGCGCATCGGCGAGGCGCTGGAATCCAGTGACCTGCCGCTGTTCCGCGAACTGGTGGAACGCTACGAGCGCGAGCAGAACGTACCGGCGATCGAAGTCGCCGCGGCCCTGGCCAAGCTGGTGCAGGGCGACCAGCCGCTGCTGCTGGCCGCGCCGGCCCGCGACGAGCGCAAGCCGTTCGAACGCAAGCCATTCGAACGCACCGAACGCACCGAACGACCGGAGCGATTCGAGCGCGGCGATCGCAGCGCCCCGGCCGCACGCAGCCACGAGCGAGCGGCGCGCCCTGCCCCGCGCCTGGACGATGGCAGCACCACCCCGCCGGCGGCCCTGGGAAACAAGGGCGAGATGCTGTTCGGCGACGAAGGCGCGCCCCCGCGCCCACCGGCCGCACCCCGCGAGGCGCCCGACGTCGGCATGGAAACCTTCCGGGTCGAGGTGGGCCATGCGCACGGCGTGCAGCCGGGCAACATCGTGGGGGCGATCGCCAACGAGGCCGAGCTCGAGAGCCGCTACATCGGCCGGATCGACATCCGTGACGAATACAGCCTGGTCGACCTGCCCGAAGGCATGCCGCGCGAAGTGATGGAACACCTCAAGCGCGTCTACGTGGCCGGCCAGTCGCTGCGCCTTCGCCCCGCGGGGGCCGACGACCTGGCAGGTGGTCGCTCCGGCCGTGCCGCGCCGGCTCGGCGTAGTGGCCCGCGACCGCCCGGAAAGCCGCCCCAGGGCGGCCCCCGCAAGCCCTTCAAGCCTCGCCCGCCCCGCTGAGCCATGAACGAGTTGCTGAGCCCCGACGGGCCCATGACCACGCTCACGCCCTACCTGCGACTGGTGGGGGCGTTGCTGCTGGCCATGCCGATCGCCTGGCACCGCGAAACGCACGGCGACACCATGGGCCTGCGCACGTTCCCGATCGTGGCCGTGGGCGCATGCGCGTTCGTCCTCATCGGCAACAGCTTCATCGGCAGCGAATCGCCCGACGCGATGGCGCGCATCCTGCAGGGCCTGATGACCGGCATCGGCTTTGTTGGCGGCGGCGCCATCCTCAAGCACGACAGCACGGTATCGGGTACCGCCTCGGCAGCCAGCATCTGGGTCGTCGGCGCCCTCGGTGCGGCGGTGGGGTTCGGCCTGTGGGGGTTCGCCGTCGCCCTGTCCGTCCTCAACCTGGTGACCGTGGTCATCCTCGGTCGGCTGAAGGACTCGAAGGGAAAGACGGACCCCGACCCCAATGATTGACCTCAACGACGGGTCCCGTCGCCTGACGGCCGGGCCGCGTCCATCGCAGGTGCACCCCGGTAGCACGGGGGTCAGAAAGGTCGAGCAGGACCGGAATCGAAATCACGGATCCAGGGCAGCGTGCGCGAGCGTGCGCCGGCTCTCGAAGCGACGCGCCTGCCCGGTCAGCGGATCGGCGAACTCCAGTGACCGGGCCAACAGCTGCAGCGGCGCGTCGAAATCACCCGCATCGCGCGGCCGCAGGGCCGGATAGGTCCGGTCACCGAGGATCGGGGCGCCCAGCGCCGCCATGTGCACGCGCAGCTGGTGCTTGCGCCCGGTCACGGGTTGCAGCCGGTAATGCCAGTGGGTGGGTCCGCGTTCGATGACGTCCAGGGCCGTTTCGCAATCCGGCTCCCCGGGCACTTCACGCATCCGGAAGAACGGCTCCCCGCGCCCGAGGCGGGAACGGTGGACGTACGGCATTTGCACGTCGGGCAGTCCCGGCGCGATGGCCTCGTACCACTTGGTGATGCGGCGCTCGCCGAACAGCGCCTGGTAGCGATTGCGTGTGTCGGGACACGCGGAGAACAGGACCAGGCCGGCGGTATCGCGGTCGATCCGGTGCAGCGGCACCAGCCTCGGGTTGCCCAATCGCCTCACCAGGCGGGCCAGCAGGGTTTCCCGGACGTGGCCGCCTGCCGGGGTCACCGGCAGGAAGTGCGGCTTGTCGGCCACCACCAGGTGCTCGTCGGCATGCAACACCGTTTCCTCGAACGGGATCTCCGGCTCGCCTTCCACCTCGCGGAAATAGCGCACCTCCTGCCCCACGCGGTACGGCATGCCCGCCTCGAGCGCGACGCCGGCGGCATCCACCACGCAACCGCGGGCGAAGCGGTCCAGCCAGGTCGACCGCGACACCCGGGGGAAACGCTGGCACAGGCCGTCCAGCAACGAGTCGAATGCGCCGGGCGGCAGCTGCAGGCGGCTGGCCGCCACGCCGTCGGCGCCGGGCAGCACGGCAGGGTCGACTCCGGTTGGGGGCACGCGCTGACACATGCGCCTAGAATGGCGCCCCCACCGCGTCGGCACCAGCATCGGCCATGGCCCAGAATTCCACCGTAGTGAAGGCCGAGCTGCAGGTCAGCGACATGGACCGGCACTATTACGCCACCCACAACCTCACCCTGGCCCAGCACCCGTCTGAAACCGACGAGCGCCTGATGGTGCGGCTCATCGCGTTCGCGTTGTACGCCGATGAGCGGCTGGAGTTCGGCCGCGGCCTGAGCGACGAGGACGAGCCGTCGCTCTGGCGACGCGACTACACCGGCGAGATCGAGCTTTGGATCGACCTGGGCCAGCCGGACGAAACCCGGATCAAGAAAGCGTCGGCGCGCGCGCGGCAGGTGGTAGTGGTCACCTATGGCGGCCGGGCCGCCGACATCTGGTGGGATCGGATCGCAAACTCGCTCACGCGCCTGAAGAACGTCACCGTGATCGACGTGCCGCCCGAAGTGGTCGACGAACTGGCGGCCATCGGCGAGCGCGGCATGCGCCTCAACGCCCTGATCCAGGACGGCGAGCTGCAGCTGATGGGTGACCGCGGCAGCATCGCGCTGCGGCCGGGCGTGCGGATGGCCGCCGCCTGACCGGATGCCGCCGACACGCCCAACGCACGTCGACGTCCTGGTGATCGGCGCCGGCGCGGCCGGCCTGATGTGTGCCATCACCGCGGCCTCGCGTGGCCGCCGGGTACTCGTACTCGACCATGCCAACAAGGTCGGCAAGAAGATCCTGATGTCAGGCGGCGGTCGCTGCAATTTCACCAACACCGGCACTGCGCCCGACAACTTCATCTCCGCCAACCCGCACTTCTGCAAGTCGGCGCTGGCGCGGTACACGCCCTGGCATTTCATCGAGTTGGTGGAGCGCCACCGCATCGCGTACCACGAAAAGGAACTGGGCCAGCTGTTCTGCGATGTGTCGTCCAAGCTGATCGTCAGCATGCTGCTGGACGAATGCGCAGCGGCGGGCGCCCAGGTGCGCACCGGGTGCGCGATCGAGCGGGTGGCGGTGGCGGACGGCGGAGGGTTCGAACTGGACACCTCCCACGGCCCGTACCACTGCGAGCGGCTGGTGGTCGCCACTGGCGGCCTCTCGATCCCCTCGATGGGTGCCACCGGGTTCGGCTACGAACTGGCCCGCCAGTTCGGCCACGCGCTGCTGCCGACCCGTGCCGGGCTGGTCCCACTGACGCTGAGCGGCAAGCACCAGCAGCGCATGGAAGGGCTCAGCGGCGTCGCCCTGCCCGTCACCGCGCACTGCAATGGGGTCGCGTTCAACAACGCGATGCTGGTCACCCACCGCGGGGTGAGCGGCCCGGCGATCCTGCAGGTCTCGTCCTACTGGCAACCGGGCGACACGCTGAGCCTGGACCTGCTGCCGGGGCACGACGCCCTCGCCCTGCTGCGGCAGTGGCAGGACGAGCGGCCCGACGCAGAGCTTCGCACCGTGCTCTCGGACGCGCTGCCGCGTCGCTTCGCCCAGCGCCTGTGCGAGGTCTGGTTGCCGAGCCGCCCGATGAAGCAATACACGCCATCACAGCTGGGCGACGTGGCGCGGGTGCTGGCGGCGTGGCCGCTGGTGGCCAGTGGCACCGAGGGGTACCGCACCGCCGAGGTCACGCTGGGTGGCGTGGATACGGACGGGGTGTCGTCATCGACGATGGAATCGCGCCGCGTGCCGGGCCTGTATTTCATCGGTGAAGTGCTTGACGTCACCGGCTGGTTGGGCGGGTACAACTTCCAGTGGGCGTGGGCATCCGGGCACGCCGCGGGGATGGCGGCCTAGCGTCGGGAGCTTGTCCGTGTCTACGCGTCTTCACGCGGACCGGGCAAATATATTCCCACTTCCGCTCAGGCGCCGGGGCTGTCCCGGACGCCATCCCACGCCGATGCCAAAGAACGCCACCACTGATTCGACGTCTTCCGTCAGCTCCGGCATTCCGGGGCTGGACGAGGTGCTCGTAGGGGGCTTCACCCCCGACCGCCTCTACCTGGTGGAGGGCGTTCCGGGGTCGGGGAAGACCACCCTGGCAATGCAGTTCCTGCTGGAGGGCATCACGCGCGGGGAGAAGGCGCTGTATGTCTCGCTCTCGGAAACCGAGGAGGAGTTGCGCGAAATTGCCGGGTCCCATGGCTGGGACCTGAGCGGGCTGCACATCCACGAACTCTCGGCCCCGCAGGATCGCCTGGACCCGGACGCGCAATACACGATGTTCCACCCCTCCGAGGTGGAACTGGGCGACACCACCAAGCGCATGCTCGAGGAGGTCGAGCGCCTGGATCCCAAGCGACTGGTGTTCGATTCGCTGGCCGAATTGCGGTTGCTTGCCGGCTCCGCCTTGCGATACCGGCGCCAGGTCCTGGCCCTGAAGCAGTACTTCGCCGGGCGCGGCTGCACGGTGCTGCTGCTGGACGACAGCGCGGTGGCCGAACACGGCCTGCACGTGCACACCCTGGTGCACGGCGCGGTGTCGCTGGAGCAGCTCAATCCCGACTTCGGCGCAGACCGCCGCCGGCTTCGCATCACCAAGTTCCGCGGCCGCAAGTTCCGCGGCGGGTACCACGACTACGAGATCCATACCGGCGGCCTGCACGTCTTCCCGCGCATGGTGGCGGCCGAATTCCGCCGCGACATCGACCGCAAGACCTGCGCATCCACCGGCCTGGCGGAGCTCGACACGCTGCTCGGAGGCGGTGCGGACCGCGGCACCAGCACGTTGCTTATCGGTGCGGCCGGTACCGGCAAATCGACCCTGGCGACGCAGATGGTCATGGCAGCGGCCGGCAGGGGCGAGCGCTGCGCGATGTTCACGTTCGACGAAAGCATCCAGTCGGTCATCGCGCGCTCGACCAGCATCGGGCTGGACATCGAAAAGCACATGGACAGCGGCCTGGTCACCATCCAGCCGGTCGACCCGGCGGAACTTTCGCCGGGAGAGTTCGCCAGCCTCATTCGCGATGCGGTGGAACGCGACGACGCACGGTTCGTGGTGATCGACAGCCTCAATGGCTATCTCAACGCGATGCCCGAAGAGCGCTTCATGATCGTGCAACTGCATGAGGTGCTGGCCTACCTTGGCCAGATGGGCGTGGTCACCGTGCTGATCAATGCGCAGGCGGGACTGATCGGCCAGATGCAGACCACCCTGGATGTCAGCTATCTGGCCGACAGCGTGGTGCTGCTGCGCTACTACGAGGTTCGCGGCGAAGTGCACCAGGCGATCTCGGTGCTGAAGAAGCGCACCGGTCGCCACGAACGCAGCATCCACCGGCTCACCATCAGTGCCGATGGCGTCAAGGTGGGCGAACCACTGCGCAACCTGCGCGGCGTGCTGACCGGTGTCCCCCACGAGGTCGGCGAGCCCGCCGACCACGCGTGCAGCGCCTGACGACGCGCATGGACCCGACCCTCGCCCGCCGCGTACTGATGCTGCTGCCCACCCAGCGCGACACCGAACTGACCGCAGACGTGTTGGCCCGGCACGACATCGATACCTGCATCTGCATCCAGCCTGCCGACCTTGCACGGGAGATCGATCGCGGCGCCGCGGCCGTGCTGGTGGCCGAAGAGGCGCTGGCCCAGGGCGCGCAGTCGGTACTGGGGCGGGTGGTCGACCGCCAGCCGCGCTGGTCGGACCTGCCGGTGATGGTGGTGGCGCGCGACGGGGCGGACTCGGCGCAGGTCGCCGACGCGATGGCGCGACTGGGCAACGTGACCCTGCTGGAGCGCCCGCTGCGCCTGTCGACCCTGGTGAGCACGGTGAAGTCCGCCCTGCGTGCACGCGAGCGCCAGTACGAGATGCTGACCCACCTGGACGAGTTGGAGCGGGCCCGCGACGACATTGCCGCTTCGGCGCAACGCAAGGACGAGTTCCTCGCCATGCTGGCGCACGAGCTGCGCAACCCGTTGGCGCCCATCCGCAATGCGCTGCACCTGCTGGGTGGCAGCGATGTCCCGGAGCCGGAGCAGGTGTCGCTGCGGGCGATGATGAAACGGCAGGTCGACCACATGGTGCGGCTGGTGGACGACCTGGTGGAGGTGTCGCGGCTGTCGCGCGGCACCATCGAACTGCGCCGCGACGTGGTCGACATGGCCGGCGTCCTGCGCAATGCAATCGAACTGAGCCGGCCCTTGATCGATTCCGGCCGGCACGCGCTGCGCCTGGAGTTGCCCGATATCCCCCTGCAGGTCGATGCCGACCCGGTCCGGCTTGCCCAGGTGTTCGGCAACCTGCTCAATAACGCGGCCAAGTACGCGCGCAGCGGCGGCGAGATCCGCGTGGCCGCCGACCGTGACGGCGACGAGGTCGTTGTGGCGGTGAGGGATCGCGGCATCGGCATCGAGCCCGACATGCTGCCGCACGTGTTCGACCTGTTCACCCAGGGCCGGCGCGAGGCGCATCGCGCGCAGGACGGCCTGGGCATCGGCCTGACCCTGGTGCGCAGCCTGGTGGAGATGCACGGTGGGCGGGTCGACGTCCGCAGCGATGGCCGCGACCGGGGGTCGGAATTCGTCGTTCGGCTGCCGTTGGCCACGGACGTGGACGTCGCAACGTCACGGTTCGGGCCGTCCCCGGAAACCGCGGGGCCATCGGCTGCGCAGTCGGCGCCCTCGCAGCCCTCCTCGCTTCGCGTGCTGGTGGTTGACGACAACGTCGACGCGGCCCGCTCGCTGGGCATGGTGTTGCGGATGCTGGAGATCGAGCACCACGTCTGCTTCGACGGCCGCAAGGCACTGGAAGCGGTGCGCGAGTTCCGGCCCGATGCGGTGCTGCTGGACATCGGGATGCCGGGCATGGACGGCTACGAGGTCGCGCGCCGGCTTCGGGAGGACCCCGCCAACCAGGGCATCGAACTGGTGGCGGTCACCGGGTGGAGCCAGCGACAGGACAAGGAACGCACCCAGCAGGCCGGGTTCAAGCACCATTTCAGCAAGCCGGTGGACATCGGAGCGCTGCAGGCGCTGCTCGACGGCCTGCGGGGCCCGTCCCAGCACACGGGGGCATGCACCGATGAGGCAGTCACGCCCCGGAGCGCGCTCAGCAACGTCGGTTGACCGGTACGTCGGGGATGACGCCGATGTTGGGCGGCCCCGCTCGCAGGGCCGCGGTAACCCGCGCGATCAGGCCAGGCGCGATCAACGCAGCCGCATGCGCTCGTTGTCCGACAGGTTGCCGGGGTCGCTGGTCACTGCGCTCAACGCGAAATGCAGCGCCTTGCCCATGATCGTGCCCGGGCCGTCCCAGTATTCCGCGCTGTCCACTTCCACCCGGATCAGGCACAGGTTCGGATCGTCCTTGCCGGCGGGGAAGAACAGCTTCATCGCCGGCGACCACAAGGCATCGATGCGGGCCCGGTCGCGCACGATCGAGGCACGCCCGGCCACCGACACGTAGGTGTTCTTGCCCTTGGACGCATAGGCGACGTTGACATTGGGATTGGCCAGGATCTCGTCGACCTTCCCGCTGTCGCATTCGGTCGCGAACCACAGGTCGCCGTCGAATTCCACGTCCTGCGTGCCCAGCGGGCGGCTGACCAGCCGTCCATCCTTGGCAACCGTCGTCATCATCGCGATGTCGACGTCGTTGATCATTTCGGCGAGGTGGCGGATGTTCTCGGCGCGGTCGGTCACGTGGGCTGTCCTTTCAGGGAAGAGGTCCCATCCAACCCCGTCGCGACGTAAAGCCGGGTGAATCCAACCGCGCGCTCCCGGCTCGACCGCGTGAGCCCGCCCTCAGCCCATCGGCGAGCTCCAGCCGAGCATCGGCGCCAGCACCAGGTACAGGCCGACCAGCACCAGCGCCCCGAACAGCAGCTTGAGCATGCCGCCGACCACCTTCAGCGCGAGGTATCCGGCCACTACGACGATCACGATGCCGAGCCAGCTCATGTGTACTCCGGGGTTGGGGTGGGAAGCGGACGAGCCGAGCGGTCCGGCCACGGTCGCTTCCCCCATACTGCGCGCTCCAGCACCGGCAGGCCACCTCGATGCCTCGTCCCCTACTCCAGCTGGCCGCGGCCGTGTCGATTGCCGCGGCCCTCCTGGCCTGCAACGATTCCGGCCCCGCGCCGGGCGGCCGCGTGCCGGAACTCACGCGCGAAGACGTGCGCGTGGGGACCGGTGAGCTCGCCCGCCCCGGCATGGAGGTCACCGTCCACTACACCGGCTGGAACTACGACCAGGGCGCCGAGGACGGCCGCGGCACGAAGTTCGACAGTTCGCTGGACCGGGGCCAGCCCCTGACCTTCCTGCTGGGCGCCGGGCGCGTGATCCGCGGCTGGGACGAGGGCGTGGCAGGCATGCGGGTGGGCGGCACCCGGGTGCTGGAGATTCCGCCGGAGCTTGGCTACGGCCGCGCCGGCGCGGGCGGCGTCATCCCACCCAACGGCTCGCTGGTGTTCGAGGTCGAGCTGCTGGACGTGCAGCCGGAGGACTGACGCGGGGCCGGGCGTCCCGAGACGTGCGGTCCGGCCAGGACCGTCCAGCTGACGCCCGCGGCTCAGATCCGCGAGGCAGCCCCGTAGGCAAGTTCGAACGAACGGACCCGGGCGGCGTGGTCGAAGATGTTGGCGGTCAACATCAACTCGTCGGGCCGGTGCCGGGCCACGAACGCGGCGAGGCCGGCGGCGACCTCGTCCGCGTCGCCCACCACCGCGCACGCCAGGGCGCGTTCGACCCCCGACTTCTCCTGCGGCGACCACCACGATTCGATGTCGTCGATGGGCGGAGGAATCAGGCCGGGCATGCCGCGGCGCAGGCGCACGAAACTCTGCTGTTGGGTGGTGAACAGCCGTCGCGCACGCTCCCGAGTTTCCGCGGCAACCACGTTGATCCCCAGTACCGCGTGCGGCGCGGCCAGGCGCGCCGAGGGCTGGAACTGCGAGCGGTACAGCGCCAGGGCCTCGTCCATCTGGTCGGGCGCGAAGTGCGAGGCGAAGGCAAACGGCAGGCCCAGCCGCGCCGCCAGTTGCGCGCTGAACAGGCTCGACCCCAGCAGCCAGACCGGCACCTCGACGCCCGCGCCCGGTACCGCCTGTACGGCCTGGCCGGGCAGCGCGGGTTCGAAGTATGCGAGCAGCTCCTGCACGTCGCGGGGAAAGGTGTCGGCGCCGTCGAAATAGCGGCGAAGGGCACGCGCCGTCGCCTGGTCGGTGCCCGGTGCGCGGCCCAGCCCAAGGTCGATCCGACCGGGGTGCAGGCTGGCCAACGTGCCGAACTGCTCGGCCACCTGCAGCGGCGAATGGTTGGGCAGCATGATCCCGCCGGCACCGACGCGGATCGACGTGGTGGCCGAGGCGATATGGCCGATCAGCACCGCCGTGGCGGCGCTGGCGATGCCGGGCATGTTGTGGTGCTCGGCCAGCCAGTAGCGCGTGTAGCCCAAACGTTCGGCATGGCGGGCCAGGTCCAGGCTGTTGGCGAATGCCTGCCCGACCGTGCTGCCTTCGGTGACGGGGGCCAGGTCCAGGACGGAAACGGGGATCATCTGCGGGCCTTGCGGGTGGATTCACCCCGACATGGGGGCGGTTGGCCGCATCGCCACCCGGCGCTGCACCCAGGTCGCATCGAGGGCCCGCAGGACGCTCCAAAGTTGTTACGATTCATTCTCATCTTTTCCTTCAAGGCACCGCCCATGCGTCCCCTGCTGCTCAGCTGCGCCGTGGTCACCGTCCTGGCCGCCTGCTCGCGTCCCTCCACCGATCCGGTTGCGACCGCCGATACCACCCCCGCCGCGGCGCCCGCCCCGGCAACCGAACTGGTGGTCTACACCTCGCGCAACGAACAACTGGTCAAGCCGCTGTTCGACCGCTACACGCAGGAGACCGGCATCAAGGTCAGCTACCTCACCGACCAGGCGCCGCCGCTGATGGAGCGGCTCAAGGCCGAAGGCAGCCAGACCCCGGCGGACGTGTTCATCACCGTGGACGCCGGCAACCTCTGGCAGGCCGCCAACCTGGGGCTGCTGCAAGGCGTCGATTCGCCCACCCTGCAGGCCAACATCCCGGAAAACCTGCGCGACCCCGACAACCGCTGGTTCGGACTGTCGGTGCGCGCCCGCACGCTGGTCCATGACCCCGCCGCTACTCCTGCTGGCGAGTTGTCGACCTACGAGGACCTGGCCGACCCGAGGTGGCGCGGCAAGCTGTGCCTGCGCACGTCCGCTTCGGTCTACAACCAGAGCCTGGTGGCGACGATGATCGGCACCCTCGGCCCGCAGCGCACCGAAGAGGTCGTGCGCGGCTGGGTGGCCAACCTCGCCGCCGAGCCGTTCGCCAACGACACCGCGGTGATCGAGGCGGTCGGTGCCGGGCGCTGCGCGGTCGGCATCGTCAACAGCTACTACCTGGGCCGGGCCAAGAACGAGGACGCCCGCCTCACCGTGGAGCCGTTCTGGCCCAACCAGGGCGAATCGGCCGGCGGCATCGGCGGTGTCCACGTCAACGTGTCGGGCGCAGGCGTCACCGCGCATTCCGACCAGCCCGAAGCGGCGAAGGCGTTCATCGAATGGCTGTCGGCGGGCGAAGCGCAGGCCATCTATGCCAACGAGAACATGGAGTTCCCGGCCAATCCGCAGGTGGCCGCCGCGCCGCTGGTCGCCGGCTGGGGCGAGTACCGCCAGGACCTGATCAACGTGTCCGAGGCCGGCCGGCTGCAGGCCGAGGCCGTCAAGCTGATGGACCGTGCCGGCTACCGCTGACCCGCACGCACTGTCGACCGCACACGCCCCGCCCCGCGCGGGGCGTGTCGCGTCTTCGCCCTGGGTCTGGCTGGCCGTGCTGCTGTCGCTGCCGGCGCTGGTGCCTTTGGTGGCCACGCTGTCCGCGCTTGCGCGCCCCGATCCCGACACGCTCGCGCACCTGCTGCAGTTCGTACTGCCGCGCGTGGCCGGCAACACCGCGTGGCTGTTGATGGGCGTGGGGCTGGGCACGGCGCTGCTTGGCACCGCATTGGCGGCGCTGGTCGCGCTGTGCGAGTTCCCCGGCCGTCGCCTGTTCGCGTGGCTGCTGGTGCTTCCACTGGCGATGCCCGGCTACGTGCTGGCAGTGGTGTTGATCGACCTGTTCGACTACGCCGGCCCGGTTGCCACCTGGCTGCGCGGGGTCGGCGGCCCCGCCATGCCGGAGGTCCGCAGCCGGGCCGGCCTGGTCCTGGTGATGACGCTGGCCTTGTATCCCTATGTCTACCTGGTGGCCCGCGAGGCCTTCGAAACCCAGGGGGCACGCGCGATAGAAGCCGCGCGAACGCTGGGCATGGGTCCGTGGCGGGCATTTCTGCGCACCAGCCTGCCGATGGCGCGGCCGTGGATCGCCGGCGGCACGCTGCTGGTGCTGATGGAGACCCTGGCCGACTTCGGCACGGTGTCGGCGTTCAACTACGACACCTTCACCACCGCGATCTACCAGGCGTGGTTCGCGCTGTTTTCAACCGATACCGCCCTGCAGGTGGCCGCGGCGCTGCTGGTGGTGGTCGTGGCACTGGTGGCGCTGGAAGCCTTCTCGCGCCGGCGGCGGTCGTTCGCCGGTGTCGGCCACCGCTCGGCTGCGCGCACAGAACTGGGACGTCGGGCATGGCTGGCAACCGGGGCATGCACGCTGGTGGCGGTCGCCGCCATCGGGGTGCCGCTCTCGCGCCTGGCGTGGAACGCCTCCCGCCACATTGGCGAGATCGACGCGCGCTACTGGGGCACGGTCGGCAACGCGGTGTCGCTGGCGGCAATGGCCGCCGCGCTCACCGTCGCCGCCGCCTTCGCCGTGGCCATGGCGGCGCGCGAACGCCCTGGTGGTCTCACCGCCGCGACCACGCGCCTGGCCACGCTGGGCTATGGCCTGCCGGGTGCGTTGCTGGCCATTGGCCTGTACGTGCCGGTGGCCCAGGCCAGCGCACGCCTGGCCGAGGCGTTCGACCTGGCCATCGCCCTGCAAGGGGGGCTGGCACTGCTTCTGGTGGCCTACGGCATCCGCTTCATGGCGGTTGCCCACGCACCGGTGTCCGGCGGGCTGCTCCGCGTCCGGCCGCACCTGGTGGAGGCCAGCCGGAGCCTGGGCGTTACCGGGCTGCGACAGCTGCGGCTGGTGCAGTGGCCGCTGCTGCGGGGCAGTTTCGCCACCGCGGCGCTGCTGGTGTTCGTCGACGTGATGAAGGAAATGCCGATCACCCTGATGATGCGCCCCTTCGGCTGGGACACACTGGCCACGCGGGTGTTCGAGCTGACCAATGAAGGCGAATGGACCCGCGCCGCGGTGCCGGCCCTGGCGATCGTGCTGGCCGGCCTGGTGCCGGTGATCCTGTTGACCCGACGGAGGGGCGATGCGGCTTGAAGTGGACAACGCGGCGGTCGGGTACGGCGGGCGCACGGTCCTGTCGGGCGTGTCGTTCGCACTGGAGCAGGGCGAGGTCGGCTGCCTGCTCGGACCGTCGGCTGCGGGCAAGACCACCCTGCTGCGCGCGGTGGCGGGCTTCGAGCCCCTGCTGGCCGGCGCCATCCGCGGCGACGGACAGGTGCTCAGCGGGCCCGGGGTCCGGTTGCCCCCGGAGAGCCGCCACGTCGGCATGGTGTTCCAGGACCATGCGCTGTTGCCGCACCTGGACGTGCTCGGCAACGTGCAATTCGGCCTGTTCCGCCAGCCCCGGCGGCAGGCCGAATCGCGGGCGCGCGACATGCTGGAGCTCGTGGGCCTTGCCGATGCCGGCGCGCGCGCGCCGCACGAGCTCTCCGGTGGCCAGCAGCAACGGGTCGCCCTGGCGCGTGCACTGGCCGCCCGGCCACGGCTGGTGCTGCTCGACGAGCCGTTCTCCAGCCTTGACCCGAACCTGCGCGAAAGCCTCGCCCTGGACGTGCGTGCCGCGCTCAAGCACGAAGGCGTGGGCGCGCTGCTGGTGACGCATTCGCAGATCGAAGCGTTTGCGATGGCCGACCGCATCGGCGTGGTGGGACTCGGCCACCTGCAGCAGTGGGGCCGCGCCTACGACCTGTACCACCGGCCCGCCAACCGGTTCGTCGCCGGCTTCGTGGGCGAAGGTGTGCTGCTGTCCGGCCGCGTGGACGACGAGGGCCACGTCACCACGCCGTTCGGCGCGGTGCGCTCGCGGGTGGCCGCGGCCGGCACGGCGACCGACGTCGACGTGCTCTTGCGTCCGGACGACGTGATCCACGACGACGACGCACCGCTGCAGGCGCGCATCGTCGCCCGGCACTTTCGCGGCGCGGAGTTCCTCTACACGCTGGAACTGGACGACGGCCAACGCGTCGAATCGCTGGTGCCGTCCCACCATGACCACGCGGTCGGGCAGCGCATCGGCGTGCGCCTGGACCTGGAGCACGTGGTGGTGTTTCCGCGCGAGACGCAGTAACGGCGGACAAGGCGAGTGCCCTGCCCCGGCAAGCCGGGGGCGGGCACCGCAGTCAGCCTCTCGTCGGTTCCGGCCCCACCGGCACCAGGCGCAGGTCGTGGAAGTCGAAGCTGAAGTCCGTCAGTGGCGAGACCGCTTCCATCCGGACTTCACGCACCTCGCCATCGGGGTCCAGCGCGAAACTGACGAACGCGTCGGCGTTGAGCCAGCGCTGGTCCCAGCGCACGATGAAGGTGTCGTGCTGCCAATGCTCCAGCGTCCCGACCAGCGCGGAGGTGCGGGTGAATCGAAGGCGCAGGCCGTCGCGCGCGGACTCGACGACCACGTCGCCGTACCACGGGTCGCGGTAGGTACCGGCGTACGCGCGCCGCGGCAACGAGGGCTCGGAGGCGGCATCCCGGGATGCCTCGTGCCTGGCCCAGTCCTCGTCCGAATCCGACTGCGACTTCGCCAGCGCCGCCGCGTAGGCCGCGCTCCAGTCGGTGCGCGGCGCATCCAGGTAGGCATCCAGCACGCGCAGGGTCACCGCGTTGAACGCGCCACCCAGCTCGGCATTGGTCAGGACGATCACGCCCAGGCCCTCCTCCGGCACCAGCGTCATCCGCGACACCATCCCCGGCCAGCCGCCGGTGTGCCAGACCAGCTTCTCGCCCCGGTAGTCGGACAACTGCCAACCTTCGCCATAGCCCATGAAGTTGGGGCGCGCCGCCTCCAGTTCGGGCACCGAAGGCTTGCGTACCGGTATGGGCGTGACCACCGACCACATGGCCTGCTGCCGTTGCTCGCTGACGAGGCGTTCGGCGCCGTCGCCGGCACCTCTGATGAGCCCGCCCGCCAGGTGCACCTGCATCCAGCGGGACATGTCCAGCACGTTGGCGTACAGGCCCCCGGCCCCGGAGACGTTCGCCCAGCTCAGGCGCGGCGCCGGCACCAGCGCCTTGAAGTCCGCGCGGGCGTGCCCGCTGGCGACGTTGTCGCCGGGGCGCAGCGCATCGCTGTTGAAGCGCACCGCGTCCATGCCCAGTGGCTGGAAAATGCGGGTACGCAGGAATGCCTCCAGCGGCATCCCCGAGACGTCCTCCACCACCAGCTGCGCCACCCCGTACAGGATGTTGTCGTAGGCATAGCGGCCGCGGAAAGCGCCCGCCAACGGCACGTCCTTCAGACGCTGCGCGACCTCGCGGGTGGTGTAGTCGGTGCCCGGCCAGTACAGCAGGTCGCCCGCGCCCAGCCCCAGGCCGCTGCGGTGTGCCAGCAGGTCGCGGATGCGCATTTCGTGGGTGACGTAGGGGTCGGCCATGCGGAACCACGGCAGGTGGTCGATAACGCGGTCGTCCAGGTCCAGCTTGCCCTCGTCGGCCAGGATCGACAGCGCAGTGGCGGTGAAGCCCTTGCTGATCGACGCGATGGCAAACAGGGTGTCCGGGTCGACGGGCGCATCCCGCCCCAGCTCCCGCACGCCATAGCCGCGTGCGAGCACCACCTCGCCGTCCTTGACTACGGCCACGGCGATTCCGGGTACTTCGAACGTCTCGCGCACGCGTTCGACATAGGCATCGAAATCCGACAGCGCCGCCGGCAGCGCTGCCCCCGGCGGCTCGTCCTGCCGGGCCACCGCGGCAGCCGGCGCGAGCAGGCAAAGCGCGAGCACCGCGGCGGCATGGATGCGCGCAGCGCGCAGGTTGATCGTCATTCGAGTTCCCCGGCCCCCGCGGCATCGCCCGCGTCGCGATCGACGACGATACCCGAGGCAAACCGCCCTGTCCGGCGCAGTCACCGCCGCTGGCACAATGGCGCGCCCTGCACGCGGACCCGCCGATGACCCAGCCCCTGCCCCACCCGGACGTCGCCGTCATTGGCGGCGGGCCCGCGGGGTTGATGGCGGCGGAAGTCGTCCGCGCCGCCGGTCTTTCGGTCGCCGTGTACGACGCCATGGGCTCGGTCGGGCGCAAGTTCCTGATCGCTGGCAAGGGCGGGCTCAACCTCACCCACGCCGAGCCACGGCCCGGCTTCGATGCGCGCTACCGCGAACGCCGGGACGAAGTCGCCACGTGGCTGGACGGCTTCGACGGCGATGCCCTGCGCGAGTGGGCGCGCGGGTTGGGCGTGGACACCTACGTCGGCAGCTCCGACCGCGTATTCCCGCTGGACCGCAAGGCCGCGCCCCTGCTGCGCGGCTGGGTGCGTCGGCTGCGGGCGTCGGGCGTGCAGTTCCACATGCACCACCGGTGGACCGGCTGGGACGATGACGGGGCGCTTGCCTTCGACTCGCCCGAGGGCCAAGCCCGGGTCCGACCGCGTGCGACCGTGTTGGCGCTGGGCGGCGGCAGCTGGCCGCAACTGGGCTCGGACGGGGCGTGGGTGCAAGCGCTGACGCGTCACGGCATCCCCGTCGCGCCCCTGAAGCCGTCCAACTGCGGCTTCGACATTGACTGGACGCCGCACTTCGCCCGGCGCCACGCCGGCGCACCGCTCAAGCCCGTGGTCGCGCACTGGACCGACGAAACCGGCTGTGCGCATGCGCTGCAGGGCGAGTGCGTGGCGACGCAGAGCGGCATCGAAGGCAGCCTGGTGTATGCGCTGTCACCGGTGCTGCGCGATGCGATCGAGCGCGATGGCCAGGCGACCCTGCACCTGGATCTGGCGCCCGGCCGCACGTTTGAACGTCTGCACCAGGACCTGTCCAAGCCGCGTGGCAAGCGCAGCCGCAGCGAGTACCTGCGCCGGCAGGCGGGTGTCGATGGCGTCAAGGCCGCGCTGCTGCATGAGGTGCTGGCGCCAGCCGATTTCGACGACGCCGACCGCGTCGCCGCCACCCTCAAGCGCCTGCCGCTGGTCCTGCGCCGGCCGCGACCCTTGGCCGAGGCGATCAGCACGGCTGGCGGCATACGGCTGGAATCACTTGACCAGCGGCTGATGCTTGCCGCGATGCCCGGTGTGTTCTGCGCCGGCGAGATGCTGGATTGGGAAGCGCCCACCGGCGGGTACCTGTTGACGGCCTGCTTCGCCAGCGGGCTGCGGGCAGGTCTTGGCGCCGCAGGGTGGCTGGCGCGGGTCTGATCGATCGTCCGGTCCCGGGCGTGGTGGAGGGCTCGCGCCTGCATTCAGACGCCTGTCGCTGCGTTAACGAGCCCACTGCCAAGGTGTCAGCCCCCGGCCAGGTACCGTTCGATGACGCTGACACCCCCCATCCATCCGCCTCCTGCACGCCCATTGGATGGGCGCACCATCGTCATCACCGGCGGCGCGCAAGGCATCGGCCGCGGCATCGCGCAGGCGGTGCTGGGCGCGGGAGGCAGGGTGTGCATCGGCGATACCGATGCCGACGCGGGTCGCGCCGCGCTGGAGGAATGGAACGTGGGCGACTGCGCACTGTTCCTGCGCGTCGACGTGGCCCGTGAGGCGCAGGTCGCGCGCTTCGTTCAACGCGCGCGGTCGCACTTCGGCCCGGTGCATGGGCTGGTCAACAACGCGGGGGGCACCGACCCGGTGAACGGCCCGCTCGAGAAACTCGACCTGCGCGAATGGCAGCGTCGGCTGGGTGCCAGCCTGGGCGGCGCTTTCCTGTGCAGCAAGCACCTGTTGCCGGCCCTGCGCGAAGCGGCCGGCGACGGCGGCGCCGCGTCGATCGTCAACATCGCCTCGACCCGCGCCCACCAGTCGGAACCGGACTGCGAGGCCTACGCGGCGGCAAAGGGCGGGCTGGTGGCGTTCACCCACGCACTGGCGGTCAGCGCCGGGCCGGGGGTGCGGGTCAACTGCATCAGCCCGGGCTGGATCGCCACCGATGCATGGCGCAAACCCACCGCCCGGCGTCGTCCCGGACTGTCGCGCCGTGACCAGGCCCAACACCCGGCCGGGCGGGTCGGTACGCCCGACGACATCGGGGCGCTGGCCGTCCACCTGCTGTCAGCCGCCGCGGGATTCACCACCGGGCAGGAGTTCATCGTCGATGGCGGGATGACGCGGTTGATGCGCTACGACTGATCGCCGCAGCGTTCGCTGCGCGTGGACTGCCGTGCTCAATCGCCGTCCTGGCCTTCATCGTCCGGTTGGTCCGGGCCTGCCGGTGTGGCGCCAGGGCGCTTGGCGGCCTCGCGCCCCTGCCGCGCTTTCCCGGCCGCCCACATGTTGTCGACCAGGTTCGGGTAGCGGCGCCCCGCTGCCTCGGCCCGTGCCCGTGCTTCTTCCACCTGCGCCGGCGTGAGCCCGGAGCGTGCGGGGCGCGGCTTCGGGTTGGATCGCAGCCAGGGCTTCGGGGTGGGAGGACGCTTCATCGCCGCGGGTTCAGGCGTCCGGCGCGTCCGGCGATACCGGCTTCAACGCCGGGTCCAGTGCCACCCGCTCGTCGAAAACGAAGCAACCCCCTTCGTAGCCCAGCCCACCGACCTGCTCGAAGTAACCCAGGATGCCGCCATCGAGCTGCAGCAGGTTGTCCATGCCGTCTGCACGCAACCACAGGGCGGCCTTCTCGCAGCGGATACCGCCGGTGCAGAAGCTCACGACCGTGGCGTCGGCCAGGGATTCCCGATGCGGTGCCAGTGCCTCGGGCAGGTCGACGAAGTTGTCGATCGGCAGGGTCAGCGCACCGGCGAAGGTGCCGTGCCCGACCTCTTCGCGGTTGCGGGTATCCAGCAGCACCAGCCTGCGGCCACCGTCGTCATGGCCCTGTCGGATCCAGCGGGCCAGGTCCGGCGGCGAGACGGCGGGGGCACGCTCGTCTGCGGGGCCGGCGCCGTCGCGGCGGAACGCGATGATCTCGCGCTTGCACTTGACCTTGAGCCTGGCAAAGGGGATCTCGTCACTGCGGCTGAATTTGGCCTGCAACGTGTCGAAGCCCGGCTCCGCGCGGACGCTGTCGAGAACGGCGTGGATCGCCTCGTCTGCCCCTGCGAGGAAGAGGTTCACCCCTTCGGCAGCGACCAGGACCGTCCCGCGCAGCGCGAGGGTCTCGGCCTGCCCCCGCAGGCGGTCGGCCAGTGCGCCCGGGTCGGGGACGGGAACGAAGTGGTAGGCGGCGACGTTGAGGGTCATCGGCGCATTTTACGGCTTGCGTGGCGAGGCCGGTGCCGAGCAGGACGCTCCGTGACGGCGCACGGCGTGCCGGTGCCGTCGTCCGTCGTGGACTTTCTCGCGCCCTAGATGCCAGTGCGCCTACGGTACCGTGCAAGGGTCGGCGTCCAGCCGGCCACCCGTCCCGACAGGAGTCATGCGCACGATGAAAGTACAGCTCAACACCGACAGCAACATCCAGGGCGACGAAGCGCTCGCCCAGCACGTTGAAGGCGTGATCGAGTCCACCCTCGGGCGCTTCGACAACCAGGTCACCCGCATCGAAGTGCACTTGAGCGACGTCAATGCAGGCAAGTCCGGCAGCGCCGACAAGCACTGCATGATGGAGGCGCGCATCGAGGGACGGGCGCCGGTGACCGCGACCGAAGAGTCCGCGACCGTGCGCGAGGCCATCTCCGGCGCCGCGCGCAAGTTGCAGCGGGTGCTGGACACCACGTTCGGCAAGATGGAGCGCTGACCCCCGGAAGTGGGCTACTCCCCGGCCGCGTGCACTGCACGCGGCTTTCTTTTGCGCGTCAGGGCGCTCGGGGTCAAAACCCCGCCCTCTCGCACGACACATCCGGTCCCTGGGCGTTGGGAGTTGGGAGTTGGGAGTTGCATCGCCCGATGCGTCGCCCCCATCGACCACCGGATGGCCGCGCATCGACCGCCGGTTCAAGTCCCCCAGCACCCGGCCGTTACCGCTTGCGAGCATGTGTCGCGGCTGCGCCGTGGCATACCGATAGAATCGCACCGGTCCCGACCAAAGGTGAGTACCCGGGTGAAGTCCAGCCTTGCCGTACCCGTACAGCGCCGAATACTGAGGCTCGCGGCGCCCGTGGTGGTATACGCGGCCTGGCTGGCGGCCTACGTGGCGGCGCAGCTGATGGCGTACGCGCCCCATGCCAGCCTGTGGTTCCCACCGGCTGCCGTCACCTTTGCCGCGGTGGCGGCCTTCGGTTGGCGCCGGTCGGTGCCCGCGCTGCTGGCCGCGTCGGCGACGGCCAGTGCGTTGACGGTCATGGGCTACTCGGCCCCGGCGTCCTGGACGCACTGGGTCGCAGCCCTGGTGCTGTTTCCCATCGCCCATGTCGGCGCCTTCGGGCTGGCCGCGCGCTTCACCCTGGCTTCCGTCGAACGCGGACCCGTGCCGTCGCTTCCACGCACCGTCGGTGCCTTCCTGGTGGGCGGTGCGGTCGCATCCGCGCTGGCGACGTGGCTGGGCGCATGGACGATGCACTGGGCCGGGATGCTCGAGCGCGACGCCATCCTGGCCACCGCGCTGCCCTGGTGGATCGGCGACTACGCCGGCCTGACCGCGCTGGGCCCGTTGCTGCTGCTTGCGCTGCGCGACCTGTCCGAGCGGGCCCGCCTGCCCGTTCGTGAGGTGCTGTTCGCCTTCGACGCCCTGCCCCGCCCACCGCGCTCGGAGGACCGGTTCCTGCCCAAGCTCGCGCTGGTGCTGGGCCTGGTCCTGGGCGCCCTGTTATTGCTGGCCGCCGCGCCCGAGCACGAATCGCTGCTGTTCCCGGTGTTCCTGTCCATCGTCCTGCAGCTGTGGATCGCCCATACGCAGGGGATGCTGCAGTCCCTGCTCTCGGTCGCGCTGTTCAGCGTGGTGCTGGTGGCCACTGTCGCCGCCCTGGACCTGGGCGACCACGCGCTCACCCTGCAGTTCGCCATGATCACCCTGGCGTCAGGCAGCTACTTCGGCCTGGCAATCCCGGTGCTGTACACCGACAACAGCAACCTGCGACGACTGCTGACCCACGATGCGATGACCGGGGCGTGCTCGCGCGCGTTCTTCCTGGAGCTGGCCGAGCAGGCGCGCCAGGCAGCATTGCGACGGGGCGAGCCGGTGGCGGTGCTGATGATCGACCTGGACAACCTCAAGACCGTCAACGACAGCCACGGGCACGCCGCCGGCGACGCCGCGCTGCTGGAGGTGGCGGATGCCTGCCGCAGTGCCCTGCGCCGCGAAGACGTGCTCGGGCGGCTGGGCGGAGACGAATTCTGTGCGGTATTGCCCGGTTGCGCGGCATCACGGGCCGAAACCGTCGCACACGCGATCCAGTCGCGGCTGGTGCAGGCACGGGTGAGCATCGGCATTGCCATCGACGAGGCGCCCGACACCGCGCTGCATGAGGTGATGGACCGGGCCGATACCGCGCTCTACGCGGCCAAGCGGCTGGGGCGTGGACGGGTCGAGCTGCGCTGAGTCGAGCGCTGGCGCGCGACCGTGACGGCGGTACCCGCTGGGGCGGGCATGCCCGACAGGACCGGGCGCGCAGGCTAAAGGATGGCGGGCGCCGGCCGTTACCCGGCTCAGGACATCCTCCGTCCGCCATGCCAGGACCCGAACATGAGCGCCCGCCCCACTGCCCTGCTCTGCGACGACTCGCGCGCCCTGCGCATGTTGGCCGCCCGCCAGCTGGAAGACTGCGGCTTCGACGTGGTGGGCGAGGCCGGCAATGGCGAGGAGGCCGTCAGCCAGTTCCTCAAGCTCAAGCCTGCCGTGGTCCTGCTGGACCTGGTGATGCCCAAGTGCGACGGCAAGCGCGCGCTGCGCGAGATCCTGGCGCATGACGACCAGGCGCGCGTGGTGATCCTCAGCTCGCTGGGCGCGCAGGCCGACATCGAGGAGTGCCTTCGCCTCGGTGCGCGGTCGTACCTGCAAAAGCCCATCGATCCTGACGTGATGGCACGCGTGCTCCACGAAACCATCGCCTGACCCAGAGGTCGCCATGGCAGCCAAGTTCTTCGGCCAGTTCCTGCTTGAAAAGGGCCTCATCAACCGCCAGCAGCTGTTGGCCGCGCTGGAGGCCCAGCACGCGTCCAATCCGGTGCTGGGCGAGCTCGCCCAGAACCGCGGCTGGCTTACCCCTGCGCAGGCACGCCGGGTCAACGAACGCCAACGCGCCGAGGACCAGCGATTCGGCGATATTGCCGAGTCCATGGGCCTCCTCGACCGCACCCAGGTCGACGAGCTGCTGGCCGAGCAGAAGGCGCGCCGCAAGCTGTTCGGCGAGATCCTGGTCGAGCAGGGATCCATCAACCGGCTGCAGCTGGACGCCGCGCTTCGCGAGCACGGTGCCGAGCGCGAAGATGCGCTCAAGGCGCTGCAGGTCGGTGTTTCGGGCCACCCGCTGGGCGAGGCCGCGACCAGCGCGATCAACACCAGCATGCGGTTGTTTCCGCGCACGCTCGGAGCGCCCTGCCAGGTGGCTGGCATCGTGGATTCGGCCGATGCGCTCGACGGCTGCACCGTCACCGCCCATGTCAGGATCGCCTCGGATACGCCAATGGCCATAGGGCTGGCGTGCGACGAGGCGACCATGCACCGCATGGCCTGCGCCTTCCTGTCGATCGAACCCGCGCAGTGTGACGATGCCCTGGCCTGCGACGCGCTGGGTGAGCTGGTGAACGTTCTGATGGGCTACGTGGTCCGCGAGACCGTGCCGGCCGATGCCGCGTACCGCGCCGCGCCGCCGGAATTCGGGGTGTCGGCGCTGAACTTCCTGCGCCAGGGCGAGCGCACGCTGGCCGTCGCCATGGCGTCGCCGCTGGGCCCGTTCGTGCTCATCGTCAACAACTGAGGCAGCGGCGGACCACCCCGCTGCCTTGGCGAGCCACCGACACTCTGGACGCACCCTGTGCCGGCCGGCGAGCAGGCGAACTGTAGCCGCGTGTCAGACCAGGCCCACGACCCCCAGCAGTGCCAGCAGAAGCACCAGGGCAGCGGCCGCGGTCCAGGCCAGCCCCCGCATGCCCACCACCCGCTCAGCCGACCCATGGCCCGGGTCAATAAACGGGTGTCCGGGAATGCGCTTGGCGTCGGCGGCGTCGGCGGCCTGGACCGGCAAGCCAGCCCCCGCCCGTCCCGCCGTCGCGGCCAGGCCCGACAAAGAGACGCCTGCCCCTCCATGCAGGTAGCGCAGCAGCGCCGAGGCCAGCGGGTCGTCCTGTGCCGCCGCCTGCAACCGTGCCCCCGGGTGGTCTGGCAACGGGCGGACCACGCCGCGTGCATCGACCCGCCCGTCCGCCAGCGGGAGGGCCGAGGCGCCCGCTGCGTGGGCCAGGTGGGCCAGGCGGGAAGCGAGCACGCTGGCCAGCTGGCGGCGCACGTCCAACGGCAGTTCGTCCACGCGCGGCAGACCCGTCGCCCCACCGGCTTCCAGCGCCGCCAGCAACGCGCCTGCCGGGGACCAGTGGGCCCCAGGCGACCCCATGGCGCCTGCAGGCGCGCCCATCGCAACCGGTGGCACCCGGGTCGGTGACTGGGCCGGTGCCAACGGTGCCATCGGCCCGGCGCCGGGCCGGGCGGCGCCCTGGGCCGTGCTGGCAATGGTGGTGGTAACCGTGGCGGGAATCCTGCTGGACATGGTGGTCGGAAAGTCGAGCGTGCAGCGCGAGCGGCGGGGCCTGGAAAGGGATGTCGTCTGGTACGGATCATCGGCCGGGAAACCGGAGACTTGAGCCGCGCCTCGCGGGTTGACCGGCGCGGCCGGTGCGGACGTAGCACCCGGACCGGCGCATCCACGCCGCCGCTGCCTGTCCGCGTCACGCAGGTTTGGCGACCGCGTTGCTAGCGTGCTGGCCTGACCCCTTGGAGCTGCCGCCCATGAAGATCCTGATGGTCCTGACTTCGCACGACCGCCTCGGCAACACCGGCCGCGCAACCGGCTTCTGGCTGGAGGAGTTCGCCGCCCCGTACTACGTGTTCAAGGACGCGGGCGCGCAGATCGTACTGGCCTCGCCCAAGGGAGGGCCGCCGCCGCTGGACCCCAAGAGCGACGAGCCCGATGCCCAGACCGCCGCGACCGGGCGTTACCGCGAAGACAAGGAAGCAATCGAGGCACTGACCCACACGGAGCGCCTGTCCAACGTGGTCCGCGGCGACTTCGACGCGGTGTTCTACCCCGGTGGACACGGCCCGATGTGGGACCTGGCCGAGGACCCGGACTCCATCGAGCTGATCGAAGCCTGCGACGTCGCCCACCGACCCCTTGGCGCGGTCTGCCATGCCCCCGCGGCCTTCCGCAATGCGCTCAACCGCGACGGCGATCCACTGGTGAAGGGCCGCAACGTGACGGCCTTCAGCAACAGCGAGGAGGAGGCGGTTGGACTGACCGACGTGGTGCCCTTCCTGCTCGAGGAGGTGCTCAAGGCCAACGGCGCGAGCTACACCAAGGGCGAAGACTGGAAGTCACACGTGGTCGTGGACGGCCACCTGGTCACCGGCCAGAACCCGGCTTCATCGGAAGACGCAGCCCGCGCCCTGCTCAAGCTGCTGGGGCGCTGACCGCACGCGGTCATTCCACGGCGCCGCACGCCCCGCGCGGAAGCGTCCACAGGGCCACCAGGGTCAGGGCGGCGGCAGCGGCCAGGTACAGGCCCACGCTTTCCAACCCATGGCGCCCCGCCAGCCACGTGGCGATGTAGGGCGCCAGCGATGCGCCGAAGATGCCCGAGAGGTTGAACGCCAGCGACGCCCCCGTATAGCGGACGCGGGCCGGGAACTGCTCGGACAGCAGGGTGCCAATAGGCCCGTAGGTCAGGCCCATCAGGCCGAGCCCGAGCAGCAGGAACACGCCCACCGACACCAGGCTTCCCGCCACGAACAGCCGGTCCATCAGCAGGCCGAAGACGAGGATCGCCACCGTGGCGATGATCATCGACCGCCGCCGCCCGTGCCGGTCGGCATGCACCGCCGCCAGCGGGATGGTGGCGGCGAATGCCACCACGCCGGCCATCTGCAGCCACAGGAAGGACTCGCGCGAGTAACCCAGCCGCGACGTGCCCCAGCTGAGCGCGAACACCGTCATCAGGTAGAACAGCACGAAGGTCGCCAGCGCACTGAGCGTGCCCACCAGCAGCGCCCGCGGGTGGTCCACCAGCACGTCGCGCATGGGCAGGCGCACGCGTTCGTGGCGGTCCAGTACCTGCTGGAAGGCCGGGGTCTCGCTGATGCTCAGCCGCACCCAGAGGCCCAGCAACACCAGCACCGCGCTGCCAAGGAACGGCACCCGCCAGCCCCACGACAGGAAGGCCTGCTCGTCGAGCGTCGCGCCCAGCAGCAGGAACGATCCGGTGGCCAGGAAGAACCCCAGTGGCGCACCCAGCTGCGGGAACATCCCGTACCACGCACGCTTCCCGGGTGGCGCGTTCTCGGTGGCCAGCAACACCGCCCCGCCCCACTCGCCGCCCAGGCCCAGGCCCTGCCCGAACCGGCACAGTGCCAGCAGTGCCGGGGCGAGCAACCCGATCTGCTGGTAGCCGGGCAGCAGGCCGATCACCACGGTGGAGACGCCCATCGTCAGCAGCGCCGCCACCAGCGTCGCCTTGCGGCCGACGCGGTCGCCGAAGTGGCCGAACACGACCGAACCGATCGGCCGCGCGAAGAACGCCAGCGCGAACGTGGCCAGCGACTGCAGCGTGGCGGTGGCCGGATCCCCGGAGGGGAAGAACAACGCAGGGAACACCAGCACGGCGGCGGTGGCGTAGATGTAGAAGTCGAAGAACTCGATGGTGGTGCCCACCAGGCTTGCGAACAGCACGCGCGACGGCGCGGGTACGTCCGCGGCCGGGGTGTGGCCGGGGTGTCGGGTTCGGGACGTGGGTGGGCCGGGCGAGCGGTTCACTGCGTTTGGGCTCATTGCTTGTGGGTCACCGCGCGGCGCAGGTTGATGCGCGCCTGGGCGTCCAGCCGCTGGTGGAAGAAGTCGCTCAGGTAGAGCCGCGGTTGCTGCAGCAAGGTCTTGAGGAACCGCTTGCGGTTGAGCCTGTACAGCCACGCCGGCACGTGTCCGCGGTACTCGGCGGCGATGCCACGGTCGTAGGCGGCGAATTCGTCGGGAGGCGCTCCCAGGACCGCCATGTCGCAGTCCAGGAAGTGCCGGGCGTCCTGCGCAGCCGCGTCTTCGCCCAGTTCCCCCGGTTCGATGCGGCCGTGCCTGGCGGTCAACTCGACCAGGCCGGCCACGCGGTCGGCGTCGATGTCGGTCGTCGGCAACCACCGCGCGATGTGCTCTCGCGCCAGCACGGCCGACCGGGCCTCGTTGTCGGAACGACCGGGCCCATACACGGCATCGTGGTACAGCAGCGCGAGCCAGACAGGGGCCGGTGCATGCCAGCCGGGACCCTCCTGGACCTCGTGGAAATGCCGCAGCAGCTGGTTCACGTGCCCGGCGTTGTGGTACGCGCGTGGCGGCGTCGCGTAAGCGGCCTCGAGCGCACGGCGCATGCCGTCGGGCAATGCGACCGGGTCGTCCGGGCCCACCGCCAGGGTGGCCGGATGCCGGCTCAGCCCCTCAACAGCCACGCGGGCAGGGCCATCAGGCCCAGCAGCAGGGCGATCGCAAGGCCGCTGAGCAGCACCCGCAGCGGGTCGCGGCGGACCACGTCGACGAAACGCTCGGCGGTTCCTTCCCGCTGCTCGCGCTCGCGGTCGGCGCGTGCCCGCTCACGCCGCTCCGCCTGGTAGCCGTCCATCAGCGTCCGTGCCTTCGGGTGGTCGTCGGCATCGTTCAGCCAGATTCCCCCATGGGAAATCCCCCAACGGCTCGGCTGGGTCTCGTAGAAGGCGATCCGATTGGCGTCCAGCATGGCGCGGACGTCGTCGGCCTCGTCGTCGGGCACGTTGCGCAGGTTGAGCAGTAGCTTGGCCATCGACGGATGATACCGAGTTGCACTCGTCCGCCGGCCGCGGTTCCGCCGCCCACGCGGGCCCAAGCCCGCCCCGCGCTCCGCTCGCTTCCGCCCCACCCTGTGTCCGCTCCCGGCGACTGCCCATGGCGACCGTTCGTCGGGGATCATCTGCGTGTCATGCGCCTGTAACCCAATGGCGCTGCGCTGCGTGTGTCATGTCCCTGCCACATTCGTGTGCTAGGGCCGCGCCGCGGCCATGGGAGGGGTCATGAACAGGATCGCCATTGCAGTCACCGCCGCCCTGCTGGGTTCGGCGACGTTCCACGTATCGGCCGGCGGGCCGGAAGTCCACACATTTGCGGTGTCGTTGGACACCGACGGGCGCGTCACCACGCTGCGCCCGGAGGGCGAGATGCCAGCCCGGACCGCCCGGGAGCTGGACGCGCGGGTCCGCAGCTGGCTGTTCCAGCCCATCGACGACAACGGCGGCGCAAGGGTCGAGACCTGGCTGCGCATCACGACCCGCGCAGAGGGCGACGGGCTGCACGTCGAGTCGGCCACCACCGGGCCGCTGCCGCGCACCATGCCGCTCCCGCGCTACCCGCGCGCTGCGGCGATGCGCGGCGACTCGGGCGTGGTCGTCCTGCGCCTTGACGTCGACGCCAACGGCGTGGTGACTGGCGCGACGCCGTACGACCCCGGGACGCGCACCTCGCGCGCGCTCGAGCAGGCGGCCCGGGACGCGGCGCTGGCGTGGCGCTTCCAGCCCGAACGCGTGAACGGCCGGCCGGTGGCAAGCACCGTGTTGCTGCCGATGTGCTTCCTGACCGGCGAGCCGACACCCCTGACCTGCAGCTGGAACGGGCCCGGGTCACAGCGGTACTCCCGCCACACGGTATTGACGCTGGAGCCGGCCGCACGCCTGACCGGCGAACTGGCATACGGAGACTAGTCTTCGGGGGAACCCGGCCCGACACCGGCCGGGGTTACCGACTGCCCGGATTCTCCCCGGGTGCCGGGTTACATGATCGCCAGGTCGGTGGTGCTCAGCTGGCCGCGGTAGTAGCGGCGCATGCGCACCTTGCGCTCCAGGTCTTCGATGATGTGCCCGCTGAAATCGGCGCCGGTCAGCTCCTCGGCCATGTTGATGCCGCCGGGAGTGTCGACGTTGATCTCCATCATCTTGTCCCCGACGATGTCCAGGCCGGCCAGGTACATGCCGTCGCGCATCAGCTTGGGGCCGACGATCTCCGCCAGACGCAGGGCGTCCTCGTCGGGCACCGCCATTTCTATCTTGCCGCCGGCGGTGATGTTGCTGCGCGCGTCGCCGGAGTCGTTGTAGCGGCGGAAGCACGCGTAGTGCCCGTCGACCTGGAGCGGGCGGCCATTGAGCGTAAGCAGCCGCAGGTCGCCCTTGGCGGCCTCAGGGAGGTACTCCTGGGCGATCGCATAGCCGTCGCGGGTGACCGCCTCGATCATCTGGTTGAGGTTGGCGCCGCTGTCGGGCGTCACCACGAACACGCTCTGCCCGCCCGACCCCTGCAGCGGCTTGATCACCGCGCTGCCGCCCTGCTCCTTGATGAAGGCCTTGATCTCGTCGGGATCCATGCTGATGCAGGTCACCGGGCGCACCTCTTCGGGGAAGTGCTGGAAATAGGTCTTGTTGGACGCGTCCGTCAGGTGCATCGGGTCGTTGAGGACGATGACCTGCTTGGCGGCCGCCAGCTGCGCGAACAGCAGCCCGCTGTTGGGTGCCCATGGGCGGTCGTTGAGCTCCTCGGCGGGGTCCGAGCGCAGCATCAGCACGTCCAGGCCCTCGACGGAGATCCGCTCCACCGTCGCGTCCTGGCCCTGGATGTCGTCGAGCAACGCATCGTCGTCCTTGTAGCGGCTCTTGCGTGGCCGGTGGGCGTGGGCGCAGATCGTGCCGCCGGCGTCGTAGATGAAGTCGCCCAGCCCGATCAGGCTGACCTGGTGCCCGCGGTTGACCGCGGTGCGCGCCAGCCGGATGGTCGTGTAGTTGTTCTTCTCGGTGGCGACGTCGTTGACGACGAACCCCAGGCGCATCGGACCGGATGCGTCATCGCGGGCCTGCCGCGCGCCCTTGCCGGAACTGCTGCGCTTGGTGGCGGGCTTTGCACCGGCTTTCTTGGGCGCGGGCTTGCTGCGCCCCGGGGCGGACTTCGCTGTCATCGGATCGGTTCCTTGTGGCAGAGGCGGGAGACGGAAATGCTGCGGCAGTGCGCGAGGCGGTCGTCGGTGACGGGGTCTGACCAGTAGCGCGGCATGAGTTCGGGGGGCCTTACCCACCCTTCGTCGATCAGCTGTTCCAGCACGACCATGTGGGACAACGCGAACTTGCCGGTGAACAGCGGCTCGAAGGCGCCGCCCTCGTGCAGGTACTCGAGCAACTCGCGCAGGCCCCGCAGGTACACGGCGTCCTTGGTCAGCCCGCCACCCCTGAGCGCCCGTACCGCGATGTCGAAGGCGTCCTCGGTCGGCAACCCGTAGCCGTCGTGCAGCGCCGCGAAGATCGCCGGGATCCCCTCGGAATGCATCGCCATGTCTGTCGCGATCACCCGCGCGGCCAGCACGCGCAGCCGCTCGGCGGGCAGGAAACCGGCGAGGTACTCCGCCAGCACGCCCAACCCTTCCTGCAGTGCGTCGTAATGCGCCAGGCCGACTTCCAGCTGCGTCAACGCCTGGCGGCCGCCGTTGTGGCGGGTGACCAGGTGCGTGCCCACTTCGTGCTGCACCAGCGGCTGCACGCGCGCCACCGGCAGGCGGATGTCGCCATCGATGTAGAGCCGGCCATGCGAGACCATAAGCAACGAGCTCATGTCCGGGTCGACCACGACCTCGGCGTTGAAACCGGGGGCCCGCTCGCGGTACCAGTCCAGGTCATCACGGACCGCGGCCAGGACCTCGTCGATGCCGGCGTCGTGCACCAGTGGCGTGCCACATTCGATGTCCTCCAGGATCTCGCGCGCGATCGACTTCAGGCCCGGTTCGACGCCGCCGAACAGGTCGATGCTGGCATTGACGAAGCCATCGGTGCCGCGCAGGCGGACGAGTTCGATCTGGCGGTCCAGCTCACGCTGCTTCTCGGCAAGTAGACCCTGCAGCAGCGGTGACTCGATGTCTTCCACGGGGAGCGCCAGCAGTTCCTCGCGCACCTGGTGAAGGTCGGTGCCCAGCGCGCGGTACTCCAGGGGCGGCACGTGGCGGCGACTGCTGGCCTGGAAAGCCTCCCACAAGGCGTCGTTGTGGATCGGCGAGAGGGCGGTCAACCAGTTGACCCGGGCGTCCAGCCCCACCAGCGCCCGGTCCACCTTCGCGGCGACCGGCGGCAGTGCCCGAGCCGCGCCCTGCTGGGCGTGGACGGAGGCGGTCATGCCTCCAGCACCGGCCGCGCCGCGGCCACGGCCTGTCGAAGCCCGTCACGAAGCTCGTAGAGCGCGCCGATGTCCGCCTTCCCGCTCCACTCGTCCATGAAGACCTTCTTGTATTCAAGCGAGATGGCGCAGACGGATTGGCCGTAGGTTGCATACAGCCATTCGGGGAAATGCCCACCGCCGTCGTAGCGCACGTTCCTGCGCACATCCGGGGTGCTTCCCTGCAGCGGTACCGAACGCAGCGCCTCGCTGAAACGCTCAAGCAGTTCGCCATGACGGTCGTGGTCCAGCGTAGTCACGCCCAGGTCGATTTCCGGATTGTCGTCGGGATCGGCAGGCGCGGCCTCGGCGCCGTCGCGCCTGTGGTTGTAGCTGTGGATGTCCAGCACCAGCACCTGGCCGTGACGGGCGATGGCGGCATCCATCAGGCGCCGGACCATGGTGTAGAAGCGGTCGTGGTAGGCCAGCGATCGGTCGATCTCGCTGTCCGGCAGGCCTTCGTCCCAGACCCTGATCCCCCAGGTATTGGCCGGGTCGGCGGAGATGGCCAACTCGCGCGGGCGGTTGAGGTCGGCTTCGAACCGCGAGGCCCGCACCCTGAGCTGCACGTCACCGACAGTGGTCAGCAGCCCGGTCAGGGGATCCTCGTCGCGGCGACGGGTAGCGGCATCGATCGCCAGGTACGGCTGCAGCGATCGGCGCATCGAATGGCCGTCGTGCACGGCCGCGGCGATCACCGGGCCCTCGCCGAGGGTGAGCTCCCATTCGCGGCACTCCTCGACCAGGCCCGGAATGGCCCGGAGGGGCGGCGCGGCCTGATTGCCGTGGCTGGGTGCGGTTGCGTTCTGGTTCGTGCTGGATGCCGTCATGCGCTCGATACGCCCGGGGGCGGCGGATTCGAAGTGGGCCCTGATCGTCACACCGGAAGCATCATCTACGCGTGAGAAGCGCGCGGCGCCTGAACGGGCGATTCAGTGCACCACCGCGCCCTCCTTCCGCTCGGCGCGTCCCCCGGCGCCTGGCAGGTTTCACGTTGCCGAGGCAGGGCCGGTTGCTAGCGTCAGGGCGTCAACCCGCCGGAGATTCGTCATGTTCCGTCCGACCTTCATCCGCACCACTGCGCTTCGCCTTGTGCTTGGGCTGTTTGCGCTCGCCCTGTTGGCCGCCTGCGCCACCGGGCCGCGCGTGCGCACCGACTTCGACCCGCAGACCGACTTCACCCGCTACCGCAGCTACGCGTTCTACGAACCACTGGCGATGGAGCAGTCCGGCTACACCAGCTACCTGACCCAGCGCATCAAGCAGGCCGTTCGCCGCGAAATGGACGCCCGGGGCTACGTCTTCGACGAGTCCAACCCCGACCTGCGCGTCAATTTCCAGGGAATGATCCAGGAGCGCACCGACGTCTACAGCGTTCCACGCACCGACATCCGCTACCTCTACAACTACCGCGCCCGCACCTACGTCGCGGTGCCCGTCTGGTACGACGAGGCTCAAGTGAGCCGCTACACCGAAGGCACGCTGAGCGTCGACCTGGTCGATGCCGATCGCAACCACCTGGTATGGACCGGTACCGCCGTGGGTCGCGTCACCCAGCGCACCCCCGACGAGCGCGCCGATGAGGCCGACCGCGCGATCGCGGCCATCTTCGAACGCTATCCCTACGGGGCGGTGCCGAGTGGTCGCTGATTCCGCTGCAGAAAACGTCGAGGCATGAGTTCGGACAGCGGCATCACCACGCGCCTGCAATGGCTCTGGCTGCAGGCGCGGCGGCGTCTCTGGTTCAGGGCTTCCGCGTTCTCGGCGCTGGCGGTGGCCACCGCGCTGGTGGCGATCGTGGCCGAACGCTACATCCCGTGGGAGTTGTCCGACCAGATCGGCGCCGAAGCGGTCAGCAGCCTGCTCAACATCATCGCCGCCAGCATGCTGTCGGTGACGATATTTTCGCTGAGCACGCTGGTGGCCGCCCTGTCGTCGGCGACCAGCAACGTCACGCCCCGGGCCACGCGCCTGCTGGCCGAGGACCGGCGGGCGCAGAACGCGCTGTCGACGTTCATCGGGTCTTTCCTGTTCAGCCTGGTCGGGATTATCGGCGTGCACGCCGGTCTCTACGGCCAGCGTGGGCGCGTCGTCCTCTACGTGGTCACGCTGTTCGTCATCGCCGGCATCGTTGCCACCTTGCTTCGCTGGATCGACCACGTGTCCCGCCTTGGGCGGGTCGGCGAGACCGCGGACAGGGTCGAGGACACCGCGACGCGGGCGCTCAGTGACAGGCATTCACGTCCCTTCCTGGGGGGGCGACCGTTTCCGGAGCCCCTTGAACCGCCACCCGGCGCCCGGCCTGTTCCGGCCGAGCGTTTCGGCTACGTCCAGCATCTCGACATGCGCGCACTGCAGGACTGGGCCGAGGAGGCCGACGCGCGCGTGCTTGTCGCATCACCACCCGGTACCTACGTCGACACGCGCTGGCCGCTTGCGTGGATCGAAGGCGGCGTGGGCCAGGAGGGACTGGAGGACGTACGCGACGCGTTCTCGGTCGGCGACATGCGCTCCTTCGACCAGGACCCCAGGTTCGGTCTTTCGGTGTTGACCGAGATCGCCTCGCGCGCGCTGTCGCCGGCGGTCAACGATCCCGGTACGGCGATCGACATCCTCGGCCGTGCGACCCGCGCACTGGCCACATGGGCCGCGCCCACGCCGGCCGAGGCGCAGGAAACGCCGTACCCGAACGTCGCGGTGCCCGGGATCCGGGTCGATGACCTCTTCGAGGATGTATTCCTGCCGATCGGCCGCGACGGTGCCGCACTGGTGGAGGTCGCCGTCCGGGTGCAGAAATCGCTGGCAAGCCTGGCCGGAACCGGCGACGAGCGCTACCAGGCCGCGGCCGCGCGCCAGTCAACGATGGCGCTGGCACGCGCCGAGCTCGCCCTGGCGCTGGAGCATGACCTGTCGAGGGTCAGGGACGCCGCCGCGCGCGTACAGGCATTGGCGTCAGGCGCCGACCCGTTCAATCAGCCTGTGGCCTGAGCACGCACCCAGTTGACGATCTGTGACTGCGACATCGCGCCGGACTGGCGGGCCACCTCCCGGCCCTGCCTGAAGAGGATGAGCGTGGGGATCCCGCGGATACCGAAGCGGCTGCCCAAGTCCGGAACCGCTTCGGTATCGACCTTGGCCAACCGCACGCGTGGCTCGAGCGCCGACGCCGCACGCTGGAACTCCGGCGCCATCGCCTGGCACGGCGCGCACCACGGGGCCCAGAAGTCCACCAGGACCGGCAGGTCGCCGCGCATGGCCACCTTGTCGAAGAGCGCCACGTCCAGCGGCGCGGCGACGCCCTCGAACAACCACAGGTGGCAGCGCCCGCACGACGGTGAAGCCGCCAGCCGGTCCTCGGGCACGCGGTTGACCGTACCGCAGTGCGGGCACGGGACCTCGAGGGTGGGATCGGACATGGACGCACTCCGGGAAAACGGTCCCCGAGCATGCATGCCAGCAGGTCAAGACCGCATTGACGCCCTCGCCGGGGACCGACGTATCCGGTCGGCTCCAAGCGCCTGCCATGTAAGCAACACGCCGCAGGGACGGTGCTAGCGGGGCCTCAACGCAGCTGGCTGTCCTTGCTGCCCCGCCGGTTGTATCCGCCGGCGCCCGCTTCGTGGCGGTCGTGGGCGTCCTGGCACGCCACGCACAGGCGCACGCCCGGCACTGCGTCTCGCCGCGCCTTGGGAATTTCGGCCTCGCACTCCTCGCAATGGGCCAGGCCCGGCCCCTCCCGCAGCTGGCTGCGCGCACGCTTGATCGCGTCCTTTACGGTCGCATCGATCTGGTCCTGCACGGCGCCATCGCCCGCCCATCCCGTGGCCATCATCTTCTCCTGAGCCTGCCCTTGGTCCCCCACAAGTTGGGGAAAGCGCCGGGCGCCATCAAGGGGCCGGGCAAGCCGGCCCTGGAATCAGTCGCGCCCGGCCTCGAGGTCCTCGATGAGCGCTTTCATCTCCGCTATCTCCCGCCGCTGGGCCTCGATGATCTCGTCGGCCAACTCGCGCACGCGCGGGTCGCTGATGTTGGCGCGCTCACTGGTCAGGATGGCAATGGAATGGTGCGGGATCATCGCCTTCATCCACGATACGTCGGCCACCGTGGCCTGGCTTCGCACCAGGTACAGCGACCCGACGAGAATCAGCGCCGCACCGGCGAAGATGGCGGTGTTGATCGCGCGGTTGCTATACATGTGCAGCATGAAGGCCAGCATCACGATCGCCATCGCCGCGCCCATGACCAGCGCCATCCAGAAGCGCGTCTGGCTCCAGAACACATGGTCGAACGCGTAGGTGTTGAGGTACATCAATGCCAGCATGACCGCCGTGGACGTGGCGATCATTGCGGCGAACCGGCCGTAGGACCCTTTCATGTGCAGCTCCTGTCCCTGTCTGTCTGATCGGCAACCCTATACACACAAGAGTGGGCATGCCGCGAACGTGCCGGCTGATGCATGTTCAGGACGTACGCGCGCGGGGCCGGTACTCTTTGCCACCGAAGCACGCCCGCACTCCCACGAGACCCTGCCATGACCCGTTCGTCCCTGCTGCTCGCGTTGCTCCTGCTACCGGCCGCGCCGGCACTGGCGTCCAGTTTTGCCGGCAGCTCGGCCGGTTCCTCGGCGGGCGGCACCTCGGCGTCTTCGGGCAGCACCTCGGGTGACGACAAGGTCGTACTGCAGGCCCGCGATGACGCGGCACGCTTCGTCGCCAGTGATGGCGCCATCCGTGGCGTCCGACTCGAAGCCGCGCTGCGCCACCTTCGCGAAACCCGTTCGCAGGCGCGCTGGGCCAACGACCTGCAGCTGGCGCGGGCCATCCTCGCGCTGTGAGCCGGGTCCGGCTGCGCGCGGGAACGCTCGCCGCCCTTGCGCTGCTGGCAGGACTGCCGACGACCGCGCACGCATTCGAGCTGGTCGGCGACCACGCAGCGCTTTCGCCCGGGCGGGCCCAGGCCAGCCAGGCGCTCCTGGACGACGTGGGCGCCCGGTTGCCGCCACGATGGCGCGATGCCCTCGTCCGCCCGGTAACGGTCCGCTGGGCGCCGCTGCCCGGGCACGTCCACGGACGAGTGCAGTTGGACGTGATCCTTCTCCAGCAGGACCTGCTCGAAGAGTGGATGCAGCGGCCTGCAGATCCCGCAGCGCCCACGGCCGATGACCCCGGTGCGGCTCGCCGCGCGCTCATTCACGAACTGGCACACCTTTATGACCGGGAGAATGGCCGGGCGTTGTCCGGCGACCCCCGCCTGCTCGACCTTGCGGGCTGGCAGGTGCGCGCACTCGGACCGGGGCGCATCCACGACAACCCGATGCGCGAGCGAAGCCCCGATCGCTACGAGTTGACCGATCCGGCCGAGTACGTGGCGGTCAACCTTGAGCACTTCCTGCTCGACCCGTCCTATGCGTGCAGGCGGCCCGCGCTGCATCGCCACTTCGCAGGGCATTTCCAGCTCCCGACCCCCGACCGCGAATGCGCACCCGGCGTGCCCTTCCTGGACGCAGGCCGCGCCGCCTCGCCCTCCGCAGCGCCGCTGCTTGAACTGGACCCCGCGCGCGTTTACGCAATCCATTACCTGCTTGCCGAATCCAACCAGCGCGTGATGAGCCGCTGGGGACACAGCATGTTGCGACTGGTGGTGTGCGCGCCCGGCCGACCGCCGGGCCCCGACTGCCGCCTGGACCTGGACCACCACCGGGTGCTCTCTTTCCGCGCCTTCGTCGACGACGTCGAGCTCTCAAGCTGGCGCGGCCTCGCCGGGGGCTATCCGTCGCGCCTGTTCGTGTTGCCGCTGGCGCAGGTGGTCGAGGAATACACCGGCACGGAGCTCCGCGGCCTGCAGTCGATTCCGCTGGCGCTGGATACCGATGAGATCGACCAGTTGCTGGAGCGTGCCGCGCAGGTGCACTGGAGCTACGACGGCGACTACTACTTCGTCACCAACAACTGCGCGGTGGAAACCTTCAAGCTTCTCCACGACGCCGTGCCCCGGCTGGCGGCGAGCAACCTTTCCAGCATCACCCCGACCGGGCTCCTGCACCGCCTGCAACGCGCTGGCGCCGCAGACATGACGGTCCTGCAGGACCACGACACCGCGACCCGCCTCGGTCACTACTTCCCGTCGCAGGACACCTACTACCAGGCAATGCTGGATACGGCCTCGGCGCGCACGCCGTTGCCCCGGTATCGGGTCGCGGACTGGCTCGCCTTGCCACCCACGCAACGCGCGCCGTGGTTGGAACAGGCCGACATTCGCGCCACGGCTGCACTGCTGGTGCTTGAACAGGCCGCGCTCCGTCGACAGGAACTGCAGGCGCGCGACGCACTCAAGCAGCGGATCTCCGGACGGGCGCGAAATGATTCCGGCGCCGCCATGCGCGCTGCTCTCGAGGCGGGAATCGAGCTGGATGCCGCCTTCGCCCACCCCGCCGCCATGGCCCCCGGCGGCTACGGAATTCCCCAGCACGCAGGCCGCCACGCCGTCCGGGAACGGGCAAGCGCGCAGGCAGTGCGTTGGCGCGAGCAGGATGCGCGCCTGCGCGAGGCGGCCCGCGACGCGTTGCCGGCACCCCGCAGGCTGGCCCTTGATGCGACCCGCGCCAACCTGGACCGGCTGGGCTGGCGACTGCGCATGCTGCACCGCGAAGCAGCCGGCGTGGACCTGCGCGGCACGCAGTAGGCCCCACGACCCGGCACCCTGCCGGCAGCAGCGACCGCTCAGGCTACCGGGCGCAGCGCCCACGACGGCGGCATCACGCGGGCACAGCCACCGCATCCGACAGCCCCGGCGCCTGCTACTGCAGCCCACGCGCCGGGGCGCCGGCCTGCCCACCAGTGCCACGCGCTGCCGGGTGACCTGGTCCAGTTGCAGCACCGTCTGGCCCACCTGTTCGAATGCGCCGCGCTGCTCGATGGGACGCGGCACCGATGCTGGCCCTGATGTCGGTGACTGGCGCCCGGAACTTCAATGGCGGGCGCGGACTCGCGCCGCCCCCCTATCGTTGCGGTAGGCGGTCAGCTGCTGCCGCGCTTGGCGTTCTTCTGGCGGTACATCGCCTCGTCCGCCCGTGCCAGCAGCGTCGAGGCGCTTGAGCCCGGCTCGTGCACGACCCACCCGATGCTGGCCTTGATGCCCACCTCGATGTTCTCCACCGGACGGGGGCGAGCCAGTGCCTGTTGCAGGTGTTCGGCAATGATGGACACGTCACGCACCCCCTCGCGCAAGCCCGCCACCAGCACGACGAACTCATCGCCCCCCAGGCGGCCGATGAAATCACCTTCGCGCATGCGCGCACGCAGGTCCTGCGCCGCCTCGCGAAGGACCGCGTCGCCTGTTGCGTGGCCGTGGCGGTCGTTGATCTCCTTGAAACCGTCCAGGTCCAGGAACAGCACCGCGAACGTCCCGGCCCGTTGCTCGTGCTCGCACAGCGCATGCAGCCGCTGCAGGAAATGGGTGCGGTTGGGCAGGCCGGTCAGGGGGTCGCACAGGGCTGCGTCCTGGTAACGGCGGGCCTGGGCGCGAGTCGCCTCGAGCGCGGTTTCAAGCCGCGCCAGCAAGCGCGCCTTCTCGTCGAGTTCCAGTTGCCGACCCAGCGCGCCGCCCAGGGCGTTGCCGATCAGGGCGACCGCCTGGGCATCGATCTCGTCGAAGGCATGCACGACGCTGGAACACACCTCGAGCACGCCAAGCACGCCATCGCCGTAGCGCAGCGGCGTGCAGATCAGCGAGCGCAGGGCCCTACCCTTGCGGACCCGCACGCTGACGCGGTCGTCGCCCTGGACATCGTTGCTGTGCAGGGCCTCGTGAGAACGAAGGCACGCCGGTGCCAGGGTGTGGCCGGCGTCGAACGCTGCACGGTCGATATGACGCATCTGGCCGCGCGCGGAGCGCACCTGCAGGCCGTCGGGGCCACCCGAAGTCAGAACGACCGCGCCCGTGGCCCGCGTCAACTCCATGACGGTCGCCGTTGCCTCATCCAGGAACGGTCCCGTATCCCCCGCATGCTCGGCGATCCGGACCAGCGCGTCGACGACGTTGCGCAACCGGGTGTACTCGCTCCTCCCGTGGGCCGCGGAGGCCCAGGGCAGCATGCGGGGCGTCGTCGGGGACCTGTCAACAGTCGCCATCCCAACCCCTGCCATTCAATGCGGCGCCCATACTAGGGACGCGACATCAATGCCCGGTGAGTGTCGTACAGGTCCAAGGCTGGCCGCCGGGCGCCGCTACCGTGCGTGCACGGCCGGACCGGCATCGTGGCCCCTGCCCCCGTGACGGCGCTGCCCGTTCACAAAGGCGCCACGCCCGCATGGAGCTACCGATTGGACACGCCCCCCCCGCGCTTTGACCTGCAGGCCGTTGCCGAGCAGCTCTACGAGGAAACCTACCGACTGCTTGCCGCTCTGCCGATGCTGGGCGTCGCGGTGGCGGTGCTCGTGCTGGCCTGGCTTGTGGGCGGGTGGCTGTCGCGGCGGACGTTCATGGACCGGGTGGCACGGCAGAACCCGTTCATGCGCGAGCTGGCGCGCACCACGGTGCGCTGGGCCACGTTCCTGGTCGGCATGCTGCTGGCACTCGAACTGCTGAATGCCACCGCGATGGTGGGTGCGGTGCTGGGCACGGCGGGCGTGCTGGGCGTTGCGGTCGGTTTCGCCTTCAAGGACATCCTCGAGAACTACCTTGCCGGCATCCTGCTGAGCCTGCGCCAGCCGTTCGCGCCGCGTGACCACGTGGTCATCGACGGCCACGAGGGGCTCGTGGTCAAGTTGACCTCGCGCGCCACGGTGCTGATGACGCTGGAGGGCAACCACCTGCGGCTGCCAAACGGGCTGGTGTTCCGCGGCGTGATCCTCAACTACAGCCGCAACCCGTCGCGGCGGTTCGAATTCGAGGTGGGCCTGGGGGTCCAGGAGGACCTGGTCCAGGCACAGGACATCGGCCTGTCCTACATGGCGGCGTTGCCCGGCGTCATTGACGAGCCGCCGCCGCGCGCCTTCATCAGCACCCTGGGTGATTCGGACGTGCGGATCCGCTACCAGGGCTGGGTCGACCAGCGCTCGCACGACTTCTTCCAGGTCAAGAGCGAGGCGATCCGCTCGGTGAAGCTGGCGCTGGACGAAGCCGGAATGGACATGCCCGAGCCGATGTACCGGGTACAGCTGTCGGAACCGCGGGCGGCATCGACACGGGAGTCCCCTGCGCAGCCGTCACCGGCTTCAAAGCGGCCTGCACAGCCGGTTGCGCCCGGGAGCGCGGTCGCCGCCGACCGCACCAATGCCAACCGGGATATCGAGGCGCAGATCGAACGCGAGCCGATGGCCGAAGCCGACTCCAACCTGCTGGACCCGACCGCACCACGCGAATAGGCGCCCGGGCGGGGCTCAGGGTGCCCGGGGTCTCACTCGTCCTCGCGGGTGAGACGTTCCAGCAGGGGGTGCGCCGCCTCTGGCTCCCCTGCCTGGACGAGCAGCAACTGCGCATCCTCGAGCGCCATGTCACCGCGGCGCACGAGCATGGCCAGCGAGCCCGCCAGACGGCCCAGGTACAGCGCGTTGCCGAGGTGCGAAAGGTCTGCGGGCGCGTGGGCGGCTTTCCCCGCCACCGGTTGCTGCTCCACCAGCGCGTGGTCTATGCGGTCGGCCAATTGCCACGCCTGCGCGATGCGTCCGGCGGTCGCAGCGGTGTCGCTGAGCCACAGCGCCACGCATGCAGCCGCGTCCAGCGGCTGGCCCGGCCGGCGCAGCGACTGGTCGCGCAACACCTGCAGCACGACGGTGCCACCGAGCCCATGCACCAACGCCAGCAGGTGCGCGGCGAATGCATCCTCGCCGCGCCGCCGCGCGATGTCGGCGGTGGCCATCGCCGAGGCTTGGGTATGGTCCCATGCCATCCCCATCGCGTGGCCCCACACCCCGCCCCCGCCACCGCCGACCGGTTGCACCAGTGCGCTTGAAACGATCTGCCGGAGGCCGTCTGTGCCCACCAGGGCCACGGCGCGGTCAAGGGTTTCCACAGGCCGCGCATGGGCCCGGTAGTAGGCACTGTTGGCGATCCTGAGCAGCGTCGCGGCCAGTGCCGGGTCCCGCTGGATGATGCCGCTGATCGACTTGCTCGACGCCTCGGGGTCATTGACCGCGCGCATCAGCTGCGGCAGGACCTGCGGCCGCCTCGGCATGTAGCGGGGGTGCGCCTGCACGCCTTCCAGCACCCGTCGTGCCGCGGCGCTGACCTCGAGCCCGGCGGGCGTGGGTGCGCGACCCGGAACGGCGGGGTCACCTTGCAGCATCAGGGTGCCCAGCCGGAGGTGGACGGCCTCGACGTCCGATGGTCCCAGCCCGGCGTGTAGCGGCGCTTGCGATGCGGCAGCCCCGGGACGGGACGGCGCATGCCGCGTCGGACGCTCCACGGCGGTCCCACGCCGACGTGCGGCTGCCAGCACCCCCGCCACCACCACGATTGCCAATCCCAACGCCGACAGGACCACCACCAGTATCGACATGCAGGCCCCCGCCACGATCAGTGCGCCATGGTAGCCGCCGGCCCGGCTGCGCGGACGCAGGCCGCTGCGTGTATCGACCGGATCGAACCCACCACCCTTCCCAAAGAAGAAAGGGCCGGTCATCTCGACCGGCCCTTCTTCAAACCGCCCGGCGCAGCCGCATCACCAGATGCGTACGCGGTCCTCGGGCGCGACCCATAGCGCATCGGCTTCGGTCACGTTGAACGCGTCGTACCAGGCATCGATGTTTCGCAGCGGCGCGAAGGCGCGGATGTGGCCCGGCGAGTGCGTGCCATTGACCAGTTGCTGGCGCAGCGCGTCATCGCGCCACAGGGTCCGCCACACCTGTGCCCAGCCCATGAAGAAGCGCTGCTCGCCGGTGAAGCCGTCGATGACCGGTGCCGGCTGGCCGTCGAGCGAGCGGCGGTACGCTTCCAGGGCAATGGTCAAACCGCCCAGGTCGCCGATGTTCTCGCCCATCGCCACCTTGCCGTTGATGCGCATGTCCGGCAGCTGCGGGAACTCGTAGCCCTCGTACTGCGCGCCCAGCTTGGCAGCCTGCGCCTCGAACTTGGCCGCGTCCTCGGCCGTCCACCAGTCGCGCAACAGGCCGGCACCATCGGACTTGCGGCCCTGGTCGTCGAAGCCGTGGATGATCTCGTGGCCGATCACGCCGCCGATGCCGCCGTAGTTCACCGCGGGATCGGCGTCAGGATCGAAGAACGGCGGCTGCAGGATGGCGGCCGGGAACACGATTTCGTTCTTCACCGAGGAGTAGTAGGCGTTCACGGTCTGCGGGGTCATCCCCCACTCGCCCTTGTCGACCGCCTTGCCGATGCGGGTGCGGTCGTAGTCCCACTCGAATGCGCGCGAGCGGCCGGCATTGCCGAACACGTCGTTGTTGGCGATGCTCAAACCCGCGTAGTCGCGCCACTCGTCCGGATGGCCGATCTTCAGTCCGAAGCCTTCCAGCTTGGACATCGCTTCGGCTTTCGTCGCCGGGCTCATCCACTCCAGCTGCTGCAGTCGCGCGCCCATGGCCGCCTTCACGTTGGCGACCAGGTCATCCATCTTGGCCTTGGCGTCGGCGGGGAAGTAGAGGTCGACGTAGTCGCGGCCGATCGCCTCGCCCAGTGCGCCCTCGGCGAACGACACGCCGCGTTTCCAGCGGGCGCGCTGCTCGGGTTGGCCGGACAGGAACTTGTTGCGGAACTCGAAGTTGGCATCGACGAAGGCGCTGCTCAGCAGCGGGGCCGCGTCATCGATGGTGTGGAAGGCCTGCCACGCCTTCAGCGTGTCGAGGTCGGTCCCGGCGAAGATCGCCGCCATCTTCGGAAAGGCGCTGTCCTGGCGGACCACCGCCTTTTCGGTATGGTCCACGCCGGCCGCGTCGAAGAACGTCGCCCACGGGAAGCCCGGCGCCTTGGCGTCCATCTCCGCCAACGTCACCGGGTTGTAGGTCTTGTCGCGGTCGCGGCTCTCGGCACGGGTCCAGTGCGCTTCGGCGATCTTCGTCTCCATCGCCATGATCGCCCCGGCGCGCGCCTGGGCGTTGTCCCAGCCGGCCAGCTCGAGCATCTGGGCGATGTACTGCACGTAGCGCTCGCGCTGCGGGGCGAACTTCTCCTCGAGGTACATCGCCCGGTCGCCCAGGCCCAGACCGGACTGGCCCAGGTACAGCGCATAGGTGTCGGGGTCGCGCTGGTCGTCGGACACGTAGGCGCCGAAGAACGTACCGCCGAAGCCGCCCATGCGGTGGCCCATCAGGTGCGCCATGCCGTCCTTGTCGTCCACCGCAGCGATGGCGTCGAGCATCGGCTGAACCGGCTGGCGCCCGAGCGATTCGATCGCTTCTTCATCCATGAAGCCCTGGTACAGCGCGGCGATCTTGGCCGCGTCGCCGCCGGTGGCGGGATCACCGGCCTCGTAACCCTCGACCAGCTTGCGCACGCGCGCCTCGGAGAGGTCACGCAACACCAGGAACGAGCCGTACATCGACTTGTCGGAGGGAATCTCGGTGTTCTCGGCCCAGTTGCCGCTCACGTAGGCGAAGAAGTCCTCACCGGGGGCGACGTCCCGATCCATGCCCGCGATGTCGATGCCCCAGGTGCCATACCGGTTGGCGGCCACCTCGGCGGTTCCGCCGCTGTCGGCGGCAGGCTCATCGAACAGCACGCGCATGTCATGGCCCGTCCCGGGCAGGTGGTGCTGGGCGGCCACCGGCGCGGCAAGGGCCAGCACGACGGCGGTGGCGGTAAACAGCAGCGTCTTGTTCAAAATTTCTTCTCCGGGTTGGGCGGGCAGCACGTATCGAAGCTGCCGTGTGGCAGCCGATACAGGCCGACCGGTGGTTGTACCGCACCTGTCGAGGGCGGGGTCAGTGCCAACAGTTGGCCGACAGCGCCGGCAAGCTGAACCGGTCAGCCCGCACCCATCGGGGCACCGCCTGCACGGAACGGTTCGAGGCGCTGGCGTACGATTGCACGAGAGTTCGCGCCCCGCGGTCCCGGCGTAGCGCGTCCCGCCAATTCGGGCCGCCAACCCCCTTCCCTCCGCCCCCGGGCAACGCACCACGGACCGGTCATGACAGGCTATGCCACCCGCGAGATCCGTCAGACCGTCGGCGGCCACGAGTACCGCCTGCGGGTGCTGAGCGACACCCAGCAGTACGCCGATCCCGATGGCCATGGCGAACGGCTGGGGGTGTCGTCCGCGCAATGGAGCCTGTTCGGCCAGCTCTGGCCATCGGGCGAGATGCTGGCCCACCTCGTCGAGACGATTCCGGTCGAAGGTCGCCGTGTACTGGAGCTGGGCTGCGGCATCGGCCTGGCCAGCCTGGTGCTGGGGCGCCGCGGCGCCGACGTCGTGGCCTCGGACGTGCACCCGCTGGCGGAGGTCTTCCTCGCCTACAACGCCGCGCTCAACGACCTGCCCGCGCTGCACTACCGACAGGTCCTGTGGGACCGCCCGATGCCCGCCCTGGGTACGTTCGACCTGATCATCGCCAGCGACGTGCTCTACGAGCGCGGGCAGGCGGAGGTCATCAGCGAGCTGGTGGCGCGCCATGCCAACCCGCGCTGCGAGGTCATCATCACCGACCCGGGACGCGGGAACAGCGCCCGGTTCGCCCGCCTGATGGTGGCGCAGGGCTTCGACGTCTCCACTGCACCCTGGCCTGCAATCAGGGCCGAACCGCCGCCGCGCAGCCAGTACCTGCGGTGCGTCCGTGGAGGGCGGGCGACCCCGCTCAGAACACCGACAACCCGGTCATCCGGGTAAAGCGGTGCAGCGCGTAGCGGCCCAGAAGCGAGTTGCCCTTCTCGTCAAGGCCCGGGTAGTAGGTGCACAGGCTCATGACGTCGGGCACCACCGCGACAATGCCGCCGCCGACGCCGCTCTTGGCCGGCAGTCCAACGTAGAAGGCGAAATCACCTGCGGCGTCATAGGTCCCCGCGGTCATCATCAGTGCGTTGATGCGCGTGGCCAATTCGTCGCTCACCACCTGTTCGCCTGACACGCTGCAGTGGCCGCGGTTGGACAGGAACTGCACGCTGCGTGCGAGGTCCACGCAGTCCATCTTCAGCGAGCACTGCAGCCAGTAGAAGTCGAGCACGTCCTCCACGTCGTTGCGCAGGTTGCCGTAGCTCCGGATGAAGTTGGCCATGGCGATGTTGCGATGCCCGCTTTCGCGCTCGGACTTGGCCACCACCTCATCGCTGCCCACGTCGGCGTTGCCCGACCGGCGCCGCACGAAATCCAGCAGCTTCTGCTCGGCATCCTCGCAGCTGGACAGCACGACGTCGGCCACCACCAGCGCACCGGCATTCATGAAGGGATTGCGCGGTATGCCCTTCTCGTACTCCAGCTGGATCAGCGAGTTGAAGGGGTCGCCCGACGGCTCCCGGTCAACACGGTCCCACAGCTCGTCGCCAACCGCCTCCAGCGCCAGGGTGAGCGTGTGCACCTTGGAAATGCTCTGGATCGAGAACGCCTGGCGCGACTCGCCCACCTCGAACACGTCGCCATCGACCGTCATCACCGCCATGCCGAAGCGGTCCAGTGGCACGTCTGCGAGCGAGTCGATGTAATCCGCCGCCTCGCCCTCGCCCAGCCGCGCGGTCACTTCCTCGTGGATGGTGCCCAGGATGTCGGGCAGGTCGAGTTTGCTGATGTCGTGCCGGTTGTGGATCGGTTCGCGCATGGGAAGCCCCGTGAGGAAAGCGCCACTGTGCCGGTCGGTGCGTCAACCCGTGGTTATCGGAAGTCCTGAGTGCTGCCCATGACGGGGCCGAGCCGCCACGCTGCGCGTCGATGAACCCGCCTGAAGCCGCGGCGCAGATGACCAGGATGGCGCGGTGTCCCCCGCGTACACTGGCTCTCCCGCCTGCCGGTGCCCGCCCATGCGCGACCATTCCCCGACCCTGGCGTTTTTGTTGCCATGACGGCGAGCCTGCCGCCGCTGGCCGACCTGCTGGACCTGTTGCCCGATGCGGTGTGTGTTGTGGATGCCGAGGGTCGCTTCCTGCTGGTCAGCTCGGGATTCGAGCGCATCCTCGGCTACCCGCGGGACGAAGTGCTGGGCCTGCGCACCTTCGACCTGGTCCACCCCGACGATCGCGAGGCCACGATTGAGGCCGCCAGCCAAGTCATGGCCGGCGCAATTCAACGCCACTTCCGCAACCGTTACGTGCACAAGGCCGGACACAGCGTGGATATCCAGTGGTCGGCGCGCTGGCACCCGGAGTACGGCGTGCGCATCGCCATCGGCCGCGAAGTCACGGAACTGCGCCAGGCCGAGCGCGAACTCGAGCACCGGGCCAGCCACGACCCGCTGACCGGCCTGCCCAATCGCCGCCGCATGCAGGTCGAGCTGGGCGCGCAACTGTCACGTGCCGCACGCGACGGATCGGGGCTTGCCGTGCTCTACGTCGACCTGGACGGCTTCAAGGCGGCCAACGACCGCGCCGGCCACGATGCCGGCGACCGGTTGTTGTGCGAGGTCGCGGCACGCCTGCAACAAGCCCTGCGGCAACGGGACCTGGTGGCCCGCGTGGGAGGCGACGAATTCGTGGTGCTGCTGCCGGGCTGCGAGGGCCTGCCGGCGGCACGCGCGGTCGCCGATGCGCTGCGCGCGTGCATGGAGCGGCCGTTCTCGCTGCCGGACGGACCGATCAACGTCGACGCCAGCATCGGCATCGCCTGCCACCCCGGCGACGGCGCCAGCGCCGATGCGCTGTTGGCGCATGCCGACCGGGCGATGTTCGAGGCCAAGCGGCAGCGTGCCACTCAGGCCGCGCCGGCCGCGCCGCGCCTCGCGACCGTCCCCCGCTGAGACTGCCCATCCAGGCCGGGGTGCTTCAGCCCCGGGCCAGCACGAAGTCCAGGGCGGCACGCACCGCGACCGCCTGCGCCGCGTTGCAAGCCTCGGGCGTGGTGCGGGGGCTGTCCGGGTAAACCTCGGTGGTGGTGGCGTACTTGGCGCCGGTCACCCCCGCGCACAGGCCCAGCGAGCGCACCGGGTAGTTGATCAGGCCGGGCGCCGCCACCGGCGCGCCGATCAGCCTGCCGTCCGGATCGGACGGCGCGATGTGCGTCACCTGGGCCACTGCATCCAGGATCGCCTGGTGGAAGGCGGGTTGCGGGTTCTCGCTGTCGCCCACCAGGTAGAAGCCGTCGGGGATGGTGCCGGGCTCATGCGGCGTGCCGTCGCGGGCGGCCAGCGCGGGACGGAACTCGGTTTCGTCGCTGTCGGTGGTTTCGTGCAGGTCAACGTGGACCAGGAACCGCCCCTGCAGGGGCGCGACCAGCCGCTTGAGCGCCGCAGCCTCTTCCGCCTGGCCATTGCCGAAAGAGCGGTTGGGGTCGATCGCGTGCATGTTCCAGCGGTGGATGCGCTCATACCCCCAGGGGCTCACGCAGGGCACCACCAGAAGGTTGATACGGCCCGCGTAGTCGCCGGCATCGCGCCGGGCAAAGCGCAGCGCGCCATGCACGCCGCTGGTCTCGTAACCGTGTACCCCGCCCGTCACCAGCGCCACGGGCAGGTCGTCCCGCCAGTCCCTGTTCCGCAGCGCCACCAGCGGGTAGGTTTCGCCGGCGTAGTCCAGCCGGCCGTATTCGACGCTCTCGAATGGGTCGCCCAGCTCTTCGACTGCCGAAAGCACGTCGTCGCGGTAGCTGCGTTGGCGGCGCTGGCCGGCCAGCCACTGCGCGCGCTCATTGTCGCCCCAGGGCGTGCCCGGGGTGCCGATGGGATAGGGGGCGTGGTCTGTGTTCATCCGCGAAGGCTAGCAAACCGTGCCTGGCCGCTCCCGATTAAGCGGCGAGCAGGCAGGACACCGGGCGCTGGCGCAGCCCCACTCGCTACACTGCCCGCCCCTCCCCCGGTCCCGACGATGCCCGCATCCACCCGACTCGCCCACCGTGTCGCCGAGCTCCACGGCTGCTCCCGCGCCGATGCCGAGCAGTACATCCAGAATGGCTGGGTCAGCGTGGACGGCCAGGTGGTGGAATCGCCCCAGCATCCGGTCGACGCACAACGGGTGGAACTGCACCCCGATGCGCGCGTGGAACCTGTCGAGCCGGCCACCGTGCTGTTCCACAAGCCCGTTGGCGTGGACGCCATCGCAGGCACCGACCCGGCCTCCTCGCACGTCACCCCTGCCACCCACTGGGCCGACGACCCCTCCGGCCAGCGCATCCTGCAGCGCCACTTCCAGCGGCTCACCCCGCTGGTGCCGCTGGAAAAGGATGCCAGCGGCCTGATGGTGCTGAGCCAGGACGGCCGTGTCTGGCGCCGCCTGACCGAGGACGCCGACCAGATCGAGCACGAATACCTGGTCGAGGTGAGCGGTGAGATCGCGCCGTATGGCCTGCACCGGCTGGGTAACGGGCTTGAATACCAGGGCCGCGAACTGGAACGATGCAAGGTCAGCTGGCAGAACGAAACCCGCCTGCGGTTCGCGATCAAGGCCGCGCGCCAAGGCCAGCTGCAGGCGATGTGTGCCCAGGTCGGGCTGGAGGTGGTGTCCATTCGCCGCCTGCGGATCGGACGCGTGCCGATTGGCAAGTCCGCCAACGGCGCCATGCCGCCCGGCGCCTGGCGCTACCTGCCGGTGGGCGAGAAGTTCTGAGGCGACCCCGCGGCCCACACCCCACAGATCCGGCCATGCGCCCGGGGCCAGTGACAAGCCCAAGCCGGGTCCCTCTCGATGCCTACCCGTGGCATCCGTGGCAAGAAAGCCCCGCCGCCGGCAGCCGCCCCTCCGGTAGCTCGGGCCCCCAAGACCCAGCGGTTCAAGCATGCCCCGACAGCCGCTGCCCGTGGGGCATCAAGGCGCCGGGCCCGTATCGCACACTGCGTTCTTCCCCTTGAAGACCATGCCCCCGGGGCATGCAACGGAAGACGGCGTGTCCGTGGGCGGGTGTGTCGGAACGTACCGGTGGCGAAGAAGCGTCAGCGGACGAAGCACACGACCACGCCACTGGCATGCAGTGTTCCCGCCATGCCGGTCGAAACCCGGCGTGGCAGCCGCACCCTCATGAAGTCCCGCCGGAAAGATGGGTGCGGATCCGCTCGATCGGCGCGGCAAGCGCCTGCCCCCCCTCATCAACAGGACCGCTCATGGCCGACGCATCCCCTCCCCCGACCCTGTTCTCCCCCGCACGCTTCGGCGAGCTCGCGCTTGCCAACCGTGTGGTCATGGCGCCGCTGACCCGCAACCGCGCGGTCGCCGGCCTGGTGCCGTCGCCACTGGCGGCCGCGTACTACGCGCAACGCGCCGGCGCCGGGCTGATCGTCACCGAAGCCACGCAGGTCAGCCGCGGCGCGCAGGGCTACCTCGACACACCCGGCATCTACTCCCCGGAGCAGGTCGCCGGTTGGCGCGCGGTGACCGACGCGGTGCATGCCAGCGGCGGACGCATCGTCGTGCAGCTGTGGCACGTAGGCCGCATCTCCCATGCCAGCCTGCTGCCGGACGGCGTGCAGCCGGTCGCGCCGAGCGCAATCCGCGCCAACGCGAAGACCTTCACTGCTGACGGCTTCGTCGATGTCTCGCCGCCCCGCGCACTCGCGCTCGACGAGATCCCGGGCGTAGTCGAGGAGTTCCGTAGCGCCGCACGCAACGCGATCCAGGCCGGATTCGACGGCGTCGAGATCCATGGCGCCAACGGCTACCTGATCGACCAGTTCCTCCGCGACGGTGCCAACCGGCGCGACGACGCCTACGGTGGCAGCATCGAGAACCGCACGCGATTCCTTGTCGAAGTCGTGCAGGCGGTGGCCGACGAGATCGGCAACGGGCGCGTGGGCGTGCGATTGTCGCCGGTCACCCCGGCTGGCGATCTCGGCGACAGCGATCCGCAACCCCTGTTCGAACGGGCGGTGGAACGCCTGGATGCACTGGGCATCGCCTACATCCACATGATCGAAGGCGCCACCGGGGGTGATCGCGGGAACGTCGCGTTCGACTACGACGCCCTGCGCCGCCGCTTCAAGGGGGCGTGGATCGTCAACAACGGCTACGACCGGACCATGGCGCTTGCCGCGATCGACACCGGCCGGGCCGACGCGGTTGCGTTCGGGGTCCCGTTCATCGCCAATCCCGACCTTCCCGAGCGCCTGAGGCAGGAAGCGGCGTTGAACCGGGCCGATCCCGACACCTTCTACGGTGGAGGCGCGGAGGGCTACACCGACTACCCGACCCTGGAGGACGCGTCCGCCCCGGCCTAGCGACGATGGCCCCCGCGGGCCCGGCCGCCTTCAGGGCGACGGGTCGCCATTGGGAACCAGCACGATCTTTCCGCTGCGACCGCCCTGGGCGGCCGCGGTGAGCGCCTGGGAGATGTCGTCCAGGCCGAAGCGCCGGGCCACCGGTGCGTGCAGGGTGCCCGCGATGATCTGCGACGCCAGCGAGCCGAACAGGGATTGACGCTGCTCCGGGGTGGACAGCTCGAACCAGCGGGCCAGCCAGAAACCGCGAAGGGTGATCCCCCTGAAGATCAGCGCCAGGGGCGACAGCTCACAGGCGCTGCCGCCATGGCGCCGTAGTTGACCACGGTGCCGCCCGGCGCGAGTGACTGCGCCAGCCGGTCGGTGGCGGCGGCGCCCACCGCGTCGATGCCCAGGCGGATCTTCGCACCTTCGGTCACCGAGCGGATCCGGGTGGCCAGGTCATCGCCATCGACCAGCACCGCGTCACCGCCCGACGCGGCGACCTGCGCGCACGCCGACTCGCGCCGAACCACGCTGACGGTGCGCAGACCGCGCGCCTTCGCCAGCTGCACCAGGTAGCCACCGACGGCGGAGTTGGCCGCGTTCTGCACCACCCATTCGCCCGGGGCCAGGTCAACGATGTCCTGCAACAGCAGCGCTGCCGTAGGCGGATTAATCGCCAGCATCGACAGCTGCACGGGGTCGCCGGCATCGGGCAGCGGCACCAGCTCGGCGGCCCTGGCGGTGACGTGGGTCGCCCAGGTGCCGATGCCGACGGGCAGCAGCACCCGCTGTCCCACCCGGGGCGCACCGGCGCCGGCCGCGGCCTCGACAACGCGCCCGACGCCCTCGTTGCCGCCCACGGCCGGCAGCGGCGGCAACCGGCCGTAGTCACCGGTGATCGTCATCAGGTCGGACGGGTTGATCGGCGCTGCCAGTACTTCCACCCGCACCTCGCCCGCCTGCAAAGCGGGCGGGTCGAATGACTCGAGCTCCACCACCTCGTGCGGCGTGGGGCCCCGGCGGGCGTAGCGGGCGCGGCGGTAGGCGGGCGTGGTCATGGCAGTCGGGCGGGTTGGGAACGGCCCTGCAACATACGCACCGGGCCGTTAAGCAGCCGGAAGATACGCGCGCCAATCCCCCTCCGGGCGTTGCGGTTGCCGGCTGGCGGCGGGGACGGCTCCGGCTCGGGCTCCGGTTACGATGACGCGCCGCCTGTCCGGCCCCGCCCTGCCCCCACGCCATGACCTTCGGTTTCGTCACCGCCATCGACTTCATCGGTACGTTCGCGTTCGCCGTCAGCGGCGCGACCGCGGGCGTGCGCAAGGGGCTGGACCTGTTCGGCGTGCTGGTGATCGCGTTTGCCGCGGCCACCGCGGGGGGCCTGGCCCGCGACGCGCTGCTGGGCGCGACGCCGCCGGTGGCACTGGTCGACTGGCGCTACCTCGCCCTGTCCACCGTTGCGGGTGTAGTGACGTTCTATCGCTACGAAACCATCGAGCGGTTCCGCAACCCGTTGCAGGTGTCAGACGCCATCGGCCTGGGCCTGTTCGCGGTGATCGGCGCCAGCAAGGCCCTGGACCACGGCGTGGGACCGGTGGGTGCGGTGATGCTCGGCATCCTCACCGGCATCGGCGGCGGCATCGTGCGCGACCTGCTGGTGATGCAGGTCCCTGGCGTGCTGCAACGCGAGCTCTACGCGATTGCCGCACTGCTGGGCGCACTGGTGGTGGTCGCCGGCGACGCCATGGGGCTGCCCACCACGCCCGTCGCGGTCGTGGGTGCGGTGGCGTGCTTCGCCCTGCGGTTCATGGCCATGCGCCATGGCTGGCAGCTGCCGGCAGCTACGCCTCGAACGTAATCACGTAACACGAAAACCCGGGCCGCGGCTTCACCCGCCTGCCAGCCCACCCCCGACGCGGCCGGGCAGCGCGCCGTCGTCCTCCACCGCATCGGGGTCTTCGAGATCGCCGACTTCGCGCTCCAGTCCCGCCCTTGGATTGGCGTCGCCGTCCGGAGCCGAGGGCAATGCCGTGCGACTGTCCCGGGCGCTGGTGGCGCCGGCCTTGGTGCTGTCCCGCTCCTGCTTGCCTGCCATGGTGCCGTCCTCTCAAGGTGGCGGGCCAGCGTAGGCGACGCGGGGTCAAGCCCGCGGGAAGACAGCCGCTGGGACGGCCCTGCGCCCCGGCTCGACTAGGGCTCGACTACGGCTCGACTACAGGGTGGTCGTGACCTCACCGCCACGTGCGCGCAGCAGGTCGGCCGCCTGCTGGCGCTGCTCCATCGAGAACGCGTGCACGACCACCGTCGTATCGCCCGCGGCCATGGCGTCCCGGGTCGCCTCGACGTAGCGGTCGTGGTCCGGGCGCAGCGACACCAGGCCGCCCAGCAGCAGCCCCCCCAGCGTGCCGAAGAACAGCATCACCAATGCCGCGGCGATGGGCGAATTGACAATGAAGGGCACTCCCTTCGCGTGCAGCACGGCGAACCCGAGCAGGCCGACCACCGCGCCGGCGATGCCCAGCTTGACGTGGGCCACCACTATCGTCCGCCAGATGCCCCGGCTTTCGGGCTCGAGCTTGCGGCCCGGATGGGGTTCGTCCGGCGTGACCACCTGCACCTGCGCCGAGCCCAGCGACAAGGCGGACGTGACGGCATCGGCCGCCTGCCGGGCAAGGGACTCACTGGCGAACACGGCGGCGACCTTGCTGTTGGACAATTCACCGGTGATGGAGGACGTTTCCGACACGGCAGGCTCCTGGGATGCGCGCGGGGGAAAGCCTCGCGCAGCGCCGGTCTCGGGCGCGTGATCGGCGCCGGTCCCGCCGCGGAGAGCGAGCACCCATGCGGCCCCCACGTCGTCCCCGGAGCGCTTGCCGCGGGCTTGGCAACGCTTCCGCCGCCCTGGACTCATCGCTCCGTGGCGCCGCCCGTACGCTCCAGATTCACGCAAGACCGCCGATAACACGGGCGAGGCAGCGTCCTGCTGCCGCTGTCGAGGGCATGGAGCTTCAATGCGAGTGTTGGCCAACGTGATCGACGTCCTGGGGAGCCGAGACCCCAGGCGCCGCCTTCGCCTGGTCCAGTGGCTGATCGCGAGCCTCGTCTACCTGGGCGCGGCGGCACTGCTGGTTACCGGCGTGGGCCAGGGCTGGATGAACACCTCGGCGCTGAACCTTTGGCTGGGTTTCGTCGGCGCCGTACTGGCGATCGGTTACGTGGCCCTGCGCAGCGGATGGACCGAGCGCTTCCGCGACCCGTCCATCACCGTCTGGCAGCTTTCGATGGGCGTGCTGGCGGTGAACTGGGGCTACCTGATCTGCGGGCCGATGCGGACCTCGGCGCTGTTCCCGATCATGGTCGTCTTCGCCTTCGGCGCGTTCACCCTGCGCTGGAGGCAGATCGCCTTCCTGACGGTGCTGGCCGTCTCCAGCCTGGTCGCGGCGGTGGTGGTACGAACCCTCTACCCGCACTGGGTGCCGGCGCAGGGCGACGTGGCGCCGATCCGCGTGGACATCAACAACATATTGATGCTGATCGTGGTCTTGCCCGCGCTGGCAGTCATCGCCGCCCGGCTGTCCAGCCTGCGACAGAAGCTGCGTGACCAGCGCGAAGCCCTGGCCCGGGCGCTGTCCGAGGTGGAGCGCCTGGCCATCAGCGACGAATTGACCGGCATCGCCAACCGGCGGTCGATGCAGGCGATGCTGGAGCGCAGCGTCGCGCTTTCCACGCGGCAGGTCATGCCATTCAGCATTGCCATCCTCGACATCGACCACTTCAAGGCGGTCAACGACACCCTTGGGCACGCCGCCGGCGACGAGGTACTCAAGGCGTTCGCCCGCCTGTCAGGCTCGCAGCTGCGCGATACCGACGCGCTCGGCCGCTGGGGCGGCGAGGAGTTCCTGCTGGTCATGCCCGGCGGCACCGACGGTGTCTGCCGGGTGCTGGAAAGGATCCGTGAGTCGGTACGCGCAGGGTGCCTGGACGGCCGTTCGATCACCTTCTCGGCCGGCGTCGCCCGGCACCGGGCCGAGGAAACCCCCGACGCATTGCTGGCCCGCGCGGACGTGGCGCTTTACCAGGCCAAGCGCACCGGACGAGACCGTACCGTCGTGGCCGACTGAAACCGGGTGCGCCCTTTACCCCCGCCAGTTCGCGTGGTTGCGCCAGAACTCCACGCTTCGGGCATACGCCGCCCGGTCGAGCGGCACGCCCGAGCCGCCCTCCTCCACCCCCAGCGCGTTGCGCAGCATGGTGATCGGCGCCATCGGGGTCTCTTCCGGCTCGGCGGTGTACATGCAGCCCACGACGCCCCAGTCGGCGTCGATACGGGTGCCCTCCGTGGCCAGCTGGTCGCGGCTGTAGAGGATCACCACCAGGAACGCGGCAACGGGCGGGTCGATCCCCTCGAACCACCGCACCAGCACCGGCAACTCCTCGCGCGTGCGCGCCTCGTAGTCCGAGCGCAGCAGGTGGCGATTGGCGTCGGTGATGGGAACCGACAGGCAACGCGTCGACGTCCAGTTGCGGTGAACGTGCAGCTTGCAGAACGGCGCGTAGCCGTCGAGCACCTTCAACGGCTCGACCTCGTTGAGATGCCGCTGGAACTCGTCCGCGGTGGTGTCCTGGATGGTGTTGCGGCGCGGCTCGCGCGGGAACAGGCGGAGACGGGCGAAGTCGGTCAGGACAATGGACATGCGCGGGGGGGGCAGTGCGAACGCCGTGCATTATCCGGCATGTCGCACGGCAGCCTCCATGCCTAGGGCAACACGAACTTGCGGGTCGAGCGCAGCGGCCACACCGGGGTGAAACGGGCACCGCCCTGCAGTCGGTAAGCCGCCGAGACGCCGTTCTCCACCCCCAAACGGGTCAATACGTCGCGACTGCGCCGGAACGACTGCCGCGGGTCCTGGGTGAGCATGAATAGATTGATCTCCTTGGGGCTCACGTCGTACCCCTCGAGCACGGCGGAACTGCCCAGCGCTTGGCCCAGCTCGCTTTCCAGCGATTCCAGGAACGCCTCGCCGTCCAGCGACTTGCGCCAGAACTTGATCACCAGTTGATAGTCCATCGGCCGAGTCTAGACCCGGGTCAACGGCCCAGGCGCCCGAGGATGTCGTCCAGCGGGTTTCCGTCGCCGTCCTCATCCAGCAGGCCCGCCAGCGCCGCCAGTCCGCCCGCGGTGCCGGCGCCGCCCGACTGACCACCCATCAGGCCACCCAGTGCGCCCGCCAGGCCCCCGCCCATGCCCGACGCGGCACCGCCCGACTGCCCTTGGCGCGCCATGTAACCGGCGGCGAGCATGGCCAGCATCGGCAGCATCTTCTTCAGCAGCGTGGTGTCCAGGCCGGTCCTCGCCGAGGCGTCGCTGGCGACCGCCCGGCTCACGTCCTTGGAGCCGAAGATCTGGCCCAGCACCGAGTTTCCCCGATCCACAGGCGTAGGTCGGGGCGAGACCACGTCGTCCATGAGCCCACCCCCGCCGAGTTGACCCAGCAGCCCCAACAGGCCCGTTGCGCCACCCGGTGCGGTCCGTGCCTGCCGGCGGAACCCGCCCATGATCGCCGGCAGCAGTGCCGAGGCACCCGTCGCCGCCTGCTGCTGGGTGATGCCCAACTCGCGCGCCATGGGCGCCAGGCCCCCGGTCCGGGACAGGAAATCGTTCGCGTTCAAGTGGCACCTCGGCAACGGCGTGGGGAGCTCGAAGCCTAGCGGGCAGCCGTTAGGCGGCGGTCAAGGCACCCGCCGGTTGGAAACCGCCCCCGCAATGGCGAGGCGGGCGCACGGCGCTCCCCACCGTTCCGGGGTGCACCCACCCTGCGACCACGGCCGCCTGCAGCGCTCAGCGGGCGTCGGCCATCCCCGACCCCGGCATAGGGGATATGAACCCGGGCCTGGGCATGCCGGCCAGCCATGCCGCGAACGACTCGGCCGTCAACGCCGGCGCGTAGTGGTAGCCCTGCGCAAGGGCGCAGCCTTCGGCCTGCAGGAACTCGGCCTGGTGCAGGTGCTCCACGCCTTCGGCCAGCGTTTCCAAGCCAAGGTTGCGCGCCAGCGCGATGACGGTGCGACAGATCTGCTCGTCGTTGGCCTGCTGGCCGATGCCGCCCACGAACGAGCGGTCGATCTTCAGGCGGGTCACCGGCAGCTGCCGCACGTAGGCAAGGCTGGAATGCCCGGTGCCGAAGTCGTCGATGGCCAACCGCACACCCTGCGCCTTGAGCGCGTGGAGCACCTGGATGGAGCGTGCCGGGTCGCGCATCAGCATCGATTCGGTGATTTCCAGCTCAAGCCTGGGCGCGGCCAGGCCCGCCGCCGCCAGTACCGCGGCCACCTGCGAGGGCAGGCGGTCAGGGTCCAGCTGGCGCACCGAGCAGTTCACCGAAATCATCGGCACCACGACGCCGGCCTCGTCCCAGGCGCGCAGCTGGCGGGTCGCCTCCATCAACACCCACAGGCCGATTTCGTCGATCAGTCCGTTTTCCTCGGCAATCGGGATGAATTCGACGGGCGGCACCAGCCCCAGCTCGGGGTGCTGCCATCGCAGCAGGGCCTCGACCCCCACCAGCCGGCCGTCACGCAGGTCGACCTGCGGCTGGTAGTGAAGGCGGAACTGGCGCCTTGCCATCGCAACGCGCAAGCCACTGTCGATCGACAGCCGCCACTGGGCCCCCTCCGACAAGGCCGGATCGAACTCGGCGTGCCGCCCGGGGCCGTGGCGCTTGGCCTCGTAGAGCGCCAGCTCGGCATGCTTCAGCAGCGTTGCCGCATCGCTGCCGTCCCGTGGAAACCGTGCCACGCCCACACTGGCCGACAACACCACGGGATGGCCACTGCCCAGCAGTGGCGTGGAGAACGCCGCCTGCAGGTCCCGGATGAACGTCCGTACCACGCGGTCCGCACCTTCGGCCTTCGTCGGCAGCAGCACGGCGAATTCGTCCCCGCCCAGCCTCGCAATGAAGCCGGACTCCGGCAGTATCCGGGTCAACCGGCGTGCGGCGGCACGCAGCGCCTGGTCGCCCACCGCGTGGCCGAGCGTGTCGTTGATGCTGCGCAGGCGGTCCAGGTCGACCACCAGCACCGCCCGGCCATCGTCGCGTTCCAGCGCATCGCCCAGCACCGCCTGCAGCCGGGTCCGGTTGGCCAGTCCGGTCAGCGCATCGTGACGCGTCATGTACGCGAGTTCTTCCTCGTGCACCCGCGCCTCGGTCAGGTCGGTCCAGGTGCCGACCACCCTCAGCGGGCCATGCCCCTCGCCGGGTACCGTGCGAAGCTCCTCGCGTACATGCCGGGTGGCGCCGCCCGCATCCAGCAACCGGTACTCGCGCACCAGCGATTCGTGGTCGCGCAGGTGCTGGACCGCCGGCACCAGCCGCTCGAGATCGTCGGGATGCACCCGACTGGCCCAGAAGCCCGGTTCGGACATCTCCCCCGGCGTGAACCCGAACAGGCGCACTGCGTTGGGGCTGACCCAGTCGGCCACCAGGTGACCGTCCTGCTCGAACGACAGCGCAAGCACTACAGGGCTCGCTTCAAGCACCTGGTCAAGCCGGGTATGGGCGCCGGCGGCGGATGCCGAGGCGGCGCGCATGCGCCAGCGCAACGCCAGGGCGAACGCGGCGAGCAGCACGATCAACCCTGCGGCCACCGCCAGTGCGGGGCCGAGCCATGGCGGCACCACCGTCGTCGGCATGGGCGCCAAGGCCCGGCCCATCGCCTTGAAGTAGACCGAGTCGGGATCGTCGTGCCAGCGCTCGACCCAATGGTCGATGCGTGCCAATACGTCGGCATGGCGGCCCTTGGGCGTGGCGTAGTACAGCGTGGCCGGGTTGAAGACGATCGCGGTCTCGGTCAATCCATAGGCCCGAGCAGAACGCCGGCCGAAGTAGTTGTTGGCGATTGCCACGTCGGCATCGCCGTCACGCACTGCCGCGAAGGCCGCGTCGTAGGTATCGGTTGGCACCGGCGTCCAGGGGATATCCAGCCCGGCCAGCACGACCTCCAGTTCGTGTGCCTGCACGCTCGCGCGCAGCAGCGCCACGCGACGCCCGGACAGGTCGGTCATGGCCAGCAGCTGGGAGCCGGAAGGCCGGAACACCTGCGACCACGAGTAGGTCACTGGCGTGGAGTGGAAGTCGAACAACACTGCGCGCCTGCTCGACCACGCCACGTCGGGCATGAGGTCGAGCGCGCCCGTCTCGAGCTGGTGCAGGCAGGCCTCCCACTCGCAGGGCACGTAGCGCAGCCGCCAGCCCTCCTCGCGTGCGATGGCATCCAGCACTTCCACGAACAGGCCCGCCGGTCGTCCGGCATCGTCCAGGTGGATCTTGGGCGGGTTGTCGTAGATCCCGACACGCAGGTCGCGCGGCGGGGTGGCTGGCGCGCCGCCACCGACGCACGCCGACAGTGCCGCGAGTACGGCAAGGACCAGCACCCGCTTACAACGCTCCACGCCGTGCCTCCCCATCGGGGTTCCCTCCTGACGCGCGTCGAGCATAGCCCAGGGCCTCACACGGATCCGCAGTGCCGGCGCGGACCGGAACAGGAGGGGGACGGGGTCGTCCTCGGCGGAACCTTCGGCTTCGACCGCCACGTGCTACCGGGGCCCTGAACGGCAGGGCTTGGCCGCCATCCCCGGGGCGCACCACCTCGCTGCAGCCTGCCTGCTGGCGCATACTTCACCGGCCGACTGCATCACCCGCAGTCAAACGCCACGCGCGCCGAGGAGAAGCACATGAGCAAGGGTATGGACCAGAAGAAGGAACAGAAGAAGAAGCCGGCCAAGTCGATGAAGGAGAAGAAGGCCGAGAAGCGCGACAAGAAGGCGAGCAAGGGCTTCGCGCCGGTCTGACCTGTCCCCATCAGGCAAAAAAGGCCCGGGTTGCTCCGGGCCTTTGCTGTTTTGGGTCGTATCGCCGGTATCGCGCACCGCGCCGGACAAGACCCGCATGATCCTGCCGGTGTCGCGGCAGCAGGGACAGGCCGACCTCGAAAACTGCGAGGGCAGCGCGCAAGTGCCGCCGCTCAGCCGGTCGGGAGGTGGGTGCTCAGGTCCGCCTCATCCGCCCGATCGCCGATGCCCGCGTCCCGTGGGCATTGCGGGGCAACCGGAAGCGGAACACCGTCCCCTCGTTGGAGGACGCCACCTCGACGCAGCCACCGTGCGCACTGGCGATTTCGCGGACGATGAAAAGCCCGAGCCCCAGGCTGGTTCCGGTCGGGTCGCCGACTTCACCCCGCACCAGCGGCTGGAACAGCGACTCCAGGGTTTCAGGGGCGATCACGGTCCCCCGGTTGTGCACCGCCACCACCACCTCATCGGGGGCGCTGCCTGCCAGCACCACGCGAACCGGCGCATCGGCGGCGCCGTACTTGATGGCGTTGCTCATCAGGTTCGACAGTGCCTGCGCGATGCGCTGACCGTCCCAGCACCCCGCCATGTCGCCATCCTGGGCCAGTTCGATCCGGCTGCCGGGAAAAGCGGCCTCCACCTCGTGCACGATACGGGTGCACAGCTCGTCCATGCTGGTGGCTGTCGGGTTCACCCGGATCCCGCCATTGGTCCCACTGCGCACGTAGTCGAGCAGGTCGTCCAGGATACTTTCGATCCGCCGCGCACCCCGCAGGATCCGCGTGGAGGCATCCCGCAGCGCCGGATGCTGGTTGGCCACATGCAGCAGCGATTCCGCCGAGCCGGCGATGGTGCCCAGTGGCGTGCGCAACTCGTGGCTGACCACGGCCAGGAACAGGTTGCGGCTGGTCTCGGCGGCGGTCGCGAACTGCATCAGCGTTTCGGCCAGGGCCTGGTCCATCGCTTCGTTGAAACGGGTCAGCTCCTCCACCTCGTCGGGCCCCAGCTTGGGCGAGGTCCCCAGCCACAGCCGGATCACCGACGCCCTCAAGGCGCGGTACTCGGCCGCGGTCTGGGTGATGTCGAAGCCACTGGCGGCACGCAGCGCACCGTGCGTCTCGGAAGCGGGACCCGGCGCACCCGACTTCCCCGGGGCGTCTTGCCCGCGGGCGTGGCCCTTGGATTTCTCCGATCGCTCCCACTCGGTCTGGGGCAGCTTCATGTCCGCAGCGATGGCCGCCAGGATCTGCCCGATGTGGTCGCGCAATGCCTCGCGATCCATGTCTTCCGCCGCCGGCCCCAGGGTCCGTGCGAACGCCTCGCACTCGTCTACGATCCGCGCGTTGTTGGTGGCGATGAAATCCGACAGTCCCGCAACCATGCTGCAACTCCCCCACTGGGCCATACCGCTCAAGGGAGGGATGGTACTGGAAGAGCACCGGGCACCCCACGGCAGCCACCCTGCCTCACCCCACGGGTGCCCCTCGACCGTCGATCCTATACGGCGTCCGCAGCCACCACCCGGTCGCGGCCCATCGCCTTGGCCCGGTACAGGCGTTCGTCCGCGATCCGCTCGGTGGCGGAAAGGCCGTCTTCCAGGGCGGCGCAACCGATGCTGACGGTAAATGTCACGGTGGCATCGCCCACGGCGACGTACAGCGCGGCCACGCGCTCACGGATGCGATGGGCGATGGCTTCGGCCTCGGGCAGCGCGGTTTCGGGCAGCAGGATCTTGAATTCCTCCCCGCCGGTGCGCGCGACCAGGTCGCTGGGCCGCAGGTCCTGCCTGACGGCGGTCACGAAGCTCTTGAGCACCTCGTCGCCCACCTGGTGGCCGTAGCGGTCGTTGACGTCCTTGAACCGGTCCAGGTCCAGCGCGAGCAACGCCAGTGGCGTGGATTTGCGGCGTGCGCGACTCGCCTCGGCCTCCGCGCGCTCGGCGAACTGCCGGTGGTTGGCCGCGCCGGTCAATGAATCGGTGGTCGCCAGCCGCTTCAGGCGCCGGTTGACGTCCTCGAGCTCCACCAGCGCCTGATCGGCACGCACCTTCTCCAGCCGCAGGTGTTCGACAAGCTCTTCCTGGCTGTAGGCGGCCGAGAACGAGCGCGTGGTGTGGAACGCCTGCACCACGCCGTAGCTCAGCAGGAAAAAGCCGATGGCGAATATCCCGTGTCCCAGCCACCACTGGTGGTTCCATGCCCCGGCCAGCAGGAACGCGACCGAGGACTGGGCGAACATCGCCAGCGAGAACAGGTACGCCAGCAGCAGGGGCGAGCGCGAACGACGTCGGTTCAGCACCCCGATGGCCAGCAGCGATGCCAGCAGGGCGAGGACTTCCAGCGCTCTGCGGGCCAGGTGCATGTCCTGCGGCGCAAGCAGCACGGCGGCTGCACCCACTGCGACGCCGGCCGCCAGGAATGCCCCGGTCCCCGCCACCCAGAATGTGCGAAGGGTCCGTCGCGCGGGCTCGTCGGCTGGCACCCCGAAGCGAAGCACCGCCACCAGGAAACACACCGCCATGGCCAGCCGAGATACCGGGCCGTACACCACGAACAGTTCCAGGTGCGCGTCCCCGAAGCGGGTGAAGACGCCATGCGGGGCATACAGCAGGGTGAAGCCGAGCAGGCCCAGAACCAGCCAGCGCAGGAACACTTCCCCGGATGACCGGTAACAGAGCCACGTCACATAGGTGACGAAGCTGCTCAGCAGCGTCGATACCGCGATGGCCACCTCATGGAAGACGTGACTCTTGAACGCCAGCCCCGGGTCCTGGAAGACGGCGAGATACGCGATCGCCACCGCCGGCAGCAGCGCAAGGCCGACCCGCAGCAGCAGCTGGAAGGTACGGGTGGCGCGTATGGCGGGGCCTTGGAGGATGGCGGCAGTGCCTTTTTTCATGGGATACGACCCACGGACACGACCCACGGGCAACGGCAATGGCGGGCGCTTGCCGGCACGGATCAACCTCCGCGGGTGCGCAGCCGCGAGAGGCCGTAACCCACCGCGCCCACCACGATGAGCGCCAGCGGCAGGGCGCCGGGCTCGCTTTCGGTCAGCACCATCATCACTGCAAGCAGCGCACCCACGACCAGTGCGACCAGGCTGACCAGCCGAACCGCCTTGAGCAATCCAGCGTCACGCATCGACATCTCCCGGTGGTGGGCCCCAAGGGACCCGGCTTGCAGGCACAGGTGCCAGCACGCACTTTCCCGCTTGCACGTCCCGGTGTCTACCGCAACGAAGGGCCTGCCCGATAGCGGCCTTCGACTGCCGGATGGCGCCATCCCGCGCTCGACCCGCCCCAGAGCACGAAGGCCCGTTTTGGGCCACACTGCGCGCCCGTCGCGCGGCCCCGACCCGCGACCCAGCCCCCGGACCCCGTGAAGACTCCTGCAAGCCTGCTGACGCTGATCGACGAAGGCGTCATCGATGAAGTCGTTCGCCCGCTCAAGAGCGGCAAGGAAGCCGCGGTGTACGTGGTGCGCGCGGGCGGCGACGTCCGCTGCGCCAAGGTCTACAAGGACATGGGGCAGCGCAGTTTCCAGAAGCGCGTGCAGTACCAGGAGGGTCGCAAGTCCCGCGGCAGCCGCGAGGCCCGCGCCGTGTCCAGCGGCAGCCGTTATGGCCGCAGGCAGCAGGAACAGGAGTGGAAGAACGCCGAGGTCGACGCGCTCTACCAGCTTCGCGAAGCCGGCGTGCGCGTGCCCGAGCCATTCGGCTTCTTCCACGGCGTGCTGCTGATGGAGCTGGTCACCGATGCGGCGGGGTTCACCGCCCCGCGCCTGGGCGAGGTCGAGCTCACCCCGGCGCAGGCCCGTGAGTTCCACGCCGTGCTGGTGCGCGATGTCGTGCGGATGCTGTGTTGCGGCCTGATCCATGGCGACCTGTCCGCGTACAACGTACTGGTCGGTCCCGATGGCCCGGTGGTGATCGACTTCCCGCAGGTGGTCAGCGCCGCGGGCAACAACGCCGCGCGCACCATGCTGCTGCGCGACGTCAACAACCTCACCGCCAGCCTGGGTCGTTGGGCGCCGGAACTGCTCGAGACCTGGTACGGCGAGGAAATGTGGGCGCTGTTCGAAGCCGGCGTGTTGCAACCCGAAACGGAGCTCACCGGGCGCTTCACCTTCGACGAGCGCACCGTCGACCTGGACAGCGTGCGCGATGCGATCAACGACGCGCGTGAGCTCGCACTGATCCGCCAGCAGGGGCGCGAAGAAGCCCAGGACGAGGACTGATCGCAACGGGGCGTACCGACCTGCCCTGCTCCCGGGTTCGCGGGCCGGGGCGTTCCGGTTGGGCCGGGTCTGACCGACAATGCCCCGCGACATGCCGGGTGCCGACCTCCACAGACGACGGACTGCGACCAGACACATGCGAACCTTTGTACTGAGAGCGCGGGCAGCACCCACCGACAGCACGAAGCTGCTGGCATCGGTGGGCCAGGACGCCCATACCGAGATCCTGGCCCACACGCTGATGAACGCGATCTTCGTGGCCCAGTCGCACCGCTCCGACGTGGTGGTGCACCTGGTGCTGGAAAGCACCCGCGACTATTCCCGCACGATCCGGTTCGATGCCAGCGCCATGCACGACATCGGCGGCTTCAACGAGCAGGCCCTGCTGGGCAAGGTGGCCAAGGCGCTGGATGCCTCCGGCGGGATGGGCAAGGAGGACGCCCGGCCGGTGGAGCCCGGCGTCACCGTGCGCACCATCAGTTTCGAGCGCCTGGTCCAGGAGTTGGCCCGCGACCACCAGCTGTACGTCATGGATCGCAAAGGCACGCCGATCCGCGAGCAGCAGTTCCAGGGCAACCCCTGCTTCCTGCTGACCGACCACATCCCGATGCCCAGGAAGACCTTCAACAGCCTCGACCGGCTGGGCGCGGCCCGGATCACCCTGGGCAGGACGATGCTGTTCGCGTCGCAATGCGTCGTGCTGATCCACTACGAGTTGGACCAGCGCCTGCAGGTGTAGCCCGGGCCAGTCCCGTGGGCCAACCTACGCTGTCCCGCTGTCCCGCTGTCCCGCTGGCGCGCTGGCGCGCTGGCGCGCGGGTGGCGCCGGTAACGCTTCGCTTGCCCGGGCTACGCGACGGGCGGGGCTTCCGGGTCGGCGGCGCCTTGCGACCCCTCGACGCCCTCCTTGCGTTGGCCCGCATCGGTCCCTTCGCCCAGCAGGTGCGCGATGTCTGCATCCTTTTCCCGCCAGAGGCTGTTCATCCACTGCTGGAACCGGGCACGGAACCCGCGGTCGCTCTGGTAGTCGCCGCCCAGCAACGCTTCCGGGATCGCGCGCTGGCGCACGTGCATGCGGACCTCCGGGACGCGCCCGGACAGCAGGTCCACCATCGTGGGGCGCCCGCCCGGGTAGGCGATGGTCACGTCCAGGATCGCGTTCAGGCCCTCACCCATCGCATCCAGCACGAACGCCACGCCGCCGGACTTCGGCTTGAGCAGGTGCCGGTACGGCGACCCTTGCCTGGCGTGCTTGGCAGGCGTGAATCGCGTGCCCTCGACGAAGTTCATGATCGCCACGGGAATCGAACGGAACTTCTCGCAGGCACGCCGGGTGACTTCGATGTCGCGTCCTGCCAGTTCGGGACGACGCGCGATCTGCTTGGGCGTGTGCCGCCCCATGAACGGGAAATCCAGCGCCCACCACGCCAGCCCCAGCAACGGCACCCAGATCAGTTGCTGCTTGAGGAAGAAGCGCATCAGCGGTATGCGCCGGTTGAACACCCTCTGCATGACCACGATGTCCACCCAGCTCTGATGGTTGGCGAGCACCAGGTAGTGGCCGTCCTTGCGCAGGATCGCGTCCAACTGCACGTCCACCCGGGTACGGGTGAAATGGTCCAGCATCCAGCTGTTCAAGCCGATCCAGCTCTCCGCTATCCCGGTCAGCAGCCCATTGCATGCCCTGCGCAACGGTTCGAGAGGAAGCAGCGCCTTGACCAGCGCCACCAACAGCAATGGCAGGACATGGACAACGGTATTGGCCCCGAGCAGGGAGGCGGTCAGTAGCGCGCGCAATGGGGCCATGGAAGCGGACAAGGGGAACGGGATGCGTATTGTCGCCAAAACCGGGTGAGGGTCATCTCCCTCTTTGGCCGGCGCCACCCGGCACCCGGCACCCGGCACCCGGCACCCGGCACCCGGCACCCAAAGGGAACCTCATATCCACCCGGCGGGGAGCCTTGTCGCGCCTCTGCCTTCCTGCTCCGGTTCGCCCGGGTTCAACGCGGGTAAACGTGGAATTCAACTTCGGCGGCCGAATGTTTCGCCGCGATGATTTTGATCGTGATTGTTTCGTCCTGCCAGGTTTCGGGTCATGGCCGATTAACCCCTGGCTGCCATCCTCCGCTGCGTCCCGGCTCGCTCCATCCCGCCAGGACACCTTCCCCCGAGAACTGAGGATCCACCCATGACCAAGACCAATTCGATCGCTTTTGCCTGTGCCACCGTGCTTGCCGCCGCCATCGCCATGCCTGCCGCGGCCCACGAGCCCGACAAGTCCAACAAGCAGGCCCAGGCCGGTGGTGCCGCGGGCCTGGTGGGCGCGGTGGTGCAGCTCGCCGCCAATGACGTGGCCGACGTCAAGGTCGTGGACAGCCTCAACAACCTGGTGGCGGTCGAGAACGTGCTGAACAACAGCCCGATCCTGAGCGGGAATGACACCGAGGTCACCGTGGGTGACATCAGCCTGCTGGACGGCCTGGACGTGGACCTCAATGCGCTGGGGATTACCGTGGACGAGGTCACCGGTGTAGTGCTGGCCACGACCGGCACGGTGACCGACGTGCTCGTCCTGCGTTGAGCCTTCTGTAGCTCAACACGCAGCCGCGGGCCCGCGACGCAAGACGTCGCGGGCCCGTTTTCATCTGGGAGCGTATGGGCGGCGCCCCGGGTCTGACTCCTCGCCCAAGCCTATCCCCGTCGCCTCACGGGCTGGGGCAAAGACCACCTTGCGCTACGGCGACAGCCAGTCCGGCGCCGGGATCTGCCGGTGCGCCTCGCTCAGCGCATTCGACCAGCGCTCGCGCATCATGGCGAAGTACGGGTCGCCTTCCTCCATGCGCTGCTCCACCACACCGTCGAGGCTGTCGTTGCGATAGACCAGCAGGTCAAGCGGCATGCCCACGCTGAGGTTGGAGCGCAGCGTGGAATCCATCGAGATCAGCGCCAGCTTGACGCCCTCGATCAGGCTGGTCCCGCGGGTCACGGCGCGATCAAGCATGGGCTTGCCGTACTTGTGCTCGCCGATCTGCAGGTAGGGCGTATCGGCGGTGGCTTCGATGAAGTTGCCGGCCGCGTAGACATGGAACAGCCGCAGCGTACGCCCGCTGATCTGCCCGCCCAGCATGATCGAAACGTCGAAGGCCACGTCCTGCTGCTTCATCGCATCGCCGTGGGTGCGGTGCACGCGGCGGACGGCTTCGCCCACCAGGGCCGCGGCGCGGAACATGGTGGGCACGGTGTAGATGGTCTCCACCTGGCCGGTTTCCGGGTCCGGCACGCCGTCCTGGACCATGTTGAGCACGGCCTGCGAGATCGCCAGGTTGCCGGCGGTCAGCGTGGCGATCAGGCGTTCGCCCGGCACATGGAATTTCTGCAGCTTGGAGAAGCAGGAAATGTTGTCGAACCCGGCATTGGTGCGGGTATCGCCCAACATCACCAGGCCCTGGTCGAGCATCAGGCCAACGCAATAGGTCACTCGGATCTCCCAAAGACAGGAACGCGGGCAGCTACGTTACTGGCTGGTCTGCTGCGATTGCGTGATGCGGACGTCCACGTCGAGTGTTTCGTCGCCACCGCCGCGGCGCATGCCACGCACCGGGGCGGCGTCGCGGTAGTCGCGGCCACAGGCCACGCGCACGTAGTGTTCGTCGGGCGAAACCCGGTTGGCGGGGTCGAACCCCACCCAGCCCAGTCCCTCGACGAACAGCTCGGCCCAGGCATGGCTGGCCGCCGGGAACCCGGCCTCCATCGGGCACAGGTAGCCGCTGACATAGCGCGCCGGGTAGCCCAGGTGGCGGGCGGCGGCGATCAACACCTGGGCGTGGTCCTGGCAGACGCCGTTGCCGGCCTCGAAGGCTTCGGCGGCGCTGGTGCAGGCGTCCGTGGTGTCGCTGACATAGTCCACCTTGTCGCGTACGGCATTGGCCAGCCGGTGCAGGCGCTCCAGCCCCTCGCCCTCGCCCGCCGCCGAGTTGGCCAGGGCGATGATCCCGGGCGACGGCAGGGTCAGCGGCGTGGGCTTGAGGAAGAACATCGGTGGCAGCCCGCCGGCGTCTTCGCCGTGGACGCCGCTCTTGTCCAGGGTGCGCACCTGCGCGTGCACCGCAAGGTGCAGGTCGCTGACCTGGCGATCGATGGCGTGGGTGGCCACCGGGTTGCCGAAGCCGTCCACGCCGGTGGGTTGCAACGTCCTTCCGTCGACCTCCACGCGCCAGTGCTTGACCTGCTGGCTGGCGCTGGGGGCGGGCCATAGGCGCAGGGCCTGCACCACCAGCCATGCGGCCTGGCCGTAGTGGTAGCGCGTGTCGTGGGCGATGGTGAGCTGCATGGTCAGAACAGGTGTCCCTGGGCGATCCTGGCACCCAGGTCGCGGGTGCGGTCGATCACATCTGTGAGGTATTCGTGCAGTCCGTCTTCGATCACCTGGTCGATCCGGGCGAATCGAAGCTGCGCGTACATGACGTGTGCCTGGCGGCGGGCGTCGACGGCGAGCTGGGTGTCCTGTGCCTGGATCGCGTCCAGGTGCTGGGTGATCTGCTCGTAGCAGAAGGCCAGCGAGCGCGGGAACACCGCACGCGAGATCAGCAGTTCGGCGACGTGCGCCGGCTGCACCCGGCCCTTGAACAGCACCCGGTAGGCGCGCCGCGCACCGACCACGCGAAGGATCGCAAGCCACTGGTAGTAGTCCACCACGCCGCCGACGTCGGCCACTTCGGGCAGCTGCACGTGGTATTTCACGTCCAGCAGGCGCGCGGTGTTGTCGGCGCGCTCGAGGAACTGGCCGGTGCGGATGAAGCAGAAGCTGTCACGGCGCAACATGCCGTTGGAGCACACGCCGTGGAACAGGCCCACGCGCGCCTTCACCCAGTCCAGGAACTCGGCCAGGCGGTCGGCATCCAGCGGGGCCTCGACGGTGAAGTCGGCCAGTTCCTGCGAGGTCTGGTTCACTGCCTCCCACATCTCGGTGGTCAGCGTGGTGCGCACCGAGCGCGCATTGCGGCGCGCGATCTCGATGCAATTGACGATGGACGACGGATTGGCACGGTCGAAGGCCAGGAAATGGATGACTCCGGCTTCGTCGGCAGACCTTCCGGCCTCCTTGAAGCCTTCCTCGCAGCCGGCCGCGACAAGTGCCGACTCCCACTCGCTGCTGCGGTTGGTGTCCACGCGAACGGCATTCATGTGGCCGGCCACCTGCAGCAGGCGCGCGACGTAGTCGGCCCGCTCCATGTAGCGGGCCAGCCAGAACAGGTCACCGGCGGTACGTGCGAGCATCAGTCCTCCAGCACCCAGGTGTCCTTGGTGCCGCCGCCCTGGGACGAGTTCACCACCAGCGAGCCATCGCGCAGTGCCACCCGCGTCAGGCCGCCCGGCACCACCCGTACCTTGTCACTGCCCGAAAGCACGAACGGCCGCAGGTCCACGTGCCGCGGCGCCACGCCGGACTCGACGAAAGTGGGCACGGTGGACAGTGCCAGGGTCGGCTGGGCGATATAGGTCTCGGGCTTGGCTTTCAGCAGCGCGCGGAAGTCTTCCAGTTCCTGCTTGCTGGCGTGCGGCCCGACCAGCATCCCGTAGCCGCCGGAGCCGTGCACGGCCTTGACCACCAGTTCGTCCAGGTGGTCGAGCACGTACTTGAGCTCGTCGGGCTTGCTGCAATCATGGGTGGGCACGTTGGACAGCAGCGGCTCCTCGCCCAGGTAGAAACGGATCATCTCCGGCACGTGCATGTACACGGCCTTGTCGTCGGCGATCCCCGCGCCCACCGCGTTGGTGATGGTCAGGTTTCCGGCGCGGTTGGCGAAGTGCAGGCCGGCCGCGCCCAGCGCGGACTCCGGGCGGAACACCAGCGGGTCCAGGTAGTCGTCGTCGATGCGGCGGTAGATGACGTCCACGCGCTCCAAGCCGGCGGTGGTACGCATGTAGCAGACATCGTTGCGCACCAGCAGGTCCGCGCCTTCAACCAGGTCGATGCCCATCTCGTCGGCCAGGAACGCGTGCTCGTAGTAGGCGCTGTTGTGGATGCCCGGCGTGAGCAGCACCACGGTGGGTTCGCCCTGGCAGTTGGGTGGGGCGACCGAGCGCAGCGTTTCAAGCAGCTCGTCGGCGTAATGCGCCACCGGCGCCACGCGTGCCTGGCGGAACAGGTCGGGGAACAGCCGCTGCATCACCTCGCGGTTCTCGACCATGTACGACACGCCCGAGGGCGTGCGGCAGTTGTCCTCGAGCACGTAGTAGTCGTCCGGCCCCGTGCGCACCATGTCGATGCCGGAGATATGCGAATAGATTCGGCCCGGCAGGTCCAGCCCGTTCATTTCCGGCCGGAACTCGGCGTTGTGCAGGATCAGCCGCTCGGGGACGCGACCGGCGCTGATGATGTCGCGGTCGTGGTAGACGTCGTGAAGGAAGGCGTTGAGCGCCTTGGCCCGCTGCTCCAGCCCCTTCCGCAGCCGCTGCCACTCGGCCTGGGCCAGCACGCGGGGGATCAGGTCGAACGGAATCAGCCGTTCGGCATCGCCGCCTTCGGTATAGACCGCGAAGGTGATGCCGATGCGCCGGAACAGCACTTCGGCTTCGCGCCGCTTGAGCGCGAGCTGGTCCGCCGGGGCGGATTTCAACCAGGCGTCGATCAGCGCATAGGGCGGCCGGATCGCGTCGGGCCAGCCCATTTCATCGAATATTGGGGGCGTACTGGACATCAGGATCCTGCGAAAATCCAGGGCACACCGTGACCCGCGCGCCGTCGGCTGTCAACCGCGCCACGCCCCCGACTGGCGCCCGGAACGAATGCATCGCTGGTGAAAATTGCGCCACCCGCTTACCGGGATGCGACCGCAAAGCCGGGCCCGCAGTGGCATCGACCGGCCCATCCTCTCCAACGCGCTGCGCTGGTTGGAAGCACCCAGCCTGACGGTCCGGACCCATGTGACGCGCCTTGCCCATCCAGCCTGCAACGCGCGCGTTGGAGGTGCTCGCAAGGGCCTCCACGGTTGAAGGACACGCCCCTCTTGCCACCCCGCACAAATGCGATTCGATCTCATTTGGTGGTGTAGACTGCGCAGAGCGGTGCCCCGCCGGCCGCGCGCTTCCGCAATCGAACACCGATCCGGTACAGCGCGCGAATGGCCGGGATGGCCATCCGACGGCGTCCGCTTCGCCAAACCCGGCGACTTCCCGAATTCCGACCGGAGTGCCCCGATGAATGCCTGGATGACCCTGCTCGCCGTCGCCTGCGCCAGTTCGCTTGCCGCCTGCGGTCGCGAACCCCCGACTCCCACGCCTGTCGAACCCGCGCAGGCCGAAGTCGCCGCTGTGGACTCGCCTGCTCCGGTTGCGTCGAGCCCTTCGGCGTCGGTGGACGCCACGTCGCCCGCCTCCTCCACCGCTCTGGCTGCGCTGGACACGTACGGCGAGCAGGCGCGCGCGCTGTCGGATGCGATCGCCGCGCGTGCGGACGTCGCCACCCTCACCGGCCAGGCGGAGGCGTTGATGGCATTGGCCGCGGAAATGGTGCCGGCCTACGTGCAGCGGCAGCCTCACTGCGACGCCTACCTCGACGCAGCCCTGCAGGTCCGCGACAACTGGAAGCAGCTCGACCACGCGACCATCGAGCGCGACTACCACCTTGACGGGGCGCTGCCGAAGATCCAGAACAGCGGCGTGTGCTACCACATGAAGGACCTGGTGACCCATCCGGCCACGATGCTGGTCCTGCTCTCGCAGCCTGGGCCGGACTACGCGCAGTCGAAGCGGGAAATCGACGAAGTCATCGCCCACCTGGGCGTGGTGCGCACGCAGCTCTGAGCCGCGTGGGACGCAGCAATCAGGGGGATGATCGAGCGCCTTGCCAACGTGCTGAAGAGCCTGGTGCTGTTCACGCTCATCGGACCCCTTGTCGGCTACCTCGTCGTAGCGGGCGCGGTGCTGGTTGGAAGACCCCACGAGGACGCCACGCTTTTCCAGTTCCTCTTCCTGGCGCTTTTCGCCTACCCGATCGGGGCCGCCCCCGCCGCCCTCACGGGGCTCATCGCCAGCTTCATGGCGTTGCGGTTGAAGGGAGAGCACTTCTACGTCGGGGTCGGTTTAGTCGGAGGCGGTGTCACCGCGCTATTCGCTTCAGGTGTCGGGTCACCGAGCGAGGCCAGCTGGACGGACCTGGGCCTGGCTTTCGTCCCGGGTTTGGCCGGCGGAGCGGTTTGTGCCTGGATCTTCCAGTGGCCGGACCGGTCGGGCCAGTCGGGAACCCCGGGCAAGAGAACCCCGGGCAAGACATGAAACCGCCACGCAAATGGAGCTGCAGATGAAGACGATGAAGGGGACCTGCCACTGCAAGGCGGTGGAGTTCGAGGTGGACCTGGCAAACGGGTTCGAGAACGTCCGTCGCTGCAATTGCTCCCTGTGCAGCAAAAAGGGGGCTGTCATGGCGGGCGTGCCCCTGGAGGGGCTGCGGGTCACCCGGGGTGAGGACACGCTGTCGCTCTACCAGTGGAACGCGAGGATCGCCAAGCATTACTTCTGCAGCATCTGCGGCATCTATACGCACCACCAGCGCCGTAGCGTGCCGACCGAGTTCGGGTTCAATGTCGCCTGCATCGAGGGGGTGGACCTGGCGGACCTCGGTCCGATTGGCGCCAGTAATGGTGCTGGCCAGAGCGTGGTTGAGGCGGCGGCATCTCATCCGGGCTCGACTTCGCCCTAGCCGGCCGACGGCTCCTGGGGAGGCGGGCGAACACGCCATGGTTACGTAGTCGACACCTTGCGAAAACTTCCGCTGCGAAGGATCAGGGCAACCGACTTCAGCAAGGCAATGGCAGCGCGATCCCGCCCCTTGCGCGGGTTCCTTCAGGTACCTTCCTGACCCTTGCGCTGGACTCCGGCATGGATCCACGCCTCGACGGCCGCGGCGAGACGGTGCGCGGCCACCGACCAGCCGGTCGACAGACCGGCGAGGATCGGGAACAGGATGATCACCACCGCGCCCTCCCCCAGGTCGCCGGTGGGATACATCGCGACGACGTACCCGAGCTGCGCCACCAGCCACGATATTCCCATGATGTGCCACAGCTTCATCGGCTCGGCCGGGCCGGCGACCCTGTGCCAAAGCGCCTCGACCACGTAGATGACAAGCCCGAGCTTGGCCCACACCGCCATCAGTGAATTCCCATCACCGTGGCCGCTGGCATCAACGCCGCCCAGCCAGGCGTAGGCACGGATGAGCACCCGGGTGACGCCGCCGATGGTGCTGTCGGAGCCGGACGCATCTCCCCAGGTGGCCAATGCAAGCAGGAGCCAGCCGGCGTGGAAGAAGACCATCGCGAAAGACTGGGTGGCAGCCAGATAGCGCACCGCCTGTACGGCCAGGATTGCCCCGATGGCGCCTGCACCCGGGAAGTCGAATCCCTTCATCTTGTGGTCTTTCCTGGCTTGCCGGCACGCGCCACGGGAATGCGGCGCCCTGCTGCGGCGCCATTGTCGCCCAACCGGGTGCCGGCCCGCATTGGCTGCATCGCTCCGATTGGGTCGTGCACCACGGCGCCAAGCACCCGTGGACGACCCTGGACCTCGCCACTCCCCTGCATCCGAGCCGCGAAGCTGCGGACACGCACTGCCCGCGCCGCACGCAAACATGTCCCGGGTCAGTCGGCCGGTTGGGCCGCGTAGTACCCCGCCTTGTCCTCGTACATGCGCTCGTCCGCGAGGCGCATGACGGCGGCCGGATCGGTCTCGCGCGAGTCCGCCACCCCTACGCTCAGGCTCAGTGGCAGCTCTACCGGTGTTCCATCGCTGGCGTGGCATTTGATGGTGGTGCCGCGCACCGTTTCGGCCAGCCGCTCCAGGAAGTGGGACGCCTCCCGGGTGGTGGTGGCGGGGCACATCACGATGAACTCGTCCCCGCCCATCCGTGCAACCAGGTCGGTGTCCCGGCAGGTGCGTCGCAGCGCGTCGGCCGCAGCCCGGATCAATCGGTCACCGGTCTCGTGCCCATAGACGTCGTTGGCCTGCTTGAGCCCATTGATATCGGCCATCACGATAGAGAAGTCGGCCGTTCGTTGGCGGCGCTTCTGGCCGATCACCTGGGCGAGGCGCTCGTCCAGCCGAGCGCGGTTGGCCAGCCCGGTCAGCCCGTCGGTGTTGGCCAGCTCGGTCAGCTTCTGGGTCAGGGAGTAGTTGGACAGCGCAGCGCCGAGCTGCTGCAGGAACAACCGGACGACGCTGTGCTCCACATCCGAGAGGCAGTGGTCGCGGCTCAGAATGAAGACTGCATCGAGCAATCGCGCCTCCACCGGGACCGGCAGGAACTCGTAGTCCAGCTCCGCGCCACTGTCGTCATCGATGGCGGCGCTGGCAGCCTTGTCGATGTCTCCCTCACTGTCCAGCCGCTCCGCCAGGGCCTGCGTGCCCACATGCAGAAGGCGCGCCTGCTCGGCATCGTCGATGCCCTGGAAGGTCGCGTGGTAAGTGAGCCCGGGCCGCTGGGGCGCGCGCACCACCACCCCGCGCCCTGTCCCGGCCGGCAGCAAGGGTTGCAGGTGCTTCAGCCAGCCCGACACCAGCTCGTCCAGCCCACCGGCGTTGGCCATCGCAAGTCCGGCCTCGGCAAGCCCCTGGAACAGCAGCCGCTTGCGGTCGACCTCCTGCTTCGCACGCACCAGCAGGACGCTCTGCGAATAGAACACCGACGCCACCAGCATCAGGTAGCCGAACAGGAACACCAGCCCGAGGTAGGAGGCGATAGGGCTCGCCTGGGGCGTGAAGCGCCATCCGAGCAACCCGACGGACACCGCGCACCCGGCAGTGAACATCGCCGCGCTCTTGCCCAGGCCTTTCCAGCCCGCCGAGATGGTGTTGTTCATGCACACCGAGCTGGCCAGGGCAAAGCCGATGCCCACGTTGAAGCCGATCGCCGCCACCCAGGTCCCGACCAGGAACGCATCGATGAGCAGGCCGTGGAGCGCCGCGGCCTTTCTGTCCGAGGCCACGCAGGCCCACACGTGGACCAGTTGCGGATACAGCAGGAACAGGCCAGCGCCATAGGCGAGCAGCGCAATGGAAATGGCGCGCTCGTGGAACAGCACGAGGGCGGCAACGAACGTCAGCGCGAAGCTCAGCAGCCGCGGGACGTAATAGATCTGTGCGAGGCGATGGGGCGTAGGCAGCTTCACGGCCCTATTCTGCGAACAATTTAAGCGGGCGGGCGTGAAGCCGTGCCGGGTTTCACATGCCGGACGGGGTTGCACCCGGGACCCACCTCCCTGCTTGTCTACACTTGCCCGATGCACGATGGGACGGGGACAGGCATCGCCGGAACGGGCCGCGACCAAGCGACGCGACCCGACGTGCCCGGCGACCGGCAGTTGCTGCGCGGCATCCTGCTCCACGACATGCGCCAGGACCTGCGCCGGCACCTGCGCCCGATGCTGGCCTGGTACCTGCTGTTCACCGCCTTCGCCACGATAGCGGCAGCGCCGCTGACCACGTGGTCGCTGGCCGCCCTGCTTCACTGGATAGAACGGCCACTGGCCGGCGTGTTCCAACGGCCGCTGGACGGCGTGCTTGCACTCGCCTGGCTGATGCTGGCCGGCGCGCTGTCGTGGTGGGTGGTGATGCTGCAGCAGGCAGGCATGCTGCTGGTTTCGGCCAGCCACGGCTGCCGCTATCGCACCGCCGCCATGGCGCTGCTGGGCGTCCTGCGGAGGGCGGGACCCCTGGCCGGGCTTGCAGCCCTGCAGGTACTGACCCATGCACTGGTGGCGGTTCCGTGGCTGGCGGTGGGCGGGGCCCTGTACCGCGTCCACCTGGGCGCCTACGACCCCTACTACGTGGCCCTCTCCCGCCCTTCCGGGCTGTGGTGGTTCCTCGCCGCGTTCCTGCCGGTGCTGGCCGTGGGCCTGGCCATGCACGCGACGCTGTATTTCCGGTGGCTGCTCGCAACCCCCGCGCTGGTGCTGGAAAGCCTCTCGCCCTGTGCGGCGCTTGCCCGGAGCCGCTCGCTCACCCGTGGCCGGCACCTGAGGATCGGCATGCTGGTGGTCGGTGTTGCGATCTCGGCGGCCCTGCTGCCACTGGTCGTCACAGAGCTCTACGGGGGCGCGGTGACAGCACTTCTGGATCGCCTGCCGCCACACCGGCTGCTGGTCAGCGCGGGCATGGCGGCCTACCTCACGACCTATGCGGCCACCGTGCTGGGTGCGCTGTTTCTCGGCACGACGATCAATGCGCTGCTGGTGCGCGCCCTCTTCCACCGTCTGGGTGGCGCCCGCTGCGCCCGCTCCGCCGAACCGCTCCCGAAACACCCGGGGCGCTTCGTATGGGGGGCGGAGGTCGCGTTCCTCTTGGTGGCGGTGGCGCAGGCGACGCTTGCGGTGTCCAGCATGAAGCTGCGCCCCGAAGTCATCGTCACCGCGCATCGCGGCGCGTCGGCGGTCGCTCCGGAGAACACGCGTGCCGCGTTCCAGGCCGCGATCGACGCGGGGGCGGATGCGATCGAGCTCGACGTCAGGCTTAGCGCCGACGGCGCCGTGGTGGTCTTCCACGACAGCGACTTCCGACGCGTGGCCGGTGATCCGCGGCGCGTGGTCGAGACACCGCTGTCGGCCATGCGCGGGTTGGACATCGGCAGCTGGTTCCATCCGGCCTTCGCCGATCAGCGCATCGCGACCCTCGGCGAAACCCTGGATTTCATCGATCGCCGCGCCCTGGCGGTCGTCGAGCTCAAGCCGGATGCGCACAACGCAGAAGCTTTACTGGCGGCGACCCTGCTGGAGGTCGAGCGCGGCGGCTACCAGGACGCGGTCACGCTCGCGTCCCTGTCCCCCGCGCTGGTGCGCGCTGCCCGCGCCGCCGCCCCGGAGGCGCGGCTGGCGCTGTTTGCCAATGCCGCCTTGCCGGGTACCGCACGACGGACCGGCTTCGACATGCTGGGGCTCAACCACCTGCAACTGGACGCCGCGGCGGTGGCGGACGCGCGCCGGCGCGGTTACCTGCTGCAGGTATGGACGGTCAACGACCCCGCGCGCATGGCGCGCTACATGGACCTGGGCGTGGACGACATCTCCACCGACGCCCCCGCTGAAGCGGTCCGCGTGCGCTCGCAGCGCGCCGCCCTGTCGGATGTCGAGTTGCTGCTCGTCCGCCTCCGCAGCTGGTTCCAGCGTTAGCCATTACCCCGGCCCGCTGGACCCGGCCCCTGCCGTGGCGGTCAGGCCGCCGCGGCCTGGCGCCGCAACAACGCCCGCACGACGCGCCGGGCGAGCGGGTGCACCACCACCGAAAGAAGCGCGAAGGCACCGGCCCCGGGAAGTGGCAGCACCGCGCCGAAGGTGAACGTCATGCCGAGCACGAAACCCAGCAGGTACTCCGCCGGTAAAGCGGCAACACGACGGCGACCACGAAAAGCGCCTGGAACATCAAAGGGGTCACTGCCTCCAATCCCATCGTGAAGGCCACCGAAAGGCCGACGCCGTAAGCCAGCGCGACCGCCCAGCGCAGCAGCACCGGACCGCCGCGCCGGGCACCATCAGGGGCGACGCTGGGCGCCAGCATGCGCCCGGTTGCGAACCACGCCAGCACCGGCAACACCAGCAGCCCCCTTGCGTTCGATATCGCCGGAAGGTCGCTACGGCCCAACAGGTGATGGCTGCGCACGCCGCCGTCCACGAGCTCCCATCAGGTGCGCCACCACCAACAGCGCTGCGGCGAGCGTCAACAGCACGCGTAGGGGAATCCCGTGTGCCGTCGACATGCGCAGTGTCCATGAGGGCTGGAATACACGGATGGTCGGGCGCGACTGCGGCACGCATGGCCCGGAAGTTGGCGCGCCGCATGGCGGCCATGCGCGCGGTCCTGTGTCCCGGGCTGCCTGTTGCCCGGCCGTCGGCAGATGTGCGCCAGCGGCGAGGCGTCCATCGACGTCATTACCAGCACCCTTGGCACCCATCGGTACCGATTGCTGTCCCGCGCCAACTCGATCGTACGTATCAAAGGGTGGCGTGCCGTATCGGCCGCCCCGGACTCGGACCGATGTCCGGACCACACAGAGGACTGGACCATGCGGAACCCAAGGAAGTACCCGTCAGCGCCGCGCGCAGCCGTGGCAGGTGTTGCCGCTGTACTAGCATCGCTCTCCGTCGGCGCCGCCGGCCAGGATGCACCACAGGAGGAAGAGCTGCGCCGGGGCACGCGCACCACCGTCCAGGACGCCCGCTCCCCCCGCGACGCCCGAATGCGCCCCTCGAGGCAGGGCAGCGCGCAGGCCTGGGCCCGGCATGCCGACGCCACTGCGGGCAACCCGCCCCTGGAGCGCACCGGCCGCAGAAAGCTGGTGGTCGCGCCTGCCGCACCATCCCGGCGGGTCAGGCGGCTGGTGCCTGCGACGGACGTTCCCCAGGGTTACGGGCGCTACTGCTCGGTGTCCTACCCGACGGGTGGCTGGGCCTTCGCCACGTTGAGCCAGGGTGACTCGGATCCGTGTGGTGCACTGCTGGCCTCCTCGCCCGGCGGCACGATCGAGAGGGCGGGACTGTGGGATACGCGTGGAATGAACAACGTTCTCTGGAATTGCAGGCAGGGTCTGGGCATCTATGCCGCCCAGGGCAGTGCCGCCACCGCATTTGCGTACGACGACGCGACCAGCAAGAAGAAGACGCACTGTGTCTTCGTCGTCGCCCCGCAACGCCTGCCGGTTTTCGGGCTGCCTTGGGGCAAGACCGACAGCGGGCAATCCGATCCCAATGCCGACGTAGGCATGCCGTCGGTGTTCAACTTCAACATCTATCGCGAGGACTGGGACGTGACCGAGTTCGGCCAGGTGCAGGAGCCCGGGTGGAACCGTGGCGTGGACCGGCTCGGACGCGGTCGCAGCGTGCGCGAGTCCGCGTACGACTGGAGCATGCCCGCCGGGAAGCCCATCGTGTCCGTCGCACGGGGCCGCGTACTGGCCGCGCGCGACCGGGACGTGACCGCCTTTGGATGCCCTTCGCCGCAGAAGGAAATCTACGTGCAGCACCGCGTGGGCGAGGGCGAGTATGCGGAGGAGTTCGTGACCTACTACGCGCACGTTTCCTCGTTCTCGGTGGAGACGGGCGACATTGTCCAGCGCGGCCAGGAGCTGGGGAAGAACGGAACCACGGGCTGCTCGAGCGGCGATCACCTGCACTTCGGGGTGTGGCGGCTCACCAACCTGTCCGGGCATCGCTTCCATGACTTCCGGTTGCAGGACACCGGCTACGGCGTCAACGGTCTCCGCGGCACCATCGATCCTTTCGGCTGGGCCGCGCCCAGCCACATCGACCCGTGGGCATGGAGGTACTTGAACGGCAATACCTATTGGGACGACTTCGAGAGCACCATTGCGGTAGCCAACCCAGGCGCCTTCAGCATCAATCTGTGGCGCGAGGGCGAGACCCCGCCGTTCGAGTAGCCCGAACGCATGCGCGGGTTTACGTGCACATCCTGCGAGCCCCGCCAGCGATACCTCGACAGCCAATCGGCTGCGAGAAGGCCCCTGCCCGGCCGGCAGGGGCCCTCTCCCGCAATGGAGGGGCGCTGGCCCGCCACCGCCCCGACGGAGGATGCCCGTGCCGGCCCGTCGAGCTGCGGGCGGGCCACCGGCTGGCACCCTTTCCGGCAACATTGGGCGCGTTCCGAGGTACCTTGCCCCACCCTGCCGACCCGCATCGAGCACATCGTTCCAATGACACCCTCGCCACCCACGCGCGCAGGGCCCCGCGCAGGCAGTGCTCCGGGGCGGTCCGGATTGCACCCACGCAATCGGCACCAGGGACGCTACGATTTTTCGCGGCTGGCAGATGCCTGCCCTGCCCTCTCGCAACACCTGGTGACCACGCCCCGCGGCGAGGCGAGCATCCAGTTCAGCGACGCGGCCGCCGTGCGCGAACTCAACCGCGCGATCCTCCGCTGCGACTACGGCATCGCCCACTGGGACCTGCCCGACGGAGCGCTGTGTCCGCCGATCCCCGGCCGCGCCGACTACCTGCACGGACTGGCCGACCTCCTTGCCGGGGCCGCGGACGGCGCGATCCCGCGCGGCACGTCGATACGCGTGCTCGACATCGGCGTCGGGGCCAGCTGCATCTATCCGCTGCTGGGTCATGCCGAGTACGGCTGGCGCTTCGTCGGCTCCGACATCGATGCGACCGCGCTGAAGGTCGCGGCGGCGATCGTTGCCGCCAACGGCCTGGACAAGGCGATCGCGCTACGGCTCCAGCCACGCCGCGGCAATGTGTTCCGCGGCGTCGTGCGCGAGGATGACCGGTTCGATCTCACCCTGTGCAACCCACCCTTCCACGCCTGCGCGGGGGACGCCGCCCGCGCCAACCAGCGCAAGCTGCGCCAGCTCGGCACGCCGGGTGCGCGCCAGCCAGCGGGCCCGCAACTGAATTTCGGCGGACACGCCCACGAGTTGTGGTGCGAAGGCGGCGAAGCCGGGTTCCTGCGGCGCATGGTCGCGGAGAGTGTCGATTTCGGGAACCAGGTGCGCTGGTTCAGCAGCCTGGTCGCCAGGGCCGAACACCTGCCCGGGCTGCGCAGGCAGCTTGGCCAGGCCGGCGCCGTCGCCGTTCGCGAAGCCGGCATGGCACAGGGCAGCAAGCAGAGCCGTTTCGTGGCGTGGACGTTCCAGGGCGCGGTGCCCCTCGACTGACGTCCGCCGTTCCGGCCGGGAATGTATAGTCGCCGCGCATGGTCGGCACGGTGCCCGGCTCGAATCACGGAGTGATGTCATGGGTCTTGTACAGGCGGTGGTTGGCGCGGTCGGCGGTTCGCTCGGCGACCAGTGGAAGGACTTCTACACGGTTCCCGATGGCCTGCCGGCGACGGCGGCGCTGTTCGCCGCGGTCCCGCGGGGCACCAATGCCGGGCGCGGGTCCAACACCTCGGGTTCCTCGAACATCATCACCAACGGTTCGAAGATCGTCGTACCCGAGGGGTATGGCCTGCTGCTGTTCCAGGACGGGGCGATTACCGGATTCGCCGCGGAACCGGGCGGTTACGAATGGCGATCGGAGCACCTTGACTCGCAGTCGATCTTCGCCGGCGACGGCATCGTCTCGCCGCTCATCAAGCAGAGCTGGGAGCGCTTCAAGTTCGGCGGCCAGCCCGGTTCGCAGCAGGCCGCCTTCTTCGTATCGTTGAAGGAGCTGCCTGAAAACCGTTTCGGCACGCAATCGGAAATCTACTGGGACGACGGCTTCCTCGGCACCCAGGTCGGCGCGGTCACGCGTGGCTCGTACACGCTGAAGGTCGTCGACCCGATCCTGTTCGTGAAGAACTTCGTGCCGGCGCGTTACCTCCAGCCGGGCCAGGTGTTCGATTTCACCGACCTGGAGAACGCCGCTGCCAGCCAGCTGTTCAACGAAGTGGTGGGCTCGCTTGCGCCGGCTTTCAGCCTGTACACCAACGACCCGGGCAAGGGCAATCGCATCACCAAGCTGCAGCAGGACTCGCTTGGCTTCGCCCGGAGCCTCTCGCAGGCGGTGGAACATGCCTACCAGTGGGAATCCGACCGCGGGCTGGCCATCGTCAAGACCGCCATCGTTTCCATCGAGTACGACGCCAACACCCGCGAACTGCTCAAGACGGTGCAGCGCGCCGACGCCTTGTCGGGCTCGCGTGGCAATTCCAACCTGCAGGCCAGTGTCGCGGCCGGCATGCAGTCGGCCGGCGAAAACAGCGGCGCCGCAGGCATCATGGGCCTTGGCATGGCGTCGGGGATGATGGGTGGCATCGGCAGCCTGCAGCAGCCGGTTGCGCCCGCCGCTCCGGCCGCGCCCGCTGCCGAGGACCCGGTCGCCAAGCTGGGCAAGGCCAAGGAAATGCTCGACCTGGGCCTGATCACCCAGGCCGATTACGACGCCGTCAAGGCCAAGGCACTCGGCCTCTGAGCCGGTAGCCCGCCGGACAATGTCGAACCCCAAGACTCCGTCGCCGCCGCCGGTGCAGCCGGCGCCCCCGGTCATCGGCCCGGGCTCGCCACAGGACGTGCCGCCGCCACCGGGAAGCTTCCCGGTGGACCCCGACACGCTGCCCGGGCCGATCCGCGACGAGCTGCGTGCGCCCGACCCGGCCAGCATCGACACCTCCGCTGCCGAGCTGCGCGATGGCCTCAACCGCTGTCCGAAATGCGGTGCCACCGACATCCGCCACAAGCCCGGCAGCGACATGCTGGTCTGCCTGTACTGCCGCAACGAGTGGCACGGGCAACGGGTCGAGGAGGAATTCGGCTTCGGCACCGGCCTGGACGAGCTGGAAGGCACCGTCATCGCGTCGGGCGCGCGGGACATCGAGGCCGATACCGCCAGCCTGATGAGCTTCAAGTGCACCGGGTGCGGTGCCGAAGTAACGGTCAACACCGAGAACGCCATGACGGCGCGCTGCCACTGGTGCCGCCATGTCTTCGGCGTCAACGAACAGGTCGCCAACGGCGCGGTGCCCGACGCGGTGCTGCCCTTCCACATCCGCAAGGACGACGCGGTCGCGCGCATCCGCCAGTTCGTGGACAAGCGGCGGATGTTCGCACTCAAGGCGTTCAAGGAAGAGTTCACCCCCGAGAACGTCATCGGCGTGTACCTGCCCTACATGATCGTCGACGGCAAGGCGAGCGTGGACGTCGTCGGCAAAGGCGAGATCGAGACCCGCCGCTACACCAAGGGAAGTGGCGACCAGAAGAAGACCTATTACGACGCCGACGTCTACCACGTCGAACGGCACGTGGACTTCACGGTCGACGACCTGCCGCTGGAATCCTCCACCGAACGCGGCAACCTGGACACCGGTGCCAACACCAACAACATCATCAACACCATCCTGCCGTTCGACACCAAGAACGCGGTGAAATGGAACGCGTCGTTCCTGTCCGGTTTCAGCTCCGAGAAGCGCGACCGGGACGTCGACCACCTGCACCCGCGCCTGCAGGACCAGCTGCTGTCCATCGCACGGGCCCAGGTCGGCAAATCGGTGGGCCGCTACGACCGCGGCGTGCGCTGGGAGCAGGAAGGTCTGGACGTGCACGGTACGCGCTGGGTGTCGATGTACCTGCCCGTCTGGCTGTACTCGTACCACCAGCGCGGCGGCAACGGCGGCGGGATGCTGCATTACATCGCGGTGAACGGCCGCACCGGTGAGACCATGGGCAGCGTGCCGGTCCAGCAGTGGAAGCTGCTGCTGGCCGCGCTCAGCGTCGGCACCTTCATCGAATCCCTGGCGATCGCATTCCTGGTGGTGGCGTCATGAGCGACGACGGCGGACTCTGGCTTCTCGCCCTCGGCCCGGCCGGTGCGGTCGCGCTGTACTGGGGCCTGTACCGGTTCTACCGCAACACCGACAAGTCGCACGCCTTCGAGCACGAAACCGACGTCGTGGCGAAACCGGTCACCGGCAGTGACCGCAAGATCGACACGGTCCAGGGCACGCGGCGCGCGAGCATCGAAGGCGACAACGTGCGCCAGTACCGCAAGCGCGTGGGACGCCTCCGGCGCGACGCCGGGTAGTGCGGTCCGCCTGCCGTCCTTGCAGGCTGCTGCCTAGTTCCGCGTCAGCCGGAACACGTTTACCGGATCAAACCTTTCCTTCAGGTCCTGCAGCCGCTGGTGGTTGCCGGCGTGGGCCACGTCGGTCCGGTCGACCTCGTCGGCATCGGCATAGTTGAAGTAGCTGCCGCCCGTTGAATAGGGCGCCATCGCCTCGTGGAACTCGCGGGTCCAGCCGATGACCGCCTCGTCGTCGGCGGGGTCGGTCCAGCCGGCGAAGATGCTGAAGTTGAACATCGCATCGCGGTGCGGGTATGCGGTGGCGTTGGCGGCGACCCGGTTGATGGCGCCGCCCATAGGCTCGAACCCGCCCAGGGTGAGCGCGCCCGGCAGGGTTTCGATCCGCGCCACCAGGGTGTCGATGGCGGCATCGGCCAGACCCGGCAGGAACTGCGACTTCCAGTAGTAGCGATGGCCGTCGGGCGATCCGGCATCGAAGCTCTTCTGCAGGGTCGTGTAGGCCATCGGCTGCACGGACGCCATCAGCGGCGTGCCGAAGTTCTCCAGCGGCTCCATCAGTGCGGCGCCCTTTGCCGGCTCGCCCGAATAGCAGGCGACCAGTGCAACGGCGGTCCTGCCATGCAGCGCCTCGTCGAAGAGCGGGATGGGTGGGATGTGCGTGAACAGCGCGTAGCAGGACAGCTCGTCCGGCGCCTGCGCGTGGAAGTCGCGATAGAAGCGCAGCACCTTCGCGGCGTCTTCGAAAGGATGGAACACCTGCGCCACCATCAGCTCCGGGCCCAGCGGATGGAGCTGGAATTCGAACGAGGTCACTACCCCGAACTCGCCGCCGCCCCCGCGCAGCGCCCAGAACAGGTCGGGGTTCTCATCCTCGCTGGCATGCACCTGCTTTCCATCCGCCAGCACGATGTCCACGCCAAGCAGGTTGTCCGCCGCCAGGCCGAACGTGCGCGCGAGCATGCCGATGCCCCCACCCAAAGTCAGGCCGGCAACCCCGGTCCGGGAGTCGGTCCCGCCGGTGGTCGCAAGGCCGAAGGCCTGGGTCTCGTGGTCGAGGTCGCCCAGTGTCGCGCCCGGCCCCACCCGGGCCGTGCGCGTGCGCGGGTCGACGCTGACCGTGCGCATCAGCGACAGGTCGATGACCACGCCGCCATCGCATATGGACTTGCCCGCCACGCTATGGCCGCCGCCCCGGGCGGTGCACGGCAGGTCGTGGACGCGCGCGAAATCCACCGCCCGCATCACGTCGGCGGCGCCGGTGCAGCGCACGATGAGCCTCGGCCTGCGGTCGACCATCCCGTTCCAGACCGCGCGCGCGGTGTCGTAACCGGGGTCGCCGGGCTGGATCAGCTCCCCCCGGATTGACGCGGCAAAGTCGTCGATCGTCGAATCATCGAGTTGGGTGCTCACGCGGGTCTCCCCTGACTGGAATGCGTGGGGCCGGGCATGGACACCGGCCGGAACCAACCGGAAAACCAACCGGATTGATCGCCCCATCCTGTTCGCGGCGCCGTGCGCGGTCAACAAGGCGGCGCAATTTCCCCTTGCGTCGCTGTTTCCGATGTCGCGCCGGTGGTGCAGGCATCGGCGCCGGAACGGGGCCCTCATCCATGTCTACTACTCGACCGCAATCCACTCCACCGACAGCGCAAATGCCTCTTCGCGACGGTCCGCGATCAACAGCCCGATCTCCCGAACCCGGGACGGGTCCAGCGGCGGCCCCCGCACCGCGGCGCCCCGTGCCGTGGGCGTCAGCGCCGTCAATGGCACGCGCACTTCGGTCCACTCACCGGGCGGGGTGTCGAACCCGGCGCCATAGGAAACCGGCATGCCGCCGTGGCGTGCGTCGGTGGCCAGGCGCAGCTGGTAGCCACGTCCGTCGCCGCACACCCGGAGCACCACGTCCGTCGCGTCGCTGAGGTCGAACCCGCGACCCACGCTGCGCACCGAGGCAAATCCTCCGTTGTTCGCCAACAACGCGCCGCTGAACTCAAGGCGGCCCTCGACCAGCAGCGGGTCGCCGCTCGAGCCCCCGCCCCTCACCCCGTCGTTGAGCGCGATCCAGCGGGGCTCAAGCGGACTGTCGTCGAACTGCACCAATGTGCGCACGGCGGACGCCGGGAGTGCGTGGGTCTGGAGCGTGGGCGAACCGGCCCCTGCTCCCCGGCCTGCGGGCTATCAGGCAGCAACCCCGACGTCGGTGGGACCTGCCCGGACAGGGGCGGGCGATCCGAGCATGCGACATATCTCATCGTTGTTCACCGCCTTCCCGTAGAGCCAGCCCTGCATGCGATGCACGCCGATGCCCATCAGGGCCTGCTGCTGCATTCCCAGCTCCACCCCTTCGGCAATCACGCCGATCCGGAACGCGGCAGCCAGGCTGACCACGGCCTGGATGATGGCCAGGTCGGCCGTGTTGTCGGGCAGGCCTTGCACGAAGCTGCCATCGATCTTCAATACATCGATGGGAAAGCGCTTGAGGTAGACCAGCGAGGCATAGCCGGTGCCGAAGTCGTCGATCGCCACCTGCACGCCCATGTCGTGCAGTTCCGTGAGGATGTCCATCGCCCGTTCGATATCGCGCATCAGCGTGGTTTCGGTGAGCTCCAGGCACAACCGCGCGGGTTCCAGCCCGGAGGCAAGCAGCGCCTCTTGCACATCGTCAGTCAACCCCGGCTCGTCGAACTGCCGGGCCGACACGTTCACCCTCACCATGAACGCGCGACCCTCCCCGTCGAGTGGCCACCCGGCGGCGTCGAGGCACGCCTGCCGCAGCACCCAGCTGCCCACGGCCAGCATCAACCGCGACGGCTCCAGCACGCCCATGAATTCGCCCGCCACCACCAGCCGGTCGCCCACGCGCCAGCGCAGCAGCGCCTCGGCGGCCACCCACTGCCCGGCCATCGTGTCGTACTCGGGCTGGTAGTGGAGTTCGAACTCGCCCTTGGCGAAGCCGTCGCGCAGCGCACGCTCAATATGCATGCCTTCGACCAGCGAGGCATGGTGCCGGGAGTCATAGATGGCGTAACCGAAGCGCTCGCTGGTGCATACCCGGGCGGCGGTCTCCCTGCCCTGTTGCAACAGCCCAGCCGCATCGTGGCTACCCTTCTGGTCGGCCAGGGCAATTCCGATCGTGGCCCCGGGATCCACCGCGAGATTGTTCCAGTCAAGGGACTGGAGGGCCGCAAGGATCGACTCCGCCAATCCGACGACGGTGCTCTTTTCCGGCCGAGTGGTCACGAGGAAGCTGAAGCCGTTGGAGTCGATCCTTGCCAGTTCGATGCCGTCGCCGGTGAAGGAACGCAGCAGCCCCGCGATGCGGACCAGGATCTCGTCTGCAGTTGGGGCCCCGGCCATCCAGGCCTCGCCTCCCGTCGGGTCCACCTGCACATGCACCACCGCCAGGACTTCGCCCTTGCGAAGCGTGTTGCCGAGCAGCCGCTGCCGGATCAGCTCTGTCATGTAGTGGCGATTGGGCAGCCCGGTCGCGGCATCGTGCAATCGCAGGTGTTCCACCTCGGCCTCGGCGCGGCGGCGGCGTGCGATCTCGAAGGCCATGGCCACGTAGTCACCCATGCTTGCGGCGAACGTGGTCTCCTCGCGCGACCACTGACGCACGCGAAGGATGCTCTCGTGGCAGATGACGCCCTGCAGATCGCCCCCGACGAACGCGGGGGCATCGAGCACTGCATGGATGCGATGGCGTTGCAGGTAGTCGCGCAACGCGAGGTGGGAGCTCGCCAGGTCGGATGCAGCCTCCATCTCGGCCGATTCGAAGGTGCGGACATCCTCCAGCGCGGCGATGTAGTCATCGCCCTCCAGCGACAGCGTCTCAAGCGACTCGGGTGAAGCGAACTGCCCGGTTTGTGCGTCGTACGCACTCAGGCAGCCCAGCCGGCACTCGGCGGCCTCGTACTTCCACACGCTTACACGTTCGATCTGCAACGCCTCGGCCGCTGTCTGGCATATGGAGTCGATGGCAGTTTCGAAAGTGCAATCGGGATGCCATACCGCACGGGTGAGTGCCACCAGGGCCCGGGTGAACCGTTCGCTGGCCGTGGCTTCCGCCGGCTGGAGGAGGTAGGGCGGAACCGACTTCAACACCGGCGTCATCATCGCCACACCCCTGGCAGCCAGGTTCCGGGATCAGTTTCTCCCTTGTACTCCCTAGTCGGGGGGCAGCGCCACAAGTCCAAATGCGAAGTGCGCTTCAACGCACAAAGCGGGTTGATGCGGCCAGACTCCCTTCGGCGCCGCTTTCCCGCCAACCGAGCCCAGGGGCCGTGCGCCCGAGCCGGGACGAACACACCCGTGCCGACGTTGCAGGGCGTGCGCCCGCGCCGCCGCCGGGCCGCGCTCCTTCAACCACCGAAGCGACTACCGCGAACCGCTATTTGACCCGCTCCCCGGTCGCCAGGCGCACCCCCGGGGCGTAGACGGGCGCAGGACCGATATCCAGGCGCAGGCGCCCGCCCCTGCTGGTCAGTCGCAGGTCGCGGTGGCGAACCAGGTAGACCACCGCGACCGCGGCGGCAAGGATGCCCGACAGCGCACCCACGGCCAGCGCCCAGCGCGCGCCGAATCGATCCACCACCCACCCGACCAGCGGCGCCCCCAGCGGGGTACCTCCCATCACCACGGCGATGCGCAGGGCCAGCACCCGGCCGCGCATGGCGCGTTCGGTGGTCAGCTGCATCATCGAGTTGCTGGCGGTCATGAAGGTCAGCGCCGCCAACCCGACAAAGAACAGCACCACCGCGAACAGCAGCGGCCCGGGCATCACCGCGGCGACCGCCACGCTGAGACCGAATGCCGCTGCCGACACGCCCATCAGCACCACCCCGGGCTCGGGGCGACGCGCGGACAGCAGCGCCCCGCACAGGGTGCCGGCGGCCATCGCCGAGGTCAGCAGGCCGTACTGGCTGGCATCGCCGTCGAACACGGTCACAGACATGGTTGAAATGTAGATGGCGAAGTTGAAGCCGAACGTCCCGATCAGGGCCAGCATCACCATTACCGCCATCAGGTCTGGCCGCCGCGCCACGTAGCCGAATCCCGCCAGCAGGCTGCCCGGGGTGCGCTCGGGCGCGGCTTCGGCATGCAGCTCGCGCACCCGCAGGAACCCTAGCGACGCCAGCACTGCCGCGTAGGAGCCCGCGTTGACCACGAACAGCCAGCCCTCGCCTACCGCCGCGATCAGCAGGCCCGCCACCGCCGGGCCGACCATGCGCGCGGCATTGAACGATGCGGAGTTCAACGCCACCGCGTTGGCCAGGTCGTCGTCGCTGACCAGGTCCGACACGAACGTCTGCCGGACCGGCGCGTCGAACGCGGTGACGCAGCCCAGCAGCAGGGCGAACCCGTACACCTGCCAGAGCTGCACCGCACCGGCCAGGGTCAACAGCCCCAAGCCCAGCGCAAGCAACCCGGCCGCGGCCTGGGTGGCCATCAGCAACTTGCGGCGGTCCCAGTGGTCGGCGACATAGCCGGTGAGCGGCAGCAATAGCAGCGGCGGCCCGAACTGCAGCGCCATCACCATGCCTACCGCCGTGGCGCTGTGGTCGGTGAGCACGGTCAGCACCAGCCAGTCCTGGCCGATGCGCTGCATCCAGGTGCCCACGTTGGACACCAGCGCGCCACCCGCCCAAAGCCGATAGTTGTAGCTGCGCAGCGAGTCGAACATGCCGCTCAAGCGGTATTCCCCGGGCGGCGCTGCTTCATTCTTTCCAAGCGCCTTGCACCTCTCCACCGCGGGTCATGCAGCAGACCGGGCAATGGGCGTGCTGGCGAGGCGGCGATGCGCGCCAGTGGCGGCGCAGGCGGGCCTGGCCGAAGTAACGACGTCCATCGAAAAGCATCGGCGGGTCCGGGGGAGAGAGGGGTACGGTAGACGGGTCGGCGTGAAAACCGGGGGCAGTGCGAACTCTTGCGCACGCGTTCGCATCGCAACGGCAGTCCAGCCGCAGCGCCTGGAGTGTGCGTTCGTATCAAGCCGATCGCGTGCCGCTACGACTGATCGACCTCGCCTCTCCCGGCCCTGCCCGACATGCGCCTGCCCTATTTGCCCGACCCAATCCATCGCGTATTTCGTCGATAATTACAGTTCGATGACAGTCGGCGCGCCTGCCGGCAACCACCCAAGGGACCCCCCATGGCCAAGAGCTTCATCGCCAATCTTTTCGGTCGCTCGCCGGTGCGCCCGTTGCAGAAGCACATCCAGGAAGCGGCCGCCTGTGCGCGCGAGCTCGTGCCGTTCATGGAGGCGGTACTGCGCGCCGACTGGGCCGCGGCGACCGCCTCGCGCGAGCTCATCGTCGCTCGGGAGCAGTCCGCCGACGACCTGAAGAAGGACGTGCGCCTGAACCTGCCCGACAACCTGTGGATGCCGGTGGCGCGCGCCGACCTGCTGGACCTGCTGATGATCCAGGACCGGGTGGCCAATACGGCCAAGGACGTCTCGGGCATCGTGATCGGCCGGCGGATGGCCTTTCCCGCCGAAATCGGCGAGGCGCTGATGAAACTGGTGCGCCGCTGCGTGGATGCGGTGGACCAGGCCGAGCGGAGCGTCCACGAACTGGACGAACTGTTCGAGACCGGCTTCCGCGGGGCTGAGGTGGAACTGGTGGAAGAGATGATCAGCCAGCTCGACGCCATCGAGGACGACACCGACCAGCTGCAGGCCGAGGTCCGCGCCGCGCTGTTCGTGCGCGAGAAGGACCTGCCGCCGGTGGACGTGGTGTTCATGTACCAGGCCATCGAGTGGATCGGTGAGGTCGGCGACTACGCCCAACGCGTGGGCAGCCGCCTGCAGCGCCTGCTGGCCCGCTGAGGACCGACGCATGGATCAGATGACCCTCTATATCGTGCTGGCCGCGGTCTTCGGCCTGTACATGGCCTGGGCGATCGGCGCAAACGACGTGGCCAATGCCATGGCCACGTCCACCGGCGCGAAGGCGATCAGTTTCAAGCAGGCGGTGATCATCGCCGCGATATTCGAGTTCGCCGGCGCGGTGCTTGCCGGCGGCAGCGTCACCTCCACCATCCGCAGTGGCATCGTCGATGCCAGCCTGATGGCCGACACGCCGGAACTGATGATCTACGGCATGCTCGGTTCGCTGCTGGCCGCCGCCGTGTGGTTGAACCTGGCCTCCAAGCTGGGCTGGCCGGTGTCGACCACCCATTCCATCATCGGCGCCATCGTCGGCTTCGCTGCCGTCGGCATCGGCATGGAAGCGGTGCAATGGGGCAAGGTCGGCCAGATCGTGATGAGCTGGGTGGTATCGCCGCTGGTCTCGGGCGTCATCGCCTTCTTCATCTTCCGCACCGTGCAGGTGCTGATCCTCGACCGCAGCGATCCCATCGAACGCGCTCGCCGCTACGTGCCGGTCTACATGCTCATCGCCGCCTTCATGGTGGTGATGATGACGCTGACCAAGGGCCTGAAACACATCGGGCTGGACCTGACGACCAACCAGAACCTGGCGATTGCCACCGTGATCTCGATCGCGGTCGCGGTGGCGGGCAAGCTGATCATCGACCGCATCAGGGTCGATCCCGCCGCCGATCTCAAGTTCCGGTTCGCCACCGTCGAACGCATCTTCGGCGTGTTGATGGTGATCACCGCCTGCTCGATGGCGTTCGCGCACGGTTCCAACGACGTCGCCAACGCGGTGGGACCGGTGTCGGCGGTGATCTCCGTCGCCACCACGGGCATGGTGGAGGGCCAGTCGGCGGTCTCGCCGTGGGTGCTGCTATTGGGCGGCGGTGGCATCGTGCTGGGCCTGGCGACCTATGGCCGCAAGGTCATGCAGACCGTGGGCACGCAGATCACCGCACTCACCCCCAGCCGCGGCTTTGCAGCGGAAATGTCGGCGGCCAGCACCATCGTGCTCGCTTCCAGCACCGGCCTGCCGATCTCGACCACGCACACCCTGGTCGGCGCCGTCCTCGGCGTCGGAATGGCGCGCGGCATCTCGGCGATCAACCTCACCGTGATCCGCAACATCTTCCTGTCGTGGCTGATCACCGTCCCCGCCGGCGCGGTGCTTTCGGTGATCTTCTTCTTCATCCTGAGGGCAGTGCTCTAGAAGCCGCCCCCCCCGTAGCGGGCAGTCTGCGCGTCGCTGACTGTCAAAGGCAGCACCACCCACCAGATGGAGCCCCCGATGCGCAAACGGTTCTTCGCAGCAGCCCTTCCGCTCACGCTTGCCTCTGCCGCCGCCATCGCCGGCACCCCCTTGCCCGATGGGCCGCACGTAGTCGTGCAGGGCGAGGGGAAAGTCAGCGTTGCGCCGGACGCGGCGGTCGTCACCATGGTGGCGCGGCATCGCGCAGGGAATCCAGGCGAGGCCAAGCGCGTGGTCGATAGCGCGGTCAGCGCGCTTCTTGAGGCCGCTCCCGGATTCGAAATCGCCCCGGACGACATCACCGCCTCGGACCTCGCTTTGCGCGAGGCCATCGACTACGACGACAGCGATCGGCCACTGCCTCCGGCCCATGTCGCCAGCCGGGAAGTGAAAGTCAGGATCGACGACCTCGACAGGCTCGGGGCCTACATGGACGCGGCACTGTCCGCCGGCTTCACGGATGTCTCGGACGTGAGCTTCAAGTCCAGCAACGAGGCCGCGTTGCGCGAACAAGCGCGTGCCCGGGCCGTCGCGGAAGTCCGTGAGAAAGCCGAAGGGTTGGCGATCGCGTTCGGCGGCACGCTCGGGCCGGTGTACAGCATCAACAGCGTCAATTCGACCCAGGCGCACGGTTACGGAAACACCACCCTCGACCGCGTCCAGGTCACCGGCTCACGCCTGGAAGGCGGACGCTATCTGCAACCGACTCTAGACTTCACCGAACGCGTATCGGCCGTTTTCGGTATCTCCCGCTGACCTCGACTCCCTGGCACCAGCGACCTTCTTGAACCCGCGGATGGGGCGCCAGCGAAGTCCCGGGCAGCCCATCGCGAGCGCATCGCGCACCTGGCCGATGGCACCGCCCAACCCGGACGCACTCCGTCGCCTCGCCGGACTACTCCCCCCTGCCCCGCTGTCCCGGCTGAGCGTCGAATGCAGCGCTTCGGAAGATCGCGCCGCGTTGCGACAGCTGCTCGGGTGATTCCGGCCGGCCGTCGGCACCGAGGCCGTCGATACTCGCGCCCTCGAGTGCATCCCTATGGCCACCCATGGGGTGCGGGCCTTCCAGCCTGATGCGCAGGCCCAGGTCGGTGCGCGAGTCGGCGTGGTCCATGGCCTCGTCGTAGCTGACCCGGCCCGCGGCATAGAGCGCGTAGATCGACTCGTCGAAGGTGACCATCCCCAGCTCGGAGCTCTGCTTCATCGCATCCCGGATCGCGGCGATCTCGCCCTTCTCGATCAGCTCGGCGACGAACGGGCTCGAGAGCAGGATCTCAACTGCCGGCAGCCGCCGGCCATCGACGCCGCGCAACAGCCGCTGAGAGATCACCGCCTTGAGGTTGAGCGAGAGGTCGACCAGCAGCTGGTGGTGGGCGGTATCGGGGAAGAAGTTGATGACGCGGTCCAGCGCCTGGTTGGCGTTGTTGGCATGCATCGTTGCCAGGCACAGGTGGCCGGTCTCTGCATACGCGATGGCCGCCTGCATGGTTTCCTGGTCGCGGACCTCGCCGATCATCAGTACATCGGGCGCCTCGCGCATCGTGTTGCGCAGGGCGTTGGCATAGCTCCTGGTGTCCAGCCCCACCTCGCGCTGGTCGACAATCGATTTCTTGTGCGTGTGGATGTACTCGATCGGGTCCTCAACGGTCAGCACGTGCACCGCCTGTTGTGTGTTGAGGTAGTCGATCATCGAGGCCAGCGTGGTGGATTTGCCCGAGCCCGCCGCACCGACCACCAGCACCAGCCCGCGCGGCACCACCGCCAGGTCGTGCAGCAGCGCCGGCAGGTTCAATTCCTCCAGGGACGGGATGCGACTGGTGATGTAGCGGATGGCGATTGCGGGGTTGCCGCGCTGGCGGTAGATGTTGAAGCGGAAGCGTCCGACGTCGGGCATGTCGATGGCCAGGTTCATCTCCATCGTCTCGTCGAACTCTTTTTGCTGCCGTTCGCTCATGGCCTGCAGCGCCAGCGCGTTCACGGCGTCCACCCTCAGTGGCGTGTCGCCCAGCGGGGTGATGGCCCCATCTATCTTCAGCGCGGGTGGTGCGCCCACCGAGAAGAAGAGGTCGGATGCCCCGGTCTCCACCATCTTGCGCAAGTAGTCGAGCAGTTCGGCGTTCATCTGGCGGTTCCTCGCCGCCTGTCGGCGGCCGCTGGGGGACCGGATCCGGTCCGTGTCGCAGGCAGGATGCGAATCGCGTCTGCGTGACTCCAGCTTAGGCCCCCTGCCACCTGCGGGGGTTTGATCTGGATCAATCCGCTAGAGGGAACGGAAACCCGCCCCGGTGCCGGACATGCCACCGTCGTGACCCTCTTCCGGGCCCCACCCCAACCACGCATGCCTCCGCGATTGACGCCTGCCTCATCGTGCCGCCGCGATGCTCCGGCCATGCCCGAAGGACCTTCGATCATCATCCTGCGCGAGGCGGCGGCGAAGTTCGCCGGGCGCCGGGTGCTGCGCGTGTCGGGCAACTCCAGGCAGGACATCGACCGGCTGCGCAACAAGACGCTGAAGGCGGTGCGCAGCTGGGGCAAGCATGTACTGCTGGAGTTCAACGGCTTCAGCGTGCGCATCCACCTGCTGCTGTTCGGCAGCTACCGCATCAACGAGGGCAAGGACACGCCGCCGCGGCTGTCGCTTGGCTTCAGCAAGGGCGAGGTGCTGAACTTCTATGCGTGCTCGGTCAAGTTCCTGGAAGGGGACCTGGACGATCACTACGACTGGACCGTCGACGTCATGGGTGACGCCTGGGACCCGGCCGGCGCGCGCCGCAGGCTGCGGGCGCGTCCGGACGCACTGGTGGCGGACGCCCTGCTGGACCAGGACCTGTTCGCGGGCGTCGGCAACATCATCAAGAACGAAGTGCTCCACCGCATCCGCGTGCACCCGGAGAGCCGGGCCGGCGACCTGCCGCCGCGCAAGCTGGCTGAACTGGTGGCGCAGGCGCGCGAGTACAGCTTCGACTTCTACCGCTGGAAGAAGGCCTACGTGCTGCGCAAGAACTACCAGGTGCACACCCGGCAGTTCTGCCCACGGGACGGTACCCGCCTGAGCTATCGGAAGCAGCTGGGCCGGGCGAAGCGGCGGGCGTTCTGGTGTGAGGTGTGCCAGCGGCGGTACGCGCAGTGAGGTGAATTCGCGGCGGGGCACTCGGCGTCGTGACCGCCCACGGGTCAGTGCGCCAAGGCCGCCGCCAGGTACCCCGCCGTCCGGCTCGCCCGAACCTTGGCTACCTCTGCCGGCCGGCCCTGGGCCACGATCCTCCCACCCCGCTCCCCCGCACCCGGCCCCATGTCGATCACCCAGTCGGCCTGGGCGACGACACGCATCTCGTGTTCGATCACCACCACGGTGTTGCCCGCTTCGACAAGACGGTGCAGCTGCAGCATCAGGCGGTCGACGTCGGCGGCGTGCAGGCCCGTGGTGGGCTCGTCCAGGACGTACAGGCTGCGGCCACGCTGGCTACGCTGCAGCTCGTTGGCCAGCTTGATGCGCTGTGCCTCGCCGCCGGACAGCTCGGTGGCCGGCTGGCCCAGGCGCAGGTCGCCCAGGCCGATCTCGCGCAGCAGGTGCAGCGGGCGCGCGACCGCACCTTCGTCGGCAAAGAAGTCGCCGGCCTGCTCCACCGTCATGCCCAGCACCTCGGCGATGTTGCGGCCGTTCCACCGTACCTGCAGCGTGGCCTCGTTGTAGCGGGCGCCATGGCAGCTGGGGCACGGGGCGTGGACGCTGGCCATGAACAGCAGTTCGACGCTGACCACGCCTTCGCCCTCGCAGGTGTCGCAGCGGCCCTTCGCGACGTTGAACGAGAACCGCCCGGCGTCGAAGCGGCGTCGGCGCGCGTCCGGCGTGGCGGCGAACAGCTTTCGCACGTGGTCGAACAGGCCGGTGTAGGTGGCCAGGTTGGAGCGCGGGGTGCGGCCGATCGGCTTCTGGTCGACCTGCACCAACCGCTGCACCGCATCGACGTCGCCGCCCAGGTGGCCATGCGTGCGTTCAATGGCCGTCGGCGCGTCCGGGGTGTCGTCGTCGCTGTCCTCGGGCACGTGGCCCAGGTGCAGGCGGACGAGTTCGGCCAGTGCCTGCGCGACCAGGCTGGACTTGCCCGAGCCGGAGACGCCGGTGACCGCGGTAAGCACGGCCAGCGGGATGCGCGCGTCCAGCCCGTGCAGGTTGTGGCGGTGCAGGCCGCGCAGCTCCAGCCAGTTCGACGTCGCGCGCTCGATGCTGGCCGGCGCGGGCGTGGTGCCGAACAGGTAGTGCGCGGTGCGGGACTCCTTGACCTTGGCCAGCCCGGCCGGCGGGCCGCTGTAGAGCACCTGGCCGCCGCGCTCGCCGGCCTCGGGGCCGACGTCCACCAGCCACTGCGCGCGGCGCATCAGTTCCAGGTCGTGCTCGACCACGAACACCGAGTTGCCGGCGTCGCGCAGTTCCTCCAGCGCGTCGTACAGCGCCTGGCTGTCGGCCGGGTGCAGGCCGGCGGACGGTTCGTCCAGCACGTACACGACGCCGAACAGGTGCGATTGCAGCTGCGTGGCCAGCCGCAGGCGCTGCAACTCGCCGGGCGACAGGGTCGGTGTGCTGCGGTCCATGGACAGGTAGCCCAGCCCCAGCGCCTGCAGCGTCCGCAGCCGGGCGACGACGCCCTCCGCCAGGCGCTGGGCGGCGATGCGCTTTTCTTCCGACAGGGCCGGGGTGCGGCGCACGTCGGGCGCGGCGGCGTGGGTGGCCTGCCTGGCCACGGCGCGTTTGGCGCGGTCACGCTTCGTCGCGGTGGCGTTGGTGGTGCCCTCGCCCGCGTGGCTGTCGAACACACCGCGCGCGACGGGCTGCAGCAGGTCGACCACCCGGTCCAGCGGCATCCGCGAAAGCTCGCCGATGTCCACGCCGGCGAACGTCACCGACAGCGCCTCGCGCTTGAGCCGCTTGCCGTCGCATTCCGGGCACAGCCGGCCCTCCAGGTAGCGCGACACCCGCTTCTTCATCAGCGCGCTCTGGGTGGTGGCGAAGGTGTGCAGCACGTAGCGCCGCGCGCCGGTGTAGGTGCCCATGTAGCTGGGCTCGGCCTTGCGCCTGAGCGCGGCGCGCGTTTCGGCCGGGGTGAAACCCGCATAGACCGGCACCGTCGGCGTCTCCTCGGTGAACAGGATCCAGTCGCGGTCCTTCCTGGGCAGGTCCTTCCACGGTGTATCCACGTCGTAACCCAGCGTGACCAGGATGTCGCGCAGGTTCTGCCCATGCCACGCCGGCGGCCACGAGGCGATGGCCTTCTCGCGGATGCTCAGCGACGGGTCCGGCACCATCAGCGCCTCGGTGACCTCGTACACGTGGCCCAGCCCGTGACAGCGCGGGCACGCACCCTGCGGGGTGTTGGGCGAGAAGTCCTCCGCGTAGAGCATCGCCTGCCTGTCCGGGTACGCCCCGGCGCGGGAGTACATCATCCGCACCAGGCTCGACAGCGTGGTCACGCTGCCGACGCTGGAGCGCGCGTTGCTGGACCCGCGCTGCTGCTGCAGCGCAATCGCCGGTGGCAAGCCCTCGATGGAATCGACGTCCGGCATGCCGGCCTGGTCGATCAGCCGTCGCGCGTACGGGGCCACGGATTCGAAATAGCGGCGCTGCGCCTTGGCATAGATGGTGCCGAATGCCAGCGACGACTTGCCCGAGCCGGAGACGCCGGAGAACACCACCAGCCGGTCGCGCGGGACATCCACGTCGACCTCCTTCAGGTTGTGCTCGCGCGCGCCGCGCACGCGCACGCAGCCGCTGCCACCGGCGATGGCCGGGGCGCGGCCTGCGGCGGCTCGCTTGCGGGCGGAATGACGCTTGGGTGTGGGTGTACGCGGCATTCGGGGGGCCTGCGGGAAAACGACACGCTAGCCCCGGGGCGTGAACACGGGGTGGGTGAGGCGCGTGCGCCGCCACCGGAGGCGCCGGGCCGGGACGGATCGCTCCGCCGTGACTTGCGGGCCGCGCGTGGCGGGAGTGAAATCGACGACCATCGCGGCGGCTCCACCGTGTCCCGAGCGGTGCCACATGGGAAAGCAACCGGCCCTGGCCCGCAGTTGCCCTCGCTCTTCTTCAGGAGATATCACGACGTGACTCTCAACCTCGACAGGTACTCGCACCTTTCCGACGCCACGCTGATGCTGTTGCGGGTGGTCACCGGCGCCTTCCTCGTGCACGGCACCTGGGACAACGTGACCAGCAGCGAGCGCATGCAGGAGTTCGTCGTCTTCCTCACCCAGAACGGCTTTGCATGGCCGCAGCTGATGGCGCCGCTGTCGGTGTACGCCCAGTCCGCCTGCGGGGGCCTCCTCGTCCTCGGCCTGCTGACCCGCTGGGCCGGGCTGGTGGTCGCCTTCAACTTCGTGGTCGCCGTGGTCATGGTGCACTGGCAGCAGGACTTCCGCGGATGGTGGCCGGCGCTGGTGCTGGTGCTGCTGGGCCTGCATTTCGCCGCACAGGGTGGCGGACGCTACGCGCTGGATGCCGTGCTGGCACGGCGGCGCCCGGGTAGCCGGTCCTAGGCGCCCAGGGCCTGGCGGCCCCCGCCCGGTCGCTAGCCGCCCTTGGGCGGGACCATCCCCAGCAGCGACTTGAGGTCGGCAAACGGGTTGGACGTGGCGGCGGGCGGCGTGTCCTCGGCCGCCAGTGCGCTGACCCCGGTGTAGTCGGTCTGGCGCGAGTGCTCGTTGTCATGGCAGTACACGCACAACAGCTCCCAGTTGCTGCCGTCGGGCGGATTGTCGGAGTGGTTGTGGTTGCGGTGGTGGACCGTCAGCTCGCGCAGGTTGGCGCGGGTGAACTCGCGCGCGCAGCGGCCACAGACCCACGGGTACATCTTCAGCGCACGCTCGCGGTACCCCTGGTCGCGCTGCTCGGCGTTGCGCCGGGCCTCGGCAACGATGCGGTCGAGCTTGGCGTCTTGTGGCGTAGGCATGGTCATGGGGCCCTTGGAGCGGCAGGGGAACGCGCGCCGCTGGCGCAGCCGCAGTATCACCCCGAAGCGAGGGAAACGGAGCATTGGAAAAGCACCGCCGAAGCCGGGAACGCGGCCACGCATCGGGCGTGGACGCGCCACCGCGATGGTCGAGGAACGGCCCCGGCGCTGCGCGGGACCCCGCATGAGCCGGCGACGTGGGGACGGCTCATGCGCCAGACCCTGGCGGCGGGCGACCGCGCCTGCGCCCGCCGCTGCCCAACCCGGATTTGAGCGATCTTTCACGCGGCGCTGCTAATTTCCGCAGCCTGTCGCCAGCAGTACGAGGCGGCAGCAACTTCCAGGGATGCGGGGAGCGCCATGCGGCTGTCAGAGTTCATCAACGACTACATGGACCGGATCCTGGCCGAGTGGGACAGGCACGCACTGACAATGACGCCGGCCGCCGACGCCATGTCGCTGAAGGCGCTCCGCAACCACGCCGAGCAAATGCTGCGCGCGGTGGCAGTGGACATCGAGACGCGGCAGACCGAAGGCGAGCAACGCACGAAATCGCTCGGCGGTGCGGACGATCCCGACCCCACCAGCCCGGCCAACGTGCATGGAACGATGCGACACGCATCGGACTTCACCCTGATGCAGCTGAATTCCGAATTCCGTGCGCTGCGGGCCAGCGTGCTGCACCTGTGGCGCGAGCAGCACGGGGCGATGCCGGAGAGCGTGCTGGACGAGGTCATGCGCTTCAACGAAGCCATCGACCAGGCGCTGGCGGAGTCGATCCTGACCTTCTCCGAGCGCGCGGACCATGCCCGCGACATGTTCGACGCGATCCTCGGCCACGACCTGCGCGGGCCGCTGTCATCGATGACAGCCGCCGGCGAAATCCTGACGCGTACCCAGCTGCGCGAAGACAAGGCAGTGGAACTGGGCCACCGGGTCAAACGGGCCGCGCGCTACATGACCGCCATGGTCAACGACCTGCTGGAGTTTGCACGCACGCGACTGGGCGCCGACACGCTGCCGGTTCGCCCGGAAACGGTGAACCTGGCCGAGGTCTGCAGCGAAGCCATCCACGACGCCGCCGCGATGCATCCCGAGTGCGAGTTCGAGCTGGTCCTGGGCACGCGGTTGGAGGCGTGCGTCGATCCCGACCGCGTTCACCAGCTGCTGGTGAACCTGCTGGGCAACGCGGGCCAGCACGGGACCCCCGGGCGGCCCGTCCAGATGCACGTGGCCGGCGACGACACCGACGTCGCGCTCTGCGTGATCAACGAAGGCCGGCAGATACCGGAAGAATCCCTGCAGCGCATTTTCGATCCGATGATGCGACTGAAGCCGGGAGACGATGCGGCCAAGGGCGTGACCGCCAGCCTTGGGCTGGGGCTGCACGTCGCGCGGGAGATCGCGCTGGCCCACGGCGGCTCGATCACCGCCGACAGCAGCGGCGGGCAGAACAAGTTCACCGTCCGCCTGCCGCGGCAAGGACCGGGTCAACGCCAGCACGGCTCGTCGGAACAGGCGGCTACCGCCTGACCCCTGCGGGTGGCATCAGCCGCCAAAGGGTCGACGGCCGGGGCGAGGGGACCCGCTCCGACCCCGGGGCGGTGTCATTTCAGTCGCGCCTGAGGCGGCGCGCTGAGTCGGCCGCGGCCTGCAGGACGCGGACGTACGCCTCCCGGTGCTTCGGCGCCTGGGCGGCCGCGTTCTCCAGCCCCTCCAGATACGCCGCCACGGATGCCGGAGCGTTCCAGAGGTCACCCAGGTCTTTCATCGACGTGGCCACGGCATCACGCAGATGCCAGTCCACGTTCATGCCCTTCTCGGCCTGGTTGGCGAGGTCGATGATGCGCAGCAGGTGCGGCGTTACGAGACCGACGACGGTGGCTCGCGGGGGGGCTTTCATCCATTCAATCCTGGCTTCGGAACGGCCCAAGGTTAACCCGGGAAACCCGGGGCAGAGCCACGCCCGGCCCCTTGGGCCGCCCATGCCGCGAACAGGTCCCTCATGCGTTCGCGCGGCGCGGCTCGCACCGGCGGGTGCTGTGTTCCATGCTTGCCCGGTGCCCCACTGCGCGTTCGATTCCACCGCCGCTTCGTACCAGGCCAGCGGCTGCGGTCTGTCGTCCTGCGTCCAGTACGTGAGGGCGAAGGTGTAGGCGGCCCGGGACGGCCGTCCGCCGTGCTGCCGGACTGATTCGCGCGAGTCGTCAAGTGCTCCGGCGACGTCGCCCATGCCATGGCGGCTCCAGCCGCGGGACCAGCGGATGTGCCGATGTCGCGGCCCGTGCGGACCGGCGGCGTCCAGTGCGGCATCGTAGTCGCGGCGCGCGCGCCGGTGGTCGCCGGCGCGGTCCAGCAGGTAGGCGCGCTGGACCCGTGCTACGTCGTTGCACGGATGGCGCTGCAACTCCTTGTTGAGCAGCTCGCGGTACTTGCCCCCCGGTTGCCGGCGCAGGGCGCAGGGCGCAACGCGACCGCTGCAGGACCGGCGTCGGTGTACACACCCGGCGTTGCGCTTTCGTCGGCTGCCTGCGCCGCGGGCGGCAGGCACGCCAGCAACAGGAGCAGTAGGAGCACAGAACTGGATCGCACGGATCCCCTCCCCGGAAACGGAGCACGGACCGTGCGCCAGACCAGTTCGACTCACGGTGCGCCCCCTGACGACCTGCAGTCTCGGGATGAGGAGCGCTGCACCAGCGAAGAACAGCCATCCCGCCCCGGAGGGGGAGCCCGGAGGCGGACTCGATTCGTTCGGCGCAGTGCATCCAAACGCCCGGCCAGGGGCCTCCAGTCAGTAGGAGCATCGCCATGGGGCAGCGCGAACGACCTGTGGAGGCTGTATGCGAACTGGAATCGTGCTGTTGATGGTGCATAGGGCAGTGGCGATCGAGCCTGCAACACCGTCCGGCGCGCGCCGAGATGTCGAAACTCCGATCCGCGCCGGGGTGGGCGCGACCCGCGGACCGGTCCGGTGACATACTCCGGCCGCTTCGAATACGCGCTGCGAAGGAACCGCCATGCAATTGGATCGCACCCTGGGCTGGGTTCTGGCGGCCGCGATGGGCATTTCGCCCTACGGCCCCGTACCCGCGGACGGGCATGCGCCGGACGCAAGCTTCGACGGTGTCTGGCACCAGCGGGGCTACGGCAGGCTTCTTGAGATCCGCGGCGCGCGGGCGAAGGTGTTCGATTCCAACTCCGTCGAGTGCCATGCATCGGTCGAAGAGCCCGTCGGCGAGCTCGGTACGCTGGTCAGGGTGGCACCCGGCCGCGTCGAGCTGCGCTACGGCATCAACACGTACCGCCTGGACCGCATCGAGGCCTTGCCGGCGCGCTGCACCACCCCGCCAGCCGATCCGACCGACCCGCTGCTCAACTTCGATTCGTTGTGGGACACGCTCCGCGTCCACTATCCGTTCTTCGAACGTCGCGGGGTCGATTGGCCCGCGCTGCGCAAGAAGTACCGCCCGCGTCTGGCGCCTGACTCGACGGACCCGGTCCTGTTCGACACGCTGGAGGCGATGCTGGGCGAACTGCGGGACGGGCACGTCAAGCTCGAACGGCCCGATACGCTGCCCCACCCTGCCGCAAGCGGTGGGGACCACGGCGAGCCGTCGAACTTCGAGCTTTCGCGCCAGGCCCAGCAGGCGATCCTCGAGCGCCACGTGCGCGACGTCCGGCAGTACAACGCCGGCATCGTGCGCTGGGGCATGGTCGACCCGCGCGTCGGCTACGTGCAGCTCAACAGCATGTTGATGCTCGCCGACTACGGCCTGGAGCCGACCGAGGACCTGCGGGAGTTCTTCGGGCGCTATTTCGCGCATGCCGAAGACCGGATCAACCAGTACCAGGACGAGGTGGAAGGTGCGCGCAACCTCGTCGGGAGGATGTTGGCGGATCTCGGCGATGCTGATTCCATCATCCTCGACCTGCGCTTCAATGGCGGCGGCAAGGATGGTGCAGCACTCGAGTTCCTGCGCCCATTCGTGGACGCGCCCTACCGGGCATTCAGCAAGGTCGCGCGGGACGCCGACGGCAACGCGTCGCCGAACTGGATCCAGATGACGCCTGCGGCCCGCGGTTTCGACGGCCGCGTCTTCGTGCTGACCAGCCCCGCGACCGCGAGCGCCGCCGAGATCCTGGTGCTGGCGTCGCTTCCGCTGCCCCGCGTCGTGCGCATCGGCAGCGCCACCGAAGGAATCTTCTCCGACTCCCTCGACAAGACCCTGCCCAACGGCTGGGAATACACGCTGTCCAACGAGGTGTACGCAACGCCCGATGGGCGCCTCTTCGAAGGCACCGGGATACCGCCGGATCACGCCATCGCCTATCCGCGCCAAGTGCGTGCGTTCTACCGGCAGGTCATCGAGCAGGCCCCGTCGGGCGATCCCGCAATCGAAATGGCACTGCGAATCGCTCACGAGAATCGGTAGGGAAGACGTCTCCGTCCACCCGAGAAGCTGCGAATCGGGGTACGCCAGGAGAGCTCCGGACGCGCCGTCATCTGCTGCCGCCCGCATCGCTTGCCTATCGGTACGCGCTCGGACTGGAGGGTCGCCGTTTTATCTGTTCCCTTGGATCGCGCCGGGATTCACCGCGTCGCCGACCCTGGTTATCCGCCGTCGATACTGCAGAGCGTCCGCCCGGCGGAGTCAAGCGCGAGGTCGTAGTCGCATCGTGCGCGCCCACGGTCACCGGCCCGGTCGAACAGACTGGCGCGCCTGACCCGCAGCAGCAAATTGCGCGGATGGCGCTGGAACTCCGTCGCGAGGAGCTCGCGGCACTTGCCCGGCTCCGGGGCACGGTATGCGACGCGACCGTCGCGGGATCGGCGTGGGTGTAACCCCGGCGCGACCGCGTAACCGGCTGCCTTCGCCGCGGGCAGCAGGCGCGACAGCACCGGAACAGCAGCAGCGAACGACTGCCACGCATGGAACCCCACCCCGGGACATGGAGCGCTGACGCCCCCCTGCCCTCCAGGTTGGCCTCGGGGTGCCCCCTGACGACCTGCCGCGCTACGGATCAAGCGCCCAACGCCATCAAGGAACGGCGAGTTGCTGAACAGCGAGACGCTGAGCATGCGCAGGCCTCCAGAAGTGAACGCGGCCCCGATTGTCGCAATAATGGCGCTAGTATCAGCATGACCCAACCCCCGGGAAACCAACCCATGTACAGACCATCCACGATTGCCACGTTTGCGGTGCTGTTCACGACACTGGCCGTCAGCGGAAATGCAGATGCGCTGACGGTCAGGGAAAGTTCGGTTTCACCTACCGGGGTCTGTGCGCCGGCCACCCCTGGCGACGCCGACGGCCTTCGCTTCCGCCCGCTCGGGATTTACAACGCCAGCGACAGCGGCCGTTACGTCAGCTGCTCGTTACCCATCGACAATCGAACGAACGGCGACTCATCGCCATATGTCAGTAGCCCCGTCGAAGCGGTCAGGCTCCGCATCGGCGCCCGCAACAGCAATCCCGTGGACAGGTACCTCGATTGCACCATCAACACCGGTGCCCGTGGGGGCGGCAACTGGACCGAGAACTACAACATCAGGTTCCGCCTGATCGCGAATGTGGGTGCGTCCAGGACAACCCCGTGGTACACGCGCTCGCTCCAGCCAAGGGGCAGCGTCAACATCATCTGCCTGTTGCCTGCCAAGGTGGAACTGACCAACTTCGACCTTGACGAGAAGGACGACGACAACCAGTTCTGACCTCCCGGGGGGTTGCGGGCCGACCGCGAGGAGCCATTGGCCCGCGAGGACCGGGGTTGACGGCCCTTCGATGCCTTCCACCCAACGGGTACCCGACCAGTGATTCCGCCCAATACCCCCCGCAACCCCGCAACACTTGTCCTCCTGGCCGTCGCGGGGCTGGTGGCCGTGGCGGCCTGGTTCGCCGGCCGCGCCACGAGCGTGCCGCCGGTGATGTCGGAACCCGAAGCGGAAAACGCACTGGGCCGGCAACTGAGCCGCATCGAATCGCGCCTCGACCGCCTTGAAAGCGCCTCCCCGCGAGGTGCGAATAGCCTGCCTGTCCCAGCAGCGCCTGGCTACGAAAGTCCGGCGTTGATCGAGGCACGTTCGCAGCACGCCATGGCCGAGTCGGAAGCGGTTGCGCAAAAGCTCCGCGCGGCACTGGATGCGCGCTTTTCCTCTTCTCCACCACCAGGGCAGGCGGAAATACGTGCATCGCAGCACCTGCTGCACGCGATGGAAGACGAGGCCCTGCTCGCCGCCGCCTCGCCCCCCGTCGCCCAGGACATCCGCTGTCGCGGCGGTCTCTGCCGGATGGAATTCTTCTTCGCCGACGCGGCTGCCGCGGATGACTGGATGACGTTCTACCCACCACTGACAGGGCAGCACATCAGCCGCACCCAGCACTTCGTTGAACGCGGTGCGGACGGCGCGACCAGGGTGATCGCGTACGGGCACAGACCATGAGCCGGACGCTTGGGTCCGGGTGGGACGGCCCGGGATTGCTCCAGGGCGATGATCCCGGCGCAACACCAGCGCCGTGGCGGAGCCGCCAAGGCCGGTCGTTCCCGCACGTCCGAACAGCACCCCTCGGAGGGTGAAGTGCACTCCGGTTCCTGATTGAACCGGACCCGGTGAGAGGGTCCGAGGCCTGCTTCAATCTTCAATTGCTGTCTGACTGCCGTTTCGCCTCCTCATACCAACGCCCGTACTTGCCCAACAGCGGCGAACCGGGATCGATCAGCGCGATCGCATCGGGCATCGCAGCGAGTGCATTGATGGTGGGAGCGTTGAACAGGATCACGAGCCCGTCGCCCGACCGCGTGTGGATGTAGGTCAGGGCAAGCTCCGACCAGTCGCTGCCGCCATGTGACAGGAGTTTGTCGTCGCCGTAATCGAGTACCTGCCAACCGAGCCCGTAGCCCTGCTTCTCCGGGCAGAGCCCGGAGGCAATCAACCCGCAGTCGACATCGGCCTGGTCACCGAGGGCGACATGCACCCGCGTCCGTTCATCGCGAATCGACCCGTTGTAGCCGTCGCCGTTGCGCACGGCGATCATGAACTTCGCCAGGTCCTCCACGGTGATCGCCATATCGTCGGCTGCGGAGTAGCTGCCTGGCTTGCGGCACCAGCCGTTGGGCCGGCAGTAGTGCCCGTGGAAACGCCCTGCCGCATCGCGGGCCTGGACCAGGTCGTCGAACGTGTCCTCGCGGATGCTGTAGGCTGCATCGGGAATCCCGGCGGGCTCAAGAAGCCAGGTCCGCACGAGCTCGCCGAAATCGGCATCCAGCCTGTTGCCGGCATACTTGGCGACGTATTCGTAGCCCTCACCGGAATATCCGTACGTCGTGCCGGGGTCGTGCAGGAAACCCAGCTTTCTTTCAGGCGAGAGGAACCGCCAGTTCGGGAAGCCGGTCACGTGGCTGAGCGCCATGCGAGGCGTCAGCAGCGCGTTGCGCGGATCGTCGGCAATGTCCGGGTCGATCCAGTGCGGGGCCATCGGATCGTCGAGCGCGAGCTTGCCCGCGTCCGCGAGGCGCAGGATGGTTTCCGCCGTGAAGACCTTGGTGATCGACGCAACGTTGAACATCGTGGTCGCCGAGGCTGGAACGCCGGGGCTCTGCTCGCCGTAGTAACCGGTCCAGGCGATTTCACCGTTGCTGATGATCGCGACGCCGGCCGTGTTGATCCCATTGCGCCGTACCAGCCCCTCGAAGGCCGAATCCAAGGCCGCTGCCCGCCCCTCCGTCACCTCAAGGGTGTCGACTTGCGCCGCACCCGTCGTTGCACAACTGGCCAAGGCGAGGCAGAGCGACAGGCATGTCGCCGTCCGGGTGACTGGTTTCATTGTTCGGCTCTCCATTGCAGGGTGCGGCATGAACGCGCGTCGCGCAGCACGGTATCCACCCAATGCTTCGCTACGCCCACCTGACGTCAATCGACGGCGGAGCCATTCTTGCCACGGGGGCAAGGCTCCGGCACGTGCCGATAGTCGTGGCGGCGGCGGGCGCCACGACTGACTGCGATGCTGGCGCGCCTGCGGCCTGGCGGGCGCGTCGGCGTTCCGCGCGTAGAGGTCCGGAGCGGATGCACCTTCACGACCGATGCGCTTGACCGGTCTCGGCCCGGGCGCCTAGGCTTGCCCGCACATCGTCAGGCAAGAGGCACCTTGCTCTCATTGCCCATCTCCGCAGACACCAAGTGCCACGGTGAACTCTGACGGACCTGGGGACATCAGGGGTGCCCCATGAACTTCCACGACTGCCGTCGACTTCTTCGCGCTGCGTCCTTCGTCCTGCTGGCCAGCGTCGCCACCGCGGCCTCCGCCATCGTCGTCCGCCATGACGTGCCCGATGCCGCCTACCTCGCCCGTGAGAGCGACTTCCCGGCGGTTTTCAGCCTGTATCGCACCAAGGCCGGGCACAACGAGTGCATTGCCACGCTCATCAACGCGCGGTTCGCAGTCACCGCGGCGCACTGCGCGAGGGAAAAGTCGCTGCTTGCTGCCACCGGCCCGGACAGCCCCGGGTACGAAGTAAAGGTTGCCGGCATATCCGCGCGCATCGACCGTGTCATCCCCCATCCCGGGGAGGGCGTCGGCCGTCCTCCCGACCTCGCACTTCTGCGGCTGGCTGAACCGGTCGTCCATGTCGCGCCGCTGCCCCTGTACCGAGGCACGCAGGAGGTCGGCCAGGTCATCGTCTTGCCCGGCTGGGGCGGCACCGGCAACGGTGAAAGCGGACTGGGGTCGGAAGACGGCTTGTTCCGGGTGGCTGAGAACCGTGTCGACAGGGCCGAAGGCCGGCGCTTGGTCTGGCGCTTCGACACCCCAGGCCAGGGCCCGGCCCTGACCCTGGAAGGCATCAGCGGACCAGGCGACAGCGGCGGCCCCGCCCTGCTCCGTACGCCCGAGGGGTGGCAGGTCGCAGGCGTCAGCTCCAGCCAGGACACGATGGATGGCCCCGAGGGGCTTTACGGCGTCGAGGAATATTTCGTCAGGATCTCCACGTTCGCGCAGTGGATCGATGCGCAGGTGGGCGCCGGGCTCGAAGCCGGCACCCACCCGCGATGTTCCGTCAGCGGCAGCACGGCGCCGCCAGGCGGCTGGTAACGCTGCCCTGACCCACGTGTTACACCGTCCTACCCCTGTTCTCTTGACCCCGTTCTTCCAGGAGTGACCCGTTTGTCCGCGCATGAGACGTCCAGACTGAAGAAGCGACTGGTGGGGGCGCTGGCCGCGATCGGCCTGCTCACCCTGCTGTACATCCTCTACGTGCTGGCCGCGCCTGAGCCGGTGGATCTCCCGCCCGATCGGCTTTCCATCCCCACCGGCGCCGGTCACGAACAGCTGGGCGTGACCCTGGCCCCCAACCTCGGCGCGCCGCGGCTGGAGGGCAATCGGGTCGATGAGCTGGTCAACGGCGACGAGATATTCCCGGCGATGCTGGCCGCCATCCGCGAAGCCCGGACTTCGGTCAACCTGCTGACCTACGTCTATTGGAAAGGCGCGATCGCCGAGCAGTTCGCGGACGAGCTGAGCGCGGCGGCGCGGCGCGGCGTGGAGGTCAGGGTGCTGCTGGATGCCTACGGCGCTCGCAAGATCGACCCGGTCTGGGTCGAGCGCATGCGCGCGGCCGGCTGTCATGTCGAGTGGTTCCACCCCCTGCGCTGGAGCACCCTGCGGCGGTTCAACAACCGCACCCATCGCAAGGTGATGGTGGTGGATGGCCGGGTGGGTTTCACCGGCGGCGTGGGCATCGCCCAGCAATGGACCGGCAACGCACAGGATCCCGACCACTGGCGCGACGACCACTTCCGCGTCGAGGGGCCGGCGGTGCGCTACATGCAGGGCTCGTTCGCCGACAACTGGCGCCGCGCCAGCGGCGAGGTACTGGCCGGACACAAGATGTTCCCCGACCTGCCGCCGGTCGGCGAGGCCGCGGTGGTCCCCGTCGATTCGGCCGCCAACGAGCGATTCAGCGGCATCCCCCTCACCTACTGGCTCATGTTCCACAGCGCGCGCCAGCGCATCCTCCTGGCCACGCCGTATTACGTGCCCGATCCGGATCTGGAGCTGGGCCTGCTGGAAGCCGCCCGGCGCGGGGTGCAGGTCACGCTGCTGGTGCCGGGGCCGCACCAGGACTCGGCCATCGTCCGCTATGCCAGCCGTACCTATTACCGCGGCCTGCTGGAGGCGGGGGTGCAGATCCACGAGTACCAGCCCACGCTGATGCACACCAAGGTCGTTGTCATCGACGATGCCTGGTCGCTGGTCGGCTCGCCCAACTTCGACAGCCGATCCCTGGAGCTGAACTTCGAGTTCGCACTGGCGGTGCATGACCGGTCGCTGGCCCGCGCACTGTCGGACTCCTTTGCCGACGACCTGTCGGTTTCGCGCCAGGTCACGCTGGATGAAGTCGAGGACTGGTCGGTCTTCGCCCGGGCGCGCAACCACCTGGCGCTGCGGCTGCGCGAGCAGCTTTAACGGCGTCAGGTTGACTTCCTTCCTGATTCCCGAACCATTGATGCACCTCCCCGACGCCGCGCCGATAGGCCAGTCGGCGACGCCTTGCCAGGTTGAATGCACCGCCCGCCTGCCCCTTTTCCCGGAAGCGAGGCACGTGGTAAACGGCATCTGCTTCAACGGCAAGGGCAATGCTGCCCTCCCACACCCGCAATGGATCCCACGATGCCCAACGCCGCCCGGACCCCGCTGTTGATGCTCGCCTGCGTGCTGTTGGCCGCCTGCGACACCGCCACTCCCGCCTCGGGCGATGCCACCCCCGCGCCTGCCGGGGCGAGCGCCTCACAAGGCCCCGACCACCAGGCCGCGGTGCAGGTATCCGAGCAGCGCATCGACGCGCTCATGGAGGTCGCGCGAGCGCTCCGCGATGCCGACGCGAATCTCGCCTGGCCCGTCGCGGACGCCTTCTGGGCCGAGGCGCGCACGCGCCACCCCGCAACCGACCCCCGGTCGGACATCACCCTCGACGGCTGGCAGCGCCCGCTGATCTACGTGCGCGAAGGCGACATGCGCAGGATGCGCCTCTACTCCGCCGGGCCCAACGGCAAGGACGAGTACGGTCTGGTCGACGACGTGGCGCTACGGCAGGGGGAAACGACGATCGAGTGATGTCCCATCAGTGGCGCGCGGGTGTCGATGCCCCCGGCCCGGCAGAATTCAACCTGGACCCGTTTTCGGCCTGGTCGCAGCTCCTTGTTGCGGCGCCGCGCACCCGCTGCGTTGCTCGCCCCCCACCGTCAGCGACACGGTAATCGGATAGCGCGTATCCGACATCCCGTCGGAACACGCCGTCGGGCGGGTTCGCATCACGAACGGATGCCCGCGCAGCGCGCCCGTCCAGGTGCCCTGCGACGCGGTGCCCGAGAACGTCGTCCACACGCGCGTGCCTGTCGGGTCCTCCGGGTGCGAGTAGGTCACGCAGCGGCCCTCCACGCTGGCGCCCCAGAACGGTTCGGTTCCCACGGCGCGCAGGGCATTGGCGGGCAGCACGCGGCCGTCCTGCATTCGGCATGCGCCGGCCGACCCAGGCGTCGACGGCTCCCCGGCGGACGGCGCTCCGCCGGGCGCGGAAGCGGATCCGCCGGACGACGGCGCACCATCGCTGCACGCCTCGACGAAGGCGGCAACCTGCTCCGCCGACGGCGCCGCATGCGGGCCGCTGGTCTGGGCGCCGTAGCTGGCCGACACCGGGCTCGACAGCAACCCGCGCAGGTCCCGCGGGACAGGCCCCTCGCCGGTGACCCCGCCGCGTGCAGCATCGCCCGAGCCGTCAGCCACCAGCGTCGCGACATTCGCCGCGTGGCCGAACGAGAACCGCTCCTCGCTCGCGATCGGTTCGAACCCCGGTGCGTTGACCAGCCATGTACCGGTGCCGACGGGGCAGAACAGCCGCAACGCGGTGTCGCCCGTGGGGCCGGCGACCACGAGCGCCGTGCCCTCCCCGCTCGACTGCAGCTCCCAACCCGGTTTCGCGCCCTCCCCGGGCTCGGCAGGCGCCTCGCCGCGGGCTACCTCGCCGACGTCGTCGCGCACGTCCCCGCGGGACTCATCGCGCGCTGCCGGGCCGGCTGGATCCGCTGCGCCGCCGCAACCGGCGAGCAGGACGACGACCAACAGTGACTGGCGCATGCGGCACTCCGGGGAAGGGGGGGCGGCAAAGCCTACGACAGCGACTTCGGTCCCCGGGTGACGTCGGATCGACACGCGCGGAGCGGGTCATGCCGGGCTCCCGGCCGCCATCCGGCTCAACCTGCAACGGCCCCGCGCCTCACGCCGTCGAAAGCAGGCCTGGATGACCAGCACCGACAGGCGGGTCGGCGTACGCAGGGGCGGGGACGAGAGTGCACTCCGCGCCCTGTTTTCCGTAGTCTGGCCTGCCCGGATGCCGGAACCACGCCATGAACCGCCTTTTCGCAGCACGCCTTGCCGCCACCCTCATCCTGCTGGCCGCTTCTGCCAGCGCCCTCGCGCACAACTCCAAGATGGTGGCCGACGGCCGCTTCCGGATGAGCGTGGGTTTCGTCGAGGAGCCGATCCACACCGAGGAACGCAATGGCCTCGACCTTGCGATCCGGCGTGCCGGTGATAAAGAGACCGTGCCGGGTCTGGAAGCGGGCCTCAACGCCGAAATCGTCGCGCCCGATGGCACGACCCGGCGCCCCCTGCCGATCCGCCCCCGCTATCAGCACCCGGGCCGGTACACCGCCGACATCGTGCTCACGCAGCCGGGCATCTACCGCGTGCGTGTCTGGGGCACGCTGGAGGACACCGCATTCGATGAGACGTTCGAGCTCAACGAAGCCCGGCCGTTGTCGGAGCTGCGCTTCCCGTAAACGGCTGCGCGTCGCGGGCGTGCCGTCAGAATGCGCGTCCGAGCGGTGGAAATTCCCGCATGGACCCTGCTTTCGTCATTGCTGTTCCCGGCTGCTTCAGCGGCCGGGACGAGAACGTGCACCCTGTCGCCTGCAGCTTCCCGAGCCTGCAGCGACGCCACGCGCCGGGCTCGCATCGGACGCGCGATGATCGAAGCCCCGCATGCGACATTGACGGCTTCCGCAGTGGGGTCAAAGGACAGGGTAGCCGGGCACCTCGGCCGTCCCGGGCCGGCCTGGGACCGACGCCACCACCCCCGACAACCTACTTGGGACTGGGTCACGGAGAGGGTCTAACCACCGCCCTCCCTTGGGCAGCAAGAGCAAAGAAGGAAGTAGCACTCCGCTCCCCCTGGCCGCCCAGCGCGCTTCACCTCCGGGCACTGCAATTACGGCATCCTTGACCCGCAGGCCGGGAGCGACGACCCGACCCGGAGCGCCATTTGCAGAACGACCCGCCAGCTCGAGATCCGGCATGCATCCCTCCGGACGCCGCGCGTCCCGATAACCCGCTCTGGCGCGCGCTGTTCGACACGGCGCTCGACTGCATCATCTCGATGGACCACACCGGGCGCGTGCTGGACCTGAATCGTGCGGCGGAAGACACCTTTGGCTGGCCGCGCAAGATCGCCATCGGGCGGGAACTGGCCGAACTGATCATTCCGAAGCGCCTGCGCGCCGCCCACCACGCCGGACTTCAACGCTATCTCGAGTCGGGCGTCGGACCTGTGCTGGGTTCCCGGATCGAGGTGCCAGCACTGCACGCGGACGGCCACGAGTTCCCTGTCGAGCTGGCCATCAGTCGTCTTCCAACCGCAGGACCACCGGTGTTCGTCGCCTACCTGCGCGACATCGGTGCGAGGCTGCGCCTGGAGCGCCTGCGTACGCTGCGTGCGGAAGCGATGCAGGCGATTGCATGCGCCGACAGCATCGATGCCTCGGCGGATGGCGTGCTGCAGGCGTTCTGCTCGCTGATGGACTGGGAACTCGGTTTCGTCTGGCAGCGCGACGCCGACATCCTGCGCTGCACCAACACCTACGAGGCGACGCCGGGTGCGAAGCCGAACTTCGTCGCGGCTACCCACTCGATTCAGTTGCCTTCGGGAAAAGGCCTGCCCGGAACCGCTTGGGCAAGCGGCGCGCCGGTGTGGCGTCGCGACGTCAGTGTCGCGGACAACTTCCCGCGCGCGGCCATGGCGCTTCTCGATGGCGTGCGCGCCGGCGTCGCGTGCCCGGTCACACTCGACCGCGAAGTGATCGGCGCGATCGAGTTCTACAGCCAGAACATACGCGAGCCCGATGCCGACCTGGTTGAAACCCTCGCCATCGTGTCGGCACAACTGGGCCAGGCCTGGCAACGCCAGCGAACCGAAATCGCTCTCAGGGACGCCCACCAGCGCAAGGATGAGTTCCTCGCGATGCTCGCCCACGAACTGCGCAATCCGCTGGCGCCGATCAGCACCGCGCTGCGCATCCTCGACATGCCCGAGGCAAGCGAGTCGATGCACGAGGATGCGCGGCAGATCATCGGGCGACAGGTCGAACACCTGGTGCGCCTGGTTGACGATCTGTTGGATGTGTCGCGTTTCATCGGGGGCAAAGTCACGCTGAGACCCGAACTTACCGACCTCGAGCGCGTGGTGTCGCGCGCCATCGAAGTCGCCCTGCCGACGTTGAAGGCGCGGAACCACGACTTTGTCGCCCACCTGCCTTCGTCACCGGTCATGCTGGACGTCGACGAGGTGCGCATTACCCAGGCCATCGGCAACCTCCTCACCAACGCCGCCCGCTACACCCCGCCGGGCGGGAGCGTGGTGCTGGAGGCCCAGGCCGGCCCGCGCACCGTCGAGGTGGGCGTGCGCGACACCGGCATCGGCATCGACGCGTCGATGGTCGACAAGGTATTCGACCTGTTCGTCCAGGCCGACCATGACGATGCCAGCACCCACGGCGGCCTTGGCATTGGCCTGACCCTCGCGCGCCAGCTTGTGCGCCTGCATGGTGGCGACATCACCGTCTCCAGTGCGGGCCGCGGCCAGGGTTCGTTGTTCCTGCTGACCCTGCCCCGGTCGGACAGGCCTGCCGCGCAGACCGACCCCGAGGGGGAAGCGACCGCCATCGCCCCGATCGACGTGCTGGTGGTCGACGATAACCAGGATGCGGCCTGGAGCATGGCACTCCTCCTGCGGTTGTCGAACCACAACGTGCGCACATGCAACGACGGCGCCAGTGCGCTGGCAGCGGCTGCCGAACGCCGGCCCCGGCTCATCCTGCTCGATCTCGGCATGCCCGGCATGGACGGCTTCGAGGTCGCTCGCCGCCTTCGCGCCGAACCCGGCGCCCCCTTGGTCATCGTTGCCCTGAGCGGGTGGGGCCAGCAGTCCGACCGCGAGCGCACTGCTGAAGCCGGGTTTGATCGTCACCTGGTCAAACCGGTAGCGGCCGGTGAGTTGGAGCGCCTGCTGGAGGACGTTGCAGCCGGTCGGTTCACTCGCTGAGGCTGAATGACGGGGTCGAGGGTAGCGGGCTGAGACACTCCCCCTTGGCTGTGAAATCCTGGCTACCCGCGTCTTCAGTCGTCTGTGACGCTGTTCACCACGCGCGCACGCGTACCCTCGAGTCGCAGTTGGGCCGGCGCCGGAGAAGCGCCGGTGTCCGGTGAAGGGCGCTGTAGACCAGCAACATATCGAGCCCCCAGACACTCCGCACCAGGGGCGCCACCACCACCCCGTGCATCCGGAAGCCTTCTCCCAGCGGGCTACCCCTGAGCGGCAGCACGATGAACCCGATGAACAGCGTTACCCACGCCGCGGCGAACAGCACCCCTCGTAGCGCGGAACGTAGAGGGCCAGCTCAACCGGAAATGAATCCGCCCCCCTTCTAGGGGCGTTAATTGCGATCCGTGAACCAAACCACGTCAGTTTTCGGCGCCCACGCCGATACTCCCTTCAGGCCCTATCTGCGGCCACCCTGTCTCGGAATCCGCCCACCCATGCTCCTGCGCTCGCTGTGTTGCGTTCTATTGGCCGTCCTGCCTCTGCACGGACTCGCGCAGGACGCGCGGACAGCAGGACGCCAACGCGATGACGCCCACGCCCACCCCGCCCCGGCGCTGGAGACGATCGCGGCGGTGCGTGTCGATAGCGATGGCGACAACCTGCCAGACCGATTGGGAACCCGGGCCCACGTGCGCGGCATCGCCACCGTCCCAACGGGCGATCGGGGCTTCCAGACGGTCATCCAGGACCGCACCGGCGGCATCGGCCTCTTCCACCGCGGCCTTTCGCTGGCGGTGAAGCCGGGCGACGTCCTCGAAGCCGTCGGGGAAGTCGCGCAGTACCGCGGCGCAGTCCAGCTGAGGGACGTGGATGTCCGGATCGTCGGCCACGCCCCATTGCCCAAAGCCCGAACCCTCCCGCTCGCGGACGCTGCAGGATGGCGATACATGGGGCAACGGTTGCACGTGCGCGGCCGCATCGAAGAAGTCTCGCTCGCCGAGTTCGGACTGGTGAATATCCGTGACGACAAGGGCACGCAATTCGCGCTTTTCGTTCCCGATACGCTGACTTCGCAGATCGACTGGCAAGGGCTTTCCCAGGGCGCGGAAGTTGCGGCTACCGGGGTGTTGTCGATCCATAAAATGTCGTTGCCTTATGACAGTGGCTTCCAACTGATCCTGGGGGATAGCGCGGACATGCAGGTGGTCGCGCCGCCGGTCGCACGCATGCCGCGCTGGGTGCTGTGGGCGGTCGCTGCGACAGTCGGACTTGTGAGTCTGGTGCTGCTGGCCTTCCACCTGGTCCACCGACGCCATCGCGAACGGGACCGCGAAATCAAGACGCTCGCCGCGCTGTCGAGCACCCTTGCAACAACCGACGATGGCGAGACGCAGCTTGCGCGCCATGCCTGCGACATCCTCACCGCGTACGGCGTCGTTGATGCTGCGATGGTGCAGGTATTCGACGATCGCGGCTGCCTCCAGCAAGTGGCGGTTTCAACCGTCGACCCGCAACTCGGCAAGACACTCGAGGGCCCCGAAGCGTTTTACATCCCGGGGCACCTTGCCACAGAGCACGGACGCCAGATCGAGGAGCGGGTTGCGGACAAGGGGCTCAGCCTTCTGGCCGTGCATCCGCTACTCACGCAGTCGGGATCGCTCGGCTTCCTCGTCGCGCTCTCGCCGCGTCGCCGCAAGCCCACGGCTGCCCAGGACCGCACGCTGCTCGCGTCGGTGAAGCTGTTGACCATGGCGCTGGAAAATCAGCGCAGCCACGAGCGTGCGCGCGCGGAGAACCGCGAGTTGCAGCAGCTGGTTATCACCGACGAACTCACCCGCCTCTACAACCGCCGGTTTCTTGACGAGTACCTGCGCGTGCAGGTGCCGCTGGCGGTGCGGCGGGGCAGCGGCCTCGCCTTCCTCGCGCTGGACATCGACCATTTCAAGCGCATCAACGACACCCACGGCCATCACGTCGGCGACCGCGTGCTGTCCGACATCGGCGTGCTGCTGCGCCAGGCCAGTCGTAGCTCCGACCTCGCCGTACGCCTCGGTGGCGAGGAGTTCCTGCTGGTGATCGCCGAGGACACGACCGATGGTGCGGTGACGTTCGCCGAGCGGCTGCGTAAGGTGGTCCAGTCACAGCCGTTCGATGCGGGGAACGACGGCGTGGAACTCGATATCACGATCTCGATCGGGGTGGCGGTGTTTGGCGTGCACGGGGACTCCGCCGGGGCGCTGCTGCGTGCCGCCGACGAGGCGATGTATGCCTCGAAGCAGGCCGGGCGCAACCGCGTGACGCTGGCACCGACACCGGCGGGCAAAGCGACCGCCTGAAAGCGACGCGTTGCGCGGCACCGAATGGGGTCCGAACGGGGTCAGGTCCACTTCCTACGCGGCTCAAGGACTCCGCCCACGCACCGCCCCGGCGCAACGCCGATAGGCCAGGCCAATTCAATGTGCCGCACCGCCGCACCGCCACCCTGTGGGAAGGCCGTTACAAAGCCTGCCTGGTGGACAGCGCCGACTACCTGCAGCGGTGCGTGCGCCAATCGACCTCACGCCCATGCGCGCCCGGAAGACCGCCGACCCGGCCGCCTTCGCCTGGCCCAGCTGCGCCACGCGGTGCGGCCTGCGCGAGCACCCGATACCTACGCTGCACCCCACCCGGCGCGCACTTGGCAAGAACGTCGCGGAACGGGGCGAGGCCTATCGGAACCTGCTGACCGCCGGCCCCAGCGACAAGGACTTCGCCGCCATCCGCCTCCAGCTGCAACCGCAGCGCGCCTACGGCCGGACGACTTCCAGGCGATGGTGCACGCGAAGACCTCGCGGTTGGCAGGGGTTCGGCCGGCACGTCGGCCGGGCCGGCGCTGATGGTCGGGAAACGAACCCGACCCCGCTTTTTGCGCTGCCCTCAGTACGCGCCCATGTAGTCCTTCTTGCCGATCTCGACGCCGTTGTGCCGCAGCAGGCCGTAGGCCGTGGTCACATGGAAGAAGAACTGTGGCAGCCCATAGGCCATCAGGTAGGCCTGGCCGCCAATGCGGCGTTCCTTCGGCGTACCGGGGCGCAACACGACCTCACGTTTTGCGCTGCCCTCGAATTGCGTGGGGTCCAGGTCGCCGATGAACGCCAGCGTCGCGGCGATGCGCTGCTGCAGGTCGGCGAATGTCGCATCGCCGCTCTCGTACACGGGGACGTCCGCGCCGGCCAGCCGCGCCGACACGCTGGCGGCAAAATCGCAGGCGATCTGCACCTGGCGGGCGAGCGGGAACATGTCCGGGAACAGGCGTGACTGCAGCAGCACACCAGGTTCGATCTTGCGTTCCGCGGCGTGGGTTTCAGCCTTGGTGAGCAGGCCGGAAAGCGCGGTGAGCATTTGCTGGAAGACGGGAACGGAGGCTGTGTGCATCGAGAGCGACATGGGCGGGTTCCGCAGTGGAGGCGAAGGACATGGTAGCCGGCCGCCTCGGTGGCATCGCCTCGGCGTGGGATTTGCCCCGAACGCCGACGACCCGTCTGGCGTCGGATCGGGCATGGCCCAACTGCCTTCCACTCCTTAGCGCAGTCGGTCGAACGGGGCGAAATCGGTGGACGCTTCAGGGCCAGCAACGAAGAGTGGGGGCGGACCACTCTTGGGAGTGAACCTGACCCCCGTTCTGACCCCCGGTCTGGGCCGCGCCGTCGTCGAGGGGCCGGAAGTGGGCCTGCCCCCGTTTTCTTAGCCGACTGCAGACTGATCGGGCCCTCCGCCCGGCGCTAGAATCGGACCGCTGCCGACGACTGCGCACACCGCCTGCGGTGTCCGTCGCATCGGCGGGACTTGCCCCCACGCCAGGACGCCGCCCGTTGATGCAAACAGTGTTGTTGCTCGGATTCATGCAGGGGGCGATCACGGGCCTGGGGTTGCTGGTGTACGCCGGACGCAGGAATGGCTCGCACTGGCTTTCCCTGGGCGTGCTGGCGCTGTCGCTGACCCTGCTTCGACTGTGGACGCATGCGGCCGGACTCGAAGAGCACCTGCTGCTGCGACGGCTCCCGCTGAGCTTCGATCCGGCGATCTTCCCGCTGTTCTACCTGTACGCGCTGGGTCTTACGGGGGCGCCTGCCGCATCCATCCGTCGCGCGCTCGCATGGTTGCTGCCGTGGGCGCTCTTCATGGGCTATTCCGTACTCGTCTACGCTGCCGGCCTCGGGGAGACGAGCGTCGCGGCTCTGGATGCAGTCGCCGCGCAGTGGCACTACGCGCAGGTCAAGGGGCTCGAGGACTACCTGACGATCGGAATCAACACCGTGCTTGCGGCACTTGTGTGGTCGCGGGTCCGGCGCCACTACGCCCGCATCGCCAACTGGGTGCCCGAGCGGTTCGCAGAGCTGCTCTGGCTGCTGAAGTCCGTAATGGCCCTGGCGTTGGTGGCGGCCATCATCAACCTGGCCAGCTTTTCGGCAAACCACCTCTTCGGGCTGGGTGAGCGCAGCGTTTTCAGCCACGCGGCCCAGGCCTTCTACGTCGTGCTCGTCTACACGGCCGGAATCGTCGGCTTCCGGTTGAAGGACCTTCCGCACTTCCCGGAAACGCCGGCCGGCCCCACCCTGCCCGCCCGGACGGACCCGCGCACCGATGACGCTTTCAGCAAGCTGCAAGCCCTGATGGAAACCTCGTTGCTGTTTGCCGAGCCCGATCTGGACCTGAACATCGTGGCGCAGCGCCTGGGTTTGACCGCGACCGAAACCTCCCGGGTGATCCGCGAAGGCGCCGGCAAGAACTTCCGGGCCTACGTCAACGAGTTCCGCGTCGAGGCCGTGAAGCGGAAGCTGCGCGATCCCGACTACCGGGGTGTGTCGGTGTTGGCGATCTCACTCGAAAGCGGTTTCAACTCCGAATCGAGCTTCTATCGCGTATTCAAGGCCGCCACCGGCCTGTCGCCAACCGAATTCCGCCAGCGGCCCTAGCCGGGGACGGCCTCCCATTTTTTTCCGGGAGCATCCAAATCGCCGACGGGAGGCATGCATGCCATGGCTGGGCGAGCCTGAGCGCTCGTTTCCTGCCAGAAAGAGCCACCCATGACACCCAGCCATTCCGCTTCGCGCCTTGCCGTCGTTCTCTGTGCCGCGCTGCTTTCCCTTGCTTCGGGCTGTGCTTTGGATACGCGGCCGCACGGCCTCGCCGAGTTTCCGAAATCCCCGCACTGGAATGCACCTGCCATCACCCGACTGGCCCGCGAAGCCCCGCAGCACCGCTCCGACGCACTGATCATCGCCAAGGAAGGCCAACTGGTGCTCCGGCAAGGCCAGGCCGTCGAGAAGATCAATACGCATTCCGTCCGCAAGAGCATCATTGCCGTGCTTTACGGCATGGCCATCGAAAAGGGCCTGCTGGAGCTCGACGACAGCCTGGAAGAGCTGGGTTTCGACGACCGGGGAGCGCCCCTGACCCAGGTCGAGAAGCAGGCCACGATCCGCGACCTGATGACGTCCCGGTCGGGCATCTATATCGACGCCTCCGGCCAGAACTGGGAACGCCCGGACCGGCATGCCTCGAAACCGGGCGAAAAGTTCTTCTACAACAACTGGGGGTTCAATGCGCTCGGCGAAATCCTCGAGCGCGAAACGGGCATGGCGCTGGGCGAGGTGATCGCCACGTGGCTGGCGGAGCCTCTGGGAATGCAGCACTTCACGCCCGCCGATGTCCATTGGGACGGCATCGACGGATCCAGTGTCCGGCAATACGTGATCTACATGAGCGCGGACGACCTGATGCGCCTGGCCGTGCTCGTGGCCGAGGAAGGCAACCATCGCGGCGAGCGGCTGGTCTCGGCGCAGTGGATCCGTGACATGACGGCCATGCACTCTTCGACCGCTACGGACCCGAAACGCGCGTTCGGCGGCGGCTTCTTCGACGGATACGGCTATATGTGGTGGACGCGCCTCCACGGCGGCCGGCGCCTGCTCTGCGCCGACGGCTGGGGCGGGCAGATCGTCATCATCGATCCGGAAACCCGCGTGGTCATGGTCAGCCGCCGCAACACCGGCACCAACCTGCTGGCGCAGGGCTGGTTCATCTGGCGCGGAGTCGAAACCGACCGTCCCTATGTGTATGCCCTGTTCGAACGGGTCAACGCCCTGTTGCAGGCGGGGTAAAACCGGGATTAAAACCGGGGTCAGAGTGGAATGGTCCGTTGTCCACAGACACCTGAGAATGGCAATATCAACCGGTCAGGCTTGCATCCCGACTACCTGTCTGTGGAATGCGGGGCAGCCCGCTCCGACCCCCTGTTTTTGCTTTTGCCCTATGCTCCCGCGATGTCGAATGGTGCCGAACGCCCCCGCCATTTGAGCTCATTGCCAAAGCGGGCCTACCGCTTTCGCGTATTGGGCCTCGGGCTCGCGGCGCTCCCGCTTGCGGCGGTGATGCTCGAGATTGAGTCGCCGCCCTGGGCCTGGGCCTGGATGGTGTTGTCATGTTTGCTCTGGCCCCACCTGGCCTACTTCAGCGCCAGTCGCGCCGGCGATCCGTTCAAGGCGGAGCTGCGCAACTTCATGGTCGACTCCATGCTGGCCGGCAGCTGGGTGCCGCTGATGCATTTCAATCTGCTGCCGTCAGCCGTGCTGCTGACGGTGGTGACGGCCGACAAGATCAATTCCGGCGTTCGTGGCCTGTGGCTGCGCTCATTGCCCGGGATGTTCGGCGCGTTGGTTCTGTTCGGCCTGTTCACGGGCTTCGCGGTCAACTACGTTACCAGTACCACGGTGCTGTTGGCCTCCCTGCCAATCATGGTGATCCACACCCTGGCGGTGAGCTGGAGCAGCTACGAACTGGTGCGGCGGGTGCGCAAGCAGAACCTGCGGCTGGCCGAGCTCAGCCGTCGCGACATGCTCACAGGCCTCGACAGCCGCCGCCACTGGCAGGAGCAAGCCGAGACTTCACTACGCAAGCACCAGGCTCATGGCCAGCCCGCGACCCTGTTGTTCGTCGACGTGGACCACTTCAAGCCGATCAACGACCGCTACGGCCACGCCGCCGGCGACGACGTGCTGCGCGCCATCGCCGCGCAGCTACAGGCCACGCTCAATGGCCCCACGACCGCTGGCCGGCTGGGCGGCGATGAATTCGCCATTGTGCTGCCGTTGACACTGGAGGAGGCCGCAGCGGCCGCCGAACGTCTACGCGTGTCCGTCGCGGCGCTGCGCTTCCCAGAACAGCCCGAGCTGCGCTGCTCGCTCAGCCTTGGCATGGCCGAAGCGCCCGGCTCCGGCCACGGGCTGCGCGAATGGATGGAAACCGCCGACCGCGAGCTGTACCGGTCCAAACAGGGTGGCCGCAATCAGACCTCGGTCGCAGGGAACTAGTCGCGTCTCCGGAGCCTCGCAACACTAAAAAAACGGGTCAGAGTAGAGGGAACCAGGCGCACTTGATTTCCGCTGGAATCGCCCGCCTTCTGGACACCTGACAATGGGGACCGCCCCGGAGGTGTCGAGTGGAAAGACACCAGACGCGCGACCCCTGTTTTGGCTCAACCGGCCGACTTGAAAGGTGAATCGACTCTGACCCCTGTCCTTCCCATACCGGCTCTCGACGCTTACCTTCGCAAATCGCGAAGATATAGGGGAACTAGGTGAGTTCAATTGCCTCCGTCCCCTATCTTGTCGTTATCAGGTGTCCGCGTTACCCGGGCCTCTCCACTCCGTCCGCTCGACTTCGTCGCCTGGCACCGCAACCGCATGCGCCTTCGCTACGAAGCAGCATTCAATGAACCTGAACCCGTCCCCTTGACCCCACTTCTCCAGTAGCTGGCAACCTTGCGACCCGCAGACTTCCTGATCGACGCTGCTCCCAAGCTCGTCTTCGCGTTCTGGCTCGGAGTTGCAGTCCTCATCCTTGCAGCATTGATGTTGACCGTGATCCTGGTCATGCGGAAGCTGATGACGCGCAGGGAGCGCAATCATCAGCGCGCTGCAGCGGCGTGGCACACAGTCCTCGCGGCCGCCGATGCGGGCGCACCCGTCAAGGTGCCATCGCTCCCGCGTCGGGACGTCACTGGATTCCTGGAGGTCTGGAACGAGTTGCACGCCGCGCACCCCGGCGATCGTGGCGACGGATTGCTTCGTGTAGCCGCTGAGGTAGGCCTGGATCGTCATCTGTTGCATCTGCTGGAGCACGGTGGATTCCATACCCAGGTGGTAGCGATCATTGCATTGGGTCACCTGCGAAACCGGGATCACTTCGCACTGGTGGCACGGTTCATCGATGACAAGAGCCCGATCGTATCCTTGTGCGCGGCGCGCGCTCTGATGCAGATGGATCCGTCGTCTGCCGTATCGATGTTCGTGCCGCAGATCGTTTCTCGTGACGATTGGTCGGAGGGTCGGATCGCCGCGATCCTGCATGAGACCAGTACGCCTGCCGTGTCGAAGGAGTTGTCGTTGGCTACCTTGCGCGCCAACGCCGATGTTGCGCCGCGCCTGGTGCGGTTCCTCGCCGCCGTCAGCCCGGAAGAGGCGGCGCCGGTGATCCGCAGCATCCTCGCAACGCCCGCCGATGACCATCTGATCTCGACCTGTCTTCAGGTGATGTCCCACACCGCCGACCTCGACAGCGTCCGCCCGCTGCTGAAGCACCCACGCTGGCACGTGCGCATGCATGCTGCCGCCGCTATTGGCCGGCTCGGCATTCCGGGTGACGAGAAATTGTTGGTCGACATGCTGTCGGACGAGCAGTGGTGGGTCCGTTACCGGACCGCGCAGGGCCTCTTGAACCTGCTGTTGCTCGACGAGTCGCGCGTCCGTTCCATCCGCGACGCGCACCCGGACCGGTTCGCCCGCGACATCCTCGACCATGTACTTGCGGAACGCGCCATCCGGGGCGCGCACGCTTGAACCTGACACTCTCTCCGGGCGCCACCGCCGCACTTGAATGGATGCAGTGGCTGTTTTTCACCTACTTCATCTGCATAAACCTGGCCTATCTCGCCCTGAACTACGTTTCGGCGTTCAGTATTTTTCGCTACATGCGCGGCCACGGTTTGCACTACCTGCTGAAGAACTTCACCTCATACCAGCCTCCGGTGACCATCCTGGTTCCAGCGTTCAATGAGGAAGACTCGATTGTCTCCTCCGTGCATTCGTTGTTGCGACTCAACTATCCCGAGTTCGAGATCCTGGTGGTCAACGACGGCTCTACGGACGCCACCTTGTCCGAGATGGTCCGTGCATTCGAGTTGTCCGAGTTTCCCGAGGCGTATCGCAAGCGCCTGGAAACGAAGCCGGTGCGCGGCATCTACGCCTCGACGCGCCATCCCAACGTGCGCCTGGTCGACAAGCTCAATGGTGGCAAGGCCGATGCACTCAATGCTGGCGTCAACTGCGCGCGTTATCCGTTGTTTTGCGTGGTCGACGCCGATTCGGTCCTGCAGCAGGACAGCCTGGGGCGAATCGTGCAGCCCTTCCTGGAGGATTCCAGCACGGTCGCAGCCGGCGGCGTCATCCGGGTGCTCAACGGCTGCACGGTAAGGGATGGCCGTCTTGTTGGGGTGGACCTGCCCAACTCGATGCTGGCCAGGTTCCAACTGGTGGAATACCTGCGTGCCTTCCTGTTCGGGCGCCTGGGGTGGTCGCCGTTCAACGCGCTGCTGATCATTTCCGGCGCGTTCGGCATGTTCTACAAGGAACGCGTGATTGCCGTCGGTGGCTATAACCCCGGCTCCGTCGGCGAAGACATGGAACTGGTGGTGAGGATGCACCGCCAGCTGCGCACGGAACGACGCCCTTATCGCATCTCCTTCGTCCCTGACCCGATCTGCTGGACCGAAGCACCCGAGGATCTGGGCTCGTTGAAGAACCAGCGCATGCGATGGCAGCAGGGGCTCGCCGAGAGCCTGTTTCCGAACATGCGCCTGATGTTCCAGCGCAACGGCGGCGCCGTGGGCTGGATTGCGTTTCCATTCATGCTGGTGTTCGAGTGCATCGGGCCGGTCATCGAGGTGGTGGGCTACGCCTCGATAGTCACGTTGTGGCTGTTTGGCCTCGTTTCGCCGGAGGCGTTCGCGGTGTTCCTGTTCGCATCCGTGGGGTTGGGCGTTCTGCTGTCGGTCAACGCGATGTTCCTGGAAGAGCTTTCTTTCCACCTCTATCCGCGACCGCGCCAGCAGCTGAAGATCTTCATCGCGGCGGTGCTGGAAAACTTCGGCTATCGCCAAATGAATTCCCTGTGGCGCCTGATGGGACTTGTTCGATGGGCGACAGGCCGGAAAGGCAAAGATCAGTGGGGAGAGATCCGCCGACGTCCGTCGTGGCAACAGAATGATCCACAGGCGCAACCGGCGCCTGTCGTCCACAATGCTCCCTCGCGCGATCCCGCGCCGACCCAAGTACCTGCAAAGATGCCGAACGAGGATTCGAAGTCATGATCCTGTCCCAGATCGCCCTGTCTCTTGCGCAGGTACTGGCGCTGTCATCGGTACACCCGGCCACAGAGGAGCCGGTATCGCCATCTGCGCAAGACCTCGTCGTGCAATCCGAGCCTTCCGATGCGCAGCTGCTGCGTCAGGCGCAAGCGCTTGCAGTTGCGGGCAACCGCGAGGACGCGCTGCGCATCTACAACCGGATGCTTGAACGGTCGCCGGGCAACTCCGACGCACGTCTCGCGCGGGGCCGCACATTCGCGTGGATGGAGCGCTGGGAGGAGGCCGAAGACGACCTGCGCGCCGTGGTCGAACAGTCGCCCGGGTACGCGGATGCCTGGTCGGCGCTCGGGGACCTGTACTTGTGGAGCGATCGCCCTGGCCAGGCGGTCACGGCCTATGACCGCTGGACCAGGCTCGCGCCCGATGAACCGGCCGCTCTGGTTGCACGTGGGCGCGCACATCGTGCGACAGGCAATATGGGCGCGGCACGGGCCGACTTCGAGGCGGCGCGGCGGCAGGGCGGGAATACTCCGCAGATTGATCGCGAGATGGCATCCCTGTCTCCGCGTGTGCGAGACCAGGCAGCGCTCGGGCCCCTCGGGTACACGTGGTCGACGCGCATCGGCGCCTCGCACACGAGCTTCAGCCCCGAGCGTGACGCATGGAACGATCAGGAACTGTCGCTGCGACGCCATTTCACCCGCGGCTCGGTCGCCCTGGAGTTCTTGCGCGCGCAACGGTTCGACCGCCGTGGCAGCGCATTGGCACTTGATGCCTACGCACCGCTGTGGCAGCGCGCCTATGCAAACATTCGTTATCAGAACAGCATTGGCAACCATCTCCTTGCCGACCAGGCGTGGCGTGTCGAAGTTTTCCAGGACGCAGCCCTGGGCTGGGAGTTGTCGGGCAGCTACGATCACCTCGACTTCGGCACGAGCACCGACATTTACGGTATCGGCATCGGCCGCTACGTGGGCAATTTCTATGCCCGCTACAAGGCGCTGCATGTTGCCGGCTCCAGCACCATCAGCCATCGGGCATTGCTGCGGAACTACTACGCAGGCAATGGCGATGACTATTTCGAGATCGCCGCTGGCTCTGGCCGAGAGAATGAGGATGTTGCGTTTGGCAGGCCCGTGCGAACAAGCAGTTCGTCGTTCACCGCAACATTCGTCAGATATTTCCAGCCGCAATGGGGATTGAAGTTGACCGTCGGCCACGCACGCGACGTGGACGGTTTCGATGAACGTCGCGTCTCGGCATCGGTCCTGACCCGTTGGTAAATCGGCAGGGGCCACCCGCAAGCCTGCAGTCGGCCACCGCTGGCTCGACGCCAGGCGGAAACAGGAAACAGGGGTCAGAGTGGGCGGCCCCCCGTTTCTGAAAAGTCGACTCTGACCCCTGTTTTTGTTTTTGTTTCGCCCTTAGAACCCGAATGCGGCCAGTGCCGCTGATACGCGCGCGCGGGTGCTCGCCGACTGCATCGGGAAGGCGAGGAAGAATTCGGCGCGGCCCAGTGCCCGATTGCGCGTGCGCACGTTGGCCGACCACGCAGCGGCGCTGTCCGTGTTGCCGGCCAGGGCATGGGCGGCCACTGCGATCATGGCGATCAGCACGTGGGCGCCGGGTGCGCGTGCGGCGCGTTCCGCCCAGTCGGCCGCTTCGGCGTCTTCGCCCTGCATCATGTGAGTGAGGGCACGGGTGCCGACCATCGCGTAATGCAGCGGGTCCAGCGGGCTCAGGCGCATGGCCAGGTCGACGTGTTGCCGGCTTTCCACGCTGCGCTCGGCCAGTGACTCGGCCCAGCCGCGGGCGTAGAGGCCCTGCGCGTAGTGCGGACTGATGGTGGTGGCGCGCTCGAGCCAGCCGAGGCTCCCGTGCAGGTCTCCCTCAAGCCAGAAACTGCGGCCCATGGCGAAGTTCACGAACGGGTCGACCGGGTCCAGCTCCAGGGCGCGACTGGCGAACTGACGGGACAGGAGGCTTTCGCCGGCGTAGTCGTCGCTGTGGTGCATGAAGGCCGTCTGGAAATGCACGAACGACAGGCCCGCGTGCGCCCGCGCGAATCCCGGGTCGGCGTCGATCGCCTGCTGGAAGAGTGCCAGCGCCGCCGCGTTGTCGGTGCGGTTGAAGCGGTACATGTGCTGCAGCCCGAGGTGGTAGGCCGACCAGGCATCCAGGCTTTCGCTCACCGACAGACGGGCGATTGAGGCCTCGTGCAGAGGGATCCTGATCTCCAGCGCGGCGAGGGTCTGATCGCGGATGTCCTCGCGCAGCCGATGCACGTCGCCGATGGCGACCTCGAAGTGCTCGGCCCACACGACGCCGCCGCTGCGGGTGTCGATCAGCTCGACCATCACCGCCAGCCGGCCGCGCAGGGTCTCAACGCTCCCTGAAAGGTAGTAATGCACGCCGAGCAGCCGGCCGATCTCGCCCGGGTCGGCCCCGGCGCCACGCAGGCGGAACGAGGACTCGCGGGCGATGACGAACAGCCAGTGCAGGCGCGCCAGATCGGCGATCAGTTCGTGCGGCAGCGCATCGGCCAGCGCTGCGTAGGGTCCGACGGCGCCGACGTGGCGAAACGGAAGCACCGCGATGGAAGGCCTTGCGCCCTGCCCGGCAAGTGGCGCCGCCGGCTGCGCGGCACCCGACAGCACCACCGCGCCCGAGTCGACCACCCGCGCGTCCGCCACGAAGCGGAACCCCTTGCGCTGGACTGTCCTGATGAGCCGCTGCTTCCTGCCGTCGTCGCCCAGTGCACGCCGCGCCGACTTGATCCGGCTGTCGATGGCCGAGTCCGACACTGCACGGCCGTCCCACACCTTGTCGATGATCTCGCTGCGGGACACGACCCGCTCGCGATTGGCCACCAGCAACGCAAGCAGGGCGAAGACCTGCGGCTCCGTTGGCCGCACCTCGCCGCTGGCGCGCAGTTCCAGCTTGGCCAGATCCAGATCGAACGTATCGAACCGGTAGATCATGCCGGGAGCTTAGCGCAGCTCAGGATGGCCCTCCGCAGGTCTTCAGGCGATCTCCGGCACTTCTCCAGCAAAGCTCCAAGACCGGCCGAACCGAGCGTGTTGAACTTCGATACACGGCCCCGGGCCCCGACGCCGGAGCCGTGAAGCGTCCAACCACCCGATCGACCCGAGACGGAGAACCCCGATGCCCATGGTCACCATCGACGTCATCAAGGACGTCTTCACCCCGCAGCAGAAACAAGCGCTCATCAGCAAGGTCACCGACGCCGTTGTCGCCGTGGAAGGCGAGAGCCTGCGCGGTGTCACCTGGGTCCGCATCAACGAGTTCGAAGGCGGCGACTGGGCCATTGGCGGCAAAGCTCTGAAAGCCTCCGATGTCCACGCCATGGCGGCGGCGCAGGCGGCCTGAGCACAACCGGACGAGGCGCGGAACGGGTAATCGCTACCGCGCCGACCCGGCGGCACCGCGCGCGTGCGTCAGGTCAGCAATGTCCACCTCCAACGGGCGGCGTCCGCGACGCCGTAGCGTCAGGAAATGAGGAGCGAACGTATGTACCGTTCCACCCCGATCGGCCGTCCTTTGCAGGCGGCCCTGTGCGCTTCGCTGCTGGTGTTTTCCGGCGCGCCCGGATCCTCCGCCGCGGCGGAGTCGAAGGAGCAGGAGCCGGCCCTGACCCACGCCGCCGGCGATGCGGACCTGGTGTGGGGGCCTTGCCCGCCGTTCATGCCCGACGGGTGCGGCATCGCCGTGCTCCATGGTGACCCGGCGAAGCCCGGCGTCGACGTGTTCTTCAAGGTGCCTGCAAGGACCGCCATCCCCCGGCACCGGCACACCTCGGCCGAGCGCATGGTGCTGGTTGCGGGCGAAATGGAGGTGACCTATGACGGGCAGGAGCCGGCGGTGCTGAAGCCGGGGACCTACGCATTCGGCCCGGCGCAGCGGCCGCACAGCGGCTTCTGCGCCAGCGCCTCGCCCTGCGTGTTGTTCATCGCCTTCGGGCCGCCGCTGGATGCGGTGCCGCTCGAGCCGGGGGCGAAATAGAGCAGGCTCAATGTGCCCAGGCATCCGGCGCCCGGCCGGCGTGGCGACGGGCGCAGAACTGGGGCCAGAGAAAAAAGCGTTGCCGACGCGTAAATCGCTGATACCCCTCCTGCCCGACATGCCTCACGCCAGAACACGAGCAGCCGCGTCAACTCACGTGGCTCTGGCGAACCTCGCCCGGAACCGGGGAACGCTTGATCGCCTTGTGCACGTAGCGCGCCACCCACTTGTAGAGTCGGTTGCGCGGCACACCCAACCCCAAGGCCAGCTTCGAAACCGGCTTGTCGCCCCGTTCAACAGCCGGTTCGCTTCACGCTTGAACTTCGCTGTGAACCGCTGCCGTACCATCCAACACCACCGGGGTTGTCCCCATTCTCAGGTGTCTGGGGAACGCGGGCCACTCCACTCAGACCCCTGTTTTCGGTCAGCGTATATGCCCACTGGCCTCGCATCATGCAGGGTCGCGTTGTTCAAGGATATCCATGTTCAGGAGACCACCCGTGCGCAGACCTGCAGGAATCCAGCTCATCGCCCCGGCGATGCTCGCCATCGCGGCACTTGCCGCCTGCATGGCGCCGGGCGCGCGCCAGGACATGGCGGCGCAAACGTTCGACGTGCAGGTTCCGGCGGGCGCCCATCAGCTGCCGGGCACGCTGTTCGTGGCCCAGGGCCCGGGCCCGCACCCGACAGTGGTGTGGTTCCACGGTTTCCCGGGCCTGCCCGCGCCGATGCCCGAGGCCGTCAAGACCTTGCGCGATGCCGGCCTCAACGTGCTGCACGTGCACTACAGCGGCAGCTGGGGTACGCCCGGCAGCTTCGGGCCTGCGAGTGCGATGCAGGATGCGGCTGCGGTGCTGGCGCATGTCCGCGCCGCCCCGGCGTCCTGGCGCGTGGATCGCGAACACATCATCACGGCCGGCGACAGCTTCGGCAGCTGGGTTGCCTTGCAGGCCGCTGCCGCGGACCCGCGCGTGGCCTGCGTGGCCGGAGCGCTGATGCTGGACCTGGGTCGCACCGGCCGCGATATCGCCTCCAGCGAGGACATGCGCGCCGCGTTCGGTGGCATGTTCGCGCAGGTGGAACAGGACGCCAGCCTGGGGTTCGAGCTTGACGGCGGCGCCGCGGGGCTGATGGCCAGCATCGTCGACGGCCATGTCCGGCACGACCTGCATGCGCTTGGATCGCGCCTCGCAGGCCGCCCGGTCCTGCTCATCGGCGCGGCGGAGGACGAGCTCGCCCCGATCGATGCCCACCTCCTGCCGGTTGCCGAGGCGCTGGCAGCAGCAGGCGCGGATGTGACCCACAAGGTCCTGCCCGGCGGACACGAGATCCCGGATTCCGCCTACGCCGGCATCGTCGCGGACTGGGCGCGTGGGAGCTGCGATTAGCCAGAACAGGGGTCAGAGTCGACTTTCCCACAGCGTGAAAGGGTGAGCGCTGATACAGCAGGGTCCGCCCCGGCATCACCATGGCCGGCCCGCCTTGTCGCACGGACGCCATGCCCCGCCTCCCCCGCATCGACCTGCCCGGCATCCCCCAGCACCTGGTTCAACGCGGCAACGACCGCCGGCCGTGCTTCTTCCAGCCCATCGACCACGTGCGCTACCTCGACGAGCTGCGCACCGCCGCCACCCGCGCCGGCTGCGCCATCCATGCCTACGTATTGATGACCAACCACGTGCACCTGCTGGTGACACCGGGCGCCAGCGGCCAGATGGGCGCGATGATGCAGGCGCTGGGCCGACGCTACGTGCGCTACGTAAACGACCGCTACGGCCGCACCGGTACCCTGTGGGAAGGCCGCTACAAGGCGTGCCCCGTGCAGAGCGACGCGCACCTGCTGCGCTGTTACCGCTACATCGAGCTCAACCCGGTCCGCGCCGCGATGGTGGCCGCCCCCGGCGACCATGCGTGGTCCAGCTACGGGGCCAACGCATTGGGAACACGCGACGCCCTGGTCACGCCCCACCCGCAGTATCTGGCGCTGGGCCGCGATGAAGCCGCCCGCCTGTCGGCCTACCGCGCCTGGGTCGCCGAGGCGGTTACGCCCGAGGAACTGGAGACCATCCGCAACCGGTTGCAGCGCCAGCAGGCGCTGGGCACCGACCGCTTCACCGCGATGATCGAAGAGCAACTGGGGCGATCCGTCGGGCCCCGGCGCATCGGGCGGCCTCGGCGCTCAACAGCGCCGGCCGGGTCGATCTGAAAAGTCGACTCTGACCCCTGTTTCTGGCCTGCAGTGCGCGCACGCAGTAGTCGGCCAGGCGGATGCCCATGCGGCCTGCGCGGTAGGAGCCGTAGAAGACGAGGACGCGTTCGAACATGGGGACCTCGGTAGTCGTGAGCGCTAGGGCTACTGTCGCATCTACCTACGACGACAGCTCGCCGCACCCCACAGCTAGAGATCGCTCGGGCTTGGGCGGGCCACAACTCTTCTATGCTCGGAATCTGCACTCTGACCCTCGTTCTTGTCAGCAGACCCGGCCGGATCCATCTGAAAAGGTGACTCTGACCACTTTCTTTTCTCGCCCGACTCCTGTTCTTCGCTTATGTCAAAACGCGGCTCCATAAATCACGAGGCGACAGCAATGCCAGTGCTTGAAAACATCCACGAAGAGTATGGTCGGTTCGAAGCCCTTTCCAAAAGCTCACATGGGCCCCATCTGGCGGAATACACTGACGCCCTGTACGCAAACTTCTGCCACTCGTTTAAAGAAGCCGACTATAAGACGAGTGTAATTTGGGTGGGCCGCAGCTATCTCGCCGCAAAAAAAATACTTCTTGCGGGAATATGCTTCACGCAAGCGGAAAAGCTGTATGAGATGAATTTCAGAAACTTAACTGCCTACACGCTTTATTACGCGTTATTCAGCGCACTCTCCGCAAATCTTTTAATTAACCCGCATACTAAACTCAGTCTGTCCAGATCCATTAGCCATAGCGCACTACCAAAGCAGATACGCAGCCTGCTAGTGCGGAACAGAATATACGAAGAATCCACCTTGGATCTGCTGCGCGATCTACGTTTCGCTCGCGAACTCCACAGCTATCACCTACCGCTGTCAGCAAGCTTTACGTCCGACTCGTCGGACGGACAGCATTACCTGGAAGCCGTCCGTGAAGCAATGCCCCGGGTTCTTCAACTCTCAAGTCTGACTTCACACGTCGCATATCGCGCGTGGACACGGAAGGTCGGAGAGATTGACGACCAATACGATCAGCACCAACTTTTCGTCGATGAGTTTTTTGAGTCCATCGTGGGTCGCGACGATGCCTCTGGCAGACGGATGCATTATGACTCGGCTGACTACTACCTCTTGGGCTACCTGCTGACCCGAGTCAAACAGCCCCTGCCATTATCCTGGCTGATTGAACAAAAGATGTCAGAAGAACTTGAAATCTATTGGCAGAGCCAACGCGAGGATCAGCCGTTTGAGTATGATCCTGCTATCGCCTCGAGTTACCTTTCAAGCGCCATGCCCGTATAAGAAGCGTTGCATACGTTCAAGACGGACGGGTTGCTCGCGCCGTGGGGAGCTCAGTCACCCCGCGCATTTCGACGCAGCCGAACGAAACTCGCCCGCAATTTGCGACTATCAATAGACGGAATAGGCGAAGAGTGGCCCATCACAGACGGCAGACAGCGCAATAGTCGGATTAAATTGAGACATCGGAAAACCAACCTGCCCCTTTCGGCTTCGGAATGTCGACTGCCCGAGTCCTTGCCTAATCGAGAACAGCCTCAGAAACGATATCGTCTAACACTCCATCGTAGTCATCTGAAAAACCCCATCTCTCGAGCTTCTTTTTATCAATCAGCACGAAAATCCTGTCGCTGGCCGCAAGCTTCAACACCTGAGTGCTAGCACCACTCGTGAATCCGGATAAAGAAACGATTATTCCAATCTTACACGCGCCTCGCTTGACGGAAATAACTGTATTTAGCTTGCTCACTACCTCTTGCGAGGCCTTGTCTGAGCGATTCTTTGCTTCTACAACTAAAAAAGGAGCAGACATATGAGCCCAACACCTTCGCCCATCAATCGTCGTCAATTGGACTACAACATCCAACTCCTCACTAGCCGTCTTATAATTACAGCTCCGCACTCTAAAATCTTGAACTTGAGAGAACATAAAATGAAGCAGCCACTCAAGTGTCTTTCCCTTTAGATCGCTAGTCGATGCAGACAAACAGGCTTCAATCCCGTGTCGAATCAGCTCCTTTCGAACGTCCGGATCAACTGCAAATTCCTCGACGCCAAGGAACTTAAGCAATGGGAGGGGTGGCGATATGGCGAGAGCATCGTCAATTAGAGCTACCTCTGCGCCCACCTCGGATAGGAGCAGCAAAGCTTCACGGGAACTGAGCGCAGTCCAGTCCACAACACACAGTAAACGAGCGCCGGCAATTTTAGCAGCGCGAAGTCTTCGTTCGAGAAATGATGGAACTTTGTTTCCCACAACTATGGCAAGGGCGGCACTCCCGTTAACATAGTCAGGCGACCAGCGAACGCCACCTAGGTCCAAGGCTCTCGTCGGCTTGGACCATCCTTCCTCGAGAAAGAAATCGCTCCGCTCAATTGCGGCAAGAAGCCCATCTCGCTCGAACCCAAAATCTTCCTGATCCTCGCTTTCCATAGCGGCGTTAAATCAAGTGTTCCAGCTGCCGCACTAACCCCCGAGCAATGTCCTTGATCGGCCGCGCTTCTTCATCAGTTGTCGCCTTATCGAGAAGCCTCGTAAATGCGGCCACAAGATTGTCAGCTCGCGACTCAAGCTTGTCAGCCTCGACCGAGATCATTACTGACTCTTCGTAGGCATCCTTCACCGAAAGCTCGTTATCGGTTATTAATTTTTCCAGAGTCGCGTCAAGCGGCCCAGGATCGCTTCCGTCCGGGTCATCCTCAGCCGCTTTTCTAATTATGTACTTTGCATCACGAACACTGACCACGTCAGATATCGCACCACTCTCCCTCTTCGAGAGAAAGTTCTCGAGGATCTTCTCCGCGCCAAACTTCTGGAATAGAACGGGCCTATCAGACTCCAGCGGTCTAACTACTGACTTATACACCTCATAGAAATAGTTTAGAGGAACCTCCCCTGATTCAACCGCATCCCACACACTACCCGTTAAGTTCAGGGCGAATAGATATCTACTAACTTGTTGAGTAGATATACCCGTCATGGAAGACAGCTGAGTTGCACTGCTTACGCCCGTCTCGTCCATCAGCTTCTTCAGAGCGTGAGCTGTCGGAATATCCTGCCAATGCTCCCTTACGAGGTGGATATTGAACATCTGCTGCAATCGAGCAGCCTCGTCAGGTGGATCCACGATAACGGCGGGAATCGTTTCATAGCCCAACGTCTGAGCGCATCGCCACCTGCGCTCGCCGTCGAGCAATCTATATCCGTCACCCTCAGGATAGACAACGACTGGGACCAATATTCCTACTTGATCAATCGACTCCGCGAGCCGATCCAGCTCTTCTTGAGGGAAGCGCTCTCGGGGATTGTTCGGATCGGCGTGAACACTCGCGACTTCCAGATCGAGAAGTTTTGACATTACTGGTTCCTTTGCCTTAACCGCGCGGCATCGTTCGTTATTAGTACTTCTACCGCTTTACGTCGATGATGTGAGAATCCCGCGATGTTTCTTTGAGCGAGCGTCCTCATTGAGTGCCAACCTCGGGTAAGCGTTGCTGTTTCTTTGCTTAACGCATAAGAAACGACAAAAGTTGCGCCCGCGCGATCGACATAATCCATTACAGAACGCAGTCGCCGCAGATCATCCAACCCAAATTCATTCGCAGAATATTGGATAAAAACCCTTCTGTTTGAAACGGCATACGGCGGATCGAGATATACGAAATCACCAGCACCGACATTGTCAAGCACCACCTGCTCGAAATCTAAACTGAATAATTTCGCTCGATTCAAAGCGTCTGAAGCCTTACACCAGTGGTCTCGCCCTGGAACCCCCCCCGTCTTATAAGAAGCGTAAGGTACGTTGAACGCGCCATCCTTGTTTGTTCTGTATATGCCATTGAAGCAGTAACGATTGAGATAGAAGAACCTTGTCGCAGCCTCGAATTTGTCCATACCACTGATGTCCGCACTTCGAATTCGATAATATGTTTCACTGGAGGGCGCCATATCTTGAAGCGTTTCATGAAGCAACAAAGGGTGCTTGGCCAACACCTCATAAGCAGCTACAAGTTCACGATTGGCGTCGTTCAGCACTGCCTCTTGAGGTCGCAAGTGAAAGAAGAGACATGCTGAACCCGCAAAGGCCTCGATATATTTATTATCGGAACTCTTCCACATTCTCTCCAAAATGGGCAAAAGCTTTCGCTTGCTGCCAGCCCAGCGCAATGGCGACTTCAGATTATTTGCAGGAGCCGAAACCATCACATATTCCGCCGATACTCCCCACCCACCTCATACAACGCATGGCTGATCTGCCCCAGCGAATGCGTCTTCACTGCTTCCATCAGCGATTCGAACACGTTCCTGCGCTCGCGGGCGGTTTTCTGGAGGTAGGCGAGGCGTTGGCCGTTGGCGGTTGCGCTGTCGGCCGGGGCCTCGTTCGCGGCTGAAGCCGCTCCTACAGGGGCGGTGTTGCGCAGCTGCTGGAAGTTGCGGACGTTCTCGATCTGCTGGCCCTTCTCCCCTTCCGTCGACCGGATCAGTTCGATCTCGGTGACGATGTCGCCGCCGTGGTCCTTGGGCAGGAAGGTGTTGACGCCCACCAGGGGCAGGCTGCCGTCGTGCTTCTTGTGCTCGTAGTAGAGCGACTCTTCCTGGATCTTGCCGCGCTGGTACATGGTGTCCATGGCGCCCAGCACGCCGCCGCGCTCGCTGATGGCTTCGAACTCCTTGTAGACGGCTTCCTCGACGATGTCGGTGAGCTTGTCGACAATGAAGCTGCCCTGCCAGGGGTTCTCGCAGAAGTTCAGCCCCAGCTCCTTGTTGATGATCATCTGGATGGCCACGGCGCGGCGCACGGACTCTTCGGTCGGCGTGGTGATGGCTTCGTCGTAGGCGTTGGTGTGCAGGCTGTTGCAGTTGTCGAACAGCGCGTACAGGGCCTGCAGCGTGGTGCGGATGTCGTTGAACTGGATCTCCTGCGCGTGCAGGGACCGGCCGCTGGTCTGGATGTGGTACTTCATCATCTGGCTGCGCGCGGACGCGCCGTAGCGCTCGCGCATGGCGCGGGCCCAGATGCGGCGGGCGACGCGGCCGATGACGGTGTACTCCGGGTCCATGCCGTTGGAGAAGAAGAACGACAGGTTGGGCGCGAAGTCGTCGATCTTCATGCCACGCGCCAGGTAGTACTCGACGATGGTGAAGCCGTTGGACAGCGTGAAGGCGAGCTGGCTGATCGGGTTCGCCCCGGCCTCGGCGATGTGGTAGCCGGAGATCGACACGGAATAGAAATTCCGCACGCCCTTGTCGACGAAGTACTGCTGGATGTCGCCCATCATCCGCAGCGCGAACTCGGTGCTGAAGATGCAGGTGTTCTGGGCCTGGTCCTCCTTGAGGATGTCGGCCTGCACGGTGCCGCGCACGGTCTTGAGCGTCTCGGCCTTGATGCGCGCGTAGGTGTCGGCATCGACGACCTGGTCGCCGGTGACGCCCAGCAGACCCAGGCCGAGGCCGTCGTTGGTCTCGGGCAGCATGCCGCTGTACTGCGGGCGATGCTTTCCTTCAAACAACTTCTCGATCTTGTCGTGAGCCGCGTCCCAGCGGGACTGGTCCTCGCGCAGGTACTTCTCCACCTGCTGGTCGATGGCGGTGTTCATGAACATCGCCAGGATCATCGGCGCGGGGCCGTTGATGGTCATCGACACGCTGGTGGTGGGCGCGCACAGGTCGAAGCCGGAGTACAGCTTCTTCATGTCGTCGAGGGTGGCGATGTTGACGCCGGAGTTGCCGATCTTCCCGTAGATGTCGGGGCGCGGGGCCGGGTCCTCGCCGTACAGGGTGACGCTGTCGAAGGCGGTGGACAGGCGCGCGGCCGGCTGGCCGACGGACAGGTAGTGGAAGCGGCGGTTGGTGCGCTCGGGCGTGCCCTCGCCCGCGAACATGCGGATGGGGTCCTCGCCGGTGCGGCGGTACGGGTACACGCCGCCGGTGTAGGGGTAGTAGCCGGGCAGGTTTTCCTTCTGCAGGAACACCAGCAGCTCGCCCCACGAGGTGTAGGTGGGGGCTGCGATCTTGGGGATCTGCTGGTGGCTGAGCGAGGTGCGGTAGTTCTCGACCTTGATCACCTTGCCGCGGACTTCGTACTCGGTGACCTCGTCGGTGATGGACTTCAGGCGCGCCGGCCATTCGCGCAGCAGCTTGAGGGCCTCGGAGTCGAGCGACTGGACGGCGTCGTTGTAGCGCTGGCGCAGGGTGATGAGGGTGCGGTCGGCCGTGGGAGCCGAGTCCCGCTCCGTTGTAGGAGCGACGTGAGTCGCGACCTCTCCACCCGTGCCGTCTTGCTGCGCGTTCGCGACTGACGTCGCTCCTACAGGGGGGGCGTTGCGGGAGCTGGTGGCCGACGGGCCCTGCAGGGCGTCGGCCTGGTACAGGTCCAGCTGCTTGGGCAGCTGCGGGTCTTCGAGTTCGCCCAGGGCCTGCCACAGGGACTGGGCGCGGTCGGCGGTCTCGGCCTGGGTCTCGATCTGGCGGTTGATGCCGCGGCCCTGCTCGGCGATTTCGGCCAGATACCGGACGCGGTGGCCGGCGATCAGGACGGTGGCGCGGGGTTCCTTGAGGGAAGTGTCGATGTCGGGGGTGAGGGAAAAACAAAAACCGGGGTCAGAGTGCACTTTCCCCGATGCATCCGCCCCACCCGACCCGTCGTCAGAGGAAAGTGCACTCTGACCCCGGTTTTTCTCGCGCAGCAACCGGCACAGGTTGGCGAACATCCAGCTGATGCCGGGGTCGTTGAACTGGCTTGCGATGGTCGGGTAGACCGGCACGTCCTCGTCCTTGAGGTCGAACTTCACCCGGTTGCGCTTCCACTGCTTGCGGATGTCGCGCAGGGCGTCTTCCGCGCCGCGCTTGTCGAACTTGTTGAGCACGACGAGCTCGGCGAAATCGAGCATGTCGATCTTTTCCAGCTGGCTGGGCGCGCCGAAATCGCTGGTCATGACGTACATCGGGAAGTCGACCAGGTCGACGATCTCCGAGTCGGACTGGCCGATGCCGGCGGTCTCGACGATCACCAGGTCATAGCCCAGGCCCTTGAGGAAGCCGATGGAGTCCTTGAGCACGGCGTTGGTGGCCGCGTGCTGGCGGCGGGTGGCCATGGAGCGCATGTACACGCGCTTGGAGCGCAGCGAGTTCATGCGGATGCGGTCGCCCAGCAGCGCGCCACCGGTGCGGCGGCGGGTGGGGTCGACGGAGATCACCGCGATGCGCATGTCCGGGAAGTGCGCCAGGAACCGGTTGAGCAGCTCGTCGGTGACCGAGGACTTGCCCGCGCCGCCAGTGCCGGTGATGCCGATGACCGGGGTCTTGCCGCCGGCCAGCTGCCACTGCTTGCGCAGGTGCGAGAGGCGGGCCTCGTCGAAGGCGCCCTCCTCGATGGCCGACATGACGCGGCCGATGGCGATCTCGTCGTCGATGGACGGCTGGGTGGTGGTGACCACGCCGTCGTCCTTGCCCGAGGCCTCGCGCTGGGCGCGGCCGTCGCCGGCCCGGCGCACGACGTCCTCGATCATCGCCACCAGCCCCATGTGCATGCCGTCGTTGGGGTGGTAGATGCGCTCCACGCCGTAGGCCTGCAGCTCCTTGATCTCTTCCGGGGTGATGGTGCCGCCGCCGCCGGCGAAGACCTTGATGTGGCCGGCGTCGCGCTCGCGCAGCATGTCCACCATGTACTTGAGGTACTCCACGTGGCCGCCCTGGTAGGACGACAGCGCGATGCCGTCGGCGTCCTCCTGCAGCGCGGCGCGGACCACGTCCTCGACCGAGCGGTTGTGGCCGAGGTGGATGACCTCCGCGCCCTGGGCCTGGATGAGCCGGCGCATGATGTTGATGGCGGCGTCGTGGCCGTCGAACAGGCTGGCCGCGGTGACGAAGCGCAGCGGCGTGGCGCGCTCGGAATCGACGGTGGACTGGCTGCCGGGCAGCGATGCGGCGGTGGTGCTCATGGCGCGCGCTCAATACGGATGCGGGAATTTCCGGATTGTAGCGCGCTGCCTGAAGCGCCCTTCAGCTAGCTGGCACGGGGCTTAACGCCGGCCGGGGACGTGTCAACACGACGTGAGGCGATGCGTTTCCCCCTGTGCCGGCAACGCATGCCGGTGCTGGATGGAGAAACCCTCGATGGCCATGCGCCCCTTGTTGTTGCGCCCCTTGTTGTTGCTGGCCCTGATCGGCCTGGCCTCGCTTGCCACCTTCCACGCCCCCAACGCCCAGGCGCAGGGGTACGTGAGCATCAGCATCGGCCACCCCGCCCCGCCCCGTTACCGGCACCATGGCCATGGCCATGGCCATCATCGGCCGGGCTATGCCTGGGTGCCGGGGCAGTGGGTGTGGACCGGTTACCGGGAGGTCTGGCACCCCGGCCACTACGTGCGATTGCAACCGTCCCATTACGGCAGCTACGGCGGCTATGGCGGCTATGGCGGCTACGGCTACCAGCCGCCGCGTCGGACGGTTCACCGCCATGGCTACCCGTATCGACCCGCGTACGGCACCCACCGACCCGGCTACCGCGTGGTGTACCGCCGCCCCGTGCGGGGCTGGTAAAGGCGCCGCTCCAAACCGGATTGGAGCGTGAGGCCAGGCCGTGCCGGTGTGCCGTGGGGGAACACCGGCCGGCCGGGCCGATCGTAGGAGTGGCTGGGGGAGTGGTAGCGGGGGAAGGCCGCGGCGGTGGCTGTCAGGAGGCCGCCGCGGTCGGGTAGGCTGCCGCCGATGAACCGCGGGGCCGCCAACGACGACGACACCGAACTGGACGCACTTCGCAGCCAGGCCGCCGGCGGCGTGCCCGATGCGCTGTTCCGGCTGGCCACCGCCCTGGTCGCACGTGGCCGGGTGGAGGACGCGGCGGTCCACCACCACCGCGCCGCGGCGGCCGGCCACGCCCATGCCCAGGTCGAGTACGCGCGGATGCTGCTGCATGGCGTGGGCACCGACCCCGACCCGTCGATGGCGGTGGAATGGCTGCTGCGTGCCGAAGGGCTGGGCAACCCGGTGGCCGGCTACCACCTTGCATTGATCGCGCTGGGCAACCGCCTGCTGCCGCGCGACGGCAGCATCAATGGCCGCATCCTGGCCGCCGTGCAGCACGACTACCCGCCCGCGTTGCGCGCCGCGGCGATCCATTTCGGCCGCAAGCACAACGATGGCGACCAGGCCACCTGCATGCGGCTGCTGCAACGTGGCGCCGGCCGCGGCGACCCGGTGGCGGCCCTGCTGCTGGCCGAGCGCCTGCATCGCGGCGAAGGTTGCATGGCGCAACCGGCCGAAGCCAACGGGCTGTGGCTGCAGCTGGCGCGCCACGGGGTACCGCGGCTGCCCGACATCACCGCCCCGCTGCCGCCGCCCGCGCCGCCGCGCGCCGCCGGGCCGGTAGCGCCGGGGACGCTCGCATTCGAGGAAGCGCTGCAACCGGCGCCGTGGACCATGCACAGCCAGCAACCCCGGGTGATGCAGGTCGACCACCTGCTGTCGGCCGACGAGTGCCGGCTGATGGTGGCCACCGCGACGCCGTACCTGCGCCCGTCGCGGGTGGTGGATCCGGAAACCGGCCAGGCCGATGCACGCCAGTTGCGCACCAGCAGCGATGCGCCGATCGACCCGGTGCTGGAGGATTTCGCGTTGCGGGTGGTGCAGTTGCGCATCGCCCGCGCGGCGCGGTCGGAGTTGGCGCAGGCCGAGCACCTGATCGTGCTGCGCTACCTGCCCGGGCAGGAATACCGCCCTCACCGCGACTACCTGCCCGACCGCGTGGTGCAGGCCGACCGCCCCGGCGCGGGCAACCGGCGACGCACCATCTGTGTGTACCTCAATGCGGTGGCCGAGGGCGGGGAGACCGAGTTCCCGGTGCCCGGCGTGCGCATCGCCCCGGAGGCTGGACGGGCGGTGGTGTTCGACAACTACACACCCGAGGGCCGGCCCGACCCCGATTCGCTGCACGCCGGCTGCCCGGTTCGGGCCGGCGAGAAGTGGCTGGCCACGCTGTGGCTGCGCGAGCACGCCTACCGGACATTCTGAGGCCGCACGTTCCAAGGCCGCATGTTCCGAGGCCGCATGTTCCGAGCCGGGCGTCACGTGCAGGGCGCCACATCGGGGCGCCGCGGTTCCGCGACGGCCGTCACGGCCTGCGGCCGGTATCACATACGCAGGCGTATCCGCCGATTGCATTAAACTACGCCGCCTGCGACGGGCGGCCTTGGCCGGACTCGCAGGCAATTTCATTCTGAATCAACGACTTATCAACCACAGTTGACGTAGAGCGCGACGCGCCCTCCTACGCCGACGCGGAGCGCCCGATGATTTTCGAAACCCTTGACACCACCGGCCACGAGCAGGTCGTGTTCTGCCACAACAAGGACGCGGGCCTGAAGGCCATCATCGCGATCCACAACACCGTGCTGGGCCCGGCCCTGGGCGGCACGCGCATGTGGCCGTACAAGTCCGAGGCCGAGGCGCTCAACGACGTGCTGCGCCTGAGCCGCGGCATGACCTACAAGAACGCGGTCGCCGGCCTGAACATCGGCGGCGGCAAGGCGGTGATCATCGGCGACCCGGCGACCGACAAGTCCGAGGCGCTGTTCCGTGCCTTCGGCCAGTTCGTGGAGTCGCTGGGCGGGCGCTACATCACCGCCGAGGACGTGGGCATCGACGTCAACGACATGGAGTTCGTCTACCGCGAGACCGAGTACGTCACCGGCGTGCACCAGGTCCACGGCGGTTCGGGCGACCCGTCGCCGTTCACCGCCTACGGCACCCTGCAGGGGCTGATGGCGTCGCTCAACAAGAAGTACGGCGACGAGGAAGTCGGCAAGTACAGCTACGCCGTGCAGGGCCTGGGCCACGTCGGCATGGAGTTCGTGAAGCTGCTCAAGGACCGCGGTGCGAAGATCTTCGTCACCGACATCAACCAGGGCCTGGTCGACAAGGCCGTGTCCGAGTACGGCGCCGAGGCCGTGGGCCTGGACGAGATCTACGACGTACCGGCCGACGTGTACTCGCCGTGCGCGCTGGGTGGCACCGTCAACGAGCAGACCCTGCCCCGCCTGAAGGCCAAGGTCATCTGCGGCGCGGCCAACAACCAGCTGGCCAACAACGCCATCGGCGACGAAGTGCAGAAGCGCGGCATCCTCTATGCCCCCGACTACGCGGTGAACGCCGGCGGCGTGATGAACGTGTCGCTGGAGATCGACGGCTACAACCGCGAGCGCGCGATGCGCATGATGCGGACGATCTACCACAACCTCGGGCGGATCTTCGAGATCGCCGAGCGCGACGGCATCCCGACCTACAAGGCGGCCGACCGCATGGCCGAGGAGCGCATCGAGAAGATCGGCAAGCTGAAGCTTCCGCTGGGACGCGCCCAGCCGCGTTTCCAGGGCCGCATCCGCGGTCACTGATCGACCTGGTGCGGTGAACGACAACGGGGCGGATCGCCCCGTTGTCGTCTGGGTGATTTGAAGCCTTCCCCTTCGAGACAGGGATGGCGGGGGATGGTGTGCGGCGGCGGTCTTCCCGGCCGACCCGTCCCCATTCCGGCCTTCCCTGGAAGGGGAAGGAAAATGCAGGCGTCCGCTACACCGGCGTCCAATCCGAGTACAGCAGGAGTTCCCATGCGCCCCTTCCCCCTTGGTGACGAAATCGACGCGCTGCGCGAGGCCGTGCGCCGCTTTGCCGAAGCCGAGATCGCGCCGCGCGCCGCGCAGATCGACCACGACAACGCGTTCCCGCAGGAGCTGTGGCCCAAGCTGGGCGAAATGGGCCTGCTGGGACTGACGGTGCCCGGCGAGTACGGTGGCAGCGAGATGGGGTACCTGGCCCACCTGGTGGCGATGGAGGAGATCTCCCGCGCATCGGGGTCGGTCGGCCTGAGCTATGGCGCGCACTCCAACCTGTGCGTGTCCAACCTGTACGCCAACGGCAACGACGCGCAGCGCCGGAAGTACCTGCCGAAACTCTGCACCGGCGAATGGAAGGGTGCGCTGGCGATGAGCGAGCCGGGCGCGGGCTCGGACGTGGTGGGCTCGATGGCCTGCCGCGCGGAAAAGAAGGGCGACGTGTGGGTCGCCAACGGCAACAAGATGTGGATCACCAACGGCCCCGAGGCCGACGTGCTGATCGTGTACATGCGCACCGCCGGCAAGGACGCGGGCAGCAAGTGCATGACCGCCTTCATCGTCGAGAAGGGCATGAAGGGCTTCAGCACCGCCCAGAAGCTGGACAAGCTGGGCATGCGTGGCTCCAACACCTGCGAATTGGTGTTCGAGGACTGCGAGATCCCGGCCGGGAACGTGCTGGGCGAGGTCAACGGCGGGGTCAAGGTGCTGATGGGCGGCCTCAACACCGAGCGCCTGGTGCTCACCGGCGGCCCGCTGGGCCTGATGCAGGCGGCGATGGACATCGCCCTGCCCTACGTGCGCGAGCGCAAGCAGTTCGACGCGGCGATCGGCACCTTCGGGATCATGCAGGCGAAGATCGCCGACATGTACACGGCGCTGCAGTCCAGCCGTGCATTCGCCTACCAGGTCGGCCGCGACTACGACGCCGGCCACAAGAGCCGCGTCGATGCCGCCTCCTGCCTGCTGCACGCCTCCGGGGCGGCGGTGCAGGTGGGACTGGAGGCGATCCAGACCCTGGGTGGCAACGGCTACATCAACGAGTACCCCGCCGGCCGCATCCTGCGCGATGCCAAGCTCTACGCCATCGGCGCGGGCACCAACGAAATCCGCCGCATGCTGATCGGCCGCGAGCTGTTCGAAGACCGCGCCTGAGCCCGGCGGTTGCAGGAGCGGCTTCAGCCGCGAAAGCCCGCCGGAACCCGCCGTGTGTAGGAGCGACCCGGACCGGCCCTTTGTAGGAGCGACGTAAGTCGCGATCCGCAACTCCGGGGGAGCGCACGGGTCGCGACTTACGTCGCTCCTACGGAAGACCACGCTTCTCCCGGGCACCGATCGCGGCTGAAGCCGCTCCTACAGAGGCTGCGGGCGATGCGCGCCGCCGGGCAGCCGAAGGTCAGCTCTTGCAGGAGCAGCTTCAGCCGCGAAAGCCCGCCAGGACCGGCCCTGTGCAGGAACGACCCGGACCGGCCCTTTGTAGGAGCGACGTAAGTCGCGATCCGCAACTCCGGGGGAGCGCACGGGTCGCGACTCACGTCGCTCCTACAGAAGAGCGTCCTTCTCCCCGGGCACCGATCGCGGCTGAAGCCGCTCCTACAGGAGCGACGGGGGGATGGTTGCGCCGGCAGGCGCTGCCGTTTGCGGCACTGCAGCATGCGGTCGCATAATCGGGGGGTTCCGGCCCCGGGCCGATCCGCACACCCAGGAGTTCCCCATGAGCGACGTCGTCATCGTCGGTGCCAAGCGCACCGCCATCGGTTCCTTCCTCGGCCAGTTCACCGGCGTGGCCACCCCGGTCCTGGGCACCGCGGCCATCACCGGTGCGCTCGAGCATGCCGGCGTCGCGCCCGACCAGGTGGACGAAGTGATCATGGGTTGCGTGCTGCCGGCCGGCCTGGGCCAGGCGCCCGCCCGCCAGGCCGCGCTGGGGGCCGGGCTGCCCGACTCCACCGCCTGCACCACCATCAACAAGGTATGCGGCTCGGGCATGAAGGCGATCATGCTGGCGCACGACGCCATCAAGGCCGGCTCGGCCACGGTGGTGGTGGCCGGTGGCATGGAGTCGATGACCAACGCCCCGCACCTGCTCAACGGCTCGCGCACCGGCGTGCGCTACGGCAGCGCCGAGTTCCTCGACCACATGGCCTTCGACGGCCTGACCAACCCCTACGACGGCAAGGCCATGGGCGTGTTCGGCGACATGGCGTGCGACACCTACAAGTTCGACCGCGCCGCGCTGGACGCCTACTCCGAGGACAGCGTCAACCGCGCCAAGCAGGCGCAGGCGGACGGCACCTTCGGCGATGAGATCGTCCCGGTAACGGTCAAGACCCGCAAGGGCGAGGTGGTGGTCGACACCGACGAGGAACCGGGCAGGATCGATACCGCCAAGATCCCGGGCCTGCGGGCCGCATTCGGCAAGGACGGCGTGCTGACCGCCGCGTCCTCGTCGAAGATTTCCGATGGCGCCGCCGCCACGGTCCTGATGTCCAGCGACGAGGCCGCCCGCCGCGGGCTCAAGCCGCTGGCGCGCATCGTTGCCCATGCCAGCCACGCCCAGGCGCCCGAGTGGTTCACCACCGCGCCGGTCAAGGCGCTGTCCAAGGTGATGGAGAAGGCCGGCTGGACGGTCGCTGACGTGGACCTGTTCGAGATCAACGAGGCGTTCTCGTGCGTCGCCATGGCCCCGATCCAGGACCTGGGCATCCCGCGCGAGAAGGTCAACGTACACGGCGGCGCGGTCGCACTGGGCCATCCCATCGGTGCCAGCGGTGCGCGCCTGGTGGTCACCCTGCTCAATGCCCTGGCCAAGCGCGGCGGCAAGCGCGGGGTCGCCAGCCTGTGCATCGGCGGTGGCGAGGCCACGGCCGTGGCTGTGGAGTTGCTGTAGAAGCGCCCGCTAAACGACTGAGCCGGTTAACGATCCACTAACAATAAATCCACGAAGTCCCGCTTGACAGCCCGTGCGGGCTTGTCATCATGTTACCGGCGCGCAACTGCGCGTTGCCAAATCTAATACGACGAGGAAACTGCATCATGTCCATCAACAAGACCCTGCTCGCCCTGGCCATGGGCTTCGCCCTGGCTGCCTGCTCGAACGCCGACCGCGCCCAGGATTCGGCCGCTGAAGCCGCCGACGCCGCTGCCGAGGCCCAGGCCGACGCCAACGTTGCCGGTACCGACGCCGCCCAGCAGGCTGCTGACGCTGCCGCCATGGCTGCCGACGCTGCCGCCACCGCCGCTGCCGACGCTTCGACGGGCGACATGGAAAACAACGCTGACGCCGCTGACGCCGCTGCCGACGCTGCCGACGCTGCCGACCAGGCCGCGCAGGCTGCCGAGAATTCGGCTGACTCGGTCGGTGCCGACACCGAAACCAACTAATCGTTGGTTGTAGTTGACGAGTAAGGATGCCGCCCTTCGGGGCGGCATTTTTTTGCGCCTCGTTCCGGCAGCGTCGCAAGGGAACCGCCGGGCACCCGGCGCGGGCACCCGGCAAATGCTTCCCGCTGCGCCTTCACATCCTGTTTCCGCAGGGCGCCGGATAGTGCGCTCCGCCGGCAGCGTTCCGGCACAACGCTTTCACTGCCGACACATAAGGAGCACCACATGAACAACAAGCTTATTGCCCTGCTGGCCGCCAGCACTTTCGTACTGGCCGCCTGCAACTCCCCGACCGCCGAGCAGGAGGCCGACGAGGCCGCTGCCCAGGCGTCCATCGCAGCCGACGCCGCCGGTAACGCCGCCGCTTCGGCAGGCGAAGCCGCCGTGGCCGGCACCGCTGCCGCCGCCGGCGCCACCGCTGCCGCCGTCGACGCGGCTGCCGACCCGGTCCAGCAGGCCTACGAGGAAGGCAAGGCCAATGCCGCCGAGAACATCGCGTCCGGCGCCGAGAACGTCGCCGCCGAGATGCGCGAGGAGCAGGCAGAAGCCGAAGCCACCTCCGACGCCGAAGTCCGCGACTGATCCACGGCCGCACCGCTGTAACCAGGGAACCCGCTTCGGCGGGTTCCTTTTTTTTGTGCGCATGTGTCGTGCCCCCGGCTTGGTCCCGAGGGCCGGATCGGCGTCAGGGCCGCGCGCCCGGTATCCTGTGGCGCTTCCACCACGCACGGCCGCCGCATGCCCGCACTGAGCTCCGCCCTCGACCCACGCTCGCCGGAATTCCAGGACAACGTCGCCTACCACCGGGCCCTGGTCGACGAACTCGACGCCCGCCTGGCGCGCGTGGCCCTGGGTGGCGGCGACAAGGCCCGCACCAAGCACACCGAGCGCGGCAAGCTGCTGCCGCGTGAGCGCATCACCGCCCTGCTCGACCCGGGTTCGCCGTTCCTGGAAATCGCGCCGCTGGCCGCCGAGGACATGTACGACGGCGCCGCGCCCGCCGCGGGGATGGTGTGCGGCATCGGCCGGGTGATGGGCCAGGAGGTGGTGGTGGTGGCCAACGACGCCACCGTCAAGGGCGGCACCTACTTCCCGATGACGGTCAAGAAGCACCTGCGGGCGCAGGAGATCGCCCGCGAGAACCACCTCCCCTGCGTCTACCTGGTCGACTCCGGTGGCGCCTTCCTGCCGCTGCAGGACGAGGTGTTCCCGGACCGCGAGCACTTCGGCCGGATCTTCTACAACCAGGCCCGCATGAGCGCGGAGAACATCCCGCAGGTCGCGGTGGTGATGGGCAGCTGCACGGCGGGCGGCGCGTACGTGCCGGCCATGTGCGACGAGTCGGTCATCGTCAAGGAACAGGGCACCATCTTCCTCGGTGGCCCACCGCTGGTGAAGGCCGCGACGGGCGAGGTGGTGGATGCCGAGAGCCTTGGGGGAGCCGACGTGCACACCGCGATCTCCGGGGTGGCCGACCACTTCGCCCAGGACGACCGCCACGCGCTGCAGATCGCGCGCGACATCGTGGGCACGTTCAACCGCCGCAAGACCCTGCCGGTGGCGGTGCAGCCCTCCAGCGAGCCGCTGTTCGCTGCCGAGGAGCTGTACGGCATCGTGCCCAGGGACACCCGCCGCCCGTTCGACATCCGCGAAGTCATCGCCCGCATCGTCGACGGCAGCCAGTTCCAGGAGTTCAAGGCGCGCTACGGCAAGACCCTGGTGACGGGTTTCGCGCACCTGCACGGCTACCCGGTCGGCATCGTCGCCAACAACGGCATCCTGTTCGCCGAGTCCGCGCTCAAGGGCGCGCACTTCATCGAGCTGTGCAACCAGCGCGGCATCCCGCTGGTGTTCCTGCAGAACATCACCGGCTTCATGGTCGGCAAGAAGTACGAGCAGGCCGGCATCGCCAAGGACGGGGCGAAGATGGTCACGGCGGTGGCGTGCTCGCACGTGCCCAAGTTCACCGTGGTGATCGGCGGCAGTTTCGGCGCGGGCAACTACGCGATGTGCGGCCGCGCCTACGGCGCCCGGTTCCTGTGGATGTGGCCCAACGCGCGCATCAGCGTGATGGGCGGCGAACAGGCCGCCAGCGTCCTGGCCACCGTGCGGCGCGACGGTATCGAAGGCCGCGGCGGCGCGTGGAGCGCGGACGAGGAAGAAGCCTTCAAGGCGCCCATCCGCGACCAGTACGAGTCCCAGGGCAGCCCCTGGTACGCCAGCGCGCGACTGTGGGACGACGGCATCATCGATCCGTCCGACACCCGGCGCGTGCTGGGACTGGGACTGTCGGCCTCGCTCAATGCGCCCATCGCCGACCGCACCCGGTTCGGCGTCTTCCGCATGTAGCCCGCGGGGGCCGCCCGGTTGAAAGACGTGACAGGGCTCACCAATGAACAGGACAAACCTGTCTTGCAGCTGAAGAATTCAAGGCCTACTGCCGGCCGATATGTGAAGACGCGGTGAGCCCAGTGCTAAGTTCGCAGTCCCCCTGACGCTGACGGAACCCCTGACCGATGGCCATCTGGAAAGACACCCCCGCCCCCGCTTCCAAGTCCAACCCGCCAACCCCTGCCACGCCGCCCGCGTCGAACCCGGCCCCGGAGGCCGCATCGTTCGATGCCGCGCCGGTACGTGACATCGCCTCCGCTTCACCCGGCCCGTCACGCGCAGCCGAACCCCAGCTCAAGGAGTCGCTGATCGCCTCCGACCTGACGATCGAAGGCAAGATCGAGGGCACCGGCCACGTCCGCATTGCCGGCAAGTTCAACGGCGACGTCAACGTGCAGGGCAACCTCACCATCGAGAATGGCGCCAAGCTGACCGGTGGCGTGCGCGCGCTCAAGGTGATCGTGGCCGGCGAGCTCGAGGGCAACATCGAGGCGGCGCAGAAGGTCGAGCTGCTCGAATCGGGCGCATTGACCGGTGACGTCAAGGCCGGTTCCCTGACCGTGGCCAACGGTGCGCGCATGCGTGGCCAGGTCGACTTCGGCTGGGGCGACAAGGGCTCGGCCAAGGGTGGCAGCAAGGCGGGCAACGACGACGCCGCATGAGCGCTGCGCGTCCGGGAACCGCAGGTGCCACCCGCACCTGCCCGCATTGCAAGGCGACGATCCTGGAGAGTTCCAGCGTCTGTCCGCAATGCCGCGGGCACCTGCGCTTCGATGCCGAGGCCGGTGCCGGCAACGCGCTCAAGTCCACCCCCTTGCAGGTCGAAGGCACCATCCCCGCCCCGGCGGATGGCGCCTGCGAATACACCATGGTGCTGGCGATCCGCGATGGCCGCGGACGCGAGATCAACAGGCAGATCGTCGGCGTCGGGGCCATGCAGCCCGGCGAGGAACGCACCTTCAGCCTGGTGGTGGAGGCGACCGAAGTGCCGCTGCATCGTCGGCGCAAGCACTGAGCCGGAGACCGCAGCGGTCCTGACCGTACGCGGCACGCGCGGCCGTGCCTGCGCTTTCCGCTGGCCCCGGCGGCGGTAAAGGCACGCTACCGCCTGCGGGCTCGGACCTGACGACCACCCGGACGCGGGCTGGACGGGACCACCGGCTATCATGCCGGCCTGCCCACAAAGGCCTGCCTGCATGAACCACCCGCTGCTGCACGTGCGCGAGGGCGCCGTCGCCCGTCTCCGCCTGAACCGGCCGGAGGTGCACAACGCCTTCGATGCCATGCTCATCGCCGCACTGACCGGCGCACTCAACAGCGTGGCGAACGATCCGGACGTGCGGGTGGTGATCCTGGAGGGCGAAGGGGCGTCGTTCTCGGCCGGTGCGGACCTCAACTGGATGCGGGGCATGGCCTCCGCCAGCGAGCAGGAGAACCGCGTCGATTCGCTGGCACTGGCGCGCCTGATGCGGACCCTGGACGAACTGCCCAAGCCGACCATCGCCCGCGTGCATGGGGCGGCGTTCGGCGGGGGCGTGGGGCTGGTGGCGTGCTGCGACATCGCCATCGGCGCGCAGGGGGCGAAGTTCGGCCTCACGGAGAGCAGGCTCGGCCTGCTGCCGGCGGTGATATCGCCCTACGTGATCGCGGCAATCGGCTCGCGCCAGGCGCGGCGCTGGTTCGCGACGGCGGAGTTGTTCGATGCCGCGCAGGCCGCGCGCATGGGCCTGCTGCACGAGGCGGTGGAACCCGACGCCCTGGACGATGCGGTGCAGCGCCAGGTCGACCTGCTGCTCAAGGCCGGCCCAGTGGCGGCAGCGCAGGCCAAGTCGCTGGTGCGCGACGTTGCCAGCCACAGCGAACGCGACCGCCACGACCAGGACAATGCCGCCTTGATCGCCAGGCTGCGCGTCTCTGCCGAAGGCCAGGAGGGACTGGCGGCGTTCCTTGAGAAGCGCACGGCCGGATGGGTGGAGGAAAGGCCCGGGCTTTGACACTTATGATCTGTCCGCGTCCATCCGTGTTCATCCGTGGCTGAAAACAGAATGTTCAACAAGATCCTCATCGCCAACCGTGGCGAAATCGCGCGCCGGGTCATCCGTACCTGTCGGCGCCTCGGCATCCGCACGGTCGCGGTGTATTCGCAGGCCGACGCCGGCGCGCAGCACGTGCGCCAGGCCGATGAGGCCTACCTGATCGGTGGCCCGCAACCGGCGGACAGCTACCTGCGGGGCGAGGCGATCATCGAGGTGGCGCTTCGCAGCGGCGCGCAGGCGGTCCATCCCGGCTACGGCTTCCTCAGCGAGAACGCCGACTTCGCCGAAGCCGTCGAGGACGCCGGGCTGGTCTTCATCGGCCCGAAAGCCGCGTCCATGCGCAAAATGGGCAGCAAGGCCGGGGCCAAGGACCTGATGCAGGCCGCGGGCGTGCCGGTGGTGCCCGGCTACACGGGCGAGGAGCAGGACCCCGGTCACCTCCATGCCGAGGCCGACCGCATCGGCTACCCGCTGATGATCAAGGCCGCGCACGGTGGCGGCGGCAAGGGCATGCGCATCGTGCGCGCCTCGGGCGAGTTCCTGCCCGCGCTGGAGAGCTGCCAGCGCGAGGCCAGGAATGCGTTCGGCCGCGACCGCGTGTTGCTGGAACGCTATGTCGAGCGCCCGCGCCATATCGAGATCCAGGTGTTCGGCGACACCCACGGCAACGTGATCCACCTCAACGAGCGCGAGTGCTCGGCCCAGCGCCGCTACCAGAAGGTGCTGGAAGAAGCGCCCTCGCTCTTCCTGACCGACGCTCTGCGCGCAGAGATGGGCGATGCGGCGGTGCTCGCCGCGCGCGCGATCGACTACGTCAACGCCGGCACGGTGGAGTTCATCGTCGGCCAGGACGGCCGCTTCTACTTCATGGAGATCAACACCCGCCTGCAGGTGGAGCACCCGGTCACCGAGTGCGTGACCGGGCTGGACCTGGTCGAACTGCAGCTGCGCGTCGCCGCCGGCGAACCGTTGCCGGTCGCCCAGGGTGACGTGCGCCAGCAGGGGCACGCAATCGAAGTGCGGCTGTACGCCGAGGACCCGGACGCCGGCTTCCTGCCCGGCTCCGGGCGCCTGGAGCGGCTGCGGCTTCCCGAGACCGGCAACGGGATCCGGGTCGATTCCGGCGTCGTCGAGGGCGATACCGTCACCATCTTCTACGACCCGATGATCGCCAAGCTGATCGTCCACGCCGAGGACCGGCCGAAGGCCCTGGCCCGCATGCGCGACGCGCTGGCGCAGTGCGAGATCGACGGACCGAAATCCAACATCGGCTTCCTGGAGGCGCTGCTCCGCCACCCGGCCGTGGTCGAGGGCACGATCGACACCGGCTACCTGGACCGGCACCTGGACGAGTTCCTCCACGACGCCGCGCCCGACCCCGTGCTGCTGGTCGCCGGCGCGGTCGCGCAGCTGCTGGTGCAGGAAGACGACAGCCGCCGGGCGGCCTCGGGCTCGACCGATCCGGGATCGCCGTGGTCGATCGCCGACGGCTGGCGGCTGGGCCATGGTGGCCACCGCCAGCTGGCATTCGGGCTGCGGGATGGCCGGATCGAGGTGGACGCCAACGGCAGCGGCGGCGAGTACCGGGTCCAGCACGACGGCACCACTTACAGGGTCGAAGGCGCGCGCCTGGCCGGCGACAGCCTGAGCCTGCGCATCGACGGCACCGGCCGGCGGTTCCAGGTACTCGAACGCGGGCGCGTGCTGAGCCTGCACGACGGCGAGCGGCGCCTGCGCCTGGCGCCCCTGTCGATGTGTCGCCACGAAGCCGGCGCAGCCGCTGCCGGCGCCGACCGCGTGACCGCGCCGATGCCGGGGCGCGTGGTGGTGGCCCGCGCGGCCAGCGGCGACGTGGTCGAAGCGGGCCAGGAGGTCATGGTGATCGAAGCCATGAAAATGGAGCTCAGCCTGAAGGCGCCCCGCGACGGCACCATCGCCGAGGTGCGCGCCCAGGCCGGCGATTTCGTCGAAGCCGACGCCGTGCTGGTCCTGCTGGAGGAGGCATGAGCGCCCTGCCCCCCCGCGTCCGCATCGTCGAAGTCGGGCCGCGCGACGGCCTGCAGAACGAGAAGACCCAGGTCGCCACCGCCGACAAGATCGAACTGGTCGACCGGCTTTCGGCGACCGGCCTGAAGTCCATCGAGGCCACCAGCTTCGTCAGCCCCAAATGGGTCCCGCAGCTGGCCGACGCGGCCGATGTCTTCGCCGGCATCACGCGCCGTGCGGGCGTCCGCTACCCGGTGCTGGTGCCCAACCTGCAGGGTTATGAACGCGCACGCGAGGTGGGGGTGGAGGAGATCGCGGTGTTCAGCGCCGCGTCTGAGGCCTTCAACCGCAAGAACATCAACGCCGGCATCGATGAGTCGCTTGCGCGCTTCGCGCCGATCATGGAGCGCGCCCGCGCGGACGGCGTCGCGGTGCGTGGCTACGTGTCCACGGTGCTGGGCTGCCCCTACCAGGGGGACGTCGCGGTGGCCGACGTGGTCCGCGTAGCACGTGAACTGCACTTGATGGGCTGCTACGAAATCTCCTTGGGGGACACCATCGGCGTGGGCACCCCGGGCCGGGCGCGGGCGATGCTTCGCGCGGTTGCCACCGCCGTGCCCATGCAGGCGCTGGCGGTCCACTTCCACGACACCTACGGCCAGGCGCTGGCCAACATCCTGGCGTGCCTGGAGGAAGGCGTGTCCGTGGTCGACGCGGCCGTCTCCGGCGCAGGCGGCTGTCCCTACGCGAAGGGCGCCAGCGGCAACGTGGCCAGCGAGGACGTGGTGTACATGCTGCACGGGCTCGGCATCGAGACCGGCGTGGACCTCGCCGCGCTGGCCGAGACCGGCCGCTGGCTGGCGGCGAAGCTGGGCCGGGAGACGGGCAGCAAGGTCGGACGGGCGCTCGCGGTGTCATGACCGCACCGCCGTCCGCGCCCGGCCTGCCCCAACCGCCCCAGGCGGCGGACGCGGTCGCGACCCTGGCGGCCCTGGACGCGGCGTGCGAAGCAGCCGACCTGCCCGAGGCGACCCTGGACCTGTTGCGTCGCGCGCGCGATGCCCTGCGCGCATCGGCCGTTGACGCGCAGGCCGCGCGGATGCGCTACCACGCGCTGTTCGACGCGGTGCCCGACCCGGTCAGCATCCTTGACGAATCCGGGCTGGTGCTCGACCTCAACCGGGCGGGCCTGGCGGCGTACCAGCGCACGCGCGAGGAGATCGTCGGGCAGCCCATCCACGTCCTGAACCCGGAGCTGCCCCCCGACCACCTCAAGCCGGTCTGGGAAACGCTCAACCGCGGCGGCACCTACGTCGTCGAAGTCACCAACATGCGCAGCGACGGCAGCCGCTTCCCGGTGGAGGTGCACTCGGCCGGGTTCGTGCACGAGGGTCGCAACTGCATCGTTGCCGTCGCCCGCGACCTCAGCGGCCGCCGCGACGCGGAATGGCGCCACCGCGAACTGATGGAAACCATCGACCGCGCGATCCTGGTGCAGGACAGCAGCGGACGCGTGGTGCACGCCAACATCGCGGCGATGCGCCTGTTCGGCGTCGGCGAGGGCCAGCGCATCGGCGAGGAGTTGGCCTCCACGCGCTGGAAGGTGGTCGACGAGCATGGCCGCGAGTTGCCCGCCGAGCAGCTGCCGCAGCAGCGTGCGCTGCGCTGGGGTCGCAATGTCGAGGCCACGCTGGGCTACTTCGACCGCCAGCGCCAGCAGCTTGCCTGGCTTTCAGTCACCGCCGTGCCGCAGTTCCCCGCCGGCGCCAACCGTCCACAGCAGGTACTGACGCTGTTCTCCGACATCACCGCGCTCAAGCGCGAGAGCGCGCTGTTCGAACGGGCCCAGGCTCTGGCACACATCGGCGGCTGGGAATGGGAAACCGCGCGCGACCACCTCTACCTGACCGACGAGGCCCAGCGCATCCTCGGTTGCAGACCCGCGCCGGACACGCTGGGGGGCCTGCTGGGCTGCTTCCGGCCGGGCGACCGCCAGCGGGTGCGCGACGCACTGGACCGCACGATGGCCACCGGGCACGCGCTCAACCTGGACATCCAGGGCACCCGGGGCAGCGGCCAACCTTTCTGGGTGCGCCTGATCGGCGAGGCCGAGGCCGGCGACCTGCTGAGCTCCCGGTTGACCGGCACGCTGCAGGACATCACCGAACGCAAGCAGTCCGAGCAGACACTGCAGGTGCAGGCGCGCACCGATCCGCTGACCGGCCTGCTCAACCGCGACGCCGCGCTGCTGGAACTCGACGCCCGCCTCGGCGACCCGCAGCAGCAGGAACTGGCGGTGCTGTACATCGACCTGGACCGCTTCAAGGTGGTCAACGACGTGCTGGGCCACGCCGCCGGCGACCGCTTGCTGACCTCGGCCGCACAGCGCATCCAGGCCGCGGTCGGTACCGAGGCCCTGATCGCCCGCTTCGGGGGTGACGAGTTCCTGGTGGTCTGCTCCACCGGCGATGACGCCGGACGCCCGGAACGCCTGGCCGAAGCAATCCTGCGCGAGTTCGGGGCCAGCTTCCGCATGGACGGCGAGGAGTTCAGCATCACCGCCAGCATCGGTATCGCGCGCGCGCCGGGCGACGGCGTGGGCTCGCAGCACCTGATCCAGTCCGCCGACGTGGCGATGTACAGCAGCAAACGCCGCGGCCGCAACGGGTGGCAGGGCTTCACCAGCGAGCTGGCCGAGCAGCAACTGCAACGCCTGCAACTGGAGACCCACCTGCGCCGCGCGGTCCAGAACGAGGAATTCCACCTCGTCTACCAGCCGCAGGTGGACCTGGCCAGCGGCGCGCTTGTCGCCGCCGAAGCGCTGATCCGCTGGCGCAATCCCTCGTTGGGGGAAATGCGGCCCGACCACTTCATCGACCATGCCGAGTCCACCGGCGATATCGTCGGCATCGGCAACTGGGTGATGGCCCAGGCGTGCACGCAACTGCGCCGCTGGCGCGAACAGGGCGTGCCGATCGAACGGGTGGCGGTGAATGTGTCCTACCGGCAGTTCCTGGGCGAAGACCTGGCCCGCAACGTCCGCCAGGCATTGGCGGAGTCGGGCTTGCCCGGCAGCGCGCTGGAGCTGGAGTTCACCGAGCGGGTCCTGATCGAGGACGAACCCGACACGCTGCGCACCTTCGCCGAGTTGCGCGAGCTGGGGGTGAAGCTGGCGATCGACGACTTCGGCGAGGGCTACAGCGCGCTGAACTACCTGCGCCGGCTGCCGATCCACGGCCTCAAGCTGAGCCAGCTGTTCGTGCAGGGCGTGCCGGGCAACCATTCGGATGTCGCGGTGTGCCAGGCGGTGGCGGGCATTGCCGGCAGCCTGGGCCTGGGCGTGGTGGCCGAAGGCGTGGAGACGGAGTTGCAGCGCGAGTTCCTGCTTGGACTGGGCGTGCAGCTGGGGCAGGGCTTCCTGTTCGCGCCCGGGCTGCTGCCGGTCGAATTGCAGAAGCGCTATCCGGCCCGCCGGCCCGCGGCCGCAGCGGGCTGACCTGCACGAACGGCCGGGTGGGTGTGGCCGCAGCCGCGACTGCCCTGCCCCGCCCGCCGACGCACGCGGCGCCGCTGCCCACGTCCGACCGGCCGGCGCGGTAAAATCCCGCCCTTTCCGACCGCAGGATTCCGCATGCAGCTTTCCGATACCCGCGCGATCGTCACCGGTGGCGTGTCCGGCCTTGGCCTGGCCGTGGCCAGCCACCTGGTGGCACAGGGCGGCAGGGTCGCGCTGTTCGACGTCAATGACGAGAAGGGCGCCGCGGCCGTGGCCGAGCTGGGCGAGTCCAATGCCCGCTACTTCAAGACCGACGTGACCGACGAAGCCGGCGTGGCCGCCAACGTGGCCGGCGCCCGGGACTTCCTGGGTGGGCTAAACGCGGCGATCAACTGCGCCGGCATCCTCGGTGCCGGGCGCGTGCTGGGGCGCGAGGGCTCGATGAAGCTGGGCCAGTTCCAGGCCACGGTGATGGTCAACCTGGTCGGCAGCTTCAATGTCGCCAAGGCCGCGGCAGAGGTCATGCAGCACAACGAGGCGGGCGAGGACGGCGAGCGCGGCGTGATCGTCAACACCGCATCGGTCGCCGCTTACGAAGGCCAGATCGGCCAGGCCGCCTATTCGGCCAGCAAGGGCGGCGTGGTCGGCATGACGCTGCCGATGGCACGCGAGCTTGCGCGCTTCGGAATCCGCGTCATGACCGTGGCGCCGGGCATCTTCTGGACCCCGATGGTCGATGGCATGCCCGACGACGTGCAGAAGTCGCTGTCGGCGTCGATCCCGTTCCCCTCCCGGCTGGGCCGGGCCGACGAGTTCGCCGACCTGGTCGCCTACATCCTGGGCAACCGCTACCTCAACGGCGAGACCATCCGCCTGGACGGCGCCACGCGCTTGGCGCCCAAGTAGCTCGCCACCCAATCCGCTGTAGGAGCGACGTGAGTCGCGATCGCCAATAGGCGTTGCGCCGGGTCGCGACCCACGTCGCTCCTGCATCGAAGCCGGGCCATGTTCGCGGCTGAAGCCGCTCCTACCAAGACCAGACATCCACCGGACAACGCATGAAAGCCTACGACGTCAAGAAGGGAAACGTGGTCGAACACGGCGGCACCGTGTACCAGGTGCGCGACATCGAACGCAGCTCGCCGCAGGGCCGCGGTGGCAACGTCAAGTTCCGCTTCACCATGTACTCGGTCCCGGGTGGGCAGAAGTACGACCTGAGCGTCGGTGGCGACGACGAGCTGAAGGAAGTCGAACTCAGCCGGCGCCAGGCGACGTTCTCGTACAAGGACGGGGACGCGTTCGTGTTCCTGGACGATGAGGACTACACGCCCTACACCCTCGACGCCGATGCACTGGGCGACGACGCCGGCTACGTCATCCCCGACCTGGCCGGCTGCTACGTGCAGATCATCGACGACCAGCCGGTGGCGCTGCAGTTGCCGCAGACGGTGGCCATCGAGGTGGTCGAGACACCGCCCGAACTCAAGGGTGGCACCGCGACCAAGCGGCCCAAGCCGGCACGGCTCTCGACCGGGCTGGAGATCATGGTCCCGGAATACATCGCCAACGGCGAGCGTGTGCTGGTGAACACCACCAGCGGCGAGTTCGCCGGCCGCGCCGACTGAGCTGCACCCCTGGACGCGGGCCGGCAATGACGACGCAGCGCCAACGCCCGGTGCCATGGCACCCTGATCACGCGTACCGGCCGACACTGCGCGTCCGCCTCCGCGACGGCTGACCGGATGGACCCCTACAAGCTGCTGCTGGCCCTGGTCGGACTGGCCCTGATCGGCGCCACGTGGTTGCCGCACCTGCTCAAGCGCCACCCGGTGACCTTCCCGATCGCCTATGTGCTGCTCGGGCTGGTGCTGTACTCGCTGCCCGTCCAGGTGCCGCGCCCCGACCCGTTCCGCTATGCCGAACTCACCGAACAACTGACCGAACTGGTGGTGATCGTCGCCCTCGCCGGCGCCGGCCTGCGCCTGGACACCCCCTTCAACTGGCGCACGTGGTCACCGACCTGGCGCCTGCTGCTGTTGACCATGCCGCTGTGCATCCTGGCGGCGGCGTGGCTGGGCCAGCACCTGCTGGGACTGGGCCTGGCCTCGGCGGTGCTGCTGGGTGCGGTGCTGGCGCCGACCGACCCGGTGCTGGCCTCCGACGTCCAGGTGTCTGGACCCGGCCAGGGCAATGAAGACCCGGTCCGCTTCACCCTGACCTCCGAGGCCGGGCTCAACGACGGCCTGGCGTTCCCCTTCGTGTGGCTGGCGATCGCCATCGCCCTGGCGGTGACCGGCGATGCGGAGCCGGGCTGGTTCGCCCGCTGGGTGTGGCTGGACGTGCTGTGGCGCATCGGTGCCGGCGTGCTGATCGGGTGGGGGCTGGGCTACGGCCTGATGCACCTGATCTTCCGCAGCGCCCAGGGCGCGGAGATGGCGCGCAGCAGCGACGGGCTCGCGGCGCTGGCGATCACCCTGTTCGTGTATGGCGTGACCGAGCTGCTGCACGGCTACGGCTTCCTGGCGGTGTTCGTGGCGGCGCTGGTGATCCGCCACTACGAGCGGACCCACGAGTACCACGGTGTACTCAACCAGTTCGCCGACCAGGTGGAGCGGCTGTTGACCGCCCTGTTGCTCATCGTCCTGGGCGGAACGCTGACCATCGGCATCCTCGACCCCCTGCAGCCGGTGGACTGGTTGTTCGCGGCCGGTTTCGTGCTGGTGGTCCGGCCGATTTCGGGATGGCTGTCGTTGTCGCGCAGCCGGTTGAGTGGCCGTGAGCGCTGGGTGGTCGCGGTGTTCGGCATCCGCGGCATCGGGTCGTTCTATTACCTGATGTTCGCCTTCAACCACGCCGACTTCGCCGAGCGCGAACGGCTGTGGGCGGTGGTTACGCTGGTGGTGCTGATGTCGATCCTGCTGCACGGCCTGAGCGCGTCGCGGGTGATGCGCCACATGGACGTCTGGCGTGGCCGGCGTCGGGGCCAGGCTACGCAGGACGGATCGCCTTCCACTTGAGGGCCATGCGACGCACTGACTCGTCCGGGTTGGCCACCGCCGACAACGTGTCGATGTCGACCCAGGCCAGGTCGATGGATTCTTCGCTGACGCTGTAGCGCTCGTCCGGGCCTGCCGTGACCACGTAGCGCGCGTCGTAGTGCCAATGGCCGGGCACGTCGCTGCGTTCGGGGATCCAGTGGCGGTCCAGGTCGAACAGCTCGCGATCCACGACCAGCCCCGGCAGCCCCGACTCCTCCTGCGCCTCGCGCAGGGCGACCTGCGCCAGGTCACGATCGCCATCGGCGTGTCCGCCCAGCTGCAGCCAGCGCCCCAGCTTGCGATGGTGGGTCATCAACACCCGACGTCCGCACTGCGACACCAGCCACGCGGACGCCGTGAAATGACCGGCCAGCCGTTCGCGGCCGAAGCCCGGCGAGCCCTCCAGCAGCAGGGCCTCGAAATGGTCGATGGTGGTCGCCTCGGCGGGCCAGCGCCTGCGATACCCCACAAGCGCGGCACGCAGGGCGTCCAGTCCTGTGGCCATCAACTCCGGGGGGACAGCGTCGGCAACGGTTGGCGTCGAAGAATCCTGGCTCACGGGCATCAACACGGTCGCGTATGGCGGGCGGCCATTGTCGCCGCTGCGCGAGGCTACCGCTTGTGCGTTCCGGTCCGCTTTGGCATGGTACGGCGGCCGTTCACCCGCACGTCACGAACAGGGGCTCCGTTGACTTCCATCGCATATGCGACCCGCCGCGCCCCAGTGCGCGGCCCGGTAGCGCCGTTCCCGACGCGCCCGAACCACGCCCGCCACGCCACTGCAGCCCTCGTGGGCGGTCTCGGCACCGCCCTCGCCAGTGGAACGGTCCGCGCGGCACCCGCGCCGGCCACGGGCCTGGACGCCACGATCAATGCCGCGTTCAAGCCGATCGCCGATGCCGTGTCGTGGCTGGTGTTCCATCCGGTCCCGGTGGGGTTTGGCGCCAGCCTGCCGTTCGTGGTGCTGTGGCTGATCGTGGCCGCTCTGTTCTTCACCCTGTATTTCCGCTTCATCAATATCCGCGGCTTCGTCCAGGGCTTCCGCCTGATCCGCGGCGATTTCTCCCGCAACGACGAACCCGGCGAGGTGACCCACTTCCAGGCGCTCTCCACAGCGCTGTCGGGCACCGTGGGCCTGGGCAACATCGCCGGCGTCGCGATCGCGGTCGGGATCGGCGGACCGGGAGCGACGTTCTGGATGATCCTGGCCGGTCTGCTCGGCATGAGCACGAAGTTCGCCGAATGCACGCTGGGTGTGAAATACCGGCGCATCAACGCCGACGGCACCGTCTCGGGCGGTCCGATGCACTACCTGAGCCGCGGCATTGCCCAGGAGCGACCGCGCCTTGCGGGGCTGGGCCGGGTGCTGGCAATCGTGTTCGCGATCTGCTGCATCGGCGGTTCGCTCGGTGCCGGCAACATGTTCCAGTCCAACCAGACCTTCCAGCAGCTGCTGCAGGTCAGTGGTGGCGCCGACAGCTGGCTGGCAGGAAAGGGCTGGCTGTTCGGCCTGGTGATGGCCGCACTGGTCGCGGTGGTCATCATCGGCGGGCTGCGCTCGATCGCCCGGGTCACCTCGCGGGTGGTGCCACTGATGGCATTCATCTACGTGGCGTGCAGCCTGTACATCCTGGCCGCGAGCCTGGACAGCATCGGTCCGGCGTTCGCCTCGATCATCTCCGGCGCGTTCACCCCCGAGGCCGGCTACGGCGGCGCGGTCGGCGTGCTGATCCAGGGCTTCCGGCGCGCCGCGTTCTCCAACGAGGCCGGCGTGGGTTCGGCGGCCATCGCCCATGCCGCCTCGCGCACGCATGAACCGGTGTCCGAGGGCCTGGTCGCGCTGTGGGAACCGTTCATCGACACGGTCGTGATCTGCACCATGACCGCGCTCGTGATCGTGGTCACCGGGATGCACCAGGTCGAGGGCGTGGGCGACGGCGTGCAGCTGACGTCGATGGCATACGAATCGGTCCTGTCGTGGTTCCCGGTGCTGCTGGCGGTGTCGGTGTTCCTGTTCGCGTTCTCGACCATGCTCGCCTGGTCGTACTACGGCGAGAAGGCCGCCTGCTACCTGTTCGGCGAATCGCGCCCGGTCAGCCTCGGCTACAAGCTGCTGTTCTGCGTGTTCGTGGTCATCGGCGCCTCGGCCAATCTCGGCGTGGTGGTCGACTTCTCCGACGCGATGATCCTGGTGATGTCCGTGCCCAACCTGATCGGCGTGTACCTGCTGGCGCCGCTGATCCGGCGTGAGCTGGCGTCGTACATGGCACGGGTGCGCTCGGGTGAGGTGCAGAACTACCGGCGCCGGCCGGTCGACGCGTAGGCCATGGCAGTGACCCACGCCAGTCCGCGCGAGCCGAGCCTGTTCCAGGCGCTGTTGCCGCTCATGTTCCTGACCCTCGCGCTGGGCGTGGCGGTCTACCTGTTCCGCGACAACGCCTCCTACGGCGCCAACCAGATCGCGCTGCTGGTGGCGGCGGGCATCGCCGCGCTGGTCGGCCTGCGCAACGGGATGCGCTGGAACGACATCCAGGACGCTCTGGTCCACGGCGTCTCGCTGGCAGTGGTGCCGATCTTCATCCTGCTCTCGGTGGGCGCACTGATCGGCACCTGGACGATGAGCGGCACCGTGCCGACGATGATCGTCTACGGCATGCAGCTGCTGCATCCGGCCTACTTCTACCCGGCGACCTGCCTGATCTGCGCCGTGGTCGCGCTGGCCATCGGCAGTTCATGGACGGTGGCGGGTACGCTCGGCGTGGCGCTGGTCGGCGTGGCGCAGGGCCTGGACATGTCGCTGCCGATCACCGCCGGCGCGATCATTTCCGGCGCGTACTTCGGGGACAAGATGTCGCCCCTGTCGGACACCACCAACATCGCGCCGGCCGCGGCCGGCAGCGAGCTGTTTGCGCACATCCGGCACATGGTGTGGACCACGGGGCCCAGCATGGTGATCGCGCTGGTGCTGTTCACCTTCATCGGCCTGGGCGGCAGCGCGGGGGCTGGCGATGTGGCATTCGGTGACCTGCCCACCCTGCTGGGCGGGCAGTTCGCGCTCGGCTGGCACCTGCTCATTCCCCTGCTGGTGGTGCTGGTGCTTGCGATCCGTCGCTTCCCGGCGTTCCCCACCATCATGGTCGGGGCGTTGCTGGGTGCGGTGTTCGCGGTGGTGTTCCAGCCCGACCGGGTGGTGGCGCTGGCCGGCAACGAGGCGCTGTCGCAGCCGATGGCGCTGCTGGCCGGAGCCTGGACCGCCCTGTTCGACGGCTACCAGGCCGACACCGGCAACGCGGCGGTCGATGACCTGCTCAGCCGCGGCGGCATGAGCAGCATGCTCAACACGGTCTGGCTGGTGGTCTGCGCGATGGGCTTTGGCGCGGTGATGGAGCGCACCGGCCTGCTGGAGCGGATGATCCGTTCGGTACTCAAGGCCGCGCGCAGCACCGGGTCGCTGATCGCCGCCACCCTGGCCACCGCCTTCGGTGCCAACGTGGTGACCGCCGACCAGTACATGTCGATCGTCCTGACCGGGCGGCTCTACCAGCCCGAGTACCGCAAGCGCGGGCTGGCGCCGGTCAACCTGTCCAGGGCGCTGGAGGATGCGGGCACGATGACCTCCCCGCTGATCCCGTGGAACACCTGCGGCGCCTACATGGCGGCGACCCTGGGCGTGGCGACCATCGACTACCTGCCCTACGCCTTCTTCAACCTGGCCAGCCCGCTGGTCGCGCTGGTCCTGGCCTACGCGGGCTTCAAGATCCTGCGCACGCCCGGTGCCCCGCCGCCCGAAGCCAACCCACCCCACACAACGACGCCCGGCCCCGCGCCGGCGCGCGTCGACTGACCCCCTTTCAGCACCGGAATCCGAACCGACATGGACAAGACCTCGATCCACGGCATGTGGTCCTCGCGCCTGATGTTCATCCTCGCCGCCACCGGTTCGGCGGTCGGGCTGGGCAACATCTGGCGGTTCCCGTACATGGCCTCCGACAATGGCGGCGGCGCGTTCGTGCTGGTCTACCTGGCCTGCATCGCGATCGTCGGCCTGCCCATCCTCATCGCGGAGATCCTGATCGGGCGCCACGGCCGGGTCAGCCCGGTCAACACCCTGCGCGGGCTCGCCAAGGAAAGCGGCACCAGCCGCAACTGGGTGGCGATCGGCTGGCTGGGCATCGTTGCCGGGATCCTGATCCTCAGCTTCTACAGCGTGGTGGCCGGCTGGACGCTCCACTACGCCTGGCTGTACCTCAAGCAGCTGTTCGGCGGCGCCGCCATCACCGACCCGGGGGCGACATTCACCTCGCTGCTCTCCAACCCGTTCGAACTCACCTTCTGGCACGGCCTGTTCATGCTGCTGACGGTGGCGGTCGTGGCGCTCGGCGTGGAGCACGGCCTGGAGCGGGCGGTGCGTTTCCTGATGCCGGCGCTGTTCTTGATGCTGCTGATCCTGGTGGCCTACGGCTTCACCACCGGGCATGTCGGCGAGGCCGCGGCGTTCCTGTTCCGGCCGGACTGGTCGAAGATCGACGGCAACGTGTTCCTGCGCGCCATGGGCCAGGCCTTCTTTACCCTGAGCCTGGGCATGTGCGCGATGATGACCTACGGCGCGTACCTGCCCCGCTCGGGCATCTCGATCCCGCGGGTGGGTGCGGCAGTGGCGCTGACCGATACCGCCGTCGCGCTGCTGGCCGGCATGGCGATCTTCCCGCTGGTCATCGCCTTCGGGCTCGACCCCGCCGGCGGCGGCCCGGGCCTGATCTTCAATTCGCTGCCACTGGCGTTCAACGAAATGCCGTTCGGCATCGTCTACGGGCTGCTGTTCTTCGGCCTGCTGTCGGTCGCGGCGTGGACCTCGTCGATCTCGCTGCTGGAGCCGGCCACCGCCTTCCTGGTGGAGAAGTACGGCATGGCCAGCCGCAAGCGTGCGGCGCTGTCGATCGCCGTGCTGTGCTGGGCGCTGGGGCTGCTGTCGGTGCTGTCGCTGAACGTCTGGTCGGACGTGCGGATCCTCGACCGCGACATCATGACCTTCATCGAATTCATCGCCAACGACCTGATGTTGCCGCTGGGCGGAATGCTGATCGCGCTGTTCACCGGCTGGGCGCTCAACAACACGATCCTGCGCGAGCAGCTGTCGGAGATGCCCGAGGCCCTGTTCACCGCGTGGCGCTGGCTGCTGCGGATCGTGGCCCCGGCACTGGTGCTGGTGGTCCTGCTGCGCGCGCTGGCCTGACATCGCGCGGGGGTGGGCCTGGCCTGACGCCAGGTCCACGGGTTGCCGCTAGACTTGCGGCATGTCCAACACCCTGCCCTACGACCCGGCGCTGCTCGCCGAACGCGCCCGCGAGATCGTCCTGGCCACGCGCGAGTTGGCCGCGGCCGGCCTGACGCCCGCCACCAGCAGCAACTTCTCGAGTCGCATCGATGATGGCCACGTCGCCATCACCGTGTCCGGCGGCGACAAAGGGCGGCTGACGGACGCCGACATCATGGTCGTCGACCTCGACGGCCAACCCGTGGCGACCGACCGCAAGTCCTCGGCAGAGACGCTGCTGCACACCCAGCTGTACAAGCGCTTCCCCGACATCGGCTGCGTGCTGCACACCCATTCTCAGACCCAGACGGTGGCCTCGCGCCTGTACGCGGGCGCCGGCCACGTGCACCTGGAAGGCTACGAGCTGTTGAAAGCCTTTTCCGGCAACACCACCCATGAGGCCGCAGTCGAGTTGCCGGTGCTGCCCAACAGCCAGGACATGCACACCATCGCCGCCCAGGTGGATGCCCTGCTCGACCGCCAGTGCATGTGGGGCTACCTGATCGACGGCCATGGCCTGTACGCGTGGGGACGCGACATGGCCGAGGCGCGACGCCACCTGGACGCGTTCGAATTCCTGCTCGGCTGCGAACTCCAGCTGCTGGGCCTGCAACACCGGAGCCAACGATGAGCCGCCTGCGCATCTTCCACGAAAACCGCCACGACAGCCCCGAACTGTCCACCGCCGACCATGCCGAGATCACGCGCGAACTGGCCCGGATCGGCGTCGGTTTCGAACAATGGCAAGCCAACCGCCCGGTGCAGGCGGGCGACACCCCCGAGTCGATCCTGGACGCCTACAAGGCCGATATCGACCGGCTGGTGGCCGAACGCGGATTCAAGAGCGTGGACGTGGTCAGCATCGCGCCGGACAACCCCAACCGCGAGGAGATGCGGCGCAAGTTCCTGGAGGAGCACTTCCACAAGGAGGACGAGGTCCGGTTCTTCGTCGCCGGTTCGGGGCTGTTTACCCTGCACGTGGGGGAGAAGGTGTACGAGGTCACCTGCGTGCAGGGCGACCTGATCGCCGTGCCCGACGGCACCACGCACTGGTTCGACATGGGCCCGGAACCCAGCTTCGTCGCGATCCGTTTCTTCACCGAGCCCGATGGCTGGGTCGGCCATTTCACCGGCACCGACATCGCGCAGCGTTTCCCGCGCTTCGAAAAGGGCCAGGCGCGCTGAGTACCGCTCCGCAGGAGCGGCTCAGCCGGGTCCCTCCACGAATCCCACGTATCACCGAGACTTCTTCGCGGCTGAAGCCGCTCCTACAAGAACGGTTCAATGCCCAAGGCCATCCTGACCGACATCGAAGGCACCACCAGCAGCATCTCGTTCGTCAAGGACGTGCTGTTCCCCTATGCCCGGCGTGCCCTGCCCGGCTTCGTGGCGCGCCGCGGGAGCGAGCCGGAGGTTCGCAGGTGGCTGGACGTGGTCGCCGCCGAGAACGGCGGCCTGTGCGACGACGCGATGGTGGTCGAAGTGCTGCAGGGCTGGATCGACGAGGACCGCAAGCACACCGCACTCAAGGCGCTGCAGGGCATGGTCTGGGCGGACGGCTACAGCGCCGCGGATTTCACCGCGCACCTCTATCCCGATGCCGCAACGGCGCTGCCCGCCTGGCACGCAGGCGGCCTGCCGCTGTACGTGTACTCCTCCGGCAGCGTGCCGGCGCAGCGCCTGTTCTTCGGCCACAGCGATGCCGGCGACCTGACCAGGCTGTTCTCCGGCTGGTTCGACACCCAGGTCGGCGGCAAGCGCGAAGACGGCAGCTACCGCCGCATCGTCGAGTCGATCGGCGTGCCCGCGGTGGAGGTGGTGTTCCTGTCGGACGTGGTCGAGGAGCTGGATGCCGCCCGCGAGGCCGGGCTGGACACCGTGCTGGTCGACCGCCGGCAGGACTACCCCGAACCGCGCCGGGGCGATGCGACACATGGCCATCGCCGGGTGGAGTCGTTCGCCGAACTTTCGTTCGCAGCGACGCCGTGAGCCAGGCCGGCGACGCGCCGCTGGTGATGAGGACGGCGCGCGAAGCCGACCTGCAGTGCCTGGTCGCGATGCTGGCGGACGATCCCCTCGGAGCGACGCGGGAGCACTATGGCAGCCCGCTGCCCGCTGGGTACCGGAACGCCTTCGACGCCATCGCGGTCGACCCCAACAACGAGTTGATCGTGGCCGAACAGGCCGGCGAAGTCATCGGCATGCTGCAGCTGACCTACCTGCCCTCGCTGACCTACCAGGGGCGGTGGCGCGCAATGGTCGAGGGCGTCCGCGTGGCGCGGGCGGCGAGGTCCGGCGGCGTCGGACGACGCCTGGTCGAGCACGCCCTGCACAGGGCGCGCGAACGCGGCTGCCACATGGTCCAACTGACCACCGACAAGGCACGCCCGGAAGCACTCGCCTTCTATCGGGCGCTGGGGTTCACCGCCTCGCACGAAGGGCTGAAGCGCTCGCTGGCCTGATCACCGGGTGGCGCGAGCATCTCCATCGGCGGCGACATCCAGTCGATACGCGATCTCCGCACGCTGCTCGCCCTGCCAGCGGTCGAACGCCCTGACCTCGACACGGTGCGGACCAGCGGGCAGATCGGTCGGCAATGCGCCCCGCCACAGGTGGCTGGATGGCCTGGCCTCGGGTGAGCGGTCGAAGCCGCGCAGTGCCGGACTGGCATCGTCGCGCACGTTCTCGGCCAGCAGCAGCGGGTCGGGTTGCTGGACGCGGCGCATCGGCTGCCATGGGCCACCGTCGACGCGGTACTCGACCCGGCTGTCCGCCTCGCCCATGTACACATTGGCGTACACGCCCCACGCCGGGTAGGCGCCCTGGCGCAGCACGCGCGGGGCGTGCAGGTGCATGGCCTGCGTACGCGCCGGGTTACCCGGCTTCAGCCGCGCCGGGTGCCACGAAAGGCCGTAGCCGCCGCCGGGCGCGACCCGGAGGCGGGCGAAGCCGTTGGGCGTGCCGTCGGCCATGGTCGCATCGGGAATGCCGGTGGGGTCGGGCGCGCCGGACCAGAACGCGCCGCAACTGGCGCCGACGTTGTATTCGTGCAGCGGCGTCGCACCCGGCCAACCTGCCTCCGCGCCATGCCTGACGTGCTGCTGCACGTGGCTGTGCGCACTCAGCACCAGCACGTTGGGGAACTTGGCCAGTCGCTGGAACAGGCGCGTACGGTCCGCGGCGCGGAAGGTCTCGCGACCGCCGGTATCGAACAGCGGAATATGCACGGCCAGCACCAGCAGGCGGTCGCGCGCGACCGTGGGCAGGTAGGCATCGAGGAAGGCGAACTGGTCGTCGCGCAGGCCCCCGATGTACGCCGGCCGGCCTGCGGGCAGGTGGATGACGTCGTCCAGCACGATGAACGTCGCCTCGGGCTCCTCCCAGGCGAACGCATCGGGGCCGAAATAGTGGCGGAAGGTCGCCAGCGAATCGGCGTCGCTCGCGGCGGCCAGGTCCAGGTCGTGGTTGCCGGCCACGTGCAGCCAGGGAACGCCCAGTCGCGTGGTCGCGGCGATCATGCCGGGATACAGCGAGAGCGTGTCATCGACGATGTCGCCCAGGCTCAGGCCGAGGTCGCCCGCCAGCCCGTCGAAATACAACGCGCCGAAGCCGTGCCCCGAATCGATCGCCGCGTCCTGCATCAACGGTTCGATGATGTCGCGCTCGAAATAGCCGACGTCGGCGCCGGACTTGACCTGCGGATCGCCGAACACCAGCACCTGCAACCCCTCGCGGCGGCTGGGCGACGGCACGAAGGGCGCCAGCGCGAACGGGCGGCACGGGGGCGCGACGTTGTCGCCCGTCGCGCCCACCAGGCCGTCACCCGCACCGCGCCAGTGGTCCGGCAGGCCGTTCCCGCGCGCCCGCAGCACGTGGGTGGCCGGCTTGACCACGAACAGCGGGCGCTCCGCCGACGCCGACATCCGGTAGCGACCATCCGCAGCGGTGAGCTCGACCGTCCTGCCATCGGAGACGACGACACCCTGCAACCCCGGCTCGGCCCCATCCTGGCGGCCGTTGCCGTTGCGGTCCTCGAACACCATGCCGCCGGCGCAGGCTGCCCCTCCCGCCGGTGCCGCGTGCGCGGTGAAGGCCAGGGAAAGGACGGCGATGATCAACGTCAACGAGCGCATGGTGCCTCCGCAATGCCGGGGATTATGCGGCCCACGCGGGACCATCGATGGAAGACGAGTCGGCCCGGGGTTCCTGCCAGCGCTTCGCGCGTGCTCAGGGACGGTGCCGCCGCTCCAGCTCGTCGCGTACGTCGTCCAGCGACAGGCCGCGTGCGCGCAACGTCACCAGCAGGTGGAACAGGAGGTCGGCCGCCTCGCCGACCAGCGCGGCGTCGTCCTGCGCCACCGCAGCCAGCGCCGTTTCAACGCCCTCCTCGCCCACCTTCTGGGCGCAGCGGCGGATGCCGCCCTCGAACAGCGAGGTGGTGTAGCTGCCCGCCGGCCGCTCACGCTCGCGGCGCTCGACCAGTGCGTCCAGCGCGCCGAGGAAGTCCGAACGCGCATCGGGGAAACAGCTCGGGCGTTGCAGGTGGCAAGTGGGTCCATGCGCAATCGCACGCACCAACAGGGTGTCGCGATCGCAATCGGTCTCGATCCCGACCAGCTCCAGCACGTGGCCGGAGGTTTCGCCCTTGGTCCACAACCGACCCTTGCTGCGGCTGAAGAAGGTGACGCGACCCTCGCGAACGGTCGCGGCCAGCGCGGCGCGGTCCATGTAGCCGAGCATCAGCACCCGCAGGCTGTGCGCGTCCTGGACCACCACGGGCAGCAGGCCGCCCTGCTTGTCCCAGGCGAGGGAATCGGCATCCAGCGCTGCGGGCGCGTTGATCATGGCGGCGTCGCCCGCGGCGACATCGGCCCTGGTGTCAGTTGACATCGCGAACCTCCACCCCTGCAGCCTGCAATTCGCGTTTCAGCGCGGGGATCCGGATCGCACCGGAATGGAACACGCTGGCCGCCAGCGCGGCATCGCAGTCGGCGATACGGAACGCATCGACGAAATGGGCCGGCGACCCCGCGCCGCCCGACGCCACCAGCGGTACCGCACAGACCTCGCGTACCGCGGCGAGCTGCTCCAGGTCGAAGCCCTTGCGCACCCCATCGCTGCCCATGCAGTTGAGCACCACCTCGCCGGCACCGCGCCGCTGCACCTCCGCCACCCAGTCCAGCGTGCGCCGCGGCAGGGCCTGCGTGCGCGACGGATCGCCGGTGTACTGGCGCACACGCCACTGGCCATCGTCGTCGCGCAGGCTGTCGACCCCGGCCACGACGCACTGCACGCCGAACGCCGCGGCGAGCTCGTCGATGAGGCCCGGGCGCTCCAGCGCCGGGCTGTTGACCGACACCTTGTCCGCGCCGGCGTGCAGCACCTCGCGTGCGTCGTGGACGCTGCGGATGCCGCCGGCCACGCAGAACGGGATGTCGAGCACGCGGGCGACGCGTTCGACCCAGTCGCGGTCCACGCGCCGGCCCTCCGGGCTGGCACCGATGTCGTAGAACACCAGCTCGTCGGCCCCTTCGTCGCGGTAGCGCAGGGCTAGCTCGACGATGTCGCCCATGTCCACGTGGTCGCGGAACCGCACGCCCTTGACCACGCGTCCGTCCTTCACGTCCAGGCAGGGGATGATGCGCCGGCTCAGCATGACGATGGGTCCACCACGGGCGACGCACGCTCCACCGCCAGCGCATCGGCCAGGTCGAACCGGCCATCCAGCAGCGCCTTGCCCAGCACCGCCCCGCCGCAACCGGCCTCGCGTGCGGCACTGACGTCGGCCACGTCGCGCACGCCGCCACTGGCCTGCACCAGCACCCCGGGGGCCTGCTCGACCAGCGTTCGATACAGCGCCAGGTTGGGGCCTGCCAGCATCCCGTCGCGGTCGATGTCGGTGCACAGCAGGTGCCGCAGCCCGGCATCGGTGTAGGCCTTGAGCAGGGTCTCCAGTTCCAGGCCACTGCCCTGCGTCCAGCCGGCAACCGGCAGGCGCCAGCGGCCGTCAGCGCCCAGGCGCGCATCCAGCGCAACGGTAATTCTCTCCACCCCGAACCGCGACAGCCAGCCGATCACCCGGGACGGCTCGCGTACCGCCACCGAGCCCACCACCACGCGCGCGGCGCCCGCCTCCAGCAGGGCCTCGACCGCGGCTTCGTCGCGCACGCCGCCGCCGGTCTGGACGCGCAGCCCGGTCGACCCGGAAATGTCACGCAGCAACGCGGCCAGCGTATAGCCGCCGTCGCGTGCCGCATCCAGGTCCACCAGGTGAAGCCAGGACGCCCCTGCTGCTGCGTAACGGCGGGCCACCTCCAGCGGTGCGTCCGGGTAGCGCGTTTCCTGGGCGTAGTCACCCTGGCGCAGGCGCACCACGCGCCCTTCTCGAACGTCGATGGCGGGATAGACGGTGAACTGCTGTTGCATCTGGCTCATGCCGGCACCTCGAGGAAATTGCGCAGCAGCTTCGCGCCGATATCGCCCGAACGCTCGGGATGGAATTGCGCCCCCCAGCAGCGACCGCTGCGGACCACGGCCGAGAACGGGGCGCCATGCGTGCTTGCGGCTACCGTCCATTCGCCGACCGGTGCGGCGTAGCCGTGGACGAAGTACGCCTGTGCGCCGTCGGCGATTCCCGAAAGGATCGGGTCACCGCCGGCGTGGCGCAGCCGGTTCCAGCCCATGTGCGGCACGCGAATGCCGGGCGCCGGGGCCATCGGGGCGACGCGCGCCGGAATCCGCGCCAGGCACGCCACGTTGCCTTCGGCCGAAGACTCGAACAGCAGCTGCATGCCCAGGCAGATGCCCAGCAACGGTTGCGGCAAGGTGCGCAACAGCTCCACCAGTCCCAGCTCTTCAAGCCGCGCCATGGCCGCCGCCGCCGCACCGACGCCGGGCAGGATCACCCGGTCGGCGCTGCGGATCGCCTCGACGTCCGCGGTCAGCGGGGCGTCCACGCCGAAACGCTCCAGCGCGTAACGCACCGAGCCGATGTTGGCGCCCCCCGAATCCACCAGTACGACCTTCATGCCGCCGGCCTCACAGCGCGCCCTTGGTACTGGGCAGGTCGAACCCCTCGCGCCGGATCGCCTGGCGCAAGGCCCGTGCAACCGCCTTGAAACAGGCCTCGACCTGGTGGTGGTCGTTCTCGCCCTGCACTTTCAGGTTGAGGTTGAGGCCTGCCGTCTCGCACAGGGACCGGAAGAAGTGCGGCACCAGTTCCGTCGCCAGCTGGCCGACCGATTCGCGCGCGAAGCGCCCTTCGAACACGAAGTACGGGCGCCCCGAGAAGTCCAGCGCGGCCGAGGCCAGGGCTTCATCCATCGGCAGGGTGAAGCCGTAGCGGCCTATCCCGCGTTTGTCGCCCAGCGCCTCGCGCAGCGCCTGGCCCAGCGCCAGCGCGCTGTCTTCGACCGTGTGGTGCTCGTCGATGTGCAGATCGCCCTCGCATTTCAGCTCCAGCGCGAAGCCACCGTGCTTGCCCAGCTGTTCGATCATGTGGTCGAGGAAGCCGAGGCCGGTGTCGACGCGGGGCTCGCCGGCCCGGTCCAGGTCGACACTCACTTCGATCTCGGTCTCGCGCGTACGCCTCACGACCCGCGCCATGCGCGGGGCGTCGACGAGAGCATGGGCGATGCCCGGCCAGTCCCAGTCGCCACCGAACTGCGCGGTGCGCAGCTGGAACGGCCGGATGCCGAGGTTGCGGGCGAAGGCGTTGTCGGTTTCGCGATCGCCAACCATCGCCGAGCGCGACCAGTCGATGCTCCGGTCCTGCACGTAGGGCAACGCCAGGCCGATGCCGGGCTTGCGCGTGGGCGCGTTGTCCGCCGGCAGGCTGGTATCGATCAGCACCTCCTCGAACGCCACGCCCTGGCTTTCCAGCACCTGCATCATCAGCCCATGCGGCCCATCGAAACGCTCGCGTGGGAACGCCGCGGTGCCCAGGCCGTCCTGGTTGGTCACCATGACCAGGCGGTAGCCTGCATCGCGCAGGCGCAGCAGCGCGGGGATCACGCCGGGCACGAACCGGAGCTTCTCGTAGGCATCGATCTGGAAGTCGTCGGGCTCCTCGATCAGGGTGCCGTCGCGGTCGACGAACAGGACCGGCCGCAGGGCGCTCATGCCGCCACCGCCCGGGCCGACAGCGCCTGCAGGACGCGGGCGTTCTGTTCCGGCGTACCGATGCTGATGCGCAGTGCATCGTCCAGGCCGGGCACCGCGCGCATGTCGCGAACCACCAGCCCGGCTCCAAGCAGCGCCTGGAATGACGCCTGTGCGTCAACGAAGCGGCACAACAGGAAATTCGCGTCCGAGCGGTACACGCACCGCACCGCGGTCGTGCCCTGCAGCGCCCCGCGCAGGCGCTCGCGCTCGGTACGAACGCTGTCGATGCGCGCCCGGGTCACGGCGAGCGCGCCCGGTTGCAGCGCACGCAGGGCAAGTTCGACGCTGGGCGTCGGCAGCGGGTACGGCGCCTGGCAGCGTTGCAGGACCTCGATGAGCGCGGGCGCGGCGAGCACGGCACCGATCCGCGCGGCGGCCAGCGCGTGGGCCTTTGACAGGGTGTGCAGCACCGCGATGTTGGCGTGGCTGCCGAGCAGCGTCGCCGCAGAACGACCCCTGGCGAATTCGCCGTAGGCCTCGTCCACCACCACCAGCGCCCGCCCGGCCAGCCGCCCGGCCAGCCATTCGATGCGCTCCAGCGCCAGCGCCTGGCCGGTCGGGTTGCCGGGCGAGCAGAGGAACACCAGCCGCGCGCCCGCAGCCTCCACCTGCGCGGCCACTGCATCGAAATCGCAGGCATAGCCTTCGTCCGGCCCGCCGTCCTGCAGGGGGATGTCGATGACGCGGGCGCCCTGCAGGCGCGCCGACACCGCGTACATGCCGAAGGTGGGCGTGGTGATGGCGATGGCGCCGTCACCAGGGGGGCACAGCGCACGCACCAGCAGGTCGATCGCCTCGTCGCTGCCGCGACCGGCAAGCAGCTGCCCGGGCGCGACGCCATAGAGTCCGGCAAGCGCCTGGCGCAAGGCGGCCGGCTGCGGATCCGGGTAGCGCCGCACGCCGCCCGCCGCATCGGTCCCGTCGTCGGCCGGGTTGGCCCACGGCGACTCGTTCGCGTTCAGCCAGACCTCGCCCTGCAGTGCCTCGCGGCGTGCCGAGCGATAGCCGGCGAACCCGCGCAGGTCCTCGCGGACCAGTCCCATCACCGCGTCGTTCATGCCCGTGCCCCGGCTGCCTGCACGCGCAGCGCGACCGCCTGCCCGTGCGCCCCGAGCCCTTCCGCCTCGGCCAGGACCATCGCGCACGGCCCGATCGCGCTGACACCTGCACGGCTGGCTTCCTGCACGGTGATCGCCAGCTGGAAACTGGCGACGCTGACGCCGCTGCAGAAGCGCGCCGCACCGGCCGTGGGAAGCACGTGGTTGGTACCGCTGCAGTAGTCGCCCAGCGCTTCGGGCGACCAGTCACCCAGGAACACCGAGCCGGCCGCCTGCACCCGCGGCAGCCAGCGGCGCGGATCACGCAGGGCGAGGATCAGGTGCTCGGGCGCATAGTGGTTGCTCAGTTCGAAGGCCTCCTCGAGCGTCGCCACCCGGACCAGCCGCGATGCCGACAGCGCACGTCGTGCGATGTCGCCACGCGCCAATGTCGCCAGCTGCGCGTCCAGGTGCACGCGCACCGCGTCGATCAGGCCGGCGTCATCGCTGACCAGCAGCACCTGCGAATCCGGGCCGTGTTCGGCCTGGGACAGCAGGTCGGCGGCGACGAAGGCCGGGTTGGCGCCGGCATCGGCGATGACCAGCACTTCGGAGGGACCGGCGGGCATGTCGATGCCCGGGCCGCCGGGCGTCGCCGCAACCTGCGCCTTTGCCTCGGTGACCCAGGCGTTGCCCGGCCCGAACAGCTTGTCGCACATCGGCACGCTGCCGGCGCCGAAGGCCATCGCCGCAATCGCCTGCGCGCCGCCGAGCTTGAACACCCGCCCCACCCCGCAGCGGCGGGCGGCATACAGCACCGCGGGATCGGCGCGCCCGTCGCGGCGCGGCGGCGTGCACATCACGCTTTCCCGGCAACCCGCCAACCGTGCCGGGATGCCCAGCATGAGCGCGGTCGACGGCAACGCGGCCGAGCCGGCGGGCACGTACAGGCCCACGCGCCGGATCGGCCGCAGGATGCGTTCGCAGGTGACGCCGGGCGCGGTGTCCACCGAGTAGCCGGTGGCCATGCCGGCGCGGTGGAAGGCCTCGATCCGGCCGGCCGCCTCGTCGATGGCCTCGCGCAGCCTGCCGTCGAGCAGTGATGCGGCCGCGTCGAACTCGGCCGGCTGCACTTCGAGCGCGTCCAGCGCCACGCCGTCCAGCTCGCGCGTCCACTCGCGCAGGGCGGCATCCCCGCCCATGCGCACCTCGCTGATGATGCGTGCGACCGCAGTGGTGGTCTCGGCCGCAACCGCCTGCGTGGGGCGGCGCAATGCGGCAACGCGCGCAGGCTCGTCCAGCGCAGCCCACTCGGTCCGGCTCGGCACGGCCGGATCCAGCCTGGCCGCATTCCTACGCGCGACATCCACGTCGTCGGCGACGCGGCCGGCCGAGATCGACGGCGCGCTCATGCCAGCATCCCCTCTACCGGCAGGACCAGCAGGCCGCGCGCGCCTGCGCGCTTGAGATCCTCCAGCCGCTGCCAGGTCACCGCGCCGTGGCAGAGCGCCTGCAACGCAAGGGTGTCGCAGCCATCGACCTGCATCACGGTGGGGGCCTCGGCGTCGGGCAGCAGCGGCAACAGCCCAGGCACCGCCTCGCGGGACGCCTGGAACATCAGCAGCTTGCTGTTGCGGATGCGCAGCGCGCCGTCCAGCCGGCGCAGCAGCATGTCGGCCAGCTCGCGGCGGGCGTCGTCGAAGGCCGCGACCGGCCCGGCCAGCACGGCCTCGCTTTCCAGCAGCGTCAGCACGGGCTTGAGCTGGTTGGCCGCCAGCGTCGCGCCGCTGGACACCAGGTCGCATACCGCATCGGCCTGGCCCAGCTTGGGCGCGATCTCCACCGAGCCCGACAACTGCACCACCTGCGCGTCGATGCCCTCGCCCGCCAGCCACTGCGCCACCAGCGCCGGATAGCTGGTGGCGATGCGCGTGCCCTGCAGCTGCGCCGGCCCCTCCCACGCCCAGGCTTCGGGAACGGCCAGCGCCAGCCGGCAGCCGCCGAACCCCAGTGCACGCCATTCCCGGTAGGCCGACTCGCGCCCGCCCGCACGGCGCTCGGTGTCCTGCTCCTGCAGCACGTTGCGCCCGACCACGCCCAGGTCACAGACACCGTCGGCGATCAGGCCCGGGATGTCGTCGTCCCGGACCAGCAGCAGGTCGACGGGCAGGCTTTCGCCATAGCAGAACAGCCGGTCGCGGCTCTCGCGCCAGCTCAGGCCGCAGGAGGACAGCAACGCGCGCGCGGGGTCGGCCAAGCGGCCGGACTTCTGGATGGCGATGCGCAGGCGATCGCGCGGCGCCGGGGTGGCGATGGGGCTCATGGTCGGGATCTCAACGTGTGCGGGAGGCGCGGCGCTGCAGGGCCGCCGCGTAACCGCCGGCGCCACGGTCGAGCGTGCGCGCGACCCGGCCGATGGTGGTGACGCTGACCGCGGTGCGGTCGTGGATTTCGCGATACGGAACACCCTGCGCGATCAGCGGTACCACCCGCCAGCGATCGGTCATCGCTTCGAGCTCGGCGGGGGTGCACAGGTCCTCCAGGAACGCCCGGACCTGCGCGGGGTTGCGCAGACGCGAGAACGCCGACGCCAGTGCGTCGATCGCATCGCCTTCGGTGTTTTCGCCCGTTTCGGGGTTGAGTGCTCGGCGCTTCATGTTGTTCCAATGTATTAACGCGCTGGCACATTAATGTGATAACCCGTGTCCGTCAACCTTTCCGTCTGCCCGGTGCCGGGGAAGCCGGGTCGCGACCCCTGGGACGAACCCCCGCAGGGGTACACTCCCCGTTGCGGCCCAGCGCCGCACATGCATTGAACGGGGATCACACAAAGGGGAGGCGGATGCCGGGCTGGGGGATACGAGTCGGGCTGTGGGTGTTGCTGCTGGCTTCCGGGGCGGCACAGGCCCGGGACGCGCTGACCCTGGACGCCGCCCGTTCGCAGGTGGCGCTATCGCCCCACGTCGGGTACTTCCACGACCTCGATGGCCAGGCCGACCTTGCCACCGCCCGCCGCTGGCACCAGGAGGGACGATTCCAGCCGCTGCCATCGGCGAATGCCGCGTTCGGCTTCCAGCCCGGTGCGTTCTGGTTCCATGCGCGCCTGGTCAACCTCCACCCGGGAGAGCCGCGCTGGCTGCTGGTGCAGGAGTACGCGCTCAGCGACCGGGTGGACGTGTACCTGCGCCGTCCCGACGGCAGCTTCCAGCACCAGCGCGGTGGCGACCACGCGCCATTCGACTCGCGCAGCATCCGCTACCGCCATCCCAACTTCGCGCTCGACCTGCCCCCGGGTGGCACCGCGGACCTGTACGTCCGCGTCCAGAGCCAGAGTTCGATGCAGGTGCCGCTCACCCTCTACACGCCGACGGCGTTCACCGAGATGTCGCGCGATGCGCAGCTGGCCATCGGCCTGTACTACGGCATCCTGCTGGCGCTGTTCTTCTACAACCTCGTGCTGTGGCTGACCCTGCGCGATCCGAGCTACTTCTGGTACCTGTTCCACATCACCGCGTTCGGGCTGGTGTTGTTCACCCTCAACGGGCTGGGCTTCGAATACCTGTGGCCGTCTTCGGCCTGGCTGGCCGACAAGGCGGTGCCGTTGTCGATCTGCCTGGCACTGATCGGCATGCAGCAGTTCGCGCGTACGTTCCTGGAACTGCCCCAGCGCTGGCCACGGGGCAACTGGGTCAGCCTGGGGCTGATCGCCTTCTTCGCGCTGCTGGGGCTGGCTTCGCTGGAACTGCCCTACCGCGTCTCCACGCCGATCGCCTCGCGGGCGGTGCTGGTGGGCGTGCTCTGGATCGCGGTGGCCAGCATCGTGGTGCTGCGGCGCGGCTATCGCCGGCGCGGCTGTTCCTGCTGGCCTGGGCGATGTTCCTGCTGGGCACGACGCTGTTCACCCTGGTCGCATTCGGCGTGCTGCCCAAGACCTTCTACACCGAGTACGGGGTGCAGATCGGTTCGGCGCTGGAGATGCTGCTGCTGTCGGTGGCGCTGGGCTATCGCTACGCGGCGCTGCGCAACGAGAACGAGCGCATCGTGCGCGAGGCCAAGCTGTACCTGGAGCAGAAGGTCATGCAACGCACCGGCGAGCTGCGCAGCGCCCTGGGCCAGCTGGAGAACGCCCATGCGCGTTTGCGCGAATCAAGCCAGCGCGATGGCCTGACCGGCCTGCACAACCGCTCGCATTTCCGTGAGCGGCTGCTGGAGATCCTGGAACGTGGCGAAGGCCCGGTGTCGTTGCTGATGATCGACCTGGACCATTTCAAGTCGATCAACGACCGCCATGGACACCTGGTGGGCGATGACTGCCTGCGCTGGGCGGCGCGCACCATCGGCCAGGCACTTCGCCCGCACGAGGCGCTGCTTGCCCGCTTCGGCGGCGAGGAGTTCGTCGCCGCGCTGCCGGGCATGGATACCGCCGACGCGGCCGATGTCGCCCAGTCGCTGCGGCGGGCCCTGCATGCGCACCCCTGTGCCAGCGGCCCGCACATCGTGCCGATCTCGGCCAGTATCGGCGTGCATCGGTTGCCGCGCGGAGCCGGCATCGATGGCGACGAGGCGATCGACCATGCGCTGCAGGGGGCGGACCAGGCGCTCTACGCGGCCAAGGCCGGTGGACGCGACTGCGTGCGGGTGGCGGGCGCGCTGGTGTGAACCCGCAGCGCGGGTAGGCGAAGCGAACCGCGCGACGAACGGGGCTGGCCGGGTACCCAGCGCGCCGCAGCGCGTTGCGAAACACGCTTGGGTGGGAACCATCCCGGGTCCGGCCTGCAGCCCTGCCCGAGGCTGCGCCCTACACCGATCGTGCCGCGGCGATGACCTCGCCACCCTTGACCAGCGCCACCGCGGCAGCGACCTCCGCATCCAGTGCGCGGTCCCGTCCGAGGAACGCAATCGACTCGCGGATGCGCGCATGCGCGGCGGCTACGGCCCGGCCGGGCTGGAACTCCGGCGCATGCGCCAGCTCCGTGCGCAGCCCCTCGACCTCGGCAAGGAACGCCTTGCAGCCCTCTGCATCCAGGTCCGGATCAGGTGCGCCGTAAACCTTGCCAGCCAATGCGCCGGCGTCGCTGCGCCGGGACAGGTCGCGGGCGGCATTGATCATGTCCCGGCGCAGGTCCAGGGCCTGTGCCGCGGTGTACAGCTCCAGTGCCAGCACCTTGCCCAGGTCATCGACCATCGACAGCACGTGGCGCGCCTCGTTGGCGCCCATCGAGACATGGTCTTCGGCGTTGGCACTGGTGGGAATGGAATACACCGAGGCCGGCATCGCGCGGCTGGCCAGATCGTTGACGATGGCCGCGGCGGTGTACTGGACGATCATGAAGCCCGACTCGGTGGCGTCCTCGTTGCCGATCAGGAAGCCCGGCAGTCCGTCGTTGGTGGCCGGGTCCAGCAGCTTGTTGAGCCGGCGCTCGGAGATGCTGGCCAGCACCGGGATCGCAGCCTTGACGTAGCTCATCGCCAGCGCGAGCGGCATGCCGTGGAAGTGGCCTGCCGAGATCACCTGCTGCTCGACGTGGTCGGCCCGCGCATCCGGGAACACGATCGGGTTGTCGGTCAGCGAGTTGAGCTCGATCTCCAGCACGCGCGCGGCCTGCGCCGCGGCATCGCGCACCGCGCCGTGCACCTGGGGGATGCAGCGCAGCGAGTAACTGTCCTGCGGCTGGTGCTTCTTGCCGCCACGGAACGGACGGAAACGGGTGTAGAACTTCTCGCGGCCGTGGCGCTGGTCCAACGGCACCCAGTCCCAGCCGATGTCAAAGCGCAGCGCGCGCGAGTCGGGCGTGTCCCAGCTGCGCGGCGCCCATGGCCGGAACCGGGGCACCAGGTGGTAGGGGATATCGGCCAGCGTCGAGCCGTCCAGCAATGACCGAAGGTGCGCGGCGACCTCGACCTGCCCCGGGTGCGGGCGCAGTGCATGGACCTCCGGCGCGAAGGCACCGAGGCGTCCGGCGAAGGCATCGATCGTCATCGCCGCAGCGAGGTCGGCGGTGTCGAGCAGCTCCTCGAGCGCATGCAGGGCCAGCACGCCACAGGCGAGCATCTGCGCGGTGCCGTTGTTGAGTGCCAGGCCTTCCTTGTACGACAGCGTCACCGGCGACAGCCCGGCCCTCGACAGTGCTTCGGCGCCCGGCATGCGCTCGCCGTGGTAGAACGCCTCGCCCCCGCCCAACAGCACGATGGCCAGGTGCGACAGCGGCGCAAGGTCGCCCGACGCACCCACCGAGCCCAGCTGCGGGACCACCGGTACGATGCCCGCGTTGAGCATCGCCGCCAGCGCCTGCAGGGTCTCGACACGGATACCCGAGTGCCCGCGCATCAACGTGTTGATGCGGATGCACAGCATCGCCCGGACCACGTCGGCGGCGAACGGCTCGCCCACGCACACCGCATGCGTCTCGATCAGGTTGCGCTGGAGTTCCGCGTGCAGGGTTTCCCCGCGGTGGGCATCGCCGGGCTCGGCATCGCGCTGGCGGCGCGCCCCCAGCAGGCGGTCGGCATTGCTGCCGAAACCGGTGGACACGCCGTAGATCGGCTCCTCGCGGCGCACCTGCTCGGCCAGGAAGTCCGCCGCGCGCGCCACCGCCGGCAGCCTGGCCGGGTCCAGCTCGACCGGCGCGCCGCGCGCGACCGCCACCAGCCCTGCCCGCGTCAGCGAACAGCCGTCCAGCCGCACCGGGGTCATGCCCGCGCCTCGGCTTCCGCCTGCGCCAGCTCCACCCGCAATGTCCTGGCCAGTTCGGCGCGCGCGACCGTGAACTGGTCTTCGCGCCGGAGGTCCTTGACGGTCACCGTCCCCTGCGCGATCTCGTCCTCGCCCAGCACCGCCACGAAGCGGATGCCGGCGCGGTCCGCGTACTTGAACTGCTTGCCCAGCTTGGACGCCTCCATCACCGCTTCGGTGTTCAGGCCGCCCTGGCGCAGCTCCGCCGCCAGCGCCAGGCACTGCGGCAGGTGGGCCGCGTCCATCTGGGTGACCAGCACCTGCACCGAACTGGCAGCGGTGTCGACCAGGCCCGCATCGCGCAACTGCCAGAACAGGCGGGTCAGGCCGATGGAGATGCCCACGCCCGGCAGTTTCGACTTCGTGTAGTGGCTGGCGAGGTCGTCGTAGCGGCCGCCCGAACACACCGAGCCGATCTGCGGGTACTCGTCCAGGGTGGTCTCGTAGACGGTACCGGTGTAGTAGTCCAGCCCGCGCGCGATGGAGAAGTTGAGCGCGTAGTGCGTCTCGGGAACCCCCAGCGCACGCACCAGCTCCAGCACCTCGCGCAGCTCCTGGACACCCGCGCGGACCGCGTCATTGGGGGTGCCCAGCGCGTCCAGCCGTGCGATGGCGTCGGCGTGGGAGGTCGAGCGCACTTCGACGAACGACAGGATCCGGTCCACGGCATCGGCGGCCAGCCCGAATTCCGCACCCGTCAGCGTCTCGCGCACGTAGTCCGCGCCGCGCTTGTCGATCTTGTCGACTTCGCGCAACACCCGGGCCTGCAGCTCGGCATCGGCCACGCCCTGGGCTTCGAAGAACCCGCGCATCAGCTTGCGGTTGTTGAGCTGGATGGTGAACTTGCCGATGTCCAGTTCGGAGAACACGGCAAAGATCACCGCCGGGAACTCGGCGTCGTGGCGGACGCTCAGGCTGTCCTTGCCGACCACGTCGATATCGCACTGGTAGAACTCGCGGAATCGGCCCCGCTGCGCGCGCTCGCCCCGATATACCCGCTGCATCTGGTAGCGGCGGAACGGGAACGCGAGGTCGTGCTCGTGCTCGGCCACGTAACGGGCCAGCGGCACCGTCAGGTCGAAACGCAGCGCCAGCTCGGGCAGGCCGCCCTCGCCCTCCTCGGCCCCGGCCTTGGCCAGCGCCCCGGTGGACTGCACGAAGTACACCTGGCGCTCGGTCTCGCCGCCGGACTTGGTCAGCAGCACGTCCGACAGCTCCATGACCGGCGTCTCCACCGGAAGGAAGCCGAACCGCTCGAAGTGGCGCCGGATGGTGTCGAGCATGCGCTGGAAGGCGATCTGGTCACGGGGCAGCAGCTCCATGACTCCGGGCGGGGTACGCGGCTTGATCAAGCGGGGGCTCCAGGCGGTGCGGGCCCGCGGCAGCACTCGCGCGGGCGTGGTTCTACGGGCCGCACAGTTTACCGGCAGCCGGCCGCAATGCCTGCCATGGCCGGCGCGGCTATTGCGCCGCACCCGGCCCACTGGCTAGAATTCGCGGCTCTGCCGTCGGGGTGTAGCTCAGCCTGGTAGAGCGCTACGTTCGGGACGTAGAAGTCGCAGGTTCAAATCCTGTCTCCCCGACCAATCAACCGGCAGTACGGAAAAAACCGGCCCAAGGCCGGTTTTTTCGTGCCCGTCGACGGCCCGGGACGCGCTAGAGGCGGCCGTCGACCTCGACGCCTTCCAGCGCCGACTTGGTGTCGTAGACGACCGAGTGGGGTTTGGCCCAGCGACGCAGGTCCGCGCGCCCGGCTTCGGACACGAATGCGGCGTGGGGCACGGCCAACACCACCGCGTCGTAGGCTGCCACCTCGGGCGCGGCCACCAGGGAGACCCCCAACTCGCGCCTGGCGAGCGCCGGATCGGCCAGCGGGTCGTGCACGTCGACCCCCGCGTGTGCCTCGCGCAGCTCGTTCACGATGTCCATGACCCGGGTGTTGCGCAGGTCGGGACAGTTTTCCTTGAAGGTCACCCCCAGCACCAGCACGCGCGCATCGACCACGTTGATGCGCTTGCGCGCCATCAGCCGCAGCACCTGGTGGGCCACGAAGATCCCCATGCGGTTGTTGATCCGGCGTGCGGCCAGGATCAGTTCCGGGTGGTAGCCCAGTACGGTGGCCTTGTGGGTCAGGTAGTAGGGATCCACGCCGATGCAGTGCCCCCCCACCAGTCCCGGCGTGAAGGGCAGGAAGTTCCACTTGGTGGCCGCCGCGGCCAGGACGTCCCGGCTGTCCAGGCCCATCTTGTTGAAGATCATCGCCAGCTCGTTGACCAGGGCGATGTTGACGTCGCGCTGGGTGTTCTCGATGACCTTGGCGGCCTCGGCCACGCGCATGCTCGGTGCCAGGTGGGTACCGGCGGTGATGATCCGGCGATAGAGGGCGTCCACGAACGCACCCGCCTGAGCGGTGGAACCCGAGGTGACCTTGACGATGTCGGCCAGCCGCCGGGTCCGGTCGCCGGGATTGATCCGCTCGGGGCTGTAGCCACAGGTGAAGTCGCGGTTGAAGGCCAGGCCCGAGGCGGCCTCCAGCTCAGGGACGCACACCTCTTCGGTGGTGCCCGGGTACACCGTGGATTCGTAGACCACCAGGTCGCCGGGCTTGAGCAGGGCGCCGACGGCGCGGCTGGCCTGGCGAAGCGGCGAGAGGTCGGGGCGGTTGGCTTCGTCCACGGGCGTGGGGACGGTAATGATGTAGACGGTGCAGTCGGCCAGCCCGGCGATATCGTCGACCAGCACCGGCAGGCGCTGGCCGTCGACGGGGGCCTCGCTCTCGCCGGTGGCATCCTCGCCACGCCGCAGCGCCTCGACGCGACCGACGTCGATATCGAAGCCGCGGGTCGGGAACTGGGCCGCAAATGCCAGCGCCAACGGCCAACCGACGTAGCCCAGCCCCACCACACCGATCCGCGTGGTGCCGTCGACGGACTGCTGGAGAGGAGAACTGGGCATGGGTGGAGGCACCGGCCGCAAGCGGGGGCCGCAAGTCTAGCCGCCTGAACATCACGCATGGGCGACCGCCGCCGTGTCCCCCCTTTCACGCACTCAACGTTACTTATGGACGTGAAAGTGTGATCCACTTCACATTCGTACGCGTCTCATGGGCAGTCTGGCCCAGGCCATGCATGTCTGCATGACGCGGAGACCGCAATTGTTGTCTGACAGGGGGCATACGTGGGCAGTACCGCAATGCGCTTATGCGCAGGCTTGGCTTTGGCCCACGCCTGTGCCGCCGGTCTGGCCCGTGCGGATGCACCCGCCACGCCCGCCGAGCACGACACCCCACGCCTGACTGCCGCCGCCGTTGCCGCCATGCCGCGGGGCGAGGCCATGGTCGAGGCCTGGCGGCTGCGCGACGAAGGCCGCTGGATTGAAACGCTTGCGATCAGCGAAGCATTGCTCGCGCGCGACCCCGGCGACGGCGACGCCTACCGCCTCAGGACACTGGCACTGTCCGACCTGGGCGCGTCGCACCGCGCATGGGAGCTCTACCTGGCACGCCCGCAGCTGTTCGAGCCCGGCATTGCCCGCCGCCTGGAAGCCGACCGCGTGGCCCGGATGATCGTCTGGGGCGGCCTGCATCCTGAGTCGCCGGCCACCCGGCTGGACGAGATGAAGGCCGCGCACGCTGCGCTGACGGCGCTCAACGCCCGACTCGCCCCGACCGATGAAACCGCTACGACGCGGGAGCGACTCGCCAACGACGAGCTCATCGCCCTGAACACGCTGGGGCGGCACGAAGCCGTCAGTGCGCGCTACCGCCGGGTGACGGCCGAGGGCGGCACCCTACCCGCGTATGTCGGAGGCGCGGTGGGCGACTCGCTGCTGTCGGCCCGCAACCCCGAGCTGGCTGTAAATGCACTGGAGGCCACCCTGGCAGCCGACCCCGACGCCCACCAGGCACGCGTCCTGCTGGTCTACGCCTACGTCGAGAGCGAACGCTTCGACGACGCCTACGCGCTGCTCGATTCTATGCAGGCCAGCCAATCTCCATGGCTGAGCCGTGCCGGCGCCCGGCAGGAATACGCCAACTGGCGCCGCTACGACGCGGACGTGACGCGCGTGCTGGTCGATTCGTTTGCCCACGCGCTGGCTGACGCGCAACGACAGGCGGAAGCGCTGGTGGGCGTGGGCGCGATGAACGCCAACCTGCAGCAGACCCTGGGCTCGGTGTACCTGCAGCGCGGCTGGGGCGAGCGCGGCCAGGAGCGCCATCGAGTCGCACGCACCCTGGACCCGGAGGCCGCCGCCCCACGCGTCGGCGAAGTGCAGGCGCTGCTGGACCTTGACCGCACCGCCCAGGCCCGGCCGCTGCTGCACGAACTGATGGCGCTGCACCCCGACAACCTGCATGCACGGCGCGCACACGATCGATGGGAGCGCCGGCAAGGCTGGCAGGTCACCTACGACGGCGCCTGGGGCCGCAACACCAACGAGGATGCGACGGCAGCCGGCGGGGCTTCGCCGTTGGGCACGCGCGATGCGCGCCACGTGTTGCGCCTCGCGTCGCCGCTCATGCACGACCGCTGGCGACTGACGGCGCATGCCAGCCAGGCCAGCGCTGACTTCCTTGGAGAGCGCGTACGGCACCGGCTGCTCGGCGCCGGCGTGACCTACGTCAACGACCGCCTGCAGTGGGGGCTGGAAGCCGCCACCCCGGGCGACGACTACGACGACGGCACCACCGTGGGCACGTGGGGCCGGTGGCGCTTCAGCGATGTACTGGCCGGCGGCGCCTCCTTCTATCGCAACGACCCCTATGCATCGCTGCAGGCGCGCCGTGCAGGCATTACCGGGGATGCGGCACGCATCCGGGTGGACTACACGCCCAACGAATCCACCTCGCTCCAGGCCGGCCTGGAGCAGATCCGCTACGAGGACGGCAATCGACGCGAGGCGGTTTCGGCCAGCTTCGACCAGCGACTGCTAAGCCGGCCGCACGTCCTGCTCAACACATTCGGCGGGCTCCACGCCGGGCGTGGTTCGCGCGATGACGCGCCCTACTTCAACCCCTCCCGCGACACGTCGCTGGAGTTGGGCCTGCGCGCCGACCAGATCGTCTGGCGCCGCTACGAACGCCACTTCCGCCACCGGCTCGCGGTATCGGCGGTGAACTATCGCCAGGAAGGTTTCGGCGCCGCCTGGTACCCGCAGGTGCGCTACGAACACGAGTGGCAGTGGGCCGCGGGCCGGCAACTGGGCTACGGCATCAGCTATTCGCGCCCGGTGTACGACGGCGTGCGCGAGGACCGGGTCGGCTTCGACCTGCGCGTGGCATGGGGGGAATGAGGATGGTCCGGATGACGAAACCCCGCCACCGTCGCGCCGTAGCAGGGGCGCTGCTGGCCATGTTGCTGTGCCTCCCGGCCTGGGTGGTCGCCGCGCCGCCGGCGGACCTGCTGGTGATCAGCTACCACGACATCCGCGACGACGTGGATGCCAGCGGCGACCCGGACGGGTACGCCACCAGCACCCACAACTTCGCCGCGCACCTGGACTGGCTGTCCGCCCAGGGCTATGTGCCGGTGGACCTGGACCGGATCATCGCCGCGCAGCGCGGGGGGCCGCCGCTGCCACCCAAGGCGGTGCTGCTGACATTCGATGACGGGCTGCGAAGCCACTACACGCATGTGTTCCCGCTGCTGCAGGCCTACGGCTACCCCGCGCTCATGGCGCTGGTCACCGATTGGGTCGGGATGGCGCCGGGGCGGTCGGTGGACTACGGTCCGCGCACGTTCGACGGAAATGATTTCCTGACCTGGGCGCAGGTGCGCGAAATGCAGGCGTCGGGGCTGGTGGAAGTGGCCTCGCACAGCCATGCGCTGCACCTGGGCGTGCTGGCCAACCCGCAGGGCAACATGACGCCCGCGGCCATCACCCGCATCTTCGATCCGTCCACCGCACGCTACGAATCGGAAGCGGCCTACCGCGAGCGACTGCGCGCGGACCTGGCGCGCAGCGTCGAAGCCATCTCCAGCAACACCCCCGCGCGCCCGCGTGCGATCGTCTGGCCCTACGCGGCATACAGCGACGAGGCCAACAAGGTCGCCGACGGCCTTGGGCTGGAGGTGTCGTTCGACCTGGAGGGCCGCCAGCGTCCGCTGGCCGACCTGCACGGGCTGGCCCGCCTGCTGCTGACCGACAACCCCGACCTGCCCGAGTTCGCCACCGAGTTGCGTCGCGAGGAGGAGCGCTCCGCGATGCGCGCCGTCCAGGTCGACCTGGACTACGTCTATGACCCGGACCCGGCGCAACTGGAACGCAACCTTGATGCGCTGATCGAGCGCATCCGCGGACTGGGGCCCAGCCACGTGTTCCTGCAGGCCTTCGCCGACCCGGACGGCAACGGCTCTGCCGACGCGCTCTATTTCCCCAATCGCCACCTGCCGATGCGGGCGGACCTGTACAACCGCGTCGCCTGGCAACTGCGCACGCGCGCCGGCGTCGGGGTGATCGCCTGGCTGCCCGTGCTGGGCTTCGAACCCACCGACGCGGCCTTCGCCGGCCAGGCATTGCTCCCGGGCGAGCCCGGTTCGACCGGCGAGGTCATCCGGCTGGATCCGTCGGACCCACGCGTGCTCGCCTACGTCGGCGACATCTACGAAGACCTCGCCATCGCGAGCTACCTGGAGGGGTTGCTGTTCCACGACGACGCCTACCTGCGTGACGGCGACCTGGGTGCGGACGGGCCCGAGCAGCCCGCGGCGCGCACCCGCCTTCTGATCGACTTCAGCCTGGCACTGGCCGAACGCGCCGAGCGCTGGCGGCCCAAGCTGGTGACCGTGCGCAACCTCTATGCGCGGCCCGTGCTCCAGCCCGGGAGCGAGGCGTGGTTCGGCCAGCGGCTGGATGCGTTCCTGCACGCCTATGACTACACCGCCCTGATGGCGATGCCATGGATGGAAGGGGCGGCCGACCCGGACGCCTGGCTGCAGCGGCTGGTTGCCACCGTCGCCCGCCACCCCGATGGCCTTGACCGCACCGTGTTCGAACTGCAGACGGTGGACTGGCGGACCCGCACCCCGATCCCCGGCGAGCGGATCCAGGCCCAGATGCGGGCGATGCAGGCGGCGGGCGTTCGCCACCTGGGCTACTACCCCGACGACTTCCTGCGTGACCTGCCCGCGTTCGTGCCCACCCGCGCGGCCATCAGTGCCCGCAGTTTTCCGTACCCACCGCGTTGAGAGGCCGCTGACATGACTGCGCCCGTGCAACTGTTGGATGTCCTCTTCCAGTTCGCCTTCTACTACCCCATCACCATGTCGTTCCTGTGGATGATCGGTGGCCTGTACTACTTCTTCCGCCGCGAGCGCGGGACGCCACTGCGCGATGAACCGCCAGCGATGAAGTCCTACCCGATGGCCAGCCTGCTGGTGCCCTGCCACAACGAGGAGGACAACGTCGCCGAGACCATCGAGGCGCTGGACTCGCAGGCATATCCGGACTTCGAGATCATCGCCATCAACGATGGCAGTTCCGATGGGACCGGCGCCGCGCTCGACGCCCTTGCCCGCCGCTACCCGCGCCTGCGGGTGCTGCACCTGGAGAGCAACCAGGGCAAGGCCAATGCGTTGCGCATGGGCACCCTGGCGGCGCGCAGCGAGTACCTGGTGTGCGTCGATGGGGACGCGTTGCTGGACGAGTACGCCACCCACTGGATGGTGTGGCACCTGACCAGCGGTCCGCGGGTGGGCGCGGTGACCGGAAACCCGCGCGTACGCAACCGCTCCACCCTGCTGGGACGCCTGCAGGTGGGCGAGTTCAGCTCGATCATCGGCATGATCAAGCGCGCCCAGCGCGTCTATGGCCGCCTGTTCACCGTATCCGGCGTGATCTGCGCGTTCCGGCGGACCGCACTGCACAGCGTGGGCTACTGGTCCGACGACATGGTCACCGAGGACATCGACATCAGCTGGCGGCTGCAGATCGCGCACTGGGACATCCGCTACGAACCCAACGCGAGGTGCTTCATCCTGATGCCCGAGACCCTGCGCGGCCTGTGGAACCAGCGCCTGCGCTGGGCGAAGGGCGGCGTGGAGGTCGCACGGCGGCACGGCGCGGAACTGTTCAACTGGCGCCGCCGCCGCATGTGGGGCGTGCTGGCCGAGTACAGCCTGAGCGTGGCGTGGGCGTACGTGATGTTCCTGATCATCGTGCTGTGGCTGCTGGGCAAGTTCCTTGACCTGCCGGGAGCCCTGGCGGTGGATACGCTGCTTCCGCGCTGGCACGGCATGGTTTTGGGCGTGGTGTGCCTGCTGCAGTTCGCCATCAGCCTCCTGATCGATCGCCGCTACGAGCCGCGCATCGGTCGCAACTACTACTGGATGGTGTGGTACCCCGCGGCCTACTGGATGCTGGCCCTCTTCACCACCGTGGTGGCGCTGCCGACGACCCTGCTTGGGCGTCGCAACAAGCGCGCCCTCTGGACCAGCCCCGACCGAGGCCTGCGATGAACACCCAAGTCCTGATCCATTCCCCGCACCGCCAATCCACCGTGCAGCGCAGCCTGTACGGGACCATCACCCTGCTGGCGTGGGCGGTGTACGTCTACCTGGTCCTGCCACTGATCACCCTGCTGCTGTGGTGGCTCGGGCTGCGCGGAAGCTACGTGCAACTCTGGCTTCCCGAGGCCGGTTTCGACCGCACCCTGGCCCTGACCCTGCCGATCCTTGCAGTGGTATGCGCACTGGTGCTGATCGGCTGGGCCGAGTTCAACCGGGCGCGGTTCCAGAACCGCGAACGCCGCCTGCAGAACGACGATGCCACCCCGATCGAGATCGCCGACGCGATGGGGGCGCCCCATGCCCTCGCCGAACGCCTGCGGGGGGCTCGGGTTGCCACCCTGCGACTGGACCAACAGGCGCTGGTCACCGACATCGCCGTTACCCAGCCGCTCGCCACCCCGGCAACGACTCCCGGCTGGGGCTAGGCGCGCTTGCCGAGCGTCGACAGACGTTCGCGCAGGTTTTCGAGCCTGGGATCACCCGCCGCACCCGGCGAGGTGCGCGCCGCCAGGCTCGCGGCCGGGTCGCCCTGCTCCCAACGCGCGGGATCGGCGGCCTGCACGTAGGCGTCGCGGAATGGCACCCCGCCACGCGCCAGGTCGACCGCCAGGTCGGTGGCATACATCGATGCGTCCAGCGCCGCGCGCATCGCCTCGGGCTTCCACTGCAGGTTGCGCAACAGCTCGGGCAACAGCTCCAGGGCGCCCAGCCCCCGCCCGAACGCATGGATGATCGCGCCCTTGGAAAACTGCAGGTCGCGGTGGTAGCCCGAGGGCAACGACAGCAGCTGCTCGATTTCGGTGCGCGCTGCGGCCACCGCCGGGTAGCTGGCACGCATCAGCTCGATGACGTCGGGGTTGCGCTTGTTGGGCATGATCGAACTGCCGGTGGTGTACTGAGCAGGCAATGCGACGAAGTCGAATTCCGCACTGGTGAACAGGCTCAGGTCCCACGCCAGTCGACGCAGGTCAAGCACGGCCGAGCCCAGAGATTCGATCGCCGCCAGTTCGAACTTCCCCCGTGACAGCTGGGCATAGGTAGCGGCAACCTGCAGTCGCCCGAACCCCAGCGCCTTGGTCGCATGGTCCCGGTCCAACGGCAGGTTGACGCCGTAGCCGGCTGCGCTGCCCATGGGGTTGGCGTCGACCCACGCCAGCGTGTCGCCGGCGCGCACGGCATTGTCGATGAACGCCTCGGCCCACCCCGCCCACCACATGCCGCACGAGGAGACGACGGCGCGCTGCAGGTGGGTGTAGCCGGGCAACGGCAGCATCGCTTCGGCGTGCGCCCGGTCCAACGAAACCGCGGCAACCTCAAGGCACAGCGCGTGCACGCGTGCAAGGCGGGCCTTCAGCCACAACCGGGTCGCCACCAGCACCTGGTCATTGCGGCTGCGCCCGGTGTGGATGCGGCGGCCGGCATCGCCCAGCCGCTCAACCAGCCTGGCCTCGATGGCCGAATGGCCGTCTTCGAATCGCGCGTCCAGGATGAACCGGCCGGCATGGAAATCGGCGGCCAACGCGTCGAGCTCACGCTCGATGCCTGCCAGCTCCTCGCCCGAGAGGATGCCGATGCGCTGCAAACCCTGCGCATGCGCCCGGCTGGCCTGGATATCGAAGGCGAAGAACTCGCGATCAAGCACCACGTCATCGCCGGCGCAGAACTGCTGGATGCGTTCGTCGATGCGGACGCCGGGCTTCTGCCAGAGGAGGTCGGTCATGGGTACGCCTTCTTGACTTCGTAGGAGCGGATCATCGGAATCCGGAGGAGCGTTCGCGGCCGAAGCCGCTCCTACATGGGCATTGGGGGAATGCCTTCGAACTCGTCGAGTCCGAACGCGCGGTTGAGGTTCTGCAGCGCCTGCGTCGCCGCGCCCTTCAAAAGGTTGTCCAGCGTCGATACCACCACCAGCCGCCTTCCATCGTCCGATAGCGTGAAGCCACCGACCTCCGCATGGTGCCGGCCGGCGATGCGGCTGACCCAGGGGGCGTCGTGCACCACGTGGACGAGCGGTTCCCCATCGAAAAGAGCGTGGTACCGCCTTGCAACTTCGTCCGTCGTGAATGCCCGCGACAGGTGCAGGTTGGCGGTCACCGTCAGGCCGCGGAAGTGCGGGGCGACATGCGGCATGAACTCCACCGCATGACCCAGGTGCCGGGTCACTTCACGCTCGTGGACGTGACCGGCGAGCGCGTACGGCATCAGGTTGTCGCGCAGCAGCCCGGGATCGTTGCGCTCGGACGGCGCGGTGCCGGCGCCCGACCACCCCGAAACGCCGAAGCACTGGACCGGACCGGCAAGCGCATCGAGCATCGGCGCTATCGCCAGTTGCATCGCGGTGGCGTAGCACCCGGGATTGCTGATGCGTCGCGCATCGCCGCCCGTGCGGCGGGTGAGTTCCGGCAATCCGTAGTACCACGCAGGATCTAAACGGTAGTCGGCCGAGAGATCGACGATCACAGGATCGGGCCCGGCGGTGTCGAAGGCCTGTACGGCCCGCGCGGCATGGCCGTTGGGCAACGCCAGCACAACGGCATCTGCGTGCAGCGAAGGCAGGGTATCCAGCGGGGGCGCACTGTAGTGGAGCCCACCGCGGTGATGCGGGTGGTGTGCGGCCAGCGGCTGGCCGGCGAGTTCGCGAGACGAGACATAGGCCAGCGCGAAGCGCGGGTGGGCGTCGACCAGCGCGACCAGTTCGGCGCCCACGTGGCCTCGGGCACCCACCAGGCCGACGGTGATCGCCTCGGAACCTTTCACGACGGGGTCTCCAGCAGGGTCGGCACGCGGTCGCGGCAATGCGCCACGCAGCGCGCGATCGCGTCGAAGTCGTCCAGCCCGATCCAGAACGCGTTCCACTGCGCTTGGCGCACGTGGCCGTCAGCCTCCCCGTAGTAGAACGCGTTGACCGGGTTGCCGTGCCGGGATCGCCAGAACAGCCGGCTTTCGTGCTCCCGCATCATCTGCCAGACGGCACGGCCCAGGCCCTCGCCCTGCGCGTCGTCCAGCACGGCGAACTTGTCCAGGTAGATGCCGGCGTCCTCGCGGGTGAGGACCACCGCGGCGCGGTAATTCTCGCTGACATAGGCACGGTGGAGCGCCGTGCGTTCGAAGTAATCCGGCGCCAGCGTCCTGCCGAAGGCCGACTCGATGAGCGACCGCAACCGTGGCAGGTCCAGTTCCGACCAGGCCGCGGCCTGCACCACCCGTTCGCCGCGACGCACGAGGGTGCCCGAGCCCTTGTGGGTGAACAATTCCTTGGCCAGCTCCGAAGGGCGGGTGATCGACACCGAGGACGAAAGCGGCAACCGGTCCAGCAGCTGCTTGACCTGCTCGACTTTCACCCGCATGCCGCCGTTGAGCCACGGCTGCTCCATCAGGTGGGCGTACTCGGTGGACAGGTTGATCGAGTCGATCACCCGCCCCTCGCCATCCAGCAATCCGCCGGTGCCGGTCAGGAAGACGATCTTGTAGGGCTGCAGCACCCGCACCAGCTCGTTGGCCGCGAAGTCGGCGTTGATGTTGAGGATCTGGCCGCCCACGGTTTCGCCCAGGCTGGCGATCACCGGGATCGAGCCGGCCTGCAGGCTGGCCTGGATGGATGCGAGATCGACCCGGGCCACCTGCCCCACCAAGCCCATCCGGTCGCGGTCAACGTAGTCGGCCTCGAACACGCCCGACACGATCGACGTGGCGCGCGCATCGGCCGCCTGCAAGGCTTCCACCAGCCGCAGGTTCTCGGCGTGCGCAACCCGGCGCACCACCGCCAGTGCCTCCGGGGAGGTCACGCGCAGTCCGTCGACTGTGAGCTTGTCGATTCCCGCCACGGCCATGGCCGCGTCCAGCTGCGGGCCGGCGCCGTGGATGACGATCGGGGTCAGGCCGACGTCCTGCAGGAACGCCAGCGAGGAGGTGAGCGCCTCCAGGTCGTCACGAAGGACCGCGCCGCCGACCTTGACCACCGCGAATCGCGCGGCGTCCAGCTGCGAGAAGCGTTTGAGGTACTGGCTGATCTCCTTGGCGCTGGCCATGGAGGAAAGCAGCCGGACGATGGTCTGGCGTGTCTGCGGGTCGTGCGGGGCGGGCGTGGCGTTCATTCGTTGCGTCAGGTCGTTGTAGGAGCGGCCTGAGCCGCGATCAAAGGTTTCCGGAATGCATTCGCGGCTGAAGCCGCTCCTACAGGTCACGTGGCGAGGATGCGCCTGAACGAGTGCGCGTAGCGTTCCAGCTGCTCCAGCGCCACCCACTCATCCGCGGTGTGCGCCTGGGCGATGTCGCCGGGGCCGTAGACGAGGGCGGTCAAGCCCGCGGCCGAGAACAGCGAAGCCTCGGTCCAGAAGTCCACCGCGTTGCCGATCGGCAGGTCCAGCGCCTCGGCCAGGTCGCGTGCTTCCAGGCGGCGGTCTTCGGCAGTGGCGATGTCGCCGGAGGGCAGCGGCGGGCCACGGAAGGTTTCCTGGTAGCGCTCCACGGCCCCGGCCTGGACCAGCGTTCCCAACCGCTCGTGCAGTCCGTCGATCGACATCGATGGCAGCGGCCGGAAGCCGAAGCGCACCTGCGCGCTGGGGGCGATCATGTTGGCCTTGATCCCCCCCTCCACCTTGCCGATGTTGAAGCGCAGGCCGGTCAGGCCGCCAAAGCGCTGGTGCGACTCGGCCTCGACCAGGTCCAGCGCGCGGCTGCCCCAGCGCATGGCGTGGTGCAGCGCGCTGGCCTGCATCGCGTTGGCGCCGGAGGCATGGCCGGCCGCGCCGCGGAAGTCCACCTGCACGGAGCTGATGCCCCGATGCGCGAGTACCGCTTCGCACCGAGTGGGTTCGGCCACGATCGCCTCGTGGAAGCCGTGGTCGCCGGCCAGGAACGCCGCGATGCATCGCGCGTCGTTGGCCTCCTCGTCGGTGGAGAACAGGAAGGCGGCATCGCCCGTGGTTTCCGCCGCTGCGGCCAGCAATCCGGCGGCGGCGCCCTTGATGTCGCAGGCGCCCAGCCCGATGGCGCGATCGTCGGTAACACGCAGCCGATGCGGGCTTGCGGTCCACGCCGGCGAATCCGGAACCGTGTCCAGGTGCACGTTGAACACGCGCCGGGGGGCGCCACGCACGGCCAGCATCGACACCGCGCCGTCGCCGTGGTCGGTGACCTCGAGGTGGAATCCGGGCAGGTGCGTGCGCAGGTAGTCGAACATGCCACCCGTCCCGATCACGCGCGGCGGGTTGCGCGTATCGAACGAGACGAGTGCTTCGAGGTGGCGGAGGGTGTCGGACAACATGTCGGTGACCGGGATCCTGTAGGAGCGGCTTCAGCCGCGAGCGATTCTGCGGTTCGGTTCGTTGTAGGAGCGACGTGAGTCGCGAAGCTGATGCTCGGTCTGACCGTGTGGTCGCGACTCACGTCGCTCCTACATCCGAGCAATGTCTGAAGGACGACGCAGGCGTGACGCACACCATGTCGCCGAGTGCGCATCGCGACTGGAGCCGCGCCTGCAACAAGCCGGTCAACCGCGGTTGACCTCGGCCCACAGCGTGCTGCTCATCCCGAACAGCTTGATGAAGCCCTCGGCTTCCTCCACGCCCCAGTCCGCCGCCTGCGCGTACGTCGCGCCCTTGGCATTGAGGATGTGCGGGGAATCGATCGCCACCGCGCCGACGCTGCCGCCATGGGTTTCCAGCACTACCTCGCCATTGACGGTCGACTGGCTGGAGGCCAGGAACGCCTCCAGGTCGGTCTTGAGTGGATCGTGGAAGAACCCCTCGTACACCAGTTCCACCCACTTTCGCGCCACGTCGGGCTTGAATCGGTTCTGCAACTTGCTCAGCACGGCTTCTTCCAGGGCGCGGTGCGCGGTGAGCAGCGCGGCCAGCCCCGGGGCTTCGTAGATGATCCGGCCCTTCAGGCCGATCGTGGTGTCGCCGGTGTACAGGCCGCGGCCGACGCCGTACTGCGCGAACAGCCCGTTGAGCCGGCCGAGCAGGTCGTGGCCGGCCATGGGCTGGCCATCGAGCGAGACCGCCTCGCCCTTCTGGAAACCGACGCGGACGCGCAGGGGGGCGGTCGGCCATTCGGCGCGGGGCTTGCACCAGCCGGCCGCGCCTTCGCCGGGCGCCTGCCAGCGGTCGATCTCGCCGCCGGACATGGTCAACCCCAACAGGTTCTCGTTGATGGTGTACGCCTGCTGCTTTGCGCGCACGCCGAAGCCCCGCTCCTCGAGGTACGCCTGCTCGTAGGCGCGGACCTCGGTGTGCTCCTTCTGTATCTCGCGGATCGGCGCCACGATGTCGTAGTCACCCAACGCCTTGACCGCCAGGTCGAACCGCACCTGGTCGTTGCCCATGCCGGTACACCCGTGGGCGATCGCACGCGTGCGCAGTTCGGCGCAGCGCGCGAGGGCCGCTTCGACGATCAGGTAGCGGTCCGAGACCAGCAGCGGGTACTGGCCCTGGTAGCCCTCCCCTGCCCAGACAAAGGGCTTGACGAAGCCGTCCCAGATCGCCGGCCCGCCGTCGACGGTGACATGCGAGGCCACGCCCAGTTCGATCGCGCGGCCCTCGATGAAGGCGCGCTCATCGGCATCCACGCCGCCGGTATCGGCGAATACGGTGTGGACGTTCCAGCCGCGCTCCTGCAGGTAGGGCACGCAAAAACTGGTGTCGAGGCCTCCGGAGAAGGCGAGGACGATGTCCTTGGAACCGGGAACCGGGGGTGGGGCCTGGGGAGTGGGTAACTTCGCGCTGATGGACATGGGGTGGGTACCTGGTGATTCGTTGGAGGTGGTCGCAGAAAGCAGCCCGGATTTCTATTTGCTACTCCCCGCTCCGCGGTCCCGCGAACCCGGCGAGCCGCGCCATCACCGCCTTCTGCACGTGCAGCCGGTTTTCGGCTTCGTCGATGGCAATGCAGCTGGACGAATCCATCACCGCGTCGGTGGCCTTGACGTTGCGGCGCAGCGGCAGGCAATGGCTGAAGATGGCGTCGTTGGTGAGCGCCATCTTGGCCTCGTCGACGATGAAGTGCGTGTAGCGGTCGCGGATCGGCTTCTCCGGTCCCCAGTTGCCGAAGTACGGCAACGCGCCCCAGCTCTTGGCGTAGACCGCGTCGGCCCCGGCGTAGGCGCTTTCGATGTCATGGCTGACGGTGAGCGAACCCCCGCTTTCAGCCACGTTGGCCTCCGCCCAGCCCATGTAGCGCTCGTCAAGGATGTACTCCGGGGTTGGGCACAGCAGGGTCACGTCCATGCCCAGGCGGGTGGCGATGGTCAGCGCGGAGTTGGCCACCGCGGTGTTGAGGGGCTTGGGGTGGTATGTCCAGGTCAGCACGTACTTCCTGCCGCGCAGGTCGGTGGTGCCGAAGTGCTCCTGCAGCGCCAGCGCGTGGGCCAGTTCCTGGCACGGATGGGTGATCGTCTCCATGTTGATCACCGGCACCGGCGAGTACCGGGCGAACGCCTGCAGCACCCGGTCCTGCCGGTCGATCGACCAGTCCACGAACTTCGGGAACGCGCGTACGCCGATCAGGTCCACGTAACGGCCCAGCACGCGGGCGACCTCGGCGATGTGCTCTTCGGTGTCGCCGTCCATGACCGTGCCCAGCTCGAACTCGATCGGCCACGCGTCCTTGCCGGGCTGCAGCACCACCGCATGCCCGCCCAGCTGGAAGGCGCCCAGTTCGAAGCTGGTGCGGGTCCGCATGGACGGGTTGAAGAACACCAGCGCGATCGACTTGCCCCTGAGTTGCCCACCTGCCTTGATGCGCTTGAACTCGGCGGCACGGGCCAGCAGGGCGTCGAGGTCGGGACGCGACCAGTCCTGGGTGTTGAGGAAATGGCGCGGCGTGGCGGTCGGGGGGGTGGCGGTCATGGGGAGGTCCATCGTGGAGGGCGATGGCCGGGCTTCCCTGGAACGAAAAAACCCGGCGCGGAGGCCGGGTTCGTCATACGACGCAGGCGCGCGACGCGCCGTTACCCAGCCAGGTTGGAGGGCAACGCTCGGCGCGCGCGCGAGGTCATGCCCGCCGCCATCCAGGCGGAGGTGATGATGTCGGCGTCGGCGCGGGACTGGGTCATGAGGGGACGAATGCTCGCACGGCCCCCGGGGGCACGCAAGCGCGGCCACGCAGGTGCGTGGCCGTGACGCGGTTCATCGGATGCGCGCGCCGGCCACCGCAGGCGACACCGAAACGCGGATCCGGAGCCGGTTGCCCGGGTCATCGGCAAGCCGCGAGCGGAACTTGGCGCCCTTGTAGACGTAATCCACGTCGTAGGCGATGGGGCGCCGGAACTCGCGCTCCACCGGTACCGAGCGGCACTCGGGATCGTGCTCGGGGATCGGTTGCTCCCGGCCCAGCGCGTCGCGGACGGCATCGACCACCCGCGACAGGCGCGACTCGTCCTCCACGTCCGCCAGCGGCGACTGGTCGCACTGCTCTTCCATGCGCGTGGCCGTCAGCGTCTGGTAGACGGGCGTGACGCGCAGCACGTGCGCGTAGTCGAAGCGCACGTTCTCGGCCTGGATGACTGAGTTCTGCTGGGCCATCGACGGCGCGGCGGCAGCGACAAGCGTCAGCAGTGTGGTCGTCAGGAACAGGAGGCGCATCGGGCTCGGGGCTCGGGCAAGTCCCGGAATTGTAGGTGCAACAGGTGCTTGCGGACTGAATCGCGCCTGTCACGGGGCGGGCCGGGAGCCGGTCAGAGGCTAGAATGGCCGGCCGTAACCACGCCCCCGTTCCCGATGAGCCTGCACCTGTTCAACAGCCTGACCCGCCGGGTAGAGGCGTTCCAGCCGGCCGACCCGGCGCGCACCACGATGTATGTCTGCGGGCCGACCGTCTACAACTACGTGCACATTGGCAATGCGCGGGGCCCGGTGGTGTTCGGCGTGCTGGCCGACCTGCTGCGCAGGCGGTTCGGGACCCTGGCCTACGCGCGCAACATCACCGACGTGGACGACAAGATCAACGCAGCGGCGAGCGAGGCCGGTGTGCCGATCGGCGACATCACCGGCCGCTACGCCCGGGCCTACCGGGAGGACATGGCCGCCCTCGGCGTCCCGCCCCCGGACCTTGAGCCGGAGGCAACCGCCCACATCGGGCCCATCATCTCGATGATCGAGCGCCTGGTGGAGTCCGGCCACGCCTACGTGGCCGAGGGGCACGCGCTGTTCTCGGTGGCCAGCTTCGACCGCTACGGCGCGCTCTCGCGCCGGGATCCGGACGACATGCTGGCCGGTGCCCGCGTCGACGTGGCCCCCTACAAGCGCGACCCGGGCGATTTCGTGCTGTGGAAGCCCTCCACCGGGGACCTTCCCGGCTGGGACTCGCCCTGGGGCCGCGGACGCCCCGGTTGGCATATCGAATGCTCCGCCATGGCGGCGGCGCACCTGGGCGAGACCATCGACATCCACGCCGGCGGCGTTGACCTGCAGTTCCCGCACCACGAGAACGAGATCGCGCAGAGCGAATGCGCGCACGGCGGCCGGCCTTTCGCACGGTTCTGGTTGCACAACGGCATGCTCAATTTCGGCGGCGCCAAGATGAGCAAGTCGCTGGGCAATATCGAGAAGGTCCATGACCTGGTGCGCGCGCACCCCCCCGAAGCGCTCAGGCATGCGTTGTTGTCGGCGCACTACCGCCAGCCGCTCGACTGGTCGGACGGGCTTATCGAGCAGAGCGTGCGCACGCTGGACCGGTTGTACGGGACCCTTCGCGACCTGGGTGACGCCCCGGCTGTGCCAGCGATCCCGGCCGCCCTCGATGCCGCCCTCGACGATGACCTCAACACCCCGCAGGCGCTTGCCGAGATCGCGCGCATCGCGGGCGAGGCACGCAAGGCAACCTCGCCTGACGAGCGCAGTCGCCTGAAATCGGAACTGCTCGGCGCCGGCATTGCACTGGGGCTGTTGCAGCAGGACCCGGCGGCATGGTTCGCACGCGGCGCCGGAAACCAGGACGATGCCCGGATACAGGCCCTCATCGACGAGCGCATCGGCGCCAAGCAGGCGCGGGACTTCGCGCGGGCCGATGCGATCCGCGACCGGCTGGCGGCCGAAGGCATCCTGCTGGAGGACACGCCGCAGGGCGTGCGCTGGAAACGGGGCCTGAGCCATTGATCGCACGTTCGACCGCACGTGCCTGCCCAGACGTCGGGAGCCGTCCGCCCTTTCATCCAGGCCGTAAAATCGCATCGCAATGAACACCGCCGCAGCCCCCACCAGCCCGTTTCCCATCGAGTCGACCCCGGCCGAAGCCCAGGCCGCGATCCGCGAGGAGTTCGCGTTCTTCGGTGACTGGGCCGAGCGCTACCAGTACCTGATCGACCTGGGGCGCAAGCTGCCCGACCTTCCCCCCGAATGGAAGACCGAGCAGCACCGCCTGCACGGGTGCCAGTCGATGGTGTGGATCGTGGCCACCGGCGACTCGCAGCGGCTGGACTTCCACGCCATCAGCGACTCGGCGATCGTCTCCGGCCTGGTCTACCTGGCGCTTCGCGTGTACTCGGGCCGCAGCGCGCGGGAGATTGCCGAGACAGACGCGGACTACATCGCCGAGATCGGGCTGGCCAAGCACCTCTCGCCCACCCGCAGCAATGGGCTGGCCGCGCTGCTGGGCTTCATCCGCGAGCGGGCGAAGGCCGAGGCGTGACCCCGCCGCCGGCCCCGCCGGATCCCCCGGTAGGGCCCGCGGGTCCGCCCGCCGCGTTGCGTCCGGGCCCGACGCCCGTGTCGCACTCGCCAACCGGGCCTCTTCGCAACCGCGCGTTCCTGGGGCTGCTGAGCTACAGGATCCTGACGATCCTTTCGTACCAGATCGTCGCGGTCACGGTCGGCTGGCACGTCTACGAACTCACCCGCGACCCGTTTTCGCTGGGGCTGATCGGCCTGGCGGAGGTGCTGCCCTACTTCTGCACCGCTCCGTTCGCCGGGTACCTGGTCGACCACCTGCCGCGGCGCAAGCTGGGCCTGGTGGCGTGCCTCGGGCTGGCGCTGACGGCGTCGATCCTGGTGGCGGTGGCGCTGGGCTGGATCCCGACCGGGACCGCCGCCGCACCGCGCACATGGCCCATCTACATGGCGATCGCGCTGACCGGCGTGGTCCGCGCCTTCCTGGGCCCGGTCTACAACGCGCTGTTCGCACGGGTCCTGCCGCGCGACCAGTTCGCGCGCGGCGCCGGCGTGGGCAGCGTGGCGTTCCAGCTGGGCCTGGTGCTGGGACCGGCGATCGGCGGCGTGCTGATCGGCTGGGCGGGCAAGGACGTCGCGTACGCCACCGCGATGGTGCTGGCCCTTGCCGGCGCCCTGGCGGTCGGCGTGCTGCGCGTGACCGAGCCGCCGATGCTGCTGCAACGGGCGCCGGTGTTCGCCAGCATCCATGAAGGCCTGCGGTTCGTGTTCGGGCACCAGATCCTGCTGGGTGCGCTTGCGCTGGACATGTTCGCGGTGCTGCTGGGCGGCGCGGTCTCGCTGCTGCCGGCCTTCATCACCGAGATCCTCGATCATGGCCCGGAAGGACTGGGCACCCTGCGCGCCATGCCGGCCCTAGGCGCGGTCACGGTCGGCCTGTGGCTGGCCCGCCGCCCGCCGACCCGCGACGCCGGCAGGCTGCTGCTGCTGGCGGTGGCCGGGTTCGGGCTGTGCATCATCGGCTTCGGGCTCTCGACGCACTTCTGGTTGTCGGCGGCGTTCCTGCTTGGATCGGGCCTGTGCGACGGGGTGTCGGTCGTGCTGCGCTCCACGATCCTGCAGCTGGCCACCCCCGACGAGATGCGCGGCCGGGTGTCGTCGATCAACGGCCTTTTCATCGGCTCGTCCAACGAACTGGGGGCGTTCTACGCCGGAAGCATGGCGCGCCTGCTGGGACTGGTGCCGGCGGTGGTGTTCGGCGGCTTCATGACGCTGGTGGTGGTGGGCGCGACCGCAAGACTCGCGCCGCGCCTGCGCCGGCTGGACCTGCGGGAGCTGCACTGATCGGGCGCGCGCGACACCTGTGACGGCCACCAGCTTCTGTCGTAGCGGCGCGCGCATCGCGCCGGAGGGCAAGAAGCGCCCTGCAAACAAGAAACCCCGCCTGGGGCGGGGGTTTCCGGCACACCTGTCAGCAGGGGCTGCTCAATCGCCCATCTGCTTCTGCAGGTGCTCCCAGCGCTCCTGGGCATCGATGGTGCGCTCGGCGGTCAGGCGCGCCTCCAGGCGGTCCAGGCCGATTTCCTCGCCGGTGTCGGCGCAGAAACCGTAGTCACCGTTGTCGACCCGCTTGAGCGTGCTGTCGATCTTGCTGATCAACTTGCGATAGCGATCGCGGGTGCGCAGCTCCAGCGAATTCTCGGTCTCGCGAGTCGCGCGCTCGGCCTCGTCGCCGACGTCACGCACTTCATCCTTGAGGTTCTCGATGGTCTGCTTGGACTCTTCGACCAGGTCGGCCCGCCACTTGAGCAGCCGCTGGCGGAAGTATTCGAGCTGCAACGCACTCATGTATTCCTCGTCGGCACCGGGCTTGTAACCGGCCGGGAGGATGGGACGCCCAGTGGCGTCGTCGGTCTTGTACGGCACGACTTTCACCTTGCCTTTCGGCGCAGGTGCCTGCGGTTTTGCGGCAACGGCGACAGCTACCTTGCCGACCGGGCGCTTGGCCACGGGCGGTTTGGCAGCAGCCGTCCCGGCCACCGGTGACTTGGCGGGGGACGCTGCTGCGGATTTCTTGGCCGGCAGCTTGGAGCCTGCGCGGGTGGACTTGGAATCGACCGGAGCGGTCTTGGTGGCCGGGCGCTCGGCAGGCTTCCTGGCTGCACCGGGGCTGGCCTTGCGGGCACCCTGGTTGCCAGCTGCAGGCTTGCCGACGCCCGACTTTCCAGCGGCCGGACTGTTCTTCGGAGCGACGGCCTTGGCTGGCTTCTTGGCGACCGACTTGGCAGGCGCGGACTTCTTCGCCGGTGCCGCCTTCTTGGCCGGTACCGCCTTCTTCGCCGGTGCCGCCTTCCTGGCTGGCGCCTTCTTCGTCGCCGACTTGGCTACCGCCGCCTTCTTGGCTGCGGCCGGCTTCTTCGCCACGGCCTTGCGGGTAGCGGCCTTCTGGGCCACGGGCTTCTTTGCCGATGCCTTCTTCGCCGCCGCCTTGGGGGCAGGCGCTTTCTTGGCCACGGACCGGGTCGACGCCTTCTTGGCCGGCGCCTTCTTCGCTGCCGGCTTGATGGCCTTCTTGACGGCCTTGACGGCGTTCTTGAGTAGTTTCTTCACTGCCACGATCGGCTGATCCTTTAGTTCCCTTGTGACGGGAAAGCGCGCTGTTATACCCTGCCCCGGCACCTGCGGCAACCGCGCTACCGTGCACGTCAGCGGTGCTTCCGCGGCCACTTGGGCGCGTGGCGACGGGGCCGGGGGCCACCTGTGCATCCCAGCATGGCACGGCGCCATCGCACTCGCCGCCGGGCATACTCCCCGCCTGGCATGGAAGGCACCGTGATCGACCGTCTGTTCATCGCCGCGTTGCGAATCTACAAGCGCTGGATCAGCCCGCTGCTCGGACCGCGATGCCGCTTCCACCCCAGTTGTTCGGAATACGCGATGCAGGCGATCGCCCGTTTCGGCACGCTGCGCGGCAGTTGGCTCGCGATCCGGCGGATCGCCCGCTGCCACCCGCTCAACCCCGGCGGCCATGACCCCGTTCCTCCGCCCTGAAACCGAACACGCAGCCCCCCCGACCCACGCAAACCTCAGATCCGCCCACGCGCAACACGCGCCCGACCACGAGGCCCCACATGCCCCATACCCTGATCATCAATGCCCGACTGGTGAACGAAGGCCGCGAGTTCGACGGCGACCTGCGGATCGAGGACGGTCGCATCGCAGAAATTGGCCCCGGCCTGACCGCCCGCCACGGTGAAGCGGTGGTCGATGCAGCGGGGCGGCGCCTGCTGCCGGGCATGATCGACGACCAGGTGCATTTCCGCGAGCCTGGCATGGAGCACAAGGCCGACATGGCGGTGGAATCGGGCGCGGCGGTGGCCGGTGGGCTGACCAGCTTCATGGACATGCCCAACACCAGCCCGCCAACGCTCGACGCCGCAGCGCTGGAGGACAAGTACCGCCGCGCGGCGGGGCGCGCCTGGGGCAACCATGGCTTCTACATGGGTGCCAGCAACGACAACCTCGAGGCGGTACGTGCCATCGATCCCAAGGCTTCGCCGGGCCTCAAGGTGTTCATGGGCGCCTCCACCGGCAACATGCTGGTGGACAACCCCGAGACGCTCGACGCGATATTCCGCGATACCCCGGTGCCGATCATCACGCACTGCGAGGACACGCCGATGATCGAGGCCGAAACCGCCCGCTACAAGGCGAAGTACGGCGACGACATACCGCCCGAGTGCCACCCCGACATCCGCTCGCGCCAGGCATGCAGGAAGTCCACAGAGCTGGCGCTGTCGCTGGCCCGGCGCCACGGCACCCGGCTGCACGTGCTGCACATCTCCACCGCCGATGAACTGGCGCTGTTCGAGACCGGCCCGATGATCCGCGCCGACGGCAGCCGCAAGCAAATCACCGCCGAGACTTGCATCCACTTCCTGCGCTTCGACCGCAGCGACTACGCCGCGCTCGGCCACCTGATCAAGTGCAACCCGGCGATCAAGGATGCTGCCGATCGCGAGGCGCTGATCCGCGCGGTGGCCGACGACACCATCGACGTGCTCGCCACCGACCACGCGCCGCACCTGCTCGAAGAGAAGCAGCGTCCGTACACGTCCGCCCCGAGCGGCCTGCCGCTGGTCCAGTACGCGCTCAACGCGGCGCTGGAGCTGGTGCACGAAGGACGCCTGAGCACCGCACAGGTGGTGCAGAAGTTCGCCCATGCCCCCGCGCAGCTTTTCGACGTCGCGGGCCGCGGGTTCCTTCGCGAAGGCTATGCGGCCGACCTGGTGCTGGTGGACGACACCCCGTTTACCGTGCGGCGCGAAGACGTGCTGTCCAAGTGCGGCTGGTCGCCGTTCGAAGGCCGTACATTCCATTCCCGCATCGCCTCTACCTGGGTCAACGGCGTGCTGGCGTGGAACGGGCAACAGCTTGTCGGTGCACCCAACGGCCAGCGCCTGGCCTTCGCCCGATGAGCCGTGGTTCGATCTCCCGGTTGGGCACCGGCGCCGTCCTGCCGCTGGCCCTGGCCGCGTGCGCGGCCACCGCGCAGACCGCCGCCCCGGGTCGCCCGCCCGCCCTGCCGCCCGACGCACGCCCCATCGCCCGCGCCCAGAACGTCACCTCGGTACCCGCCCGGGTACAGCAGGGCGGCCTGGTGGTGGGTCGCGCACCAGCTGATGCGGCGGTGGAGTACGACGGCCGACGCCTGCACGTCACCCCGTACGGGACGTTCGTGTTCGGCGTGGGGCGTGATGCCCAAGGTCCGCTGGCGGTGTCGATCACCCGGGCCGACGGACGCACCCTCGCCTACCAGGTGGCGGTGGATCCCCGCGACTGGCCGGTCGAGCGCGTCAACGGCGTGCCACCCCGCACCGTCGACCCGCCACCGAACATCGCCGAGCGGATCCGGCGCGAACAGGCCGAGGTCAGCGCAGCGCGCACCCGCTACGACGCCCGCACCGGATTCGCGCAGGCGTTCCAGTGGCCGGTCGAAGGGCGTGTAAGCGGCCGCTTCGGCAACCAGCGCGTGTACAACGGAACGCCGGGATCGGCGCACTCGGGAATGGATATCGCCGCCGCCAGCGGTACGCCGGTCAAGGCCCCGGCGGCGGGCGTGGTGACGTTCGCCAACGGAGACCTCTACCTGACCGGCGGCACCGTGTTGCTCGACCACGGCCACGGGGTCAGCTCCAACTTCCTGCACCTGTCGCGGCTGGACGTGCAGGTGGGCGATACCGTCGAGCAGGGCCAGGTCATCGGCGCGGTGGGCGCCACCGGGCGCGCGACGGGTCCGCACCTGCACTGGGGCATGAACTGGCTGGACGTGCGGATCGACCCATTGCTGGTACTGGAGCGATCCAGCACGCCTTAGCCTGCGCGCGCGACCCTCAGCGGGGGAATTCGGTGGGTGCCAGCGCGTGGTGCCGGTCGGTAACGCGGGTGCTGCCCATCACCCGGTCGCGCCCCCCGGCCTTGCTCGCATAGAGCGCGGCGTCGGCACGTTCCAGCAACTGTTCGGCGGTCTCGCCGGGCTGCAGTTGCGCGACACCGATGCTGAGCGATGCCTGCAGCATTACCCCGTCCATCGACAGTGGCCGGCAGTTGACTGCCGACCGCAGGTTCTCGGCCACGCCGAACGCTTCGTGCAGTTCGGTGTCGGGCAGCACGACCACCAGCTCATCGCCGCCGTAGCGGCCCATCTGGTCGTAGGTCCGCAGCCGGTTGCGCGTGCGCGCGGCGATGATCCGCAGGCACTGGTCGCCCGCGCGGTGTCCGTGCTCGTCGTTGATGTGCTTGAAGCGGTCGATGTCGAAGAACACCACCGACAGCGGCCGGTCCAGGCGGTGCGCGTCGCGGACGGCGTTCCTGAGCTGTTCCTCGATCGCCGGGCGGGAGGACGCGCCTGTGAGCGCGTCATACGACGCCATCCGGCTGGCGCGGTCCCGGTCCCGCCGCAACTGCTGCAGCTGCCCGGCCAGCCCGATGGTGACCACCAGTCCGGAGAAGGCCATCGCCGCCGGCAGTGCATGCACCATCCACGGCGGATTCACCCAACCGCCCAGCAATTCGCCCACCCGCAGCGCGACCAGCACCACCAGCGGCAACCATGACAGCAGCAGCAGGCGGGCAGTGGCGAACCCTTGGCGAATCGCGTTCACCGTTGCCAGGATCACCGTACCCGCCACCGCCAGCACCAGCGCGTTGCCGGCAACCGCTATCCAGCGGGCGCCGGTGGCGAAGGTGAACGTCAACAGCACCGCCGCCGCGATGCTGCAGATGTCCAGCACACGCTGCATGCGCGGCTGGCGGCTGCGCAGCTCCAGGTAGCTGCCGACGAAGAAGTTGGCGGCGATCACCGCCAGCAGCGCGAACAGCCGCACTGTCCTCGGGTCCGTACCCAGCACCTCGGCAACCGCGGGCCAGGCCCTCAGCTCCCCGCCCATCGACACCAGGTAGCCCGCCTGCGCCAGCAACATCGCCATGAGGTAGGCATAGGTCGGCTCGCGCACGCCGATCCAGAACCCCAGGGCGAGCACCGCCAGCACCAGCAGCGACACCAGGACACCGGCGCGCCACGCCACGTGCAGCAGGTCGGCGCGATGCACCGCGCGCAGCGGCTCGATGGCGATGCGCATCGGCACGCTGGCGCCGCGCCCATCCACCCGCAGGTACAGCGACTGACCGGGTGCGATCCCTGCCGGCAGCGGCACCACCAGCGCCCGGGGGGCGTGCAGGTCGTCCATGCCGCGCCCCATCAGCGCACGCCGCACCGGCAGCGGCTCACCGGGTCGCCAGGTTTCCACCACCGTGAGGTAAGGCGACGACAGCACCAGGTGGGGATCACCGGCCGCAGCCACTGCGTTGTCGACGGTCAGGCGCCACCAGCGGGGTTCGGGCGCTTGCTCGCGGAGCACGGTCGCGGGGACGGCCGGGCGGAACCGGTCGTCGAACTCGCCTTCCAGCACGCGTGCCGGGACCGGGTCGTCGTCCAGTCGCGACAGCCGGAACGAAATGGCCTCGGAGGATGCGGCGGAGGGCGTGGCACGGAGCCCGTCCTGCTGATGCGCCTGCGCAGGCACGCCGGTGGCAATCGCGATCAGCACCGCGACTCCCTGGAGCCAGTGACGTAAGGCGATCCCCATCACCCATCCCGCGCGGTACCTGCCGCCGAGGATAGCTGAGCGCAGGGTCCGTGGCGGTGGGCCAGGGGGCCCGCCTGCGACGCCTGTCCGCCCCGCGCAACCGCTCGTCGCTCCGGCGGGCCGATGTCGGCCCCCGCGGGTCAGTCGCGGGGGCCGCGTCCCGTCACCCGCGCCACCGCGTCATGGGCGTGCAGGCTTTCGAAATGGGCCACGTCCGCCTCGAACCGATCAACGTGGGGATCGCGTGCCAGCACGGCGGCGACGCGGCGCGCGGCGTCCTCGCAGAACATCAGGTTGTCGGCATTCAAACGGGCGAACGCCTGCTCGTCCTCGCGCTTCACCGCCGTCTGCACGGGCGTGGCGAGTGCCTGTTCCATCGCATCGATCAGCCCGGCCAGCGGAAGCTCCTCGAACTGCGGACGCAGCACCACGCTGATGTCGGCACGGCTGCGCTGGGCGTGCGGCGTCGCCGCCAGGCCCCGCTCCGATGCCAGCCAGTCACCCACCACCGCAGGCGACAGCGGTCGTGCGCCCTGGAAGTCCTCGACGAAGCGCTCGGCGTTGATCTGCCGCGACAACGCCGCCGACGCCGGGCAGGTGCTGGAGTACTCCACCGAAAACCGCAGCGAGAGCTGCAGGTGGCCGTCGACCAGCGCGGCATCGATCTCGACCGGATAACGCTTCCAGCCGGCGTTGCCGCTGGCCAGCGCCGGGCGCAGCAGCAGCTGGTCGTACCGCAGCACCAGCCGTGCCGCCGAGGACAGGCCCTGTTGGGAGTCCACCAGCGATTGCAGCACGCGGCGCAGCCCGGCCGGCGTCACCGCTTCGGATGCGAAGGCGTCCTGCAGCCGAAGGTAGAGGCGAGACATGTGGATGCCGCGCGCCTGGGCACGCACCAGGTCCACCGACACGTCCACCGAAGCCGCCACCTGGATCGGTTCGCCCCCCTGCCCGCCCACGCGCAGTGGCAAGGCGATGTTGGCCATGCCGACCCAGTCCAGCGGGCGTGCAGCGGCCGCGGCCTCATCGGCGACGTCGGGCAGGCGGCGGGGGGCGGGGGGCGGATTCATGGGGGGCACGCTTCGGGAATGGCGAGTGTTTGACGACGCCGGGCATTCTACCGGGCCGGCTGCCGTCGCCCGCCCGGTGGCGCGAAACGCTCAGTTCCGGGCGGCGCGCCAGGCGTGCCAGACCACCCGCCACGCGGGCGCCGGGGAGACCCCGTCGCCCCGTTCCAGCCGCAGGTGCGCCAGCGTGGCCCAGAGCCGGCGCGGCCTGGGACCGTGCATGGGGGGCCAGTCAGCCAGCAACAGGGCGGCCCAGCGAGCGCGCGCGTCTGCGTCCCATGCCCGCCCCAGGGACGACGGCACGTGGCCGTCATCGCCTTGTTGGAAGCGAGCCTGCTGCAGGCAGGCAAGCGCAACCCGTATGTCTTCGGTGCCGGGCCCCGCTGGGCCTTCGCTTCCGAACAACTCCGCATCCACCAGCGTGATTGCGTGCGCAAAGGACTTGAGCGCGTTCGCGGCTTCCGCGGGATCGCCAGGCCGGCCCCGGCTGGCCGCCAGGGTGGGCAGGGATGCGGCAAGCGTGGGCCAGGCGGTCGCACGCGCCTGGAGTACCGCACCGAGCGGATGGCGGCGCATGCCCCGTCCCCACCCTGCCAGTTCCTCCGCCCACCAGGCGAGCTTGGCCTCCCCGGGCCGGGCGTCGCTGCCACCCCAGGCCGCATCGCACAGCTCCTGCTGCAGCGCGGCCCATGCCAGCGCCAGTGGACGCTGCGGCGCACTCAGGAAGACTTCCGCCAGCGTCCATTCCGGCCACCGCTGACGCCACTTGCCGGTGAAAGCCTCCAGCGCCTGCTGGGCGCCGCCGGACGCCGGCGTGTCCAGGCCCTCGCTCATCGGGCGACCGGCCAGGCGTCGGCCTCACACAGGTCGAGCGGGCGATCGACCATGGCGTCACCCCGCCAGGCGATCGGGTCGTCGTCGGCCAGGCGGTAGCCCCAAAGCGCCACCACCGAAGCCATGCCGGCAGCGCGCGCGGCGACGATGTCACGCTCGTCATCGCCGACATACGCGCACTGGCCCGGGTCGACGCCCATCCGCTCGGCGGCGACCTGCAGCGGCAGCGGGTCTGGCTTGCGTACCGACAGCGTGTCGCCACCGATCAGCACCGCGCTGCGGGATTCCCAGCCCAGGCCCGGCATCAGTTGCCTGGCCAGGTACTCGGGCTTGTTGGTCACGATGCCCCAGCGACAGCCGGCGCCTTCAAGGCGGGCGAGCATGGCCTCGACCCCGGCGAACGGCCCGCCGTGCCGACCCAGTTCACGCTCGTACGCCTCAAGGAAGGCCGGTACGTGCCGCTCGCGCTCGTCGGCGTCCCAGTCGGGGAAGCCGGCTGCCAGCATCGCGCGCGCACCCTTGGACACCTGCGGCCGGAGCTGGGCCAGCGTCATCGGCCCGGTATCGCGCCCGGCGCGCATCGCGTTGACTGCCGCCAGCATGTCCGGGGCGCTGTCGAGCAGCGTGCCGTCGAGGTCGAACAGGGCTACGAGGGGAAAGGGCATGGCTTGGAGGTTCGGAAATCGGGGACAGGGAGCGGGGTAAGGCGCGGCGCAGGGCTCTACCCCTTCAGCGCGCACGCCAGGTAGTTCACGTCCGTGCGCGAAACGCGCCGCGCGGCGTTGCGCCATGGCTCGTACATCAGCCCGCTCACGTCCTCGAGTTGCAGGCCCGCCGCGCGCATCCAGGCGGCCAGCTCCGAGGGCTTGATGAAGTCCCGGTACTGGTGGGTGCCCTTTGGCAGCAGGCGCGCGATGTACTCGGCACCCACGATCGCCAGCGCGAATGCAGCCGGCGTGCGGTTGAGCGTGGACACGACCAGCCGCCCCCCTGGCTTGAGCAGCGTGGCGCAGGCCGAGACGATGGCCGCCGGATCGGGGACGTGCTCGAGCATTTCCATGCAGGTGATCGCATCGAACGTACCGGCCTGCTCCGCCGCCAGGGCCTCGACCGACTGCAACCGGTAGTCGACCCGTACGCCGCTTTCCAACCCGTGCAGGCGGGCGACCTTGACCAGCTCCGGTGCCAGGTCGATCGCGGTGACATCCGCACCACGGCGGGCCATCGCCTCGCTCAGCAGGCCTCCCCCGCAACCGACATCCAGCACGCGCGCCCCGGACAGTGCGACGCGCTCGGCGACGTAGTCCAGGCGCGGCGCGTTGAGCGCATGCAACGCCTTCTGCGGCCCGTGCGGATCCCACCAGCGGTTGGCCAGCGCTCCGAATTTGTCCAGCTCGGCCTGGCTGAAATTGTCCGAGGTTGGAACCTGCTGCGACGAGGTGGTCATGGGAGCCTCTGGTTGTCATGCCGGGTGTCGTACCGGGTGTCGTGCTGGTTGTCGCGCCTGCCACCGTGGGGGCGGCGGCGCTGGATCGAACGGCGGGTCAGCGCGCCGGGCGGGGAACGACTGGCGGCCGAAAACAGGGTAACGCCCGCCCGGGACCCGGCCCGACTGCGTGGTCAGGAGGTGCGGATGCCCGCGATGCGGCTGCGCCATTGCCGCGCGTTGGCGATGATCGCGTCGATGTCCATGTCCACCAGCACGCGGTCGCGCAGCCTGGGCCGGCCCGAAATCCAGACGTCGGTCACCAGGTGGCGGCCGCTGGCATAGACCAGTTGCGACACCACGTGGTGGAGCGGCTGGGTCTCCAGGGTCGACAGGTCGATGCATGCGAGGTCGGCCTGCTTGCCCGCTTCGATCGATCCGATCCTGGCACCCAGCCCCATCGCCCGGGCACCGCCAAGGGTGGCGGCGCGCAGGGCCGTGGCGCTGTCCAGCGCGGTGGCGTCGCGGGCCACCGCCTTGGCCAGCTGGGCAGCGGTACGGGTCTCGCCGATCATGTCCAGGTCGTTGTTGCTGGCACAGCCGTCGGTGCCGATGGCCAGGTTGATCCCCGCGCGCTCGATCGCGCAGGCGGGGCAGAAACCCGATGCCAGCTTGAGGTTGGACTCCGGGCAGTGCACGACGCTGACGCCGCGCTCGGCGCACAGGTGGATCTCCGCGTCGGTCAGCTGGGTCATGTGCACCGCGATCAGGCGGTCATTGACCAGGCCCAGGCGGTCCAGCCGCGCCAGCGGGCGCTGGCCGTGGTCGCGCAGGGAATCCTCGATCTCCTGCGCGGTTTCGTGGGTGTGCAGGTGCACCGGCAGGTCCAGCTGGTCGGCCAGCATCCGGATGCGTTCGAAGCTGGCGTCCGACACGGTGTAGGGCGCATGGGGTGCGAACGCAGTGGACACCAGCGCATCGTCCCGCCACTGGTCGTGGACCTCGGCGGCGCGGTCGAAGTATTCGTCATCGGTGCCGGCCCACGCGGTGGGGAAGTCGATCACCGGCAGGCCCACCATCGCCCGGAAACCGTGGCGCTTGTAGGTGGCGGCCTGGACATCGGGGAAGAAGTAGTTCTCGTTGGCGCACGTGGTGCCGCCACGGAGCATCTCGGCAATGGCCAGGGTGACGCCATCGGCGACGAACCCGGGGCCGATCACCGCCGCCTCGACCGGCCAGATATGGCCCTGCAGCCATTCCATGAGGGGCAGGTCGTCGGCGACACCGCGCAGCAACGTCATCGGGTTGTGGGTATGCGCGTTGACGAGTCCCGGGATCAGGGCCGACCCGGGACGGCTGACCGTCTCGCGCGGTGACCAGCGCTTGCGCGCCTCGGCAGTGGGCAACACCGCCTGGATCACCCCGCCGGTCACCGCCACCGCATGGTCCTCCAGCACCACCGCATGCGGCTCGACGGGCACCACCCAGCCGGCTTCGATCAACAGGTCGCAGGGCTGGAGGGTGTGGTCCTGGGTCATGCCTACCTCTTCGGATGGTTGCTGGTGCAAGAAAACGCCAACCCCCTCCCCTCGGGCGGGGGACGGGCGTCGGTGGGTCGGCACGGCGGACGGAGCGGATCAGGTCGAACCCCGCGAATCCCCTTTCCCGCTACCCGTTGGCGTCACTCATCCTCTCGACGGTGACGGCCGTGGCGGCCGCGGGGGGCATGTTGGCCCGCAGCGGGTGGATCCCGCTCGGGCCAACCCTGCCGACGGACCTGCAAGGCCCGGCACACCGGGTCAACCACCAAGAGCGTTACTTGACCCGGCCGACGTACTCGCCCGAACGGGTATCGACCTTGACCATTTCGTCCTGGTTGACGAACAGCGGCACGCGCACGACCGCGCCGGTTTCCAGGGTGGCCGGCTTGCCGCCGCCGCCTGACGTGTCGCCACGCACGCCCGGATCGGTCTCGGTGATCTTGAGCTCGACGAAGTTCGGCGGCTGCACCGCGATCGGGGTCCCGTTCCACAGGGTGACCACGCAGTCCTCCTCGCCCTTGAGGAACTTGGACGCGTCGCCCACCCCGGCCTTGTCGGCCTGAACCTGCTCGAAGCTCTCCGGGTCCATGAAGTGCCAGTACTCGCCGTCGGCGTACAGGAATCGCATGTCGGTATCGACCACGTCGGCCACTTCCAGCGAGTCGGTGGCCTTCATCGTCAGCTCGACGACGCGGCCGGACTTGATGAAGCGATACTTGATCCGGGTGAAGGCCTGGCCCTTGCCCGGCTTGACGTATTCGGTGTCGGTGATCACGCAGGGCTCGCCGTTGACGATGATCTTCATGCCGTTCTTTACGTCGTTCATGCCATAGCTGGCCATCGGTACAGCTCCTGCGGATAGTTGAAGCGGTGGGCCGCCGGCGAGCGTCGGGTTGCAGCGGCTAGAATGTCGGGCTGCGCAGCGCCAGGTGCGCGCAGCGAAACCGGATCGGCATGATACCCGCAGCCCCCCACCCCCTGCAGCCGTCGCACTCCCCCCAGCGCTGGCAACAGGCATGGCGCGAATGCATCCGCGAGCCGCGCGAGCTGCTGGCCACGCTCGGACTGGACGGCCCGGCCGCCCCCGCGTCCGACGCCGCGGCCGCCCAGTTCCCGTTGCGGGTCCCCCGGGGTTTCGTGGCACGCATGCGCCATGGCGACCCGGCCGACCCTTTGCTGCGGCAGGTGTTGCCGCTGGACGAGGAGATGCGCCCGATGCCCGGCTTCAGCCTGGATGCAGTGGGCGATGGCGCGGCCAAGGCCGCCGATGGGGTGATCCGAAAATATCGTGGCAGGGCGTTGCTGGTCAGCACCGGCAGTTGCGCGATCCACTGCCGCTACTGCTTTCGCCGGCACTTCCCCTATCCGGAGGAGACCGCGGCCGCGGGCAGCTGGGGCAGCGCGATCGACGTGATCCGGTCCGACGCCAGCATCGACGAGGTCATCCTGTCGGGCGGCGACCCATGGTCGCTTGCCACCGGCAAGCTGGCCGAGCTGACCGACGCGCTTGCGCAGATGCCGCACCTGCGGCGCCTGCGGGTGCACACGCGGCTGCCGGTCGTGCTGCCCGAACGGGTCGACCGCGGACTGGTGGAGTGGGTCGCGTCGCTCCCGTGGCCGGTCACCGTGGTGATCCACGCCAACCATGCCAACGAGTTCGACCCTTCGGTGGACACCGCGCTGGCTTCACTGCGCGGCGCCGGCGCGACCCTGCTCAACCAGGCCGTGCTGCTACGGGGGGTCAATGACGACGTCGACGCCCTGGCGGCGCTGAGCGAGCGCGGACACGCCGCCGGTGTGCTGCCCTACTACCTCCACCAGCTGGACCGGGTGCAGGGCGCCGCCCACTTCGAGGTGGACGACCAGCGGGCACGCGGCCTGCACGCTGCATTGTCGGCACGTCTATCAGGCTACCTGGTACCGCGGCTGGTGCGCGAAGTGGCCGGCGACCCCGGCAAGCGCCCGCTGTAGCTTCCGGCCCCACCGGCCGTTAAGAGGTCGACGGGGCGCATGGACGACCGCCCGCCCTTCGTGTCATAACCCGGGCCCGGGTCGGTATCAACCGGGCTCCAGCGGCAGGCTCCAGGAGGTGCACATGCAATTCGGCAAAGACAAGGTGTTGCGCCTGCTGATCATCGACGACAGCGTCGAGGCGGCGGAGGGGATCGTCAGCGGCCTGCGCAACAACGGCATCGCGGTGCGGCCCACCCGCCCGGAATCCGAGGACGCGCTCGCGGCCCAGATGGGCACCCAGCCACCGGACCTGGTCCTGGCATCGCCCGACGCCACCACCGTGCCGCTGGACAAGCTGATGCAGCACGTGGACGCCAGCGGCAAGGACCTGCCGGTCCTGATCCTGCACGACACCATCGACGACGCCCGGCTGCTGGAGGCGCGCGAAATCGGCGCCCGCGGGGTGCTGCTGCGCGGCCACATGGCCCACCTGCATGACACCATCCGCGCCGAATGGGCGGACCTGGAAGCCCGCCGTGCGCTGCGCCGGCTGGAAAGCCAGGTGCGCGAAACCGAGCGCCGCTGCGATGCGCTGATCGAATCCTCGCGCGACCCCATCGCCTACGTCCACGAGGGCATGCACATCCGCGCCAACTCGGCGTACCTGGAGATGTTCGGGTTCGACTCGTTCGATGAGATCGAAGGCATGTCGCTGCTGGACATGATCGCGCCGTCGCACGTGGACGGCTTCAAGCAGCTGCTCAAGCAGATGTCCAAGGGCGAACCCGTCGCGCCGCGCCACGAGATCGAGGCCCGCACCATGGACGGGAACAGTTTCCCGGCGGTAATGGAGTTCACCAACGCCAGTTACGAAGGCGAAGCCTGCCAGCAGGTGGTGCTGCGCAAGCAGGAGTTCGATCCCGAGTTGGCACGCGAGGTGGAGGAACTGCGCCAGCGCGACCAGGCCACCGGCATGCTCAACCGCGCCACCTTCCTGCGGACCCTGGAGGACGCGGTGGCCGACGCGGCGCAGAACGCCACCCACTACGCGTTCCTGCTGATCGAGCCCGACCATTACGCACGCTTGCTGCAGGACATCGGGCTGGATGCCGCCGACGAGTTGGTCGCGGCGTTCGCCGAGCGCCTGCGCACCGTGCTGGGCGAGGACGAGACGGTTGCACGCTTTGCCGAGCACCAGTTCGCGGTCCTGCGCCGCGGCAGCGACCATCGGGGCACCGTCGAACTCGCCGAGGCCGTCCGAAAGGCATTTGCCGACAGCGTGCTGGAGGCCGGCAGCCGCTCGCTCACCGCCACCGTCAGTATCGGCGGCGTGCAGATCGGCCAGAAGATCGCCAGCGTGTCGTCGGTGCTGGGCAAGGCCTCGCAGGGCCTCCAGTCCACGATCGGCGTTGGCGGCAACCGCGCGGAGATCTTCGACCCCGGCGCCGTGGACCGTGCCGAGGAAGAGCGCGTCCAGGCCTGGGTTGCGCGCATCCGCGCCGCCCTCGACGGCGACCGCTTCGTCCTGCACTACCAGCCCCTGATCAGCCTGCACGGCGACGGCCAGGAGCTCTACAACGGCTACGTGCGCATGCAGGGCGACCCCGGGGAACTGGTGCAGCCGCTGACGTTCCTGCAGATCGCCGAGGAGCATGGCCTGCTGTGGGAAATCGACCGCTGGGTGGTGGGCCGTGCCATCGCCGTCATCGGCGAACGCCTGCGCGCCGGCAAGCGCACGACGCTGATCGTCAAGATCTCCGAAGTCTCGCTGCAGGACGACAGCCTGGTCCACCACATCATCGAGCAGCTGGCGCAGCATGGCGCCGAGGGCAGCCTGCTGGTGCTGCAACTGCCCGAATCCAAGGTGTTCACCCACCTCAAGGCGGCGCAGACGTTCCAGCAGGCCGTGGCCAAGATGGGCGTGCGCCTCGGGCTTGAGCAGTTTGGCAGCGGCCTGAATTCGTTCCAGCTGTTGAGCCACTTCGATGCGGCGTTCCTGAAGCTGGACCGGTCGTTCATGGACGACCTGGCGGCCAATGCCGAGCACCAGGCGGGGATCCGCGAGATCGCAGCGAAGGCCAGCGAGGCCGGCAAGCAGACGATCGCCGAGTACGTGCAGGACGCCGGCAGCATGACCGTGCTGTTCGGCGCCGGCGTCGATTACGCACAGGGACACTTCCTGGCCGCCGCAGGGCCGGAAATGGATTACGACTTCCAGTAGCGCGGGGAAGGCCAATGCCACGGACGCTCCTCAACCCGCGGAGCAACCCGCATCAGGCTGCACGCTTCCCCGAAACGAAAAAAGGCCCGCCAATTGGCGGGCCTTTTTCCACGTCCGGCAGGGCCGGCTTCAGCCCATCACGCGGCCCCGCGCTGCCTCCAGCGGTGCATCGCGAAGCGCCTGGATGCGCTCCACCAGCGGCGGATGGGTCATCAGCAGCTTCTTCAGGCCGTGGCCTACGCCACCACTGATGCCGAACGCCGCCACCTGCTTGGGCAGCGTGCTCTGGCCGTAGGTCTGCGACAGGCGCTCGAGCGCGGCGATCATTTTCTGCCGCCCAGCCAAGCTGGCGCCGCCCGCATCGGCACGGAATTCGCGATGCCGCGAGAACCACATCGCGATCATGCTGGCGAACAGGCCGAAGACCATATCCAGCACGAACACGATCGCGTAGTAGCCCAGGCCCGGCGCACCGTCACGCCCACCGCTGATGTAGCCGTCGATCACCCGTCCAACCACGCGGGCCAGCACGATCACAAAGGTATTGAGTACGCCCTGGATCAGCGCCATGGTGACCATGTCACCGTTGGCGACGTGGCTGACCTCGTGCGCCAGCACGGCTTCGGCTTCATCACGCTCCATCGCCCTGAGCAGGCCCGTGGACACTGCGACCAGGGAGTTGTTGCGGCTTGGCCCGGTGGCGAAGGCATTGATTTCCGGTGCGTCGTAGACCGCCACTTCGGGCATCTTGATCCCGGCAGCCTCGGCCTGGCGCCGCACGGTGGAGACCAGCCACTGCTCGGACTCGTTGCGCGGCTGGTCGATGACGTGCGCACCGGTGGAGCGCTTGGCCATCCACTTGGAAATGGCCAGCGACAGGAACGAACCGCCAAAACCAAACACCGCCGCCATCACCAGCAGACCGGCGTTGGTGGCAGGATTCAGTCCCAGCACCGACATGACGATGCTGACCAGGGCGAGCACGGCCAGGTTGGTGGCCAGGAAGAGGGCAATTCGCTTGAACATCGTGATGGATCCTGCACGCGCACCATGCGCGGTCGAGTTGGGAAGTGTGGCAGGCGCGGCGGAATTTCAAGTGACCGCACCCCCCCGGCATCGGGCCATCCGGTGGTGCCGGGTGGCGGGGGCCTGATGCGTCCAGCTCCCCCCAACCGCTACCGCGGCCGCTTCGCACCCTCCCCCACCGGCGAGCTTCACCTGGGCTCGCTGATGGCTGCGCTGGGCAGCTGGCTGCTGGCGCGCCGTGCCGGTGGCGAGTGGCTCGTCCGCATCGAGGATCTCGACCCGCCGCGAGAGGTCCCCGGCGCGAGCGACCTGCAACTGGCCGCCCTGCGGTCGTTCGGCCTGCAGCCCGATGGTGAAGTGGTCCGGCAGGGTCGGCGGGGAGCGCTCTACCAGGATGCGCTCGATCGCCTGCTCGCGAGCGGTGCGGCGTTCCGGTGCCACTGCAGTCGCAGCGACCTTGCGGACACCGGCGGCATCCACCGTTCCTGCGTCGGGAGCGGTACGCGGCCGGTGCCGGCCGTCCGGTTACGGGTACCTGACCGTTGCGAGGTGGGTTTCGTCGACGCGCTGCGAGGCAGGCAGGTCCAGCGGGTCGACCGGGAAGTGGGCGACTTCGTGCTGCGCAGGGCCGACGGCCTGTGGGCCTACCAGCTGGCGGTGGTGGTCGACGACGCCGACCAGGCCGTCACCGACGTGGTCCGCGGCGCCGACCTGCTCGATTCCACCCCCCGCCAGATCCTCCTGCAACGTGCCCTGGCCCTGCCGACGCCGAATTACGCGCACCTGCCGCTGGTGTGCACGCCGGACGGACGCAAGCTGTCGAAGTCGGGCGATGCGGTACCGGTCGACCCCGCCGATCCGCTCCCCGCGTTGCGTGCGGCGTGGGCGACGCTCGGGCAGCCCGGCGAGGCTATTGCCAGCTGCACGGACACCACCACCCTGCTGCAGACTGCCCTGCGCCACTTCGACCCGGACCGCATCCCCGCTCCCGAATCGGCGTCGATACCGGCGACGGTGCCGACATCGCCGCGATGCACAACAGCGCTTTAACAAACGAGCACTAGAGTAGGCGCGGCAGGGCCGCACCGTGCGGCCAGGGAGAGAACGCATGCAGTCACGAGTTGCACTGGTCACCGGCGGCACCGGTGGCATCGGCACGTCCATCGTCCGCCGCCTGGCGCGGGCGGGGCACAAGGTGGCCACCAACTACCGCGACGAGGCCCGCGGACATGCCTGGCAGGAGAAGATGAAGGCCGAGGGCATCGAGGTGGCGATCGCGCAGGGCGACGTCGCTACCGCCGAGGGCGCCAAGTCGCTGGTCACCGAGGTCGAGCGCCAGCTCGGGCCGGTCGAGATCCTGGTCAACAACGCCGGTATCACGCGGGATACCACGTTCCACAAGATGTCGCCCGAGCAGTGGAATGAGGTGATCTGCACCAACCTCAACTCCTGCTTCAACGTCACCCGCCCGGTCATCGAAGGCATGCGCGCGCGCAAGTGGGGCCGGATCATCCAGATCAGCTCCATCAACGGCCAGAAGGGTCAATACGGCCAGGCCAACTACGCCGCGGCCAAGGCCGGCATGCACGGCTTCACCATTTCCCTGGCGCAGGAAAACGCGAAGTTCGGCATCACCGTCAACACCGTATCCCCCGGCTACATCGGCACCGACATGGTGATGGCGGTACCCGAGGAAATCCGCGAGAAGATCGTCGCGCAGATCCCGACCGGCCGCCTCGGCGAGCCCGACGAGATCGCCTACGCGGTCAGCTTCTTCATTCCCGATGAGGCCGGCTGGATCACCGGCGCCAATCTGTCGGCCAATGGCGGGCAGTACATGGGCTGGTAGTCGACACTGGTAGTCGGCACACCTGGGGTCGCGGCGCCAACCGCGACCCAGGATGAACGGGCCACCCGTCATCCGGCCTCGGCGAATGTCGCTCCCGCATGCCGCGAGAGGACTCGGCGCAAGTTGCAAGGTCCCGCCCCCTGGGCCGTGCTGCGGAGCATCACGATCCAGGGTCCCCGCTCCTCCATGGCCTCGATGCGCGTCATCAAGAAGTACCCGAACCGGCGTCTCTACGACACGGAAATCTCCAGCTACATCACCATCGAGGACGTGAGGCAACTCATCGTCGATGGCGAGGATTTCGAGGTGCGCGACGCGCGCTCGGGTGATGATCTAACCCGCCAGGTGCTGCTGCAGATCATCGCCGAGCACGAGCAGGACGGTGAACCGATACTCTCGACCCAGTTGCTGAGCCAGATCATCCGCTTCTATGGCGACTCGCTGCAGGGCTTCATGGGCAGCTACCTGGAACGCTCCATGCAGGCCTTCCTCGACCAGCAGCAGCAGTTCCGCAAGCAGGTCGGCGGGATGCTCGGACAGACACCCTGGGCGATGATGAACCAGCTGACCGAACGCAACATGGCGGCGTGGAAGGAACTGCAGCAGAACCTGTCGGGCAGCGTCGGGCAGAGCCCGGCGTCGACCAAGCCCAAGACCGACAAGCGCGAGCGTTGAAGGCGGCGACCGGCGGGGCCCCGGGCCCCATGGCGCGGCAGGCGAGGCTGGCCGTGGTCAGCGGCGGGATCGGTGGACTGGGCAGCGAGATCTGCCGCGCGCTGGCGCTGGAAGGCCATCGCGTGGTGGCGATCGACCTGCCCGCGGGTGCCGACCGGCTGTCATGTTTCAGGGAACGGACCGAAGCGCTCGACGTCCAACTTGAAACGGCCGATGTGGGTGACTTCGCGGCCTGCCGGGCAGTGATCGACCGCATTGAACGCGAGCACGGCACCGTCGACATCCTGGTCAACGCCGCCGGCATCACCCGCGACACGCGCCTGGCGAACATGGAACAGGCGCAATGGGACGACGTGCTCCGGGTCAACCTGGACGGCGTGTTCAACCTGTGCCGGCATGTCGTCGCCGGGATGGTCGCGCGCGGGTTCGGCCGCATCGTCAACATCAGCTCGGTGAACGGGCAGACTGGGCAGTACGGACAGACCAACTACGCCGCAGCCAAGGCCGGCATGCACGGGTTCACCATGGCCCTGGCACGCGAAGTGGCGCGCAAGGGCGTGACGGTGAATTCGGTCTCGCCCGGCTACTGCGAAACGGCGATGGTGATGGCCGTGCCCGACGCGGTTCTCGAACGCATCGTCGAGTCCGTTCCGGTGGGACGGCTGGGGCGCCCGGCTGAGATCGCCCGCGCGGTGACGTTCCTCACCGCGGAAGATGCCGGTTTCATCACCGGTGCCAACCTGCCGGTCAACGGCGGGCTGTTCATGAGCTTCTGAGCACTCGCGACGCTGCGACCCCCAGGCTCCCGCTGCAGGATGTGCCTGTGGCAGTACTGACCGCCGTCCGGTGGCCGGCCCATGATCGGACCTTACCGGCAATACTTCGCGCGGAACGCCTCGGCTTGCGGCATCAGCGACTGCAGTGTCTGCATGCGGTTCGCGGGGTCGGGGTGGGTCGAAGCGAACTCCGGCGGGCGCTCCCCGCCCCCGATCTGCGACATGCGCTGCCACAGCGGCACCGCCTCGTTGGGGTCATAGCACGCCGCCGCGGCCAGCATCAGCCCGACCTCGTCGGCCTGGGTCTCGTGGTCCCGGCCGTAGGGCAGCACGAAACCGTACTGCGCGCCCGCACCCAGTGCGGCCATCACCGCCTGCTGCTGCTGCGGGTCCATGCCGCCCACCGCCATGCCCGCGGCGATCTGCCCCATCTGCACCAGCTTCTGCTGCGCCATGCGCTGGCTGCCGTGCCGCAACAGCGCGTGGGCGATCTCGTGGCCCATCACCACCGCCATGCCGTCCTGGTTCTCGACGATGGGAAGCAGGCCCGTGTACACCGCCATCTTGCCGCCAGGCAAGCAGAAAGCGTTGGCCTGGTCTGACTGGATCACCGCCACGTCCCACTGGAACGACTCGTAGTCGGTCGGAGCGGGTTGCTGGTTCAGCGCGGCAAGTTCGGCGGTCACTTCGGGCACCCGCTCCACCAGCCGCTGCGCGATTTCACGCACCTGCTGGCTGACCTGGGCATCGGGCGGCATCAGCGCGCCCTGGGCCTTCGCATCGCCCAGCACCTGGTCGAACGCCTGCGCCCCGAGCTGCACCTCTTCCTCTGCCGACGCCCCGTAGCGCGCCTTCTCGCCGGTGTACGGATCGACCTCGGCGTTCCCGAACCAGGACCACGCGGCATAGCCTGCGAACAGCAGCAGGATCCACCAGCGCATGCCACCGAAACCACGACGACGCCCACCTGCCGACGCCTGCCTGCCCACCGAACCGATCCTCATTCGAACGCCCTCGTCAACGTTGCACAACTGGCCTGGACATCACCGCATCCAGCGGGGGCGGGCGCGATCAGATCTCGCGCACCACCCGGAAGCCGATACGGGCGTTGGTGGTATCGGACTGGCTGGCCACGCGCCACGCCGACCGGGTATGGGCGGGCGAACTCGCCCAAGAACCGCCCCTCACCACGCGGGTGCGGCAACCGGGATTGACCCACGCCTGGCCATCGTCCGGCGCACGGCGGTAGTTGTCGTGCCAGCAGTCCGCCACCCACTCGCTGACATTGCCGGCCATGTCGTGAAGACCGAATGCATTGGGACGGTAGCTCTCCACGGGAGCAGGCCCCCATGCATCGTCGTCATAGCCCTCGAATGAATTGCGCCATTCCCGACCACTCGGAGAACGCTCCCCGCCGCCGGTGAAATTGCCCGCCCGCGCCGGCGGCCCGCCGTTGCCCCACGGGTAGCGCGCCGGGCTGCCGGCGCGCAGTGCGTACTCGAACTCCGCCTCGCTGGGCAGCCGGTAGCGCTGGCCGGTCTGCGCCGAAAGCCATTCGGCGTAGGCAAGCGCGTCCTGCGCGCTGACGTGCACCACCGGCATCGACGGATCGGCGCGCTTGCCGGTGTAGTCCGAGCGCCAGTCGACGTTGCTGCGCCTGACCAGGTTGCCGCTGCGTTCGTCGTAGGCGATGGAGTAGCCCCTGCGGGTGGCGCGCGGCTCGTAGCCACTGGCCGCGACGAAGCGCCCGAACTCGTCCACCGTGACTTCGTGGCGTGCGACCGCCAGCCCGCGCGGAAAGCGGATGTTGCGCGTCGGCCGCTCGGCATCGGTGGCATCGCGCTCGGCATCGCCCGCGCCCATGCGGAAGGCGCCGTGCGGGACGACCACCAGCTCCGGCCCGCGGCCGCCATTGCGCAGGGCGTCGGTAAAGGCCTGCCCCGGCCGGAACAGGCCGTAGTGGGCGGCCAGGTCGATGCGCTCACGCAGCTGGGCGGCGGCGGGGTCGCCGGGCCGGGCGATGCGCAGCAATTCGGCCAGGTGGGTGCGCGCCTCTCCCAGCCCGCCGGGTTCGCCCAGCGCCGCGAGCCCCTGGTCACGCAGGTCGCCGATGCGGGCGGCACGTTGCCGGGCGATGCGCTGGCGGGCATGGTCAACCGTCTCGAACCCGGGACGCACCTCCGCTGCTGCCTGCAGCCAGCGTTCCGCACCGTCGAAATCGTCCTCGCCGGCGGCGACTTCGGCACGCCGGATCAATGCACTTTCCGACGCTGCAATGCCCTGCATCGCGCGCACGTCGCCCGGTCGGAGCTCGAGCGCCTGCCGGAACAGCGCCAGTGCGCCGTGTTCCCCGTTCTCGCCCACGCGACCCGCATTGAGTGCTTCCTCGCCCAGCCGGTTGGCGCGTTGCGCCTCGTCGACCGTCTCCAGCCGCGACAGGTAGGCCTCCGATGGGGCACCCTCCGGGGCAACGGCCCGGACCACGGCGCCGACCTCGTGTGCGACGCGCAGGGCCGCCGGGTTGCGGTCGATTTCCGCCAGCGCGGCATCGCCCCTTGCGACCAGGGCCGACAGCGCCTGCTGCAGGCCGGCCTTCGCCTCTGCGTCGTCGGGTGCGTGCCGGGTGAGGGCGACATACAACGGGATGGCCGAGCGTGCGTCATCGAACAGGCGCCCCGATTCCAGTGCCTCCGCCGCCTGCGCCTTGAGCCTTGCGAATGCGGCGTCTTCCACCGGCACGGCGGGAAGCGACCAGGGCGCAACCGGCGAGACCGCCTGGTCGGCGCTGACGGTGACGATGGGTGCGCGCGCCGTGGGTTGCGAGGTCGCAGGGCTGGCGGGGTCGGATCCTGAAGCATCGTCGCCACGCCCGCAGCCGACCGTCAGCACCGCCAGCGCGAGTACGGTCCAAGCAATCGCAGTACGGGGTCGGTGCAAACGTCCTCCAGGGGGCTCGTGGGTGTGGGCGCAGGGCACACTGGCGCAGGTGCGCGCCGGCAGCCACCCACGCCACCGGGGCGGTTGGCCCGGCGAAAGTAGGCTATTGTCGCCCGCCCCGGCAACCTGCCCGTGAACCCCGGTGCCCCGACCCGTGCCACGCTGGATCCAAGACCCCGCCGAATTGCTCGCCTGCTTCTCCAGCCCGCCTGCGCGCATCGGGCTGGATACCGAATTCATCCGCGAGCGCACCTACTGGCCGCAACTGGCCCTCGTGCAGATCGCCATCGAAACCGGCAATGGACTCGACATCCTGCTGGTCGATCCGCTCGTGCCGGGAATGACCGATGCCCTGGGCACCTTGCTGGCAGACACCCGCGTTCTGAAGGTGATGCACAGCCCCAGCGAGGACCTGGTCGCCTTCAAGCATGCATGCGATACGGTGCCCCGGCCGCTGTTCGATACCCAGTTGGCCGCAGCGCTTGCCGGCATCGCAGGCGGCATGGGCTACCAGAAGCTGGTCGAGCGCGTGACCGGCATTGCGCTGGCCAAGGGCGAGACCCGCTCGGACTGGCTACGTCGGCCGCTCTCCCCGTCACAGCTGGAATACGCAGCCGACGACGTGCGCCACCTGTTCGAGCTGCATGACACGCTCGCGTCCGAACTGGACCGGTTGGGCCGGCGCGAGTGGCTGGCCGAAGACGCCGAGCGCACGCTCGCCAACGCCGACAGCGGCGACATCGAACGCTGGCCGCACCTGTCGCTGCGCAGCGCGCAGTTCCTGGACCTGGGCGCGCAGCGCCGGCTGGTGCGCCTGCTGCGTTGGCGGGACCGCTACGCGCGCGACAACGACCGTCCGCGCACGTGGATCCTCGATAACGAGCTCGCCGTCGCCATCGCCCGCATGCCCCCCGCCGACCGGGGCGCACTGCAGGCGCAACTCGATGCGCACCCCAAAGCACCGCGCAAGCTGGGCGACGCCATCTGGGACGCCTTGCAGCACCCCCTCGACGACGAGCTCGATGCCCCCGACGCCAGCGTGTCCGAGCGCCGCGACAAGCAGGCACTGCGACAACTGCAGGATGCGGTCGCAGCGCTCAGCGCGGAGCTGGGCCTGCCCGACGGCGTCCTGGCCTCGCGCCGCTGGCTGGAAGCCCTGCTTGACCACGGCCAATGGCCCGATGCGCTGGCTGGATGGCGGCGCGAAACCCTGGAACCGCAACTGCGCCCGTTGCTTGACCGCTGAGCCGGATCCGCCGTTGCAAGGCGGCTTCGACGGCCACCATCGGGCTTGCGAAGGGCCTGCGTCACGGCACGCGACAACGCCGAACCTGCGTGCACCCGGCCAGGATTGCGGGCTGGTATCGATGCCGGCAGCCGGATAGACTCCGTGCCACGTGGGGCGGTAGCTCAGCTGGGAGAGCGTCGCGTTCGCATCGCGAAGGTCAGGGGTTCGATCCCCCTCCGCTCCACCATCTGGATTCCCGAAGGCCCCGGCGTCGCGCAGACGCCGGGGCCTTTCGCTTGCGCGCTATGCTCGCCCGCATGCCTGATGCCGTCGCCGCCCGCCCCCGTCGCCGCCCGCTGGCCGGCATCGCGCCCGCCCTGTTCGCGCTGGGCCTTGCCGCGTGCGTGGCCGCCTGCGTGGCCGAGGTCGCGCATGCGGCACAGCGCGAGCCGGCACCTGCGATCACCGGCATGGACGACCCTGCGCGCTGGACCCCGGCGTACTGGATCGAGCGCGCGCCCGACGCCGGACAGGTCCTCGCTTCACCCGGGCTGATCGAGGCCCGCAATACCCGCCTGCTGCGCGAAGACCCGTCGCTGCACGACCTCGCGGCAATCGGACCGGTGCTGGAACGTGCCAGGGTGGTCGACTGGATCGAGTCGATTTCCCGCCGGCCGACAGCGCCGCGCCATGACGCGTCGGGCGCGCCGGTGCCGGCCACCACCTTCGACGCCCTGCTCGATGCTCTCGCCCTGGATGCGGTGCCGGCACGCCAGCCCACGCGCTACGGGCTGGTGGTGCGCCGGGCGGCCCTGCGCACGTTCCCGACCGGCCTGCGCGTGTTCAGCACACCGGGCGACACCGACATCGACCGGTTCCAGGAAAGCGCGCTGTTCCCCGGCACCCCGGTGGTGATCGCGCACGCCAGCCGCGACGGCCAGTGGCTGTTCGTCGTAAGCCCGCGCTACGCGGCGTGGATCGAAGCCGGCGGCGTGGCCGAAGGCGACGCCGACACGGTGCTCGGATTCGCCAACCGCACCCCCTTCCGCTTGGTGACGGGCGCGACCGCGCATACCGTGCTTGCCCCTGACGCCCCGGCGGTGTCGGCGCTGCAGCTGGACATGGGGACACGGCTGCCGGTGGCGGACACGTCGCCCACGCATGCCGTCAACCGCCAGCACCCGGGCAGCGGCCACGTGGTGGAGGTGCCGGTGCGAGACGCGGCCGGACGCCTCGCGCTGCAGCCGGCCCTGCTCCCTCGCAGCGCCGATACCGCGGATGCCCCGCTGCCGCTGACCCGCAGCAACACCATTGCCCAGGCCTTCAAGTTCCTCGGCGAGCGCTACGGCTGGGGCCACGACTACAACGCGCGCGATTGCAGCGGGTTCGTATCCGAGGTCTACGCAAGCATGGGCGTGCTGTTGCCGCGCAACACCGGCGACCAGGCGCGCAGCCCGGTGCTCGACATCCAGCCGCTGGACGACGCAGGCGCCCGCGCCGCGGCGCTGTCTACCCTGCAGGTCGGCGACCTCGTGTACGTGCCCGGCCATGTGATGCTGGTGATCGGCCATGCCAACAGCGAACCGTACGTGATCCACGACATCCATGGCGGCGGCCAGCGCGATGCGGATGGCGGCGTCGCGCGCCTCCGGCTCAACGGTGTGGTGGTCACCACGCTGCGCAGCCTGGTATTCGAAGACGGAACCCCCTACGTGGACCGGGCCAACGCCATCGTCCGCCCCTACGCCATCCGCTGACCGACCCGAACGCCCACCCCCGCTCCCGCGAGGCACCCGCATGCAGCAGCCGACCCTGCCCTTCCGATCCGCCACCCGATGGCTGCTGGCCGCGCTCGTGGTATTGGCTTCAGCGGGCTGCGCGAGCAGGGTGGTTCCGCCGGCGCCGCTGGCAGCGGGCTCGGACCAGTTGGTGCTGGTCACCACCGCCGGCTGGGACAACAGCGATGCCACCGTTCGCCGCTACCGCCGCGAGGGCGGCACGTGGCGGCAAGTGGGCGAACCCTGGCCCGCGATCATCGGCCGCACCGGCGCGGCGTGGGGCACCGGGCTGCATCCGGCGGTCGCGGGCGGCCCGGTCAAGCGCGAGGGCGACGGCCGCGCGCCGGCCGGCGTGTTCGCCATCGGCGATGCGTTCGGCTATGCCGCCACGGCCGACACCGCCCTGCCCTACCGGGCCATGACCGCCGGTGACTGGTGCATCGACGTGCCCGGTTCACCGCTGTACAACCGGATCGTCAGCGTCCAGGACGTGGGCGCCGATGCCATCGTGGGCTCGACCGAGCCCATGCGGCGCGACCTGCACAAGCAGGGTGATGCGCGCTACGTGCTGGGCTTCGTGATCGAACACAACACCGCCGCCGTACCGCGTGCCGGCAGCTGCATCTTCGCCCACGTGTGGAAGTCCCCGCAGACCCCGACCGCCGGCTGCACGGCAATGGACGCCGGGCACATGCAGGCCTTGCTGGCGTGGCTGGACCCCGCCGCCCGACCGCTGTTCGTGCTGCTGCCCACGCCCGAGCACGCACGCCTGCATGCCGCGTGGGGGCTGCCCGCCCCCGCCGGGGACTGATCAGACCGCTGCCTTCGTTACCCAAGGAGTCCGCATGCCACTGCCACCCGCACCCCCTTCCCACCCGCCCGGAACCGACCCCGCCACCGGCCTGGTGCGGGCGGTCGGACGCTGGCAGATCGTGGGCCTGTCGATCAATGACGTGGTCGGCAGTGGCATCTACCTGCTGCCTGCCGCGGCGGCGCTGCTGCTGGGCGGCGCCAGCCTGTGGGCGATCCTCGCCGCCGGCCTGGCGGTCACGCTGCTGGTGCTGTGCTACGCGCAGGCCTCGAGCCACTTCGAGGGGCCCGGGGGTGCGTATCTGTATGCACGCGAAGCATTCGGTCCCTTCGCCGGCTTCCTGACCGGCTGGATGACGCTGATCACCCGCGTCACCGTCGCCGCCGCGCTCAGCAACGGACTGGCGCTGGCGGTGTCGCTGTTCTGGCCATGGGCGTCCACGGTCCCGGGGCGTACCGCCATCGTGGTCGCGTCGCTCGGCCTGCTGACGTGGATCAACCTGGTCGGCGTGCGCACCGCAGCGCGCGCGGGCGTGGCACTGACCATCGCCAAGCTGCTGCCGCTGCTGTTCTTCGTCGTTGTCGGCCTGGCGTACATGGACTGGTCGGCCGTGCGACTGGAGGCGCTGCCGCTGGACCAGCCGGCGCAACTGGGCGAGGCCGCACTGCTGTTGCTGTTCGCCTACGCCGGTTTCGAGAACACCCCGGCCGCGGCCGGCGAGTACCGCAACCCGCGCCGCGACGTGCCGTTCGCGCTGGTGGCGATGATCGCGCTGGTCACCGCGCTGTACGTGCTGGTACAGATGGTCGCGCAGGGCACCCTGCCGGCGCTGGCGCAATCGGAAACGCCCCTGGCGGAGGCCGCGGCGGGGTTCGCGGGCCGCGGCGCGGCGCTGTTGCTGACGGTGGGCGCGGCGATCTCGATCCTAGGGACCAACTTCAACACCATGCTGTTCGGCCCCCGCTACATGTATGCGCTGGCCCTCGACGGCTACCTCCCGCGGCCGCTGGCACGGTTGCATCCGCGCTGGCGAACGCCGGTTGTCGCGATCATCGTGCAGGCCGGTCTGGCGGTCGCCCTCGCGCTGACCGGCTCGTTCGTGGAGCTGGCGCTGCTGTCGGTGATCGCCCGGTTGTTCGCGTACGTGGCCACGGCCTGCGCGGCGATCGTCCTGCAGCGCCGGCATCCGCACCGCGAGGGCGCGCTCCGCCTGCCCGGTGGGCCACTGATCCCGGTCGCGGCGATCGTGTTGTCGCTTGCGCTGTTGGCCAGCGCCAGCCTGGCCAACCTGGCGATGGGGGCCGCCGCGATCGCGCTGGGCGCGGTCGTGTATGCCTTTCGCCGCCCCCCGCTCCCGGGCGGATCCGCACCCTGACCCGCCCGATCGGCCTCGATTGGCCCCGACAAGCTCCCGCATGCGAAAATCCCGGGGCTGACCGGGCCCGTCCCGGCCTTGGCCCCGTAGCTCAGCTGGATAGAGCATCCCCCTCCTAAGGGGAAGGTCACACGTTCGAATCGTGTCGGGGTCGCCACCCATCGCCTATCGGCGGTGCAGCAGTAGCGGCTTGCGCCGCGACTACCGCCGATCCGGATCACCCGGTGCGGTCCGTCGCGGCTGACGTCGCTACTACCGCTTCGTTTCCCACTACAGGAGTTCCCCCATGACCCATCCCGTCCTCACCGCCCTCGGCCTGACCGGCACTGAATCCGGCACCTACCTCGGCAATGGCGAATGGGCCAGCACCGACGATGCCGGCATCATCGAGCCGATCAACCCGACCGACGGCGAAGTGCTGGCGCGGGTGCGGGCGTCGTCCCGGGAGGACTACGAGACCATCGTCGAGCGCGCCCAGGCCGCCTTCAAGGTGTGGCGCACCACCCCGGCCCCGCGCCGCGGCGAGGCGATCCGCCTGTGCGCCGACGCGCTGCGCACCCACAAGGATGAGCTCGGCTCGCTGGTCGCGCTGGAAATGGGCAAGTCCAAGCCCGAAGGCGACGGCGAAGTGCAGGAGATGATCGACATCGGCGAGTTCGCCGTCGGCCTCTCGCGCCAGCTCTACGGCCTGACCATGCATTCCGAGCGCCCGGGCCACCGGATGTACGAGCAGTGGCACCCGCTGGGTATCGTCGGGATCATCTCGGCGTTCAATTTCCCGGTGGCGGTGTGGGCGTGGAATGCCTTCGTGGCCGGCGTGTGCGGCGACATCTGCATCTGGAAGCCCTCGCCCAAGACCCCGCTTTCGGCGATCGCCTCGATGAAGATCTGCAACGAGGCGCTGCAGAAGGCCGGCTTCCCGGACATCTTCTTCCTGTTCAACGACGCCGGCACCGAGCTGGCGCAGGACTTCGTGGACGACAAGCGGATCGCGCTGGTCAGCTTCACCGGCAGCACCCGGGTGGGCCGCCACGTCGGCGAGCGCGTCGCGCGCCGCATGGGCCGCTCGCTGCTGGAGCTGGGCGGCAACAACGCGATGATCGTCGACAGGACCGCCGACCTGAAGCTGGCGATCCCGGCGATCGTGTTCGGCGCGGTCGGCACCGCCGGCCAGCGCTGCACCAGCACGCGCCGCGTCTTCATCCACGAGGACATCCATGACGACGTGCTGGCCAAGCTGGTCGCCGCCTACAAGCAGGTAGAGGGAAAGATCGGCGACCCGACCGACCCGAAGAACCTGATGGGCCCGCTCAACAGCGCCGACGCCGTGCAGGCATACCTGGACGCCATCGAGAAGGCCAAGGCCGCGGGCGGCACGGTGGCCACCGGCGGTGCACGCGTCGACCGCAAGGGCAACTTCGTGCTGCCGACGATCGTCACCGGCCTGTCCAACTCGGCCGAGGTGGTGCAGACCGAGACCTTCGCACCGATCCTCTACGTGATGAAGTTCGGCAATCTCGAAGAGGCGCTGGAGATGCAGAACGCCGTCCCGCAGGGCCTGTCCTCGGCGGTGTTCACCACCGACCTGCGCCACGCCGAGGCGTTCCTGTCGGCGGCCGGCAGCGACTGCGGCATCGCCAACGTCAACATCGGCACGTCCGGTGCGGAGATCGGCGGCGCGTTCGGCGGCGAGAAGGAGACCGGCGGTGGCCGTGAGTCCGGTTCGGACGCGTGGAAGGCCTACATGCGCCGCCAGACCAACACCATCAACTACTCCAACGACCTGCCGCTGGCACAGGGCATCAAGTTCGACCTCTGAACCCACCACGGAGCCCGCCGACATGAACATGCCCGTCCCCCGCACCAGTACCGCCGCGGTCATCAGCCTGGTCTTCGGCATCCTGTCGTGGTTCGTGCTGCCGCTGGTGGGCGGGGTGGTGGCGGTGGTCACCGGGCACGTGGCCCGTGGCGAGATCCGGCGCGCTGCCGGCTCGGTCGACGGCGATGCACTCGCCGTCGCCGGGCTTGCCCTGGGCTGGACCAACCTGCTGGTGGGGGTGCTGGCCGTCATGGTGTTCGTGGTGTTCTTCGGCGGCATGGCCTGGCTGAGCTGGATGGCGAACTGACCGCATGTACCGACTGGCGCGCCCGTTCCTGTTCAACGTCGATGCCGAGCGCGCCCACGGCCTGGGCCTGCGCGCACTGGAGTTGGCCTACCGGACCGGAGTGAACCCGCTGGTCGGCCGCCCTCCCGAGCCACTGCCCACCCATGCCTTCGGCCTGGATTTCCCCAACCCCGTTGGCCTGGCCGCGGGGCTGGACAAGAACGGCGAACACATCGACGCACTGCTGTCGCTGGGGTTCGGGTTCGTGGAGGTCGGCACCGTCACCCCCAAGGCGCAGCGGGGTAACCCGAAGCCGCGCATGTTCCGCCTGCCCGAGCACCAGGCCGTCATCAACCGCCTGGGGTTCAACAACGCAGGCGTGGATGCGCTGGTTCGCAACGTCGAGCGTGCACGCCGGCCCGGTGGCGGGCTGCTGGGCATCAACATCGGCAAGAACAAGGACACCCCCAACGAGATCGCCGACGGCGACTACATGTATTGCCTGGCGCGCGTATACCCGCTGGCCGACTACATCACCGTCAACATCTCCTCGCCCAACACCGCGGGACTGCGTGAGCTGCAGGAAGAGCAGCTGCTGCGCCGGCTGATCGGGACGCTCCGCGAGGAGCAGGAGCGCCTGGGCGCCAAGCACGGCAAGCGCGTGCCGATGCTGGTGAAGATCGCGCCCGACCTGTCGGACGACGACATCCATGCCTGCGCGAGGGTGCTTGCGGAACTGGAGGTGGACGGCGTGGTCGCCACCAACACCACCATTGCGCGCGTGCCGGTGGAGGGCGCGCGCCACGCCGAAGAGCCCGGCGGCCTGTCCGGTCGCCCGCTGATGGGCCAGTCCACCACCGTGCTGCGGATGATGCGCACGCGTTTGCCCGAGGCGATCCCGCTGGTCGGGGTGGGCGGCATCCTGTCGGGCGCCGATGCGGTGACCAAGCTGGCCGCCGGTGCCAGCCTGGTGCAGCTGTACACGGGCCTGGTCTACCGCGGCCCGGACCTGGTCAACGAGTGCGTGGAGGCGATCCGGCGCCGCAAGTTCGCCCCCAGCCGCGGCAACATGCCGCCCACGGCATGACCGTGCCACGCGTGACCGCGCCTGGCGTGCAGGGACACCGCGTGCGCCACGCCGCATGAGCAGTCCCGTCCGTCTCCTGCGCGATGCCCCGCTCACCGCGCGCAACAGCTTCGGTGTGCCCGCGCGGGCCGCACTGCTGGCGGAAGTGAACGATGCCCGGGCACTTCCCGGGCTGCTTGCCGGCGACGGCTTCGCTGGCGCCCGGCCCCTGGTGGTGGGCGCCGGCAGCAACCTGCTGTTCGCCGGCGACCCGGACCAGCCGGTGGTCGTACTGGTCGGCGATGCCGTCACTGAACGTTCCAACGACGGTGCGGAAACCATCCTCCGCGCCGAGGCCGGTGCCCAATGGCACGACTTCGTCATGCAGGCCCTGGCGCGCGGCCTGGGGGGGCTGGAAAACCTCGCCCTGATCCCCGGGACCGTGGGTGCGGCGCCGATCCAGAACATCGGCGCCTACGGCGTGGAAGTGTGCGAGCGCATCCATGCGGTCGAGGCGTTCGAGCCTGCGACCGGGCGGTGGCACCGGTTGCCTGCGGGGGAATGCGCCTTCGGCTACCGCGACAGCCTGTTCAAGCGCCAGCCGGACCGCTTCATCGTCACCGCGGTGGAGTTCGCACTGTCGCGCCAGCCGCAGGTCCGCATCGACTACGCCGGGCTGGGCGACGCCCTTGCCGCGGCCGGCCACGCCGCCCCCACGCCGCGACAGGTGGCCGACGCGGTCATCGAGATCCGGCGCAGCAAGTTGCCCGACCCGGCCGTGCTCGGCAATGCCGGCAGCTTCTTCAAGAATCCCATCGTGCCCGCAGGCCAGGCCGAGGCACTGCGTGCAGCGCATCCCGGGTTGCCGGTGTTCCCGGTCGGCCCCTTCCCCGCCGACGCACTGGCCCATGGCGAAACCCCGCAAGGGCCGCGCAGCAAGTTGTCCGCGGCATGGCTGATCGATGACTGTGGCTGGAAGGGGCATCGCCGGGGCGATGCGGGCGTCGCCGCCACGCACGCGCTGGTGCTGGTGAACCACGGCAGCGCCACTGGCGCGCAGCTGCTGGCGCTTGCACGTGACATCGCCGCCTCGGTGCAGGAACGCTTCGGGGTGGCGCTGGAGCCCGAGCCCCGCCTCGTCGGGGACCGCTGGTGAGCCCGCCACCCCCGACGCGATCGCCTGCTCCATGCCAATGACGACCCATGGCCGTGCTGCCCTGCTGATGCTGGGCAGCACCGCGTTCTTCGCGCTGATGGTGATCGCGATCCGGCTGGCGTCCGAGACCCTGCACACGTTCGAGATCGCGTTCTTCCGCAACTTCTTCGGCCTGCTGGCAGCGCTGCCGCTGCTGCTCCACCACGGCCCCGGCCTGTTGCGTACCCGCCAACTGCCGCGCTATTTCATCCGTTGCCTGATCGGCGTGGTGTCGATGTTCTGCGGCTTCTGGGCCATCGGCCACCTGCCCTTGGCGCAGGCGGTTTCGCTGTCCTACTCCACCCCGCTGTTCGTGACCATCGCGGCGGTGATCTGGCTGGGCGAACAGGTCCGGATGCGCCGTTGGGCAGCGGTCGTGGTCGGCTTCATCGGCGTGCTGGTGATCGTGCGGCCCGGCACCGCCGGGTTCACCTCCGCCAGCCTGGTGGCGGTGTCGGCCGCGGTGCTCAGTGGCATCGTCGCGATCCAGATCAAGCAGCTCTCGCGTACCGAGCCGGCCGATCGCATCGTCCTGCTCACCACCATGTTCTGGGTGCCCATGTCGCTGTTGCCGGCACTCGCGGTGTGGGAGTGGCCGCAGGGCATCACCTGGCTGTGGGTGGCCGCCGCCGGCGTGCTGGGCACCGGTGGGCACATGCTGTGGACGCGGGCACTCAAGCTGGGCGACGTCTCGGCATTGACCCCGATCAGCTTCATGCAGCTGCCGATCGTGGCGGTCCTGGGTTTCGTGCTGTTCGACGAGGCGGTGGACCGCTGGACGGTCGTGGGCGCGGGGATCATCTTCGCGGCCAATGCCTACATTGCGCACCGCGAAGCGCAACTGGCGCGCCGGGCCGCGACCCAGGCACCGGTGGAAGCGGCCAAGCCGGGCGAATGACCGCCACGGCGTGACGCCGTCAGACGTCCTCGGGGTTGTCGATCGGCGCGTCGGGGCGCTCCCAGGGATGGCGGTGGTGGTGGAACACCATCAGGAAGCTCGCCACCGCCCAGGCCCAGGCCGCCGTCCAGCCGGCCAGGATGTCCGAGGGGAAGTGCACCCCGAGGTACACCCGCGATGCCCCTACCAGCACCGCGAAACCGCCGGCGAGCAGCAGCGCCGTCCAACGCCATCTCGTGGGCCAGGCCAGCAGGATCACCACGGCGGCCAGGGTCATCGAACCCATCGCGTGCCCCGACGGGAAGCTGTAGGTTTCCTCGGGAAGCAGCGACGTCCACAGGTCCGGCCGTTCGCGCGCATACAGTTGCTTGGTCGCCATGTTCAGCAACGCCGAGCCGCCAAGTGCCAGCGCCGCGAACAGTCCTTCGCGCATCCGTCCGCGCCAGCCCAGCACCAGCACCAGCACGATGTCCAGCGGGATAACCAGCCACTCGTAGCCCAGGTGGGTGACGAGGGAGAAGAAGCGGTCCGCCGCCGGCGCGGACGCAGCATGCGCCCACCGCAACAGCGGCTCGTCGAAGGCGAACGGGTCGCCGTCGGTCACCTCGTCGGCGAGCTCGGCGAAGCCCCACAGCGGAAGCAGCAACGCCACGAACACCAGCAGCATCCGCCGCCAGTAGCGGCGCAGGAAATTGAGCCCGAAGCGGCCCTCGACCAGGAGCGTCCACAGCTTGGCGTGGAAGGCCCGGCGAATCGGGCCATCGGGCGTCCGGTCAGCCGGTGCCCCGGGCGGCGTACTTGCGTTCGACATAGTCATCGATCAGTGCAACGAATTCGCCCGCGATGTTCTCACCCCTCAGGGTGACGGTCTTTTCACCGTCCTCGAACACCGGCGCGGACGGCGCTTCGCCCGTGCCCGGCAGCGAGATGCCGAGGTTGGCGTGGCGGGACTCACCCGGCCCGTTGACCACGCAGCCCATCACCGCGAGGGTGAGGTTCTCCGCGCCCGGGTGGCTGATCTTCCACTCCGGCATCTTCGCGCGCACGTGCGACTGCACCGATTGCGCCAGCTCCTGGAAGAACGTGCTGGTGGTGCGGCCGCAACCGGGGCATGCGGTGACCATCGGCGTGAATGCGCGCAGTCCCATGGTCTGCAGCAGCTCCTGGGCGACGATGACCTCGTGCGTGCGCGACTGGCCCGGCTCCGGGGTCAGCGAAATGCGGATGGTGTCGCCGATGCCTTCCTGCAGCAGCACGCCCAGGGCGGCGCACGAGGCGACGATGCCCTTGCTGCCGATACCGGCCTCGGTCAGCCCCAGGTGCAGCGCGTAGTCACCGCGCACGGCCAGTTCGCGATACACCGCGATGAGTTCCTGCACGCCGCTGACCTTGGCACTGAGCACGATGCGTTCGGCCGCCAACCCCAGTGCGACCGCCCGGTCGGCCGAATCCAGCGCGGACCGGATCAGCGACTCGCGCAGCACGCGGCCGGCGTCCCACGGTTCGGCGCGGGCGCTGTTCTCGTCCATGAGCCGGGCCGCCAGCGCCTGGTCCAGCGAGCCCCAGTTGGCGCCGATCCTGACCGGCTTGTCGTGGCGGATCGCCAGTTCGATCAGCGTAGCGAACTGGCTGTCGCGCTTCTTGCCGAAACCCACGTTGCCGGGGTTGATGCGGTACTTGGCCAGCACCTCCGCGCAGGCCGGCTCGGCGGTCAGCAGCTGGTGGCCGTTGTAGTGGAAGTCGCCGATCAGGGGCACCGACACGCCCATCATCGCCAGCCGGTCGGCGATGCGCGGCACCGAGGCCGCGGCCTCGGCGGTGTTGACGGTGATGCGCACCAGTTCCGAACCCGCGCGCCACAGTTCGGCCACCTGCCGCGCGGTGCCCACGACGTCGGCGGTGTCGGTGTTGGTCATCGACTGCACCACCACCGGCGCGCCGCCGCCCACGCGCACCCCGCCGATCTCCACACCCCGCGTGATGCGGCGGGGCTGGGGGCCATACGGCGGGGTCGAACAGGGCGGGACGGGGTCGAAATCCATGCCGCGCATTGTAGCGCCGGGGGGCGCGGTGCCTGTCGGCGCGGCTTCAGCTGCGATCGCTGTGTGGGGTCTGCGAGGGGCCGCAAGCGCTCCGCTCTCCGGAATGCAGGGGGCTGGTACGGCGGTCGAAGCCGGGGCATGCCAGCTCGTGCAAGTCCGGTCGCGACTCACGTCGCTCCTACAGGTGGGCTTGGGGAGCGTGACCGGCCTGGTGCCCTGGGGTACGGTGTCCGGCCGCCGGCGCAGCCACCCCGATGACCCCTGACGACCCCAACGCCGTCCTGACCCCCAGCCAGCTCAACACGCTGGCGCGCGACCTGCTGGAAGGCAGCTTCCCGGCGGTGTGGGTGGAGGCCGAGCTCGGCAACGTCGCCCGGCCCGCCTCCGGTCACCTGTACCTCACGCTGAAAGACGCCCGCGCCCAGGTCCGGGCGGCGATGTTCAAGCCCAAGAGCACCTGGCTGAACTTCCAGCCGCGCGAAGGCATGCGCGTGCTGGTGCGCGGCCGGCTGACGCTGTACGAGGCGCGGGGCGAGTACCAGATGGTGCTCGACCACATGGAGGAGGCCGGCGAGGGCGCCCTGCGCCGCGCATTCGATGAGCTGAAGGCGCGCCTGGCGGCCGAAGGCCTGTTCGACGACGCCCGCAAGCAACCGCTGCCTGCGCACGCCAGGCGGATCGGCGTGGTCACATCGCCCAGCGGCGCTGCGGTGCGGGACGTGCTCAGCGTGCTGGCACGCCGTTTCCCGCTGGTCGAGGTGGACGTGCTGCCGGTGCCGGTCCAGGGCCAGGCTGCGCCCGCGCAGATCCGCGACATGCTTGTACGGGCGGAGGCCTCGGGCCGCTATGACGTCCTCGTGCTGGCGCGCGGCGGCGGCTCGCTGGAAGACCTGTGGGCGTTCAACGACGAAGCCCTCGCCCGCACCGTCGCCGCTTGCGTCGTGCCGATCGTATCGGCGATCGGCCACGAGACGGATTTCTCGCTGGTGGATTTCGCCGCCGACGTGCGCGCCCCGACGCCCTCGGTCGCGGCTGAACTGCTGGTGCCTGACCGCAACGACCTGGCGGCCCGCCTGCGCACCCTGCACGGCCGGCTGCGTTCACTGCAGGGCCACCGCCTGCAGCAGGCGATGCAGTCGACGGACCGCGCGGCGCTGCGGCTGAACGCGCTGCGTCCGCAGGCCCGCCTGCAGTTGCTGGCCCGCCGCCGCGACGAAGCGCTGCGGCGCC